>NZ_JBCDMT010000006.1:0-297248 GCF_038439875.1 Pseudoflavonifractor phocaeensis
ACAAAAAGGACTGGTCAATGACCAGTCCTTTTTTGCGTTTTGATTGACTTTCTCTGGCTGGAGTGTTATTCTGATACTACGAACACGGAATAAATGAGAGGATGTAACTCCGATGCCCCAATTTTTGGCGGTAGTAGCTTGTACTGCAGTTCTGGTGCAGGGCGGCTATTTTCCGGCGTTTTTTTTATGGGCAGGTGTGTCCCTGGGAATTGCCATATTGATAAGCCGGCGGGAATTGCGCTGCCCCAGACCGCTGTGGTTTTTGCTGGTGCTGGCCGGATGGTATCTTCTCTCCAGCCTGGTGAATGGACCGGCCGCTCCGGGGCTTTCACAGGCGGCTCTGCCGCTGGTGTGCTGTCTCTTTGCGCTCCTCTGTTTGTCCCTGGAGGTGGGGGAGCGGCGGGAGCTGCTGGTTTGGGTCTGCCGGTTCGGCGGCGGGGCCGCCATCGCCGCCCTTTTGGCCTTTTTGGGGATCCTTCCTATCCCGGGAAGTGTGACCGCCCAGCGGCTTCAATTTACGTTTCAGTACGTCAACGCCGCCGCCGTCTGGTTTGCCGCAGTGCTTCTCCTGCGGGGGGAACTCCGCGACCCGTGGGTGAACCGTCTGAGCCCCTTTGTGGCGGCCGCCCTGCTGCTGACCCGGTCCGCAGGGGGGATCGGCGCTTATCTTGCCATTCAGGCTTTGGTTTTGCTGGCCCAATATGGGAGGAAGAACTGGAAAGCCTGGGTCGTATCCGGAGCGGCGGTCCTGGTGGGCGCCGCCGCCGTGGCGACCCGCTTTCACCAGGCGCTCGGCACCTTTCAGGAACGGCTTGTGCAAAGCATGGATGGATTGCGAGGGATGCTGGCCGCTCCGCTGTTTGGCTACGGTGCCGGGAACTGGCCACAGGTGAAGGAATTGTTCCAATCCTACGATTACCGGGCCCAGGTGGTCCACAACAGCTATGTACAAGCAGGGGTGGAGGCGGGGTTCCCCGCCCTGCTGTTTTTGGCGGCGGCCGTGGTGTTGGCGCTTTTCCTCCTGAAGGGGAGCTCCCCGGCTTTGAAAGGGGCGGCTATCCTGATCCCGCTCCACGCCGTGATGGACTTTACCCTGTGCTTTTTTGCGGTGGACGCGCTGGCCATCGCCGCCGTTGCCCTGGCCGCGGGAAAGACCGGTAAGCCTCTGCCCAGGTGGCTGGCCCGGGCGGCGGGCGCTGTATGTTTGGTATTTTTTATCCTGCTGATCGTCTTGCGGCGGTGAGCGGGACAAAAATAAAAAGAGGAAACGAAAGAGGGAAACAGTATGAACAAGTGGAAAAAGTTCTTGGCGACCGCTTTGACGGCGGGCATGATTCTGGGGCTGATGCCCACGACGGCCTGGGCCGCCGCGGCCAGAGTCATCGTGGAGCCCACCTACGTCTATGGGCAGGTGTACAACTTCGACGCCAACAACACCGCCCAGGTGAGCGACGCCGAATGGAAGCCCATGACGGTTACCGCCAGCGACGCCGGCCTGACCGCCGCGCCCGCCAGCAGCCTGAGCGCCTATCAGGATGAGGCCACCGGAAAGTACGGCTATCGGGACGAGAACGACAAGATCGTCATCTCCGCCGCCTATGACGACATCTTCACCTGGAGCGCCGACGACTCCGTAAAGCTCCTGATCGTCGACAAGGACGGCAAGGACGGCGCCATCGACCGGAAGGGCAAGACGGTCATTCCCTTCCAGTACAGCTACCTGTGCCCCGCCTATGGCACCGATGGCAAATATTATGAGGCCATGACGGAGGAAGGCTGGGGCGTGCTGGACGCCAGCGGCAAGACGGTCATTCCCACGGTCTACGATTATATCACCAATTATGACGAGCTGCCCGGCGGCGTGCCCGTCTTCTGGGCAAGCCAGGGAGAAAGCGACGTCCTGGTGAGCGCCGTCAACGGCCAGCCGGTCTTTACGGTCCCGGCGGAGGTCTATGTCAGAGGAGACTTTAACGGCGGGAACCTTGTGGATGTGTGGAACAGCGCTATCCAAAAGGGCGGCTATATGGACGTTACCGGCAATCTGGCCGTGCCCTGCATCTTCGACGAAGTCCGTTCCTTCGTGGGCGATCTGACCTACGTGGGGATGAACGTGGAAGACAGCTATGACAGCAAATTTGCCGTGATGAACAGCCAGGGCGTGCTGCTGACCGACTATATCTACGACTATCCCTACGAGCTGTCCGGCGGGGACGGCCTTATTTCCGTGCGGGATCCCGAGACAAAGCTGTTTGGCTATATGAACGCCGCCGGCATGGTGGTCATCCCCTGCCAGTATGACACGGTGAGCAATTTTACCAACGGTCTGGCCGTGGTCAGCACGTATGATGCGGAGACCTACAACAACTCCTTCGGCATCATCGATACCACCGGCGGCATCGTGCTGCCCATCCAGTACGCCGATATCGGCGGCTCCTGGGAGAGCTACGACGGCGTGTCCGACTACGTGTGGATCGCCCAGCGGGTGGGCTATGAAAAGTATTACGGCCTGGCCAAGATCGACCGCACAGCGGCTTCCACCCCCGCCCCGGTGGAAAATCCCACCGCCCCCACCGCCGTGCCCACCAGCTACCCCGTTATCCTGGACGGCCAGCAGGTGGCCTTCGACGTCTACGCCATGAAGGACGCCAACGGCAACGACACCAACTACTTCAAGCTGCGCGACGTGGCCTTTAAGCTCAACGGCACCCCCGCTCAGTTCAACGTGGGCTGGGACGGCTCCGTCACCATCACCACCGGCGCGGCCTACGAGGCCAACGGCTCCGAGATGTCCGCCCCCTTCTCCGGTCCTCAGAGCGTCAGCGATGTGAAAACCACCACGCTGGTCAACGGCATTGAGACTGCGCTGGAGACCATCACCCTCACCGACGCCGGAGGCAGCGGCTATACCTATTATAAGCTGCGCGACCTGGGCGCCGCCTGCGGATTCGTGGTGGACTGGGATGCCGCCGCGGGCGCCATCGTCATCAATACCAAGGCCTGAACCTGAAACGAAGAAAAAGACAGCCGCTTAGCGGCTGTCTTTTTTTCGTGCTTTACCGGCGGGAGGGTAGGGCTCCGCCATGTCGGTCCGGCCCAGGAGATAATCCACGCTGGTGCCGTAGAGCTCGGCGATCTCCGCCAGCAGCTCGGGCACGATGGAGTTGACCCCATTTTCATAAGCGGAGTAGGTTCTCCGGTTAATGCGAAGCAGGTCTGCCACCTGCTGCTGGGTCCAGTCGTGATCCTCCCGCAGAGAACGTATTCTCGGATAAATCATGTGAGCCTCCGAAATCAAGCTTTTCTTTAGTATATACGGCGGAAATTCCGGCATTTGATTTTGGCATGATTTCTGCCGTTGACTTATGGCAGAATTTCTGCCATAATATGTTAAGGACGGACGCAAAACGGGAATTGGCAGAGAACAACGGGAATAAAAAATAACTTTTTCCGGCAATATTGGGAAAAAAGTTCCGCCTTTCCCACGGGGTGCGCCGCTGTTACAACAAAGGAGGGTATATTTATGAAACGCGCAAAGATTCTGTCCCTGCTTTTATCCTTTGCCCTGCTTCTCTCTCTGGTGACCCTTCCGGCCGCCGCCGGAGACAAGGGGGCCTTTCCCGATGTGGAGGGCCATTGGAGCGAGGAATCTGTGGGGCGCTGGGCCGGGTATGGGGTCCTGAACGGAGATGAGAACGGGACCTTCAGCCCGGATAAATCCATGACCAGAGCAGAGTTTGCCACGATGCTTGTGAATCTGATGGGCTATACCGAGAAGGCCCAAAACACCTTTCAGGATGTGGCGGCCGACGCCTGGTACGCGGATGCCATCCTTAAGCTGGCGGCCGCTGGCGTGGTGAAGGGCGACGGCGTCAACGCCAACCCCGACGCGCCCATCAGCCGGGAGGAGGCCGCCGTGCTCCTGTGCAGGGCCATGGGGATCGAGCCCGGCGGAGACGCGGGGCTGGAGTTTGCGGACCGGGGCGCCGTGTCCCCCTGGGCCCAGGGGGCGGTGGCCGCCCTGTCTGAGCGGGGCATGATTTCCGGCGTGGGGGAGAATACCTTCGCTCCCGGCCTGGATATCACCCGCGCCGCCGTGGCAAAGATGGTGGACAACATGGTGGCCGCCTATGTGGTGGACGACGCCGCGGAGCTCACCGGCGAGATCAATGGCGTGGTCATTGTGGCCGCCAACGCCGACGTGGTCCTCAAGGACGCCGCTTTGAGCGAGAACCTGATCGTCGCCCCCAAGGCTGGGGAGGCCGTCGTGACCCTCGCGGGCAAGACCGTGGCCGAAGGCAAGATCCTGGTGGACTCCGCCTCTTCCAGCCTGACCGTGGAAAAAACCGCCGCCGCGGGCGATATCATGGTATCCGCCCCCAAGGCTCAGGTGGCGGTGGAGGGCAAGGCGGGCTCCGTCGCGGTCTCCGGGCGTGCCGGCGGCGCCAGCCTTACCGTGGCGGAGACCGCTTCCGTGGACAGCGTGTCTACTGAGGCCGCCGGGACAAAAATGGAAGTGGCCGGGGAGGTAAAGGCCGTGGCCGTGGCGGAGAGCGCCGCCGGCGCGGACATCACCGTGTCCAAGGGCGCCAAGGTGGACAGCGTGGCCCTGGAGGCCGAGGGGGCCAAGCTGGCTGTGGCCGGCGCCGTCAAGAATGTGGAGGTGGCCCCCACCGCTTCCGGCACCGCCCTGACCGTAGAGAAGGGAGCCACCGTTTCCAAGCTGGAGACCTCCGCCGACGGCGTGAAGGTGGACGGCAAGGGTAAGGTGGAGAACATGACCGTCACCGCCGGTGAGGGCGTAAGCGTCTCCAAGGATACCTCCGTCAAGGTGGAGAATAAGGGAGACAGCACCGTCAGCGTGGGTGACAAGGACGTGAAGCCCGGCGGCAGCGGCACCGGTTCCGGCACCACCGGCTCCGGCGGCGGCTCCAGCTCCGGCGGCGGCTCCAGCTCCGGCGGCTCCTCCCATTCCCACAGCTACGTGGACGGGATATGCTCCTGCGGAGGGATCGACCCAGCGGCGGCCCAGGCCGACAGCGAGGAAACGCTGGCCGCCGCCCTGGCGGGGGAGGCGGGCACCATCGTGCTCACTGCCAACATCACCACCGCGGCCCAGGTCAATGTGACCCGCGCCGTCACCATCAATGGAAACGGCAAGACCCTGACGGCCAGCAGCCGGGCGGGGGAGGCGGCCCAAAAGGCCGGTATCCTGGTCAGCTCCGGCGCCAACGCCGTCAAAATCACGAATCTGACCGTATCCGGCCCCAATACCACACCGGCCGGCAATGGCGAGAAAAAGTGGGATGACGGCGAGTACGGCATCAAGGTCTATGATTCCACCCAAGTCCTGCTGGACAAGGTCACCGTGACGGCTGCAAACGCCGGGATCCAGGTGAACTCCGCCACGGTGGCCCTGTCCGGCACCGTCACCGTCTCTGGAAATGAGTGGGGCGGGATCGAGGTGTGTAAGAGCGAGAGCGGCGACGCCCTTCCCGCCGGTACGCTGAACATCAACGGGGCCACTGTGGTCTGCACCGACCAGGATATCCCCGCCGTCTGGATCGACGGCACGACTGCGGACGCCGGTATTGTGAACGGCGCAGAGAAGCTCTATACCTATACTACTCCCGCCCCCAAGCCGCAGATCTACTACTTTACCGACACGGCCTGCGCCGGAGCCGCGGCGGCCGTTACCGGACGGGCGCTGTACACCGGCCTGGCCGCCGCGATGGCCGCCGCGCGGAGCGGCGACACGGTAAAGCTGCTGAAAGACACAGCGGTGGACGCCGGTGCGCTGACCGCCGCCTGGAACAGGACCGCCGAAATGGAACTGACCCTGGATCTTGGACAAAAGACGCTGACCGTCACCGGCCAGTCCAGCGTGGCCCTGGGATATGGGGACAGCCGGGTGCCGCAAAACACGGTCTCAGACCAGAAGGGCTTCCAGGCGGACTATACCATCAAGAACGGTTCCATCATAGCGGAGAATACAGCGGGCGGTACCATTGCCAACTTTGTCGTGGAGACAGGCCAAAAGCTGACCCTGAACGGGGTGGACGGAGACATGCGGTTCCGCGGCAACGGCAGTGCCTTCTTTGTCCGCGGCAGGGACGCCGCTTTGACTGTCATAGACAGCAAGATCACCTCTACCGGGGTTTATGCCGTTTCCACGAACGCCAACAATGAGGTCAACTACGGCGTCAAAATTGACATCAGGAACTCTGAGCTTGTCACCGACTCGAGTGACGGGGACAACTGCGCGCTGTGCGTCAACGTTCCGGCCACCGTCACCATTGCGGATTCGAACATTACCGGGGAGAGGCAGGCCGTGCTTATTCGCGCCGGTACCGTCACGATGACCAACTGCACACTGACGGCGCAGGGGCTCCAATACAATCCCGGCCAGGGAAACCTGACCAAATTTTATGAGGAGGACAAATGGGGCGGCGGCGATGAAGTCCCCTACGGCGCGCTGGTGGTCGGTCGCGGCGTCGGCACCGGCACCTCCTACCCGGGACCCATCGAGCTGACCCTGGATAAATGTACTTTTTCCTGCTCCGGGGCGGCGGAAGAGCTGAAAGATTATGAAAGCGCCGTCTATATTGCCAAATGCGGCGGCAGCAACACGCTCACCGTGACCGCAAATGACTGCACCATCCTCGACGGCAATGTGATTGTCAAAGATGTCCCGTTTGGCTCCAATCCCTTTCAAGATGCGGGCGGCAGTGAGGTTACGATCTATGATAGTATCGCGGCGATGAAAGAGGCCAACGTCCAGGGGACTGCCGAGACCGGGAACGACCTCGGGATAGGTGACCCCGCCGGGACCGGGGAGCCCGCCGAGAGCGGAAATGACCCCGGGAAGGACGACTCCGCCGGGGTCGGAACGCCCGATGCGGCCGGGGAGCCTGCGCAGGCGGAAGACTCCGCCGCGTAAGCCTCACCGTTTGGGGTATTTTGTCTATCCGCCGCTTTGCCTTCCTTTTCATTTTCCCGTAATTGTGGTACGATATCCGGCAGGAAGGTGAAGAAATGCGCTATCCCAATATACACAAGGCCCGGTTCCTCGCCCGGCCCAACCGTTTCATCGCCCGGGTCCTCCTGGAGGAGGAGGAGCTCACCGTCCACGTGAAGAACACCGGCCGCTGCCGGGAGCTCTTAGTGCCGGGGGCCCCGGTGTGGCTCGTCCGTTCCGGCAACCCGTCCCGTAAGACCGCCTACGACCTGGTGGCCGTGGAGAAGGCCGGGCGGCTTATCAATATGGATTCCCAGGCCCCCAACGCCCTCTTCGCCGAGTGGGCCCGAGCCGGTCATTTCGTTCCCGGACTCACCCTTCTGCGCCCAGAGACCACCTGGGGGAATTCCCGCTTTGACTTTTACTGGGAGGCGGGGGCGCGGAGGGGATTTACGGAGGTAAAGGGCTGCACCTTGGAGGAGGACGGCTGGACCTACTTCCCGGATGCCCCCACGGAGCGGGGGGTCAAGCACCTGGAGGAGTTGGCCCGGGCCAGGGCCGAGGGCTTCGAGGCCGCGGTCTGCTTCGTCATCCAGATGGCGGATGTGGACGGCTTTTCCCCCAACGACCGTACCCATCCCGCCTTTGGCGAGGCCCTCCGCCGGGCCGCGGATCAGGGTGTGGAGGTGCTGGCCCGCCAGTGCGCCGTGTCCCCGGGAGAGGTCTGGATAACCGGCCCGGTGGAAATAAGATTGTGATTTGCAGGATTGTGAATGACCGGCAAAAAAACAATTTCGGGATTGATATAGGGCGTAAAGAGGGCTGCGCGACGCGCAACAAGGCAAAGGCGCCGGGACTTTCTGTCCCGGCGCCTTATTTCTTGCGGTCCGGTGAAAACGCGCATGCTTCCGGGAGAGAGGGAGCGTGATTTTTATGGGGAGAGGCGGCTCGGAGGGAGCCGCCTCCCCTTTATGCGGAGGGCGCAGGTGAAAATTTTTTGTCGATCGGAATTTCCTTGACTTCACAGGGGGTATATGGTATAATTCCAACTTGCGCAGGTGTTTCCCCAAGGGGGCATTCTGCCCATTTCCAGACAGGAGGCCGGCTGAATGCTCACGGAACTTTCCACAAATGAGATCGTCGTGGGTGCCAAGCAGGTCAAGCGGGCCGTGGAAGCAGGCACCGCCCGGCGGGTCTTTTTGGCCTCCGACGCGGATCCTCGGGTCGTGGACCCCATCGCCGCCGCGTGCGGGGAGAAGGGACTGCCCACCGAGACCGGCTTTTCCATGAAGGAGCTGGGCAAGGCCTGCCAGATCGCCGTTGGCGCGGCTGTGGCCGCCATCCTGGCGTAAGCGCTCTATTTTGGTTTTAGCGGGATATTTTAACTCTTATCCTGTTAAAATATAGAATCAACAAGAAAGAAAGGAGGAAAATCATGCCTACGTTTAACCAACTCGTCCGTAAGGGCCGTCAGCAGGCGTCTTTCAAGTCCAACTCCCCCGCCATGCAGTTCGGCCTGAACACCCTGAAGAACAAGGCCACCGACCTGCCCTCTCCTCAGAAGAGAGGTGTCTGCACCGCTGTGCGTACCTCCACGCCGAAGAAGCCGAACTCCGCGCTTCGTAAGATCGCCCGTGTGAAGCTCACCAACGGCTACGAGGTCACCGCCTATATCCCCGGTGTGGGCCACAACCTGCAGGAGCACTCTGTGGTTATGATCCGCGGCGGCCGTGTCAAGGACCTGCCCGGCGTGCGTTACCACATCATCCGCGGTTCTCTGGACACTCAGGGCGTCAGCGGTCGTATGCAGGCCCGTTCCAAGTACGGCGCCAAGCGGCCCAAGGCCGGCAAGAAGTAATTTTTCTTCGGAAAAATTACGAACCATTGAAGTGAACTGTTGCGCGGCACGCGCAAGGCAGCAGCCTTGCTAAAGAGCGCTTATTTATATAGGCGTTTCTTCGGCGGGCACTGGACAAGCAGGCACTTGTCTTACACGGGACGCCCGGGCGCGACCCGGCGTTTCGAGTACCTATGAAATCATATTATGAAGGAGGGAAGCAAAGTGCCCAGAAGAGGAAACGTACCCAAGCGGGAGATTCTCCCCGATCCTATTTATAATTCCGTTCTGGTGACCAAGCTCACCAACAGCATCATGCTCGACGGCAAGAAGGGTATTGCCCAGAAGGTCGTCTACGGTGCTTTTGACATCATCCAGGAGAAGTCCGGCAAGGACCCCCTGGAGACTTTCACCACTGCTCTCGAGAATATCATGCCTTCTCTGGAAGTCAAGGCCCGCCGTGTCGGCGGCGCCACTTACCAGGTGCCCATCGAGGTCCGTCCCGAGCGGCGGCAGACCCTGGGGCTGCGGTGGCTGACCAGCTACTCCCGCAACCGCAGTGAGAAAACCATGAAGGAGCGGCTCGCCGCTGAGATCATGGACGCCGCCAACGGTGTGGGCGGCGCGGTCAAGAAGCGTGAGGACGTCCACAAGATGGCCCAGTCCAACCAGGCCTTCGCCCACTACCGCTGGTAATAAGGAGTTAAAGTATGCCTAGGAAAGTTACCTTAGAGAATACCCGGAACATCGGTATCATGGCGCACATCGACGCCGGCAAGACCACGACCACCGAGCGTATCCTCTATTATACCGGCGTCAACTACAAGATCGGCGAGACCCATGACGGTACCGCCACCATGGACTGGATGGCCCAGGAGCAGGAGCGCGGCATTACCATCACCTCCGCCGCCACCACCTGCTATTGGAAGGGCACCAAGGACCAGTTCCCCCAGACCCGGATCAACATCATCGACACCCCGGGCCACGTGGACTTCACCGTGGAGGTGGAGCGCTCCCTGCGCGTGCTGGACGGCTCTGTGACCGTCATGTGCGCCAAGGGCGGCGTGGAGCCCCAGTCCGAGACCGTCTGGCGCCAGGCCGACCACTACAAGGTCCCCCGCATGATCTACGTCAACAAGATGGACATCATGGGCGCCAACTTCTACCACGTCCTGGAGATGATCCACGACCGTCTGAAGTGCAACGCCGTGCCCATCCAGCTCCCCATCGGGAAAGAGGAGACCTTTAAGGGGATCATCGATCTGGTGGAGATGGACGCCGACGTCTACTACGACGAGATGGGCAAGGACATGCGGGTGGAGGAGATCCCCGCCGACATGATGGAGCTGGCCAAGGAGTACCGGACCAAGCTCATCGACGCCTGCGCCGATCTCAGCGATGAGATCATGGAGCTGGCCCTGGAGGAGAAGGAGATCCCCGCCGACCTGATCCGCAAGGTCATCCGTCAGGGCACCATCGACAACAAGTTTGTCCCTGTGTGCTGCGGCACCTCCTACAAGAACAAGGGCGTGCAGAAGCTGCTGGACGCTATCGTGGACTATATGCCCTCCCCGGTGGACATTCCCGCCATTGACGGCGTGAACCCCGACACCGGCGAGGAGGACACCCGTCCCGCGGACGACGACGCCCCCTTCTCCGCTCTGGCCTTCAAGATCGCCACCGACCCCTTCGTGGGCCGTCTGTCCTTCGTGCGTGTTTACTCCGGCATGCTGAATACCGGCACGTCCGTTCTGAACTCCACGAAGAACCAGAAGGAGCGCATCGGCCGTATCCTCCAGATGCACGCCAACCACCGCGAGGACATCGAGACCGTTTACTCCGGCGACATCGCCGCCGTCATCGGCCTGAAGAACTCCACCACCGGCGACACCCTGTGTGATGAGAAGCATCCCATCATCCTGGAGTCCATGGAGTTCCCCGAGCCCGTCATCCGCGTGGCCATCGAGCCCAAGACCAAGGCTGGTCAGGAGAAGATGGGCCTGGCGCTGATGAAGCTGGCCGAGGAGGACCCCACCTTCAAGACCTGGACCGACGAAGAGACCGGCCAGACCATCATCGCCGGCATGGGCGAGCTCCATCTGGAGATCATCGTCGACCGTCTGCTCCGGGAGTACAAGGTCGAGGCCAACGTGGGCGCGCCCCAGGTCGCCTACAAGGAGACCATCAAGAAGAAGGTCGAGCAGGAGACCAAGTACGCCCGCCAGTCCGGCGGTAAGGGCCAGTACGGCCACGTCCGCATCACTGTCGAGCCCAACGAGCCCGGCAAGGGTTACGAGTTCGTCAACGCCATCACCGGCGGCGTCATCCCCAAGGAGTATATCCCCGCCGTCGATCAGGGCATCCAGGGCGCCATGCTGGCCGGTGTGCTGGCTGGCTATCCCGTGGTGGACGTGAAGGTCACCCTGACTTACGGCTCCTACCACGAGGTGGACTCCTCCGAGATGGCCTTTAAGATCGCCGGCTCCATGGCCTTCAAAGAGGCCTGCCGGAAGGCCAACCCCATCCTGCTGGAGCCCATCATGAAGGTCTCCGCCATCGCCCCCGACGAGTATATGGGCGACGTGATGGGCGATCTGAGCTCCCGCCGCGGCATGATCCAGGGCACCGAGGCCCGCACCGGCGCCACCCAGATCGACGCCCTGGTGCCCCTCAGCGAGATGTTCGGCTATGCCACTGACCTGCGCTCCTCCACCCAGGGCCGCGGCCAGTACACCATGGAGCCCCACAGCTATGTGGAGATCCCCAAGGGCATCGCCGATAAGATCATTACTGAGCGGGGCCGCAAGGACGGCGAGTAAAAGCGATTTTTATATTGCTTTTTCCGGCCCGATACGGTAAAATATTCTCGCATTTCTCTCAGCATTGAACATCATAAACACATATCGTGTATTATAAGGAGGATTATCAAAATGGGTAAGCAAAAGTTTGAGCGCAACAAGCCCCACGTCAACATCGGCACCATTGGCCACGTCGACCACGGCAAGACCACTCTGACCGCCGCCATCACCAAGTGGCTGGCCATGCAGGGCAAGGCCGACTTCGAGGATTACGCCAGCATCGACAAGGCTCCCGAGGAGCGCGAGCGCGGCATCACCATCAACACCGCCCACGTGGAGTACGAGACTGAGGCCCGCCACTATGCCCACGTCGACTGCCCGGGCCACGCCGACTATATCAAGAACATGATCACCGGCGCTGCTCAGATGGACGGCGCCATCCTGGTCATCGCCGCCACCGACGGCCCCATGGCCCAGACCAAGGAGCACATCCTGCTGGCCCGTCAGGTGGGCGTGCCCGCCATGGTCGTGTTCCTGAACAAGGCTGACCTGGTGGACGACCCCGAGCTGATCGAGCTCGTCGAGATGGAGGTCCGTGAGACCCTGTCCTTCTACGAGTTCCCCGGCGACGATATTCCCATCATCAAGGGCTCCGCTCTGAACGCCCTGACCAGCGAGTCCACCGATCCCAACGCTCCCGAGTTTGCCTGCATCAAGGAGCTGATGGACGCTGTCGACAGCTATATCCCCACTCCCGAGCGTAAGACCGACATGCCCTTCCTGATGCCCGTCGAGGACGTCTTCACCATCTCCGGCCGCGGCACCGTGGCCACCGGCCGTGTGGAGCGCGGCGTGGTGAAGATGAACGACACCGTCGAGATCGTGGGCCTGATGGACGAGAAGAAGTCCACCGTCGTCACCGGCATCGAGATGTTCCACAAGATGATGGACGAGGCTCAGGCCGGCGACAACATCGGCTCCCTGCTGCGCGGCATCGCCAAGACCGACATCGAGCGCGGCCAGGTCATCTCCAAGCCCGGCTCCATCCACCCCCACACCAAGTTCCGCGGCCAGGTGTACGTCCTGAGCAAGGACGAGGGCGGCCGTCACACCCCCTTCTTCAACAACTACCGTCCTCAGTTCTACTTCCGTACCACCGACGTGACCGGTGTCATCTCCCTGCCCGAGGGCGTCGAGATGTGCATGCCCGGCGATAACGTGGAGATGGACGTGGAGCTGATCACCCCCATCGCCATCGAGGAAGGCCTGCGCTTCGCTATCCGCGAGGGCGGCCACACCGTTGGTTCCGGCGTCGTCATCGCCATCAACGAGTAATTATTGCTCACGTTTATGAAAAGAGGACCGGCTTTTGCCGGTCCTCTTTTTTTATTTAAAAAGTTATCACAAGGGAAAAGAACAGCGCGGCGGGATAAGCCCCGCCGCGCTGTTCTTTTCTATTACAGGCGCCCGGCGCCGAGCTCAAAATGATACCGGACGATCCCCAGGTCGATGTGGCCGTACCTGCCGGATCCGACTTCAAACTTGGCCTGTTCTCCCTCCAGGGTGATCAGGAAGTCCTGTTTGTTCATGGCGGTGGGAGCCAGCATGGCGGCCGCCATCCCTTTTCGGAACCACTCGGGCATATCCCCTTCGGCCCGGCACAGCGCTTCCAGAGGCTTGGAGCGGTGGGGCACGCCCTGGGACGCGCCGTACCCCAGGGCCAGCACGCATACCAAGGCCTGGCCCGCTCCCACGGCGGCCCGGCAGCGGTTCTTTTTATAGGTGGCCGCCACCCAGCAGGTATTCAGTCCCAGCTGTTGAGCCCGCAGGGCGATTCGCTCCCCGTAATAGCCCAGCGTTTCCTCCGCCTGACCGCCGGCGGGACCCACCAGCGCGATATAGTTGGATACGTTGCGGAAGCCGCCGTAATGGGCCATAAGGCCTTTGAATATGTCCTTGTCTCCCGTGATGAGTTGGATGGACAGCCCGCCCTCCTGGTTGCAGAGGTCGATCTCCTCCCGCAGGGCCGCGATAAGGGAGCCCTCGATGGGCCTGTCCTCATAGCTCCTGACCGAGTGCCGGGCCGTCATTGCCTCGTAAATCGTCATGTTGATTTCCTTTCTGCCGCAGAGCGGCCGGGTCTAAAACAAGGTGATTTTCTCAGAGAGCAGTTTCTCCGTCAGGGCCCCCCAGTCTCCATCATAGTGGAACCCTTTCATATTGGCCATGGCCGCCAACCCGTGGACTGCGGCCCACATGACCAGCAGATCGTCCCGCCGCTCCTCCGGCGGGACACGGCACCGCTCCATCTCCTGGAAGGCTTGGGCCCTGAAGATCCGGAAGGGCTCGAATTCCCCCTCGAAGGAGTCCTCGGTGAGACGGATGCCGAGATTGCCGTTCTCGTAGAGAAAGGAAAAGTAGTGGGGGTTCCGGGCAAAAAAATCCACGTAGGCCCGGCCCATGCGGAGCGTGGCGCAGCCGGTCTGTCCATCTGCGGCCTGCTGTGACAGAATGCCGCAGAACCGTTCGGTCACGTACCGCCGCATCTCCTCCAGAAGGGCCTCGGCGGTGGGAAAGTGGTTGTAGCAGGCGGCGGGGGAGACGTTCAGCCGCCTGGCCAGCTTGCGCAGGGAAAAGTTTCCGCGCCCCTCCTCGTGGATCAGGGCCAGCCCCTCCTCGATCAGCCCGGTCCGCAGGTTTCCGTGGTGGTATGGTCTTTCTCCCATATGAGGACCTCTCTTCCGATGTAAACAGTTGTTAATATGATGGCATAATATCACAAATGTGAACGGGTGTCAATATTGGGAGCTGGATTTCGGGGAGACGGAGCGGGGCGGCGGCATTTCTCCCGCCGGCGGCTTGCAAGGCGGCGGAGGTTGTGATAAAATAAGGAAAAATATGTGAAAGCGATTGAGGTCGTAAAATGGACGAACTGGAGATCGGGAAAAAAGTACGCAATTACCGTACGGCACAAAAAATGACCATCCGTGAACTGGCAGAGGCGACGGGGCTCACCGCCTCGATGCTCAGCCAGATCGAGCGGGATTTGGTCAACCCCTCGATCAACACCCTGAAGTTGATCTCCAAGGTGCTGGGCGTGCCCATTTTCCGCTTTTTCAAAGAGGACATGGCGGCCCGGGACATGATCGTGCGCCGTGACATGCGCAAGACCATCGGACGGCCGGAACACAAGGACGTCATGTATGACCTTCTGACACCGGACACCTCCGGAAACATTGAGTTCTGCCTCATGCGGATCCCGCCGGACAGCGACAGCGCCGACGTCTCCCAGACCCACAGCGGGGAAGAGGTGGCCTATGTGGACGAGGGAGATGTGGAGATCACCGTGGCGGGGGAGTGCTATGAGCTCCACGCCGGTGACAGCATCCGGATTCCACAGTTTACGGAGCACTCCTGGAAAAACAGGACCAGCCAAATGGTGAAAGTCATTTTTGCCATCTCGCCGCCCAGCTTTTAAAGACCGGAAAGCCGCCCCCAATAGGGGCGGCTTTTTTTGCGGCCAAATTTGGCCTGAGGATTCAATTTTTCCTTGGGCAAATCGACAAACTCTCACTTGAGAAGTTATATATAATTAACAAAAATAATCTATACTAATTTTATTTGCGGCAGAACCGTTGACAGAGCAAGGGAGTTAAACTATACTGAACGTAAGAAAGCAATAATTAATTTATATATCTCAAAGCGCCGCATCAAATTGGGCGCAGGCATCAAAGGGAGGATATACGGTGGAAAGATTTGTGACGTGTGAAAGCAATGGCCTGACGCTGCGGGGCATGCTCCATGTTCCGGAGGGCCGGGAGGGGAAGCTGCCTATGGTCGTCCTGTTCCATGGGCTGTTCGACGACCGGTCGGAGATCAACTTTGTCCATACGGAGCTGTCCCGGCGGCTGTGCGAGGCGGGGATCGCCAGTGTGCGCTTCGACTTCGCGGGCAGCGGCGACAGTGACGGACGGTTTGAGGATATGACCGTCTCCCGGGAGGTGGCCGACGGCAAGGCCATCCTGGACTATGTCAAAACCCTGGAGTTCGTGGATCTGGACCGTGTGGCCATCCACGGCCTGAGCATGGGCGGCTGCGTGGCCTCCATGGTGGCGGGGGAACGGGACGCCGACGTCTGCGCCCTGAGCCTGTGGTGCCCGGCGCCGGACGTGGTGTACAACATGCGGGGCAAGGTGCTGTGCGGCCAGGATGTCTCCGACATCGAGGAGAAGGGCTGCGCGGACGTGGAGGGCGTGAAGCTGGGCGTCGGGTTCTACTACGACGCGCTGAAGATCGATCCCTTTGCCGTGGCGGCCAAGTTCACCAAGCGGGTCAACCTGGTGCACGGGGACGAGGACATCACCGCCTCCGCGGACTGTTCCAGGCGTTACAAGGAGATCTACGGAGACCGGGCCCAGCTGCTCATCGTCCAGGGGGCGGAGCACCGGTTTAAATCCTTCGCGTTCCGCCAGGCGCGGATGGATTCGGCTATGCGGTTTTTGACCAGAGAGCTGTTGGGCGAGGAAAAGGGGGTCGGCTCATATCTTGAAACGCCCGTAAAATAGCCAGATGTTGTGTTGAAAGGAAGAGAAGTATGGAAACAGAGAAAAAAGTCAAAGAGCGCAAAGCACCCTCTCCGGCCTTCGCGGTTGGGTCCTTTGTGGTCATCATCGCCGTGCTGGTGATCCTGATCAACCTGAACGTGGACACGACCATGTCCGTGTTCGTGGCGGCCATCATTGCCGCGGCCGTCGCTTTTATCCTGCGCATCTCCTGGGCGGAGACGGAAAAGACCCTGCTTCGCGTGGTGGCGGATTGTATCCCCACCTTCCTCATCGTCATTATGGTGGGCATGCTGGTGGGCATCTGGATGGCCGGCGGCACCGTGCCCTCCCTGATGTACTACGGCATGAAGCTGATCTCCCCCAAGATCCTGGTGCCCCTGGCCTTCGTGCTGTGCGCCCTGAGCGCTGAGTTTACGGGAACCTCCTTCGGCAGTGTGGCCACCATGGGCCTGGCCATGGTGGGCGTGGCCTCCACCACCTCCATCCCCGTGCCCCTGGTCATCGGCGCGGTGGTCTGCGGCGCCTGGTTCGGCGACAAAATGTCCCCCCTGTCGGACACCACCAACCTGGCTTCCGGAGTCAGCCGTGTGCCCCTGTATGAGCACATCAACTCCATGATGTACACCACCATCCCCGCCGCCGTGGTGGCCCTGGTGCTGTTTACCATTGCGGGCCTTGTGTACAGCGGCGGTGAGATGGACTCCAGCAAGGCCGACCTCATCTGCGCTACCCTGACCCAGCACTTCAAGATCAATCCCATCCTCATCCTGCCCGCCGTTCTGGTGCTGCTGGTCTCCGTGTTCAAGCTGCCCGCCCTGCTGGGCATGGGCATCACCGTGGTGGTCAGCGCCGTCTTTGCCATGGTGTTCCAGGGCGTGGGCCTTGTGGAGCTGATGAACTGCGCCGCCAACGGCTTCTCCATCGAGACCGGCGTGGCCCTGGTGGACCCCATGCTCAACCGGGGCGGCATCTCCAGCATGACCGGGCTGCTGGTCACCTTCATGATCGCCAGCGTCATGGGCGGCATCATCACCGCCACCGGCATCCTGGACGTGCTGGCCAAGGATGTGCTGCTGAAGTTCATCAAGAACAGGACCGTCCTCGTGACCGTCACCCTGATCTACTGCTACATCGTCAACTTCCTCACCGCCGGCGGGCAGACCGTGTCCATCATCGTCACCCAGCAGACCTTTGAGGACGCCTTTGACCGGATGGGCATCCACCGCAGGGTGCTCTCCAGGACCCTGGAGGATTCGGGCACTCTGAGCGCGCCCATCGTCCCCTGGGGCGTGGCCACCCTGTTCGTGATGAGCACCCTGGGCTGCGGCACCGAGTACATCAAATTCGCCTGGTTCATCTTCATCGTCCCCATCTTCTCCATCCTCTGCGCCGCCACCGGCATCGGCATCTGGGACAAAGAGGGCAACCCCATGTGGAAGCGGGGCAAGAAAGTGGCGAAGGTCTGATCCGGGGGCATAGAAACTTGTATTTCGCGTAAGGAGAAACAGAACCTATGAAGGTAATTGAAGGTAAGACATTGGAGGAGTGGGAGCGTGCCGTCCCGGTCATCCGGGACCTGACCGCCCTGCGGGAGACCATGTGGCTGGACGGGCACAAGCTCCCGGCGGCCCAGGCCGCCGGGGCGTGCCCCCTGGGGATGCCGGACATCCGGGAGGCTGAGGCCAGGCTGGCCCGCTTTGCCCCCTATCTGGCGAAGGTGTTCCCCGAGACGGAGCAGGCGGGGGGCATCCTGGAATCCCCCCTCCGGGAGATCGGCGGGATGGCCGAGGAACTGGGGGTTGAGGGGACCCTCCTGCTGAAGTGTGACAGCCACCTGCCCGTCTCCGGCTCCATCAAGGCCCGGGGCGGCATCTACGAGGTGCTGTGCGTGGCCGAGCGGATCGCCCTGGAGAGCGGGATGCTCACCCTGGAGGAGGATTACAGGGTCCTGGCCGAGCCCCGGTTCGTGGAGCTCTTTTCCAAGTACGGCATCGCGGTGGGCTCCACCGGCAACCTGGGCCTGTCCATCGGCATCATGAGCGCCAAGCTGGGCTTCCGGGTCACGGTCCACATGTCGGCCGACGCCCGGCAGTGGAAGAAGGACATGCTGCGCAGCAAGGGCGTCACGGTGGTGGAGTATTCGGACGATTACAGCAAAGCCATCACCGAGGGGCGGGCCCAGGCGGAGAAGGACCCTTGCTGCCACTTCGTGGACGACGAAAACTCCAAAAACCTCTTCCTGGGCTACGCGGTGGCGGCGCTCCGGCTGAAAAAGCAGCTGGAGGAGCGGGGGACTCCCGTGGATGAGGCCCATCCGCTGTTTGTCTACCTGCCCTGCGGGGTGGGCGGCGGTCCCGGGGGTGTGGCCTTCGGCCTGAAAGAGGTCTTTGGCGACCACGTCCACTGCTTCTTTGCCGAGCCCACCCACGCCCCCTGTATGACGCTGGGCATGGCCACCGGCCTCCACGCCCAGGTGTGCGTCAACGATTTCGGCATCGACAACCGCACCGCCGCCGACGGCCTGGCGGTGGGGCGTCCCTCTCAGTTCGTGGGCAAGCTGATAGAACCCTTCCTGTCCGGGTGCTATACCATTTCCGACGAGCACCTGTACCGTCTGCTGACCACCCTGGCCGACCGGGAGGGGATCCATCTGGAGCCCAGCGCCCTGGCCGGGATGACCGGTCCCGGATGGATCCAGGACAGCAAGCCGGGCAAGGAGTACCAGCGCCGGGAGGGCCTGACCGGCAGACTGCCGGAGGCGACCCACATCGTCTGGGCCACCGGCGGCAGCATGGTCCCGGCGGCGGACTGGCAGGCGTATTATCAAAGAGGCAGGCAGCTTCTTGCGGACAACGCGTAAAAACCGCTTCGGCGCGGGGCCGCCCTCAGAAAGAAGCGCGCGGCTTCCCTGTGCCCTTTCTCAATGAGTGCTGTAAGGAACCCCGGCATCCGTCAGGATTGCCGGGGTTCCTTTTGCTTTCTCTGGAAATGCCAAAGGAAAGATTTTGCGTGCCCTCTGTGGCGGTTTTTCCGTTCTGGGTTCAGTCCTTGCGGGCCGGGGGCCTCTGCCTGTGACCAGAAATTCATTGCTTTTTTACCGGTTCTGACGTAAAATAATCGGTATTGAACACCATCGACGGGAAAGGGGGGAGGCGCGGGACATGCCGAACGGAACAGATTCCACTGAGACCACGCAGACGGTTTGGAATATCCTGACCCTTCTGAAAAAACAGCTCATCAGCTGGGAGAGCCTGCTGGAACTGGCGCTTCTGCTGGCGGTGTGCCTGATCGCGGTGAAGGTGCTGATGGCTCTGGCCAGGCGGGCCATCTCCCGGACATCCCTGGATAAGAGCGCCCACCGGTTCCTCCTCTCGGCCCTGCGGGGGGTGCTGCTGCTGGTGGTCCTGTGCGTCCTGCTGGGCTATCTGGGGATCCCCACGGCCTCCCTGGTGGCGGTGCTGGGCGTGGCCGGACTGGCGCTGTCCCTGGCCCTCCAGGGTATCCTGGCCAACCTGGCGGGGGGCTTGATGCTCCTGGGGTCCAAACCCTTTACGGCGGGGGACTACGTGGAGGCCGGCGGGGTCAGCGGCACCGTGGTGGAGATCGGGCTTGTCTACACCAAGCTGAGCACGGTGGACAACAAGATCATTTTCGTGCCCAACGGGGAGATCTCCGCCAAGACCATCGTCAACTATACCTCCGCC
Organism: Pseudoflavonifractor phocaeensis; assembly: GCF_038439875.1. Lineage (NCBI taxonomy): Bacteria > Bacillati > Bacillota > Clostridia > Eubacteriales > Oscillospiraceae > Pseudoflavonifractor > Pseudoflavonifractor phocaeensis. The sequence continues at coordinate 19,860 of NZ_JBCDMT010000006.1, forward strand.
GACAAGCGTCAGATCGAGCTGAAGTTCAGCGCCTCCTATGACGCGCCTCAAAAGACGGTAAAAGAGTGCATCGCCCGGGTGGTGGGGGAGCACCCCAAGACCCTGCCCACGCCGGAGCCCCTCATTCGGGTCTGCCGGTACGGCGACAGCTCCATCGAGTATATCCTGCGGGTCTGGTGCGCCACCGAGGATTACTGGCCGGTCTACTACGACCTGCTGGAACAGGTGAAGGAGGCCTTTGACGGAGCCGGGGTGGAGATGACCTATAACCATCTGAACGTCCATTTGCGAAAGGAAAAAGGAGAATAGACCATGGGAAGTAACACGAGCGCCGCCGGGAAGGGCCTGCGGCTGGTATTCTGGGGAAATCTTCTGCTGGTGGCTTCGGCGGTTCTGGCCTGTGTGGCGGCTCTGGGGCCGGTGATCACCGTCCTGTACGTGGCCGTCGACCTGATCGGCCTGGTTCTGTCGGCCCTGGGGCTGGCCAAGGCTATGTCGGTCCACGGGGGCTACCGCACCGCCCTGTTCTTTATCCTGATCGTGCTGGTCTGCGATGTGCTGGCCGCCATCACGGGGAGCTGGGTCTACCTGCTGCTGCGGGCCGTTTCCGCCATCGTGTCCTACATGGGCATGGCCTACGTCTGTGACTCCACCGTCCAGCTGTGCATGGGCGAGCGGGGGATGGCCGATTTGGAGGACAAGGCCCGGAAGATGTACCTGGGCTGCGCCGCCGTGGTGGTATTCTGCCAGCTTTTGAGCGTGGTGAACGCCCTGGGGGACATGGGAGGCTTTATGAATCTGCTGTCCCGTGTGGTGCAGGCCATCGGGTGCATCTATTACATGTACTTCCTCCATCTGGGGAGCAAGGCCCTGGCGAGATAAGAAAAAGGGTGCCCTGAAAAGGAAATGCCATGTAAAAAGGAGTCAGTTTACAAACTGGCTCCTTTTTTGTATTTATAAGGGCGAGAGGCTATTAGGCCGGGGCAAATGTTGATACACCCCATTATAATCCAACGAAAAAGAGGGGAGTGCCCAGGATGATCTATCAATATGACTGGATGACGAATCAGCCCTGAAAGACTTATTGAGGGAACAGGCGTGAAGCAGGTCATTCTTAAAAATACCGCTTTGGATTTCAAATGAACAAACTTAACTATGACATAATTTGTAAGGGATTGACAAATCAAGTCGAATTTGGTATTATGTAGGTGCCGGCTGGATAGCGGGCAGGTAAAACATGCACCTGGATAGGTTCTGGAAATATTGTAATTATGTATTTCAAGAGCCGACTTGTATAGTTGGCTCTTTTTGTTTCCAGAACCGCAATAGTGAAAGGAGACAAAACATGTTGAACAGAAACACAAGCGTCATTATCAAGTTCGATTTTTCCACTGAGCAGACAGTCGGAGAAATCACCAAGATCGTCGGGCTTACCAAGGCCAAGTATCTTATTCCTGTCATTGATTCCCTGGACCTGGAGGCAAATCCTCGTTCTTCCAAAACCGGCCCTGTAACCGATGCGATTCAGGAATCGATCGAAACAGATCCCGATGTTTTCCCCTTTAAGACAAAAGGCATTCTGCTCGCAGCGTCTCAGTATGAACGGCTGGATAGAGGCCGCGTCAAAGTAACTCCTGATAATCCTAATATTGAGGGGATTCTGGACGGTGGTCACAATGCGCTTGCCATCGGCCTGCATATCCTGAAAAAGGCGATGGAGCATGGGGAGGTGTCTTTCCCCAAGGGGGCAAAGACGTGGGACGAGTTCAAGCAGCTGTGGCAGGCGAACCGGGATGTGATTGATGAGTATCTGGATGCCGTGAGAAAAGATCCTGATATCGGCAGTCTGAACTTTTATGTGCCGGTTGAGCTTCTGGTTCCCCGCAGTGCGGATGAACTGGCCTCTGTTGAAGCATTCAAAAACGACCTGCTGGAAATCTGTGCGGCAAGAAACAATAATGTGCAGCTGCAAGTATCCGCCAAGGCAAACCAGCTGGGGTATTTCGATGCATTGAAGTCCCTCATGGATAAGCGCAATCCTGCCCTCAGCAATCGAATCGAGTGGAAAACCAATGATGGCGGCGACATTAAGGCGCAGGATATTATCGCGCTGGCATGGATTCCCTTGAACCTTATTACGCCGGTCAAGGACACAAACGGGAGAACGCTTGAACCCGTCCTCGCACAGAATATTTATCGGGGAAAAGGCGGCTGTCTGAAGCAATTCGAGAAGCTGATGAGCTCTCCGGAAGTTACTGCTGAAACTTCTGGGGATTACAAGCGGGAGCTTGAAAATCTCGAAGTGGGTTCTGCATTTAAAATTGCGGTTGAGCTGCCTGAACTTTACGATTATATCTATGCGGTGTTCCCTGAGCTGTACAATGCCGCCGGCGGCAGCTACGGACGAATTACCGCCGTTAAAAAGCTGAATGAAAAGCGGAAAGACAAGAGGACCCCGTACACCGATGTCGAGATTGAGACCATTAGTCCCGAGGGGTTTATTGTTCCGCTGGTGTATGGGCTTCAGGCGTTGATGGAAAAATATGAGGACAACGGGCGAAGCGAGATCCGCTGGACGCATACGCCAAAGATTTTCCTTCAGAATAATCTGAAGAAAATCGTTGCTCATTATGCGGGCATTTTTAGTATGTGTGACTATGATCCTCAGAAGATCGGCAAAAATCCTCAAAGCTACGCGCAGGCGCTGGCCGGTTTCAAAATGGCCATTGCAGGTATCCTTTAATCATTAACTGCCAAGAAAAAAGACCCCCGCCCACTTTCAAAAAGTCGGGCGGGGGTCAACTGCTTTGCTGAGCAAAACAGCTTCCTGCTTATCTCGATTACATTGTTTGGAAAGGGCGCCCTTTCTGTGTTATCCCGGCATGGCCAGGCCGTGAAGGAAATCCTCGCCCACGATCTCACCGGCCACCACCGTGTTCTTGCAGATCAGCAGGTGGGCCTGGACCCCGGCCTCCCCGGTGGGATAGTTCAGGATATCGTAAGTGTAACGCTTGATCCGCTTGCCCGCGTACTTTGTCAGGTCGAAGCCCTGGTCCGCCTGGAGGGACATGTACTGGTCGTACTCCGGACCAAACTCCTTGGGGAGCTCCAGCTCCTCCACCTCCGCCGCGTCGTCCGGCACCTGCCAGCCCCAGGCCGTGAGGTAGGCCGCCCGGTCCTCCGCCGTCTTGACCCCTTTGGGGCTCACTGCGGCGGAGGCCGCCGTTCCCCTCGTGCCCAGGAATACGGCCGCCAGCACCGCCCCGCAGAGCACCACCGCGCCCACCAGGACCAGCGCCGTCTTGCGCCGGTCGATCTTTGCTGTCCAAATAAACACCGCCATCGCCCCTTTATTCAGCCTTGCTCAATTTCTATGGGAAATGGGGCGGAAATATGATAAGATAGAGCCAAAGAAAAAACAGGGGGGCGGCATCGTGGAGCGCCTGGATAAGATATTGGCCAATACCGGCCGGTGGTCCCGGAAAGAGGCCGCCGAGCTGATCCGCACCGGACGGGTGACGGTGGACGGGGCCGCCTCCCTCCGGCGGGAGGAGAAATTTTCCGAGGGGGCCCGGTTTCAGGTGGACGGGGAGGAGCTCTCCGGGGAAAAGCGGGTGTACCTGATGCTCCACAAGCCGGCGGGCCTGGTCTCGGCCACCGACGACCCCAGGCAGCCCACCGTCCTCTCTCTTCTGCCCGAGCACCTGCGGCGGGTGGGGCTCTTCCCGGCGGGACGGCTGGACAAGGACACGGTGGGCCTGCTGCTTCTCACCAACGACGGCGCCCTGGCCCACGGCCTTCTCTCCCCCCGCCGCCACGTGGAGAAGACCTATCTGGTGCGGGTAGACGGGGCGCTGGACGAGGGGGACGAGCGGGCCTTCCGGGAGGGGATGACCCTCCAAAGCGGCCTGCGCTGCCTGCCCGCCGGGCTGGAGCGGCTGGGCCCGGGGGAGGCGCTGGTGACCCTGTGGGAGGGGAAATACCATCAGATCAAGCGGATGATGGCCGCCCGGGGAAAGCCGGTGGTGTACCTCAAGCGGCTCACCTTCGGCCCTCTGGTTCTGGACGAGGCCCTGGCCCCCGGCCGGTGGCGGGAGCTGACCAGGGCGGAATTGGAGGCCCTCCGGGCCGCCGGTGGGACAGGATAAAATGAGATTCGGCATTTTCCACAAAAATCTTTCAATTTGCTATTGAAAAGGGAGAAAAAAGCCGTTATAATAAAAGGCGTTGAGTGTTGTAAACCAAAGATTGACCGCCCGGGTGGGAATTAAAGCAAGGAGGCATTCCAGATGTCCAACAGGATCTTTCAGAGTGTCGTTTTACAGATGAAGGAAGGGACGGACCGGGCGGTAGGCGTTATCGACGCCGAAGGCACCGTCGTGGCCTGCGACGAGCTCTCTCTGATCGGAGAGCGCTGGGGCGGCGTGGTGGACCAGCTCAATGCCGCCGACGGCGGCATGGTCCACTATGAGGGAAGGACCTTCAAGACCCTGGCCAGCTGGGGCGCCCAGTTCGACTATGCCGGTTTTGTCCAGGGGGAGGACGACTTCGCCCGCTCCCTGTGCCACCTGGCCGCCGTGGCCTTCAACGGGGCCAAGCAGAGCTATGAGGAGAAGCACGACAAGGGGACCTTTGTCAAAAACATCATCTCCGACAACATCCTCCTGGGGGATATCTATGTCCGGGCCAAGGAGCTGCACTTTGTGTGCGACGTGCCCCGGGGGGTCTTCCTGGTGCGGCAGGCCGAGCCCGCCGACCCGGCCATGATCGACGCCATCCAGGCCATGTTCCCCGATAAACAGATGGACTTCGTGCTCTCCATCAGCGAGACCGACGTGGCCGTCATCAAGCAGCTTCCCGAGGGGACCGAGGGCAAGCGGCTGGATAAGATCGCCCAGCAGATCGAGGAGGGCCTGGTGTCCGAGCTGGATCTGAAGGCGGTGGTGGGCATCGGCACGGTGGTCACCAACATCCGGGACCTGGCCCGCTCCTATAAGGAGGCCCAGATGGCCATCGAGGTGGGCAAGGTCTTTGACACCGAGCGCAGCGTCATCAACTACGACAACCTGGGCATCGGGCGGCTCATCTACCAGCTGCCCACCACTCTGTGCGAGATGTTCCTCCAGGAGGTCTTTAAGAAGAACCCCATCGACGCTTTGGACCAGGAGACCCTATTCACCATCAACAAATTCTTCGAGAACAACCTGAACGTGTCCGAGACCGCCCGGAAGCTCTTCGTCCACCGCAACACCCTGGTGTACCGGCTGGAGAAGATCAAGAAGCTGACGGGGCTGGACCTGCGGGAATTTGACGACGCCATCACCTTCAAGGTGGCCCTGATGGTCAAGAAGTACCTGGTCTCCCGGGGCATCGACAACTAAAGCGGGTACATATTTTAGATACGAATGACGATTGACAATCGAACCTGGACGGACCGACCGTCCGCGTCTGATTGTCAATCGTTGTTATGAGGAGCTTGCGAATGATACGCCTCTTAGACATTCAAAAGACCTATGATAACGGCACCAAGGCCCTGAAAGGGGTCTCCATGCGCATCGACGACGGGGAGTTCGCCTTCCTGGTGGGCCCCTCCGGCTCGGGCAAGTCCACCATCATCAAGCTCATCACCGGGGAGGTCCACCCCTCCGGCGGGCGCATCATGGTGAACGGGTACAACCTGAACAGCATCCGGCCGGGCCAGATCCCCTATATGCGCCGCACCCTGGGGGTCATTTTCCAGGACTTCCGGCTCATCGACAAGAAAACGGTGTGGGAGAACCTGACCTTCGCCATGCGGGCTGTGGGGGCCTCCCCCCGGGAGATCCGCAAGCGCATCCCCTACGTGCTGGACCTGGTGGGCCTGAGCCGGAAAGAGGACCGCTACCCCACCCAGCTCTCCGGCGGGGAGCAGCAGCGTGTGGCCATCGCCCGGGCCCTGGTGAACAACCCCCAGATGATCATCGCCGACGAGCCCACGGGCAATCTGGACCCCCAGCGGTCTTTGGAGATCATGATGCTGCTGGAGAAGATCAACGAGCTGGGCACCACCATGCTGGTGGTCACCCATGAGAAGGAACTGGTCAACCGCTTTTCCAAGCGGGTCATCGCCATCGAGGGCGGACGGATCATCAGCGACGAGACGGGCGGGTATTATAACAATGAAGAGACATTATAATCTGAGCTATTATTTTTCCGAGGGCTTCCACTCCATCTTCACCCACGGTCTGATGTCCTTTGCCGCCGTGTTCATGATCGTGGCCTGCCTCATCATTATGGGGTCCTTTTCCCTGGTGGCGCTGAACCTGGAGAACAAGCTGGGGGATCTGGAGCGGGACAACGAGTTTTTGGCCTTCGTGGATGAGAGTTACAGCCGGGAGGACGCCCTGGCCCTCCAGACCAAGCTGGAGGCCCTGCCCAACGTGGCCTCCGTGACCTTCACCACCAAGGAGGAGGCCAAGGCCAACTACGCCGACCAGTTTGCCCAGGATAAGAACGCCGGGCTCTATGCCGACCTCCCGGACGAAGTGTTCCGGGACCGCTACTCCGTTCACATGGAGGACATCGCGAAAATGCAGGAGACCATGGACCAGGTCCGGGGGGTGGCAGGCATCGTTAACCTCCAGGCCGCCCCCGAGGTGGCCCAGGGCTTTGTGCTGGTGCGCAACGTGGCCACCGGCGTGGCCCTCATCCTCATCGTGCTCCTGCTGCTCATCTCCCTGTTCATCATCTATAACACCATCAAGCTGGGCACCTTCACGAGGCGGGACGAGATCGCCATCATGAAAATGTGCGGCGCCACCAACGGCTTTGTCCGGGGGCCCTTCATCTTTGAGGGCATGCTCTTGGGCCTGGCCGGCGCCGTTATCGCCTTCCTTCTCCAGTGGGGGGTCTACGGCTTGATCGCCCAGGCCATCAACACGGGGGAGACCATCCAGCTCTTGGACGTTGTCCCCTTCCAGGCCATCGCCGCCAGGGTGCTGGGCGTCTTTGCCGCCACCGGGCTGGTGGTGGGCACCGGAGGGTCGGTCATGGCCATCCGGAAGTTCCTTCAGGTTTAAGCGCCGCGGTCGGAGGGAAGTACATTGAAACAGCAGCCTCAGACAAAAAAGAAGAGCGCCAGGCCGGACTGGCGGCGGATCGTCACGGTCCTCCTGGCCCTGGTGATGGTGCTGGCCCTGGTGCTGCCCCTGCTGGGCAGCGCCTTCACCCTCATGGCCCGGGCGGCCAGCCAGAGTGAGCTGCAAAGCCAGATCTCCGGGCTCAAGGGGGACGCCGCCGACACCAAGGCCCGGAAGAAAGAGCTCCAGGACCAGCTGAAGGCCATCGAGAACGACAAGGCCAAGGCTTTGGAGCGCAAGCAGATCTTGGACCAACAGTTGGCCGCCATCGACGCCCAGGTGGCCAATACCCAGAGCCAGATCGACACCTATGTCAGCCTCATCGCCGAGCAGGAGGTGGCCCTGGCCGACGCCCAGGCCAAGGAGGCGGCGGCCTACGAGAGGTTCTGCCAGCGGGCCAGGGCCATGGAGGAGGCGGGCACCGTCTCTTACTGGTCGGTGCTCTTCGAGGCCAAGGACTATACCGACCTTCTGGACCGGCTGGCCCTGGTGGACGAGATCATGGAGTACGACAACACCGTGGTGGACACCCTGGCGGCGGCCCGGCAGGAGGTGGAGGAGACCCTGGCGGGACTTAACGAATCCAAAGCCGCCCTGGACGAGCAGAAGGCCGAGCTGGACGCCCAGCGGGCCGAGCAGGCATCCAAGGTCAAAGAGGCCCAGGCCCTCTTTGATGAGCTCAAGGGCCAGGCCGCCGCGGCCGAAGCCCTGGTGGCGGCCGAGGAGGCCGAGGAGAAGAAGATCAACAACCAGATCGCCCAGAAGCAGAAAGAGCTGGACCGGCTCATCGCCTCCCAGCAGATCACCTTCACCACCGGCTCCGGGTACCATTACCCCCTGCCCTCCAGCAATACGCACATCACCTCCTACTTTGGACCCCGGACCCACCCCATCACGGGCAAGTACAACAACCATACCGGTATCGACATCGCCGCCCCCGGCGGCACCACCATCACCGCTGTCCAGGGCGGGGTGGTCACCATCTCGGCCTATGCCCCCAGCTCCTACGGCAACTACGTGGTGGTGAGCCACGGCAACGGCATGACCACCCTCTATGCCCACATGTCCTCCCGGGCGGTGAGCGAGGGCCAGGTGGTGAGCCAGGGCCAGACCTTGGGCTACGTTGGCATGACCGGCTCCGCCACCGGCAACCACCTTCACCTGGAGCTGCGGATCAACGGGGTGCGCCAGGACCCCCGGAGCATGTTCCCCGGTGTGAATTTCTACTGAGCGGACTTCAAGCGGGCGGAGAATGACTCTCCGCCCGCTTTGCGCTGAAAGGATGACCCAAATGAGGCAAAGACATTTTTCTACCCTTCAACTGCTGCTCTCCGCCCTGGGCGGGGCGGTGGCCGCCCTGGCCCTGGCCCTGCTGGCGGCCTGGGTGGTCCTGGGCCCCCAGGCGGTGCCCCTGCTGGAGGGGCTGGCGGTGATCCGCACCCAGTTCGTGGGGGACTATGACCCCCAGGCCATGACGGACGGCGCCCTGGCGGGGATGGTGGACGGCCTGGGCGACCGGTGGAGCCACTATCTGACGGCGGAGGCCTACGAGGCCCAGAACCAGCGCCGTACCAACACCTATATCGGCGTGGGTATCACCGTGGGATTCGAAGACGAGCGGGGCATGACCATCCTCTCTGTAAAAAAAGGCTCCCCGGCGGGAGAGGCCGGCGTGGAGGCGGGAGAGATCATCACCGCGGTGGACGGCGCCTCCGTGGCCGGAGAGGCCCGCTACGACGGCTCTGAGGCCGTCATGGGGGAGGCGGGCACCCCGGTGGCTCTTACCCTCCTGGCTCCCGACGGTGCAGTGCGGGAGGTCACGCTCCTGCGTGGGGCGGTGGAGACCGACCCGGTCTCCAGCGAGCTGCTGGACGGCGGCGTGGGCTATATTAAGGTAGAGAATTTTTACTCCAACAGCGCCAAACGCCTCCGGGAGGAGGTGGACGCCCTTCTGGACCAGGGGGCCCGGGCTCTGGTCTTCGACATGCGGGACAACGGGGGCGGCTACGTGGGAGAGCTCACCGATATGCTGGACCGCCTGCTGCCCGAGGGGCCCATTTTCCGCACCCGGAGCAAGGGGGGGCCGGAAGAGGTGGTGGAGTCCGACGAGGAACACGTGGGCGTGCCCATGGCGGTGCTGGTGAACGCCAACACCTACTCCGCTGCGGAGCTCTTTGCCGCCGAGCTTCGGGAGGCGGCGGGGGCCCCGGTGGTGGGGGAGGAGACCTCGGGCAAGGGCTATTCCCAGCAGGCCATCGCCCTGGCCGGCGGCGGAGCGCTGAACCTGTCCACCGCCAAGTATTTCACGGGGGAGGGGGTCTCCCTCATCGGCACAGGAGTGACCCTGGACGCCCGGGTGGCCTTCTCCGACCAGGACGCCGCCGCCCTGGCGGCGGGAAAGCTGGACCACGGCGCCGACGCCCAGCTCCAAAAGGCGCTGGAGCTTTTGGGATATTAAATGAACGGGCCTTCCGGAAGGGGGCCCGTTTTTTCGGGAATACCCGCCTTCCCGGCCGCATACCATCCCCTGAAAGGGGGCTGGCCCATGGTGGGATGGATTTACTGGACGGGGGAACGGCGGTGGCGGCCCAGGGTGGAGCCCCAGCGGGTCCTGGGGCTGCCCCTGCTGGCGGTGGGCCTTCCGGCGGGAGGGCGGGGCCGCAGGCTCCGGCAGGGGGCCAGGGCGCTGCTGCGCCAGGGGGCCCGCCGGGCCCTGGCCGCCCCGGGGTTCGACGGCTGGGAAGAGCTGCGGGAGGCGGGGGTCTCTCCGGTGGATCCCCTGCCCCTGTGCCGCGCCAAGGGGGCTGGGCTGGCCCTAGCCCTTTTGGAACATATGCCCGAGCGGCGGCGGGCCGTGGCCCTCCGGGGTGGGCGGGCGGACGAGACGGCCTGGGCCCTGGCGGAGGAACTCTGCCCCCGGGTGGGCGCCCTCCTACTGGACCTGGACAGGGGAGAGGAGGAGCTGGCGGCCCATCTGAGGGGGCGGTACGGGGCGGCGCCCCTCCATTTGGGCCAGGGGCCGGCGCCCGCCGTATCCCTGGAGCTGTCCCCCCGGAACAGCCCGGCGGGGACCCCGCTGCGGCTGTGGGGGGAGCCGGAATTGGCGGGTCTGACCCTGGGCCTGGGGCGGGAGGAGCTGCCCCGGGAGCTGGAACCCCTGCCGCTGCTGGAGCTGCTCTGGGAGACCGGACGGAGGACACTGGAAGAAATCACCATCCTTCCGGGGCGGAAGGCCCTTGACAGGACGGGAGAAAATACATATAATACAGGATAATGTAAAAGGGACATGTATTTAACTGAGATGAGCCGGCAACGGCTCTTTTCTCATGGAATAGGCAATTAAAGAAAGGTGACTAGAGCCATGGCGAAGCAGTATAAACTGACCCCGAAGCGCCTGCAAGAGCTGCAGGAAGAGCTGACGTACCTGAAGACCGTCCGGGAGCGGGAAGTTGCCGAGCAGATCAAAGAGGCCCGGTCCTTCGGGGACCTGAGCGAAAACAGCGAGTACGACGAGGCCAAGAACGAGCAGGGCAAGCTCTACTCCCGCATCGCGGAGGTGGAGGAGGTCCTGGCCAACTACGTCATTATCGAAGAGCATGCCGCCGACGCCAACGCCGTCGGTCTGGGCAGCCTGGTGAAGGTGCTGGACAAGGAGTTCAACGAGGAGGAGAGCTACCACATCGTGGGCTCCCAGGAGGCCGACCCCATGCAGGGCCGCATCTCGGAGGACTCCCCCTTCGGCAAGGCCCTGCTTGGCAAGGTGGTGGGGGACGACGTGGACGTGGAAGCCCCCGCCGGCATCCTCCACTATCAGGTGCTTGCCATCCAGAAGGCCTGACCTTACCAAAGAAATCGAGAGCCGCCCGCGGCTTTGAATAGGAGAGTACAAGATGGCAGAGGAACAGAAGAACAGCGCCCCCCAGACCGAGCAGGAGCTCTCCGAGCTGCTGCGCCTGCGCCGGGAGAAGCTGGCCGCCCTCCAGGAGGCGGGGGAGGACCCCTTCCAGCAGACCCGGTTCGCCTGGGACGCCACCTCCCGGCAGATAAAGGAGAACTTTGACGCCATGGAGGGCCAGAGCGTGAAGGTGGCCGGGCGGCTTATGTCCAAGCGGGGGATGGGGAAGGTCAGCTTCTGCGACCTCCAGGACCGGGACGGCCGCATCCAGCTCTACGCCCGCCAGGACGAGATGGACGAGGCGGTCTACAAGAAATTCAAGAAATTTGACATCGGCGACATCGTTGGGGTGGACGGCGAGGTGTTCCGCACCCAGCGGGGGGAGATGAGCGTCCGGGCCAAGGACATCACCCTCCTGTCCAAGTCCCTGCTGCCCCTGCCCGAGAAGTTCCACGGCCTTCAGGACAAGGAGCTGCGCTACCGCCAGCGGTACGTGGACCTCATCATGAACCCCGAGGTGAAGCGGAACTTCATCATCCGCTCCCAGTTTATCAAGCACGTGCGCAACTTCATGGACGCCAGAGGCTACATGGAGGTGGAGACCCCCGTCCTCAACACCATCTCCGGCGGCGCCACCGCCAAGCCCTTCATCACCCACCACAACACCCTGGACCTGGATATGTACATGCGCATCGCCACCGAGCTGCCCCTGAAGCGGCTCATCGTGGGCGGGCTGGACCGGGTGTATGAGATCGGCCGCATCTTCCGCAACGAGGGCATGGACCCCAAGCACAACCCCGAGTTCACCACCATCGAACTCTACCAGGCCTACGCCGACTTCAACGATATGATGGACCTCTTCGAGGACCTGCTGTCCTCCGCCGCCAAGGAGATTCTGGGCACTTACGAGCTGGAGTGGCAGGGGGAGAAACTGGACCTGACCCCCGGCTGGCCCCGGCTGACCATGGCCGAGGCCGTGAAGCAGTACGTGGGCATCGACTTCATGGCCATCGACTCCGACGCCGAGGCGGTGGCCGCCGCCAAGGCCCATGGCGTGGAGCTGCCCGAGACCGCCGACAAGACCTGGGGCAACGCCCTCTATGAGTGTTTCGACCAGAAGGTGGAGGAGAAGCTCATCCAGCCCACCTTCATCACCATGCACCCGGTGGATGTCTCCCCCCTGGCCAAGCGCTCCCCCAAGGACCCCCGGCTCACCGAGCGGTTCGAGCTGTTCGTCTGCCGCTCAGAGATGGGCAACGCCTTCTCTGAGCTCAATGACCCCATCGACCAGAAGGGGCGTTTCCAAAAGCAGGTGGAGCTGCGGGACAAGGGAGACGACGAGGCCGGCATGATGGACGAGGACTATATCACCGCCCTGGAATACGGCCTGCCCCCCACGGGCGGCCTGGGCATCGGCATCGACCGGTGCGTCATGATGCTGACAAATTCCGACTCCATCCGGGACGTTATCCTGTTCCCCACCATGAAACCCCTTTGAGATTTGACTGGCATACCGGCGGCATTGCTTCGCCGGTATGCCTTTCTGCGTTCCCACCCTGAGGAGAGGAGGGTGCCGTTTGTACGAACGGATCGCCCGGTTTATCCAAGATCATTTTATCCGCGGGCGGCGGCTTAATCCCACCCGGCTGGTGGCCATGTCCTTCGGCTTGATCATCCTGATCGGGGCTCTGCTCCTCACGCTACCCATCGCCGCCCGGTCCGGGGAGAGTGCGGGCTTTTTTACGGGGCTGTTCACCGCCACCTCGGCCACCTGCGTCACGGGGCTCGTGGTGGCCGACACTTGGCTGACCTGGTCCCCCTTCGGGCAGGCGGTCATCCTGCTGCTCATTCAGCTGGGCGGGCTGGGCTTCATGACGGTCATCACCCTCATCTCCTTCCTGTTCCACCGGCGCATCGGATTGTCCGAGCGGCTCATCATGGTCTCCACCCTGAACCTCAACGACCTGGACGGGGTGGTGCGGGTGGTCCGCCGGGCCCTGGCTGGGACGGCGGTCCTGGAGACGGCGGGGGCTGTGCTGATGGCCACCCGGCTGGTGCCCCGGTTCGGGCTGCTGCGGGGGATCTGGCACGCCGTGTTTCATTCCGTGTCCTCCTTCTGCAACGCCGGCTTCGACCTGATGGGCGGGGAGACCGGGCCCTACTCCAGCCTGTCCGCCTTCCACGACGACCCGGTGATGCTGCTGACCACGGCGGGGCTCATCATCGTCGGGGGCCTGGGCTTTTTTGTCTGGGAGGACGTGGCCCGGAAGCGCAGCTGGAGGAAACTGACATTGTACACCAAGCTGGTGCTGTGTCTCACCGGCCTGCTGCTGGCGGGGGGGACGGTGTTTTTCCTCCTGGCGGAGGGGGGCAACCCGGACACCCTGGGGGGGATGCCCCTGGGGGAGAAGTGGCTCAACGCCTTCTTCCAGTCCACGACCCTCAGAACGGCGGGCTTCAACGTCATCGACCAGGGGGCCATGCGGGACAACTCCATGGTCATGAGCTGTATCCTCATGCTCATCGGCGGCTCCTCCGGCTCCACCGCCGGCGGCATCAAGACGGTGACGGTGTGGGTGCTTTTCATGGTGCTTCTCACCGGCCTGAGAGGGCGGGAGAGCATCACCTTCCGGGGCCGGACCCTGCCCGCCCGCCGGGCCATGAACGCGGTCAACCTCTTTTTGATGGTGCTGCTCCTCTTTGTGGGGGGCGCCATGCTCATCTCCCTGGCGGACGGGGTGCCCTTCCTCCACGCGGCCTTCGAGACGGCCTCCGCCTTGGGGACCGTGGGGCTGACGGCGGGGATTACCGCCTCACTGTCCAGGGTGTCCCAGGCCCTCCTGATCCTTCTCATGTACACCGGGCGGGTGGGAGTGCTGTCCTTCTCCATTGCCTTCCTCATGCGCAGGAAGGACGCTTTGCACATCAAATACCCCGAGTTCAATATCATGATCGGGTGACCCCCCCAAAAAGCCTTCCCCCGGGGGAAGGTGCCCCCGCAGGGGGCGGATGAGGGGAGCCTATTGAGATTTCCCCCACCCACCGTAAAGGAAGTGCTCATATGAAAACATTTGTTGTCATCGGCCTTGGCCGCTTTGGCACCGCCGTGGCCGCCCCAAAAGCGCGTCCCGCGCTTCCGGGGACCCCCCGGATTTGATTGCTCGGGCCAAATGAATTGGCCCTGCGTGGGTGTTTCGCCCACAGGCGAAACACCCCAACGCGCCAAAAGGCGCGAACCGCAGCCACGGCTGCGTCCGTGGGAAGCGGAAGGAGGATGCATCTATGAAAACATTCGTTGTCATCGGTCTTGGCCGCTTCGGCACCGCCGTGGCCACAGAGCTGTCCGCCCTGGGGCACGAGGTGCTGGCCATCGACGGCCTGGAGGAGAACGTGCAGAAGGTGGCCGACCAGGTGACCCACGCCGTGGCGGGGGACGCACGGGACCCCGCCGTGCTGCGGGCCATGGGGGTGCGCAACTACGACTGCGCCATCGTGGCCGTGGGGGATGACGTGGGCAATTCCGCCCTCATTACCCTGAACCTCAAGGACATCGGCATGAAAGAGGTCATCTGCAAGGCCCAGAGCCACGTCCACCGGAAGGTGCTGGAGAAGATCGGGGCCGACCGGGTGGTGTTCCCTGAACATGAGATGGGGGTCAAGCTGGCCCAGGGCTTGTCCTCTTCCAACGTGCTGAACTTCATCGAGGTTTCCGACGACTACGGCATCGTGGAGCTGGCGGTGCCCAACTCCTGGCGCTATCACAGCATCCGGGAGCTGGACGTGCGCAACACCTACCACGTGAACATCATCGCCGTGCGCAAGGCCAAGGACGCCGACCATGCCCTGGACGTGGCGCCGGGGGCGGAGTATGTGCTGGAGAACGGGGACCACGTGGTGGTCCTGGGCCGCAGCGAGGCCATCAACCTTTTGCACGAGGTGAAGTGATGGAGCAGGTCACCAGCCGCCAGAACCCTCTGTTCCAGCAGATCCGGAAACTGAACGCCTCCGCCTCGTTCCGCCGTAGCCAGGGGTTGTTCGTCTGTGAGGGGCCCAAGCTTCTGGCGGAGGCCCTCAAGTGGGGCTGGCGGGTGCCTGCCGTGGTCTCGGCCCAGGGGACGGCCCTGCCCGAGATTCCGGGGGCCCGCCGGGTGGAGACCCCGGGGGATGTGCTGAAATCCCTGGCGGACACCCAGAGCCCCCAGGGGGTGGTCTTTCTCTGCGCCCTGCCCGGCGCCGCTCTGCCGGACAAGCTGGAGCCGGGCCGCTATCTGGTGCTGGACGGGGTCCAGGACCCGGGCAACCTGGGGACCGTGTGGAGGACCGCCGACGCCATGGGGGCCAAGGGCCTCCTTCTCACCGGTGGCTGCGCCGATCCCTTCGGGCCAAAAGCGGTGCGGGCCACCATGGGGGCCTGCTTCCGCCTGCCTGTGTGGCGGGGGGAGCCCCGGGCGGTGAAGGCCCTTCTGGACGCCTCCGGCATTCCGTTCTACGCGACGGCGCTGCGGGAGGATACGGTGGACGTCCGCCGGGCGGACCTGTCCCGGGCCGCCGTGGTGATCGGCAGCGAGGGGAGGGGCATCTCGGAGGAGATGCTGGCCCTGTGCGAAAAGGCTCTGAAGATCCCCATGGAGGAGAAATGCGAATCTCTGAACGCCGCCGTGGCGGCGGCGGTGGTCCTCTGGGAGGGCTGGCGGTAGTCGAAAGGAGGCCCAGGTATGGCTAACCTGAAATACTTTCTCTGGCTCACCACCCGCCGGGGCTTCCAGCCCGCAGAGGCGGGGAAGCTGCTGGAGCGCTTCGGCACCCCCGAGGCGGTCTATTTTGCCGATCCGGAGGAATACGGGCTGCTGGGCCTCCCGGCGGCCAAGCGGAAAGCCCTGGAAGACAAGGACCTGTCCGGGGCGGAGCGGATCCTGGCCGACTGCGACCGGCTGGGCATCCGCATCCTCACCATCCAGGACGCCAACTACCCGGAGCGGCTGGCCCAGATCTATGATCCGCCCTGCGTCCTCTACCTCAAGGGGCGGGAGCTGGCGGTGGACGAAGAGCTGGCCATCGGCGTGGTGGGGACAAGGAGCTCCACCCCCTACGGCGAGGGCCTGGCGGGAAAGCTGGGCCTGGAGCTGGCCCGCTCCGGGGCAATGCTGGTCTCCGGCATGGCCGAGGGTATCGACGCCGCCGGCATCCGGGGCGCCCTCAAGGGTGGGGGCGGCGTGGTCAGCGTGCTGGGGGGCGGCATCGACGTAGTTTACCCCAAGCAGCACCGCTGGCTCTACGCCGACGTGGCCGCCGCGGGCACCCTGGTCAGTGAATATCCGCCGGGCACCGAGCACGCGGGCTTCCATTTTCCCGTCCGCAACCGCATCCTCAGCGGCCTGTCCCTGGGCGTGGTGGTCGTGGAGGCGGGGGAGCCCAGCGGCGCCCTCATCACCGCCCACGCGGCCCTGGAGCAGAACCGGGAGGTATTCGCCTTCCCCGGCCCCGCCGACGGACCGGCCAGCCTGGGGGCCAACCGGCTGATCCAGCGGGGAGAGGCCAAGCTGGTCCTCTCCGCCCGGGATGTTTTGGAGGAGTTCGCCGCCCAGTTTCCAAGCCGGGTCCATCCCCTGCCGCCCATGGAGGCGGAGGCGGTCCGGGAGCGGCTGGAAGCCCCCGTTCCCGAGGGGAAAGAAGAGAAACCGGCGGAAAAAGAGGTTGACAAGGAGCGGCCGCGGGCATATATTTCTTTATCAGACGACCCCGAGGCCTTTACCGACGACGAGCGGGACCTCCTTCTGGCCCTCCAGCGCCGGGCCCTGACGGCGGACGACCTGGTGGAAGCTGTCCAGATCCCCGCCCGCCGGGTCCTCTCCGCCCTCACCATGCTTCAGGTGCGGGGGCTGGTGGAGGAGCGGCCCGGAAAACGATTTACAGCAGCGGTGCTTCTGACGCCGTAATGATAGAACCCCGGAGGTATAATGTGGCTACAAAAACAAATATGAACCTTGTGATCGTGGAGTCCCCGGCAAAGGCGAAGACCATCACCAAATATCTGGGCCCCGGCTTTGAGGTCAAGGCCTCCATGGGCCACGTCCGGGACCTGCCCAAGAGCAAGATCGGCGTGGACCCCGACCGGGATTTCGCCGTGGATTACCAGCCCATCAAGGGCAAGGAAGACATTATCGCGGATTTGAAGAAGGCCGCCAAGAAGAGCGACAAAGTCTTTCTGGCCACCGACCCCGACCGTGAGGGCGAGGCCATCTCCTGGCATTTGAAGGAACTGTTGAAGCTCCCCGACGAGAGCACCTACCGGGTGACCTTCAACGAGATCACCAAGAAGGTGGTCAACGAGTCCATCGCCGCCCCCCGGCAGATCGACATGGACCTGGTGGACGCCCAGCAGGCCCGGCGGGTGCTGGACCGGGTGGTGGGCTACCAGATCTCCCCCCTGCTGTGGAAGAAGATCCGCCGGGGCCTCTCCGCCGGGCGGGTCCAGTCCGTGGCCACCCGCCTTGTGTGCGAGCGGGAGGAGGAGATCCGGGCCTTCGTCCCCCAGGAGTACTGGTCCCTGGACGCCGACCTGGAGCGTGTGAAACCCAACGTGGGCCGGTTCACCGCCGGGTTCTACGGCAAGGAGAAAAAGCAGGAACTTACCAGTGAAGGGGAGGTCAACACCGTTATGGAGGCGGTGAAGAACGAGCCCTTCACCGTCACCGGCGTCAAGCGCCAGGACAAGACCCGCAACCCCTCGCCCCCCTTCACCACCTCCACTCTCCAGCAGGAGGCGTCCCGGAAGCTGGGCATGGCCCCCCGGCGCACCATGGCCATCGCCCAGCAGCTCTACGAGGGCGTGGACATCACCGGCGAGGGCACCGTGGGTCTTATCACCTATATGAGAACCGACTCCCTGCGGCTGTCCGACGAGGCCATCGACGCCGCCAGGAACTTTATCCTGGGGCGCTACGGCAAGGACTACTATCCTCCGGAGACCCGGCACTATAAGGCCAAATCCGGCGCCCAGGACGCCCACGAGGCCATCCGGCCCTCCAACGTGAACCTGGTGCCCGAGGACATCAAGAAGGACCTCACCAGCGAGCAGTTCCGGCTCTATAAGCTCATCTGGAGCCGCTTCCTCTCCTGCCAGATGTCCTCCGCCGTCTACGATTCCGTCACCATCGAGGCCGCCTCCGCCGGCTACCGCTTCCGGGCCAACCACACCGCCCTCAAGTTCGCCGGCTACACCGCCGTCTACGTGGAGGGCAAGGACGAGGAGGACGAGGTCCACCAGTCCCCCCTGCCCGATTTGAAGGAGGGGGAGGCCCTGGACCTGAAGGCCCTCAAGCCCGAGCAGCACTTCACCACGCCTCCCGCCCGGTACACCGAGGCCAGCCTCATCAAGGCCCTAGAGGAAAAGGGCATCGGCCGCCCCTCCACCTACGCCCCCACCATCTCCACCATCGAGAGCCGGGAGTACGTGGTGAAGGAGGGGAAGTATCTGCGCACCACCCCCCTGGGAGAGGTGGTCACGGGCCTGATGAAGGATAAGTTCCCCGACATCCTGGACTATGACTTCACCGCCCAGATGGAGAGCCGTCTGGACCAGGTGGAGCAGGGCAAGGAGAACTGGAAGGCCCTCCTGAAGCACTTTTACGGGGATTTCTCCAAGGAGCTGGAGAAAGCGGAAAACGACCTGGACGGGGAGCGCATCAAGGTCCCCGATGAGGTCTCCGACGAGATCTGCCCCCTGTGCGGGCGGAACCTGGTGTTCAAGTCCGGCCGGTTCGGCCGGTTCCTGGCCTGTCCCGGCTGGCCCGAGTGCGGCCACACCCAGCCCATCGTGGTGGAAATGCCGGGCAAGTGCCCCAAGTGCGGGGGCCGCATCCTGAAAAAGACCTCCAAGCGGGGCTATACCTACTACGGCTGCGAGTTCAACGTGGTCAAGGAGGGCAACCCCCACGAAAAGTGCGACTTCATGACCTGGGACGTGCCGGTGGCGGACAACTGCCCCACCTGCGGCAAGACCATGTTCAAGCGCTCGGGCCGTGGGGCCAAGAAGCCCTTCTGCGCCAACCCCGACTGTCCGGATTTCCTGCCCGAGGACCAGCGGGGCTACTATAAAAAGAAAACCGACGGCCAGGGGGAGAAGGCGCCCGCCGAGGGGGCGGAGGCCCCCGGGGAGGGAAAGAAAGCCCCGGCGAAGAAGGCCGCCGCCAAAAAGGCCCCGGCGAAAAAGCCGGCGGCCAAGAAACCCGCCGCCAAGAAACCGGCGGCGAAAAAGACCGCCGCGAAGAAGACCACAGCCAAAAAGACGAAGGAATAAGCGGGCGTGACCGCCCGCCGGAGAGGAGGCCCCACCCATGGAACCCGTCATCATCATCGGCGCCGGGTTGGCAGGCTGTGAGGCCGCCTGGCAGCTGGCGAAGCGCGGCGTCCCCGTGGAGCTTCACGAGATGAAGCCCCAGCGGATGACCCCCGCCCACCACAGCCCGGACTTCGCCGAGCTGGTCTGCTCCAACTCCCTGCGCTCCGACCAACTGGAAAACGCCGTGGGCCTTTTGAAGGAGGAGCTGCGCCGCCTGGACAGCCTCATCCTCTCCTGCGCCGACGCCCACCGGGTGGAGGCGGGGGGCGCCCTGGCGGTGGACCGCCACGCCTTCTCCGCCGCCGTGACGGAGAAGATCAGAAGCCACCCCCTCATCACCGTGGTGGAGGGGGAGGTCACCGCCCTCCCGGCGGAGGGGAACGTCATCATCGCCGCCGGGCCCCTGGCCTCGGAGGGGCTCACCGCCGCCATCCACGCCGCTTTCCCACAGAGCGCCACCCTCAATTTCTTTGACGCCGCCGCCCCCCTGGTGTCCTTTGAGAGCGTGGTCATGGACCATGCCTGGTTCGCCTCCCGCTACGACAAGGGCACGGCGGACTACATCAACTGCGCCCTCTCCCGGGAGGAGTATTTTGCGTTCTGGAAGGAGCTCACCGCCGCCCAGGAGGCTGAGGTCCACGGCTTCGAGGACAAGAGCGTCTTTGAGGGCTGTATGCCCGTGGAGGTCATGGCGAGAAGGGGGGAGGACACCCTGCGCTACGGCCCCCTCAAGCCCAAGGGCCTCAAGGACCCCAGGACCGGCCGGGAGCCCTACGCCGTGGTCCAGCTCAGAAAGGACAACGCCCAGGGCAGCGTCTACAATCTGGTGGGCTTCCAGACCCATCTGAAATGGCCGGAGCAGAAGCGGGTGTTCTCCATGATTCCCGCCCTGAAAAACGCCGAGTTTTTGCGCTATGGGGTGATGCACCGCAACACCTATCTGCGCTCCCCCGGCTTTTTGAACCGCTATTACCAGGTGAAGGAGGCCCCCCGCCTCATGTTCGCCGGGCAGATCACCGGCGTGGAGGGCTACGTGGAGTCCACCGCCTCCGGCGTCCTGTGCGCCATCGAGCTGGCCAGACGGCTGGAGGGGAAGGCCCCGGCGGATTTCCCCCAGGAGACCGCCATCGGGGCCCTGGCCCTCTATATCTCCAACGAGAGCGTCACCGACTTCCAGCCCATGAACGTGAATTTCGGCATCCTGCCCCCTCTGGGCTACAAGATCAAGGGTAAGCGGGAGAAGAACGCCGCCATCTCTCAACGCGCCCTGGACGCCCTGGCGGGGTTAATAATTCAATAATTCCGCCCCCAGGCGCAGACCGAGCAGGAAACAGTACATCCGCTCGAAGGCCATGCAGTCTGCCTGGATGCCGATGAGCCGGTCGGTATACTCCTCGCCAATCAGGTCGGAAATGGCAGTGATGGCGTCTCCTTCCAAGTGGCACAGCTCAGTATAACGTTTGTTTGTACCAAACAGGCTTTCGACCATTTCTGAGAGAAACTTGGGGAATTCGTTGGTAATGTCCATAATTATCACCTCGCTATTAGCGATATTATAGTATCGCTAATAGCGGATAATGTCAATAGAAAGTTGGTGGAAAAGTGGAAGTGTTTTCGGAGCGCCTGCGTCAAGTGCGCATAAAGGCTGGTGAAAGCCAAAAGAAGTTAGGAGAACTTCTTGATGTTTCCCCCAGTCAAATCAGCGATATGGAGAGCGGGCGAAGAGGGACGACGATTGAAAAACTAGCCCTTATTTGCCGTCACTACCACGTTTCCGCCGATTATCTCTTAGGCCTTTCTGACGAGTGTTGACAGGGCACGGCCCTGCCAGGGGCCTTCCTTTCCCCTGTGGGAAAGGAAGCGAAAGGACACCAGGGGGAGAGAGTTCCGACTCTCTCTCCCCCTGGCCCCCCTCTCTCAACGGCCAAAGGAGGGGGACTGCGGTCTCCCTCCTTTGGAAACCACCCCAGGCTGTACACAAGAGCGTGGGAAAACCCCGCCGCCGCACTTCGTAGCGCCGCCGGGGTTCGGCAGGTCTTAGGCTTCCCCTGGGGGAAGCTGTCTGCGAAGCAGACTGATGAGGGGAACTTATCTCTCTAGCAGAGCCTTTCGTGTTTTCCTCAGTTCCCCTCATCCGTCAGCCCTCCGGGCTGCCACCTTCCCCCGAGGGGAAGGCTAAGAGCAGGACCAGCTTGTATCAAGAACACGTCAGCGGCGAGCGGCGCAAGAAGGACCACGTGTCGTACAGATGCTCCCGTGCTTTTCCCCCTATCAACAGGCAGTAGACCTGCTACTAGAAAGGGAAACTGCGTGCAAGGCTGCACCAGAGACTTTTCTTTGGGGGTCTGGGGCGGCGTTTCTTTTCCTCGGGAAAAGAAATGTCCCCCAGATAAGCGCACGTTTGACGTGCAATCAGTCAGCCAATAAAAAGACCACTCTTCCCCAATCACCAAGGAGGTAATTCAAATGAAGATCATCGTAGACGCCATGGGCGGCGACAACGCCCCCCAGTCCAACGTCAAGGGCGCGGTAGAGGCCGTCCGGGACCTGGGCGTGGAGGTCACCCTGGTGGGCCGTGGGGACGACATCCTCTCCGCCCTCAAGGTCCTGGGCTGCGACGCCCCCCCGCCGGGCATCGAGATCGTCCACGCCTCCGAGGTGGTGGATATGGAGGACAACCCCGCCACCGCCTTCAAGGAGAAGAAGGACTCCTCCCTCACCGTGGGGCTCAACCTGGTGAAGGACGGCAAGGGGGACGCCTTCGTCTCCGCCGGGTCCACCGGGGCCCTGCTCTCCGCCGCCACCCTGGTCACCAAGCGCATCCGGGGCATCCGCCGGGCGGCCCTGGCCCCCCAGATCCCCACCCCCAACGGCGGGGCCATCCTCATCGACTGCGGCGCCACCGCCGAGTGCACCCCGGAGTACCTCCTCCAGTTCGCCTTCATGGGCTCCTACTACGCCGAGCACATCATGGGCCGCCCGGAGCCCCGGGTGGGCCTGCTGAACATCGGCGCCGAGGAGGGCAAGGGCACCGACCTCCAGCGGGAGGCCTACGCCCTGCTGAAAAAGGCGGGGGAGGAGGGCCGCATCCACTTCACCGGCAACGTGGAGGCCCGGGACGCCATGCTGGGGGCGGTGGACGTCATCGTCTGCGACGGCTACTCCGGCAACATCTTCCTCAAGACCATGGAGGGCACCGCCCTCTTCCTCAACGGCAAGCTGAAGGCCATGTTCAAGAAGAATCTCCTTACCAAGCTGGCGGCGGTATTCGTCTCCGGGGGTCTGAAGGATTTGAAAAAGACCCTGGACTCCCGGGAGGTGGGGGGCACCGCCCTGGTGGGCATCTCCAGGCCGGTCATCAAGGCCCACGGCTCCTCCGACGACTACGCCATCAAGAACGCCATCGCCCAGGCGGCCAAATTCGCCGGGGCGGGCATTATTGAGAGCATCACCGAGAACATCGAGTATATGAAGCTGCCGGTGATCAGAGCCGGGGCCGAGGCGGAGAAAATTTGATTTCCCCCTTGACAGGCAGGAAGAGATTGCCTATTATCATAATGCCTGGAAACAGTACAAAGGGATAGGAGTTCGATCAGTTATGATTTTTGAGACAGTGGCGAAGCTGCTCTCCGAGCAGTTTGGCATGGAACCGGCCGACATCACCGAGGAGACCAGCTTCGAGGACCTGGGCGCCGACTCCGTGGATATCGTGGAGCTCTCCATGGCCCTGGAGGAGGAGTTCGACATCGAGGAGATGGGCGAGGAGGACCTCACCAACGTCTCCACCGTGGGCGATCTGGTGAATTATCTCAAGGCCAAGCTGGGCGAGTGAGCATGGAGACGTTGGAGGCCAAGCTGGGCTACCACTTCAAGGACCGGGCCCTGCTGGAAAACGCCCTGACCCACAGCTCGTACGCCAACGAGAACCGGGGGGCTCTGGGCAGCAACGAGCGGCTGGAGTTCCTGGGGGACTCGGTGCTGGGTATGGTGACGGCGGATTTCCTCTTCAAGGAGCACCCCGACCTCCCGGAGGGGGACCTGACCCGGACCCGGGCGGCCCTGGTGTGCGAGGAGAGCCTGGTGGAGGTGGCCGATCTGCTGGACCTGGGGGCCTACCTGAAGCTGGGCCGGGGCGAGGAGGCCGGCGGGGGCCGGGAGCGGCCCTCCATCCGGGCCGACGCCGTGGAGGCGGTGCTGGCCGCCGTCTACCTGGACGGCGGGCTGGTGGAGGCCCGGAAGATCATCCAGCGGTTCATCCTGGACAAGGAGACCGAGAAGAGCGCCAGCCGGGACTACAAGACCACCCTCCAGGAGTTGGTCCAGCGGGAGAGCGGCCAAGTGCTGACCTACCGGCTCACTGGTGAGAGCGGCCCCGACCACGCCAAGGTCTTTTCCGTTGAGGTGGACCTCAACGGCCAAAAGGTGGGCGAGGGCACCGGCCACAGCAAGAAAGAGGCCGAGCAGATGGCGGCCCGTGCGGCCATCGCCAGGCTGGATCAATAACGGAACACTGGAAAGCGGGCATCCCGGCCGGGATGCCCGCTTTTTTTGCGCCTCAGAGGGCTCTGGCTTCCTCATACACGTTCTTGGGCGTCCGGCGCCAGTGGACCAGCTCGGTGATCAGGGTCACCAGCACCGCTCCGCCCAGGGCCAGGCCCAGGACCAGGGCTCCCGCCCGGGCCCAGAAGGCCTCGGGGAGGATGCGGATGATCTGGTCGGTGCCGGCGTCGAAGATCCAGTTGGTCTTGCCGGGGAAGAAGACGGTGTGAAAGGCGGTGAAGAGCCCCTCAAAGTCCAGAAGGGCCCAGGCCGCCAGGACGAGGAAGAAAACCAGCATCCCTGCCATGGCCCAGAAGGCGGGGTCCCGGCCCCAAAAACGGTAGGCGGAGCGCCGTCCCAGCTTTAAGGTTAAGGCCAGCACGGCCAGCGCCGCGGCGCTGGTCCCCAGGAGAATGAAGTCCAGCCGGAAGAGATCCCTGCAGTCGGCAAAATGGGCCCTGCCGCTCTCCGACCATTTCAGCGTCCCGGTGCCGAAGGGGGCGTCCTTCACTAAGTAGTCCATCACCTCGTCGAAGGCGTCCCGGATGGTATCCTCGCTCCAGCCGGTCCGCTGGGGGAGGGCCAGGCTGTCGATCTGGGCGTAGTAGAAGGGGCGGCAGAGGATGGGGGCGGCGATGGCGGCCGTCAGCAGGAACAGGGCCAGAAAGAGGGAACAGAGGATAGAGAGGGGTTTAGAAGGTTTCATAGGGGTCTCCTTTCATTTGCTGGGAGAGGACGATCAAGACCTGGGAGGGCAGGTAGAACAGCCACATGCCCACCCGGGTGAAGCTGGGCAGGATCCCCAGGTTCCACCCGCCCACGCACAGGTCGCAGGCGACGAAGAGGCACAGCCCAAGTGAAAAGCGGTTTCGCAGAGGGTGGTTCAGGACGTCTGAGGGCCTGCTGGTGACGAAGGGGAGGGCGGACTCGCAGGCGTTGGCCGCCAGGTTGGAAAAATAGAAGAGGGACAGGGCGGGGAAGATATCCCGGCCCGACAGGGCGGAGACGATCAGGGCGGCGAGGCCCGCCAAACGGAAGAGGGCGTACCGGCTGATCCACCCGCCCCGGTGGCGGTAGAGGCGGTATGCGTAGAGGAGCTGGACCACCAGGAAGAGGGTGACCCCCGCCTCATAGCGGCTGTCCAGCACCAGCAGGAACCAGTCGGCTCCCACGGTGAAGCACAATGCCAGGGCCACCAGCCGCCCGTCGGCGGTCCCCAGACCGGTGAGGGAGGCCAGAAGGCACAGGCAGATGGCGGCGAACTTCACCCAGGTGGAATCCCCCCACCGGGTCAGGTCCAGGATCAGGAACCAGAGGTAGAGTCCTACCGCCAGGATGGGAAAGACCCGTTCCCGGAACCGCCTCATCCCCTCACCCCCTTTTTTCCATCATACCACGCCGGGGCGGGAAGGACAAGACCGCGGCGCCCCCGTCCGCGAATGGCGGGCGGGGGCGCCGTGATTTTATTTCCGTTCCACCGCGACCCAGATCTCGCACTCGTAGTCGGGGGAGGACATGTCTCCGTCGGAGTAGGCCTCAATGTCGATGCCGCCCGTGGGCGCGTAGTCGGCGGTGGGGAAGAATTCGGCGTAGATCCGCCGCCAGGTGTCTTGGATGGCTTGGGGCATGGCCCCCCGGCAGGGGAAGACCGCCCAGGTGGCGGCGGGGATGGTGTTCACCCGGAACCCCTCGGGGGCCGGCTCCCGCCCGCTGTACCCGACGGCGATGGAGTAGGGGAACTGCCGGGGCTCCCCCTCACCCCGGGAAGTGCCGTAGCAGATGCCCAGGATCTTTTTCGCGGGCTCCGCCGAAGCGGCGCGGCAGAGGGTGGGGATCACGCCCTCCTTGCGGGCCTGGTTCCAGAACGCTGGGATCTCCGCCTGGCGCAGCTCCTCGTCCTCCGGGAACCACTTGACCTTCTCCAGCACACGGAATGCCTCTTTTTTCACGATTTTGTAGTCCATGGTATGGCCGCCTTCCAATATCAATTTGACATGAAGGCGGGAGAAAGATTTGAGCTTGACGCCGGGCAGCTTGGCCTGGGACGGCGTGAGGCCGTGGAACCGGGTGAAGGCCCGGGCGAAGCTCTCAGGGCTGTCATAGCCGTATTTGAGAGCCGTGTCCACCACCCTGGCCTCCCCGGCGGTCAGCTCGGTCCCCGCCTGGGTGAGCCGCCGGGCGCGGATGTATTCCCCCAGGGTGACGCCGCACAGGATGGAAAACACCCGCTGAAAGTAGAAGCTGGAGGAGCAGGCCCGTTTGGCGATCTCCTCATAGTCCAGCTCCCCGGTGAGGTTGTCCTCCACATAGTCGATGGCCCGCTGTATCCCGGTGATCCAGTTCAAATCTCTCTCCCCCTTCCGCCTGATCTCAGAATAGCGGATTCGTCCGCTTGTGTCGTGACTTTCTCTGCCCGCCGCTGTCAGACGGGACAAGGCTATCTTAACACGGGGAAGGTCCCGCTTCAAGACAGTGAAAAGAGTTTGCATTGGGGGGCAAAAATTGATATAATATCTTATTCATAACCATTTATACTGCGAGGTGTACGCCTTGTACTTAAAAGCCTTGGAAGTCCAGGGGTTCAAATCCTTTCCCGACAAGACCGTCCTCTCCTTCGGGGAGGACATCACCGCCATCGTGGGGCCCAACGGGTCGGGCAAATCGAATATTTCTGACGCCATCCGCTGGGTCATGGGGGAGCAGTCCACCCGGGCCCTCCGGGGGGGCAAGATGGAGGACGTCATCTTCGGCGGCACCGCCAAGCGTAAGCAGCTTGGCTTCGCCGAGGTCTCCCTCGTGCTGGACAATACCGAGCACATTTTCCCCAACATGGACGAGAGCGAGGTCATGGTCACCCGGCGGTACTACCGCTCCGGGGAGAGCGAGTACTACATCAACCGCCGCTCGGTGCGGCTCAAGGACGTCAACGAGCTGTTCATGGACACGGGCCTGGGCCGGGAGGGGTACTCCATCATCGGACAGGGCAAGATCGATGAGATCTTGTCCGTCAAGTCCGCCGACCGCCGGGAGGTCTTTGAGGAGGCCGCCGGCATCTCCCGCTACCGCCACCGGAAGGAGGAGGCGGAGCGCAAGCTGGAGCGGACCGAGGAAAACCTGACCCGCATCAACGACAAGATCGACGAGCTGGAGCTCCAGGTGGAGCCTCTGCGGGTGTCGGCGGAGAAGGCCAAGAAGTACCTCATCCTCCGGGACGAGCTGCGGGGGTTGGAGATCTCCCTGTGGCTGGAACAGCTGGAGCACATCCGCACCGGCGCCATCAAGCTCCAGTCGGACTATGAGAACGCCGTCCGCCAGAAGGAGGAGACCCAGGCCCAGGTGGAGAAGCTCTACGCCGCCGCCGAGGAGATCTCCGCCCAGATGCGCCAGAAGGACATGGACGTGGAGGGCATCCGCTTCGAGATGATGGGGCGGCAGGCCGACGCCAACGAGTGTGAGAACGCCATCGCCGTTTTGAAGGCCAACATCCAGAACAACCTGGAGAACACCGACCGGCTCCAGCGGGAGCTGGAGGCCCAGGAGGGCCGGGCCGGTTCCATTGGGGAGCAGATCGGCCAGCGCCGGGAAAGGCTGGAGCGCATCGTCCAGGAGACCGCGGCGCTGGAGGAGCAGCTGCGCGCCCGCCAGGACGAGGCCGACGAGCTGGGCCGGAACGCCGGGACCCTGGCCGCCCAGATGGAGGCCCTGCGGCAGAAGGAGGCGGTGGAGACTGCCTCCGCCGCCGAGGCCAAGGCTCTCCTCTCCGCCCTGGCCGCCGCCGCCCAGGAGGTCATGGACCGGGACGAGGCGGTGCGGCAGGAGCTGGCCGCCGGGGAAGAGCGGCTGGAGAGCGCCCAGCTGGAGCGGAAGGCGGCCAAAAAGGAGCTGGACCAGGCCCGGGAGGACCGGGACTCCATCAAAAACATCATCAGCGGCTACGCCCTCCGGCTGGACGGGCGGAACCGGAAGGCCAAGGAGGCCGAGGAGCGGCACGTGAAGCTCCAGATGGAGGCCAACGCCCTCCAGTCCCGCATCCATATGCTCACCGAGATGGAGAAGCTCTACGAGGGATACTCCAAGGCGGTGAAGCTGGTGATGGGGGAGTCCGAGCGGGGGCAGATGAAGGGCATCCTGGGCCCCGTGGCGGGGCTTCTCCGGGTGTCCGGGGAGTACACCGTGGCCATCGAGACCGCCCTGGGCGCCGCCATGCAGAACATCGTGGTGGAGCGGGAGGAGGACGGCAAGGCCGCCATCCAGTACCTCAAGCGCCGGGACGGGGGGCGCTGTACCTTCCTGCCCCTGAACGCCATCCGGCCCAGCGAGTTCCGGGACACTGGCGTGGTGGATGAGCCGGGCTTCGTGGGCATGGGTGACGAGCTCATCGAGTGCGACAAAAAATATGAGGTGGTGTTCTCCTCCCTCCTGGGCCGCACCGTGGTGGCGGAGGACATGGACGCCGCCATCGCCATGGCCCGGAAATACCATCACAGATTGAAGATTGTCACCCTGGACGGCCAGGTGTTGAACCCCGGCGGCTCCATGACCGGCGGCTCCGCCTCCCGGACGGCGGGCATCCTGTCCCGCCAGGGGGAGCTGGAGCGCCTGCGGGAGCAGGAGGGGGGCATCCGGGAGAAGCTCTCCGCCGCCGCCAAGGAGCTGGAGGAGGCCCGGCGGGAGGTCACCGGCGCCCAGTATGAGATGGACGCCGCCCAGGCCCAGCAGCGCCAGCACGAGGACGATATCCTGAAGCTGGAGGAGCGGGAGCGCCATCTGGCCGCCCAGGTAGCCGACCTGGAGCGCCAGCGGGACGAGCTGAAGGGCGAGCTGGAACAGCTGGCCCAGCGGGCCGAGCGCACCGAGGCGGACACCGCCAACGCCCGGGCCCGCATCGAGGCGCTGGAGGGCTCGGCCGCCGCGCTCCGGGCGGAGGCCGACGGCAAGGCCCAGGGGCAGAACGAGCTGCGGGAGAAAAACGAGGCCATCAGCGGCCAAATCGCCCTCCTCAACGCCCAGAAAGCCGCCCTGGAGGCCGAGGGACAGGCGTCGGAAAAGGCCCTCCAGGAATTGGAGGAGCTGCGCCGGGACATGGTGGGGGACCGGGAGGACCGCTCCCGCCGCATCGAGGAATTGAAGGCCCAGAACGAGGAATTGAGCGGGCAGATCCGGGAAAAAGAGGAACGCCTCCAGTCCATCAAGACTGAGAATGCCGCCCGGCAGGCTGACATCGCCCGGCTCAACCAGGAGAAGCTGGATCTGGAGGGCAGCCGCACCCAGGCGGACAAGGCCAGCCGGGATAAAAACAGTGAGCTGCTGGCCATGGAGCGGGAGGTCTCCGTTCTGGAACAGAAAAAGACCACCGCCGAGATGGAGGAAAAGCAAATCCTGGATAAACTCTGGGAGACCTATGAGCTCTCCCACGAGGCGGCCAAGGCCCAGCGGGTGGAGCTGGAGAGCGTGCCCAAGGCCCAGCGCCGGGTGGGGGAGCTGAAAAGAGCCATCTCAGGCCTGGGCAATATCAATCTGGATGCCATTGACGAGTTTACCAGGATCAATGAGAGGTATACTTACTTTACCGACCAGCGGGACGACGTGCGCAAAGCAAAGGCCGATCTGGAGAAGGTCATCGCCGACGTCACCGGGGAGATGGAGCGCATTTTCGGCGAGCAGTTCGTGAAGATCAACGAGGCCTTCCAGCAGACCTTCCTGGAGCTCTTCGGCGGCGGCAAGGCCACCCTGGAGCTGGATGACCCCGACGACATCCTGAACTGCGGCATCGAGATCAAGGTCCAGCCCCCGGGGAAGAGCCTGAAGATTATCACCCTGCTCTCCGGCGGGGAGAAGGCCTTCGTGGCCATCGCCCTCTATTTCGCTATTTTGAAGGTCCGGCCCACCCCCTTCGTGGTGATGGACGAGATCGAGGCCGCCCTGGACGACTCCAATGTCCGGCGGTTCGCCCACTATATGCGCCTGATGTGCGCCAACACCCAGTTCATCGTCATCACCCACCGCCGGGGCACCATGGAGGAGGCCGACACCCTGTACGGCGTCACCATGCAGGAGCAGGGCGTCAGCCGGATGCTGTCCATCAACCTGAACGACGTGGAAAAAGAGTTGAACATCAAGTGACGTTATGGGGCCCCATCGCAGATGGGGCGGCACGATAAGCACCGTAAATCCGAAGCGAAGCGGAGGATTTGCGCAGGGAGGCTTTGCCGACCGAGCATTTGAAATGTATAGGGGCCCCCGGCGGGCCGCAGGCCCGTTGGGGAAGTCAGCCGGATGCTGTCCATCAACCTGAACGACGTGGAGAAAGAGCTGAACATCAAATAACGACGGGAGAAACGCATTTGGACTTCAAAACATTGAAAAAGACCACCAGCGCGCTGATGGTGGCCGCCATCCTGTTGCTGGCGCTGGGGCTGTTTCTGGACCTTCCCCTGCTCACCGGCCTGGCGCTGGCGGCCCTGGTGGCGGCCTTCGCGCTGGAGCGGAAATTCCACCGCTGCCCCCACTGCGGCCAATATCTGCGGGAGCTGCCAACCGAGGCGGAAAAGTGCCCCAAGTGCGGGGAAGGCCTGCACGAGTAAGACGGGAGGACTGACATTTGGGCTTTTTTGAAAAGATCAAGGCGGGGCTGACCCGCACCAAGGAAAATATCGGACACTCCTTCGACCAGCTCTTCGCCGGGGAACTGGACGACGATTTTTACGATCAGCTGGAGGAGACCCTCATCCTCTCCGACATGGGGGTGGACACCGCTCTGGCGGCCAGCGAGGCCCTTCGGCAGAGAGCCAAGGAGGAAAAGATCAAAACCGCCCCCGAGGCCCGGGATGCCCTGAAGGCCATCTTGACCGACATGCTCACCGTGGGCCGGGGGGAACTGGATCTGACCAGCCGCCCCGCCGTGTGCCTCTTCATCGGGGTCAACGGGGTGGGAAAGACCACCACCATCGGCAAGCTTGCCGCCGCTCTGAAGGCGGACGGCAGGCGGGTGCTCATGGCCGCCGGGGACACCTTCCGGGCGGCGGCCGCCGACCAGCTGGAGATCTGGTCCCAGCGGGCGGGGGTGGATATCGTCCGCCAGAGCGAGGGGGCCGACCCCGCCGCAGTGGTCTTTGACGCCCTCACCGCCGCCAAGGCCCGGAACGCCGACGTGGTGCTGGTGGATACCGCCGGGCGGCTCCACAACAAGCAGAATTTGATGAACGAGCTGGGCAAGATTTCCCGGGTCATCGACCGGGAGCTGCCCGGGGCCAGCCGGGAGACCCTGCTGGTGCTGGACGCCACCACCGGCCAGAACGGCCTCATCCAGGCCCGGCAGTTCAAGGAGACCGCGGGCCTTACCGGCGTGGTGCTCACCAAGCTGGACGGCACCGCCAAGGGGGGTATCGTGGTGGCCATCGCCCAGGAGCTGGGTGTGCCTGTGAAATTCATCGGCGTGGGGGAGGGCGTGGACGATTTGATGCCCTTCGACGCGCCCCAGTTCGTGGAAGCCCTGATCTGAGACCACCCCGCGGATCAAACAGAGATCATCATATGTCAGGAGGAATGGACATGTCCCGTATCGACGGCCGGGCCGGCGATCAGCTGCGCCCCATCGGGATCATCCCCGGCATCAACAAATTCGCGGAGGGCTCCTGCCTCATCCGCTGCGGCAACACCCACGTGCTCTGCTGCGCCAGCGTGGAGGACCGCACTCCGCCCCACGTCCCCGAGGGGGAGGGCTGGGTCACCGCGGAGTACTCCATGCTCCCCCGGGCCAACCGGGAGCGCTCCAAGCGGGACATCGCCAAGCTGAAGCTCTCCCCCCGCTCCGCCGAGATCCAAAGACTGGTGGGCCGCTCCCTCCGGGCCTGCGTGGACATGAAGAAGCTGGGGGAGCGGTCCATTACCGTGGACTGCGACGTGCTCCAGGGGGACGGGGGGACCCGCACCGCCAGCGTCACCGGCGGCTTCGTGGCCCTGTCCCTGGCACTCTATAAGCTGGTCCAGGACGGGACCATCCCCGAGATGCCCCTCATCGACTGCGTGTCCGCCGTGTCGGCGGGCATCGTCAACGACCAGCTCCTGCTGGATTTGTGCTATGAGGAGGACTCCGCCGCCCAGGTGGACCTGAACTGCGTCATGACCGGCTCGGGGAAGCTGGTGGAGCTCCAGGGCACCGGCGAGGGCCGGGCCTTCACCATTGAGGAACAGCGGGCCCTGGTGGATCTGTGCGCCAAGGGGATCCGCGAGATCCAGGCCATACAGAAGGCCGCTCTGGGAGGTTGAGACCATGAAGATGGTATTGGCCAGCAAGAACCCCCATAAGCTGGTGGAAATGAAGGATATCCTGGGCCACATGGGCGTGGAGGTGGTGCTGGAGTCCGACGTGGGGGTGGACGTGGACGTGGAGGAGACCGGCGAGACCTTCGAGGCCAACGCCGCCCTCAAGGCCCAGGCCGTCGCCGCGGCCGCGGGCCTGCCCGCCATCGCCGACGACTCCGGGCTCTGCGTCACCGCCCTGGGGGGCGGCCCCGGCGTCTACTCCGCCCGGTACGGCGGGCCGGGGCTGACGGACCAGGAGCGCTACCGCCTGGTGCTGACGGGGCTCAGCGGCCAGCTGGACCGCAGCGCCAAATTTGTCT
Organism: Pseudoflavonifractor phocaeensis; assembly: GCF_038439875.1. Taxonomy (NCBI): domain Bacteria; kingdom Bacillati; phylum Bacillota; class Clostridia; order Eubacteriales; family Oscillospiraceae; genus Pseudoflavonifractor; species Pseudoflavonifractor phocaeensis. The sequence continues at coordinate 52,377 of NZ_JBCDMT010000006.1, forward strand.
CCTGCATCTGCTGCGCCTTCCCCGACGGGACGGTGCTTACCGCCCGGGGGGAGTGCCCCGGCATCATCACCTACGCGCCCCGGGGGGAGGACGGCTTCGGCTACGACCCCATCTTCCTCGTCCCCGAATACAAAAAGACCTTTGCCGAAATGACGGCGGAGGAGAAGAACGCCATTTCCCACCGGGGACGGGCCCTCGCCAAATTTAAAACGGAATTGGAGAATTATCTGCATGGAACTGACCAGTAAACAGCGCGCCCAGCTCAGGGGCATGGCCAACAGCCTGGACCCCGTGGTCCACATCGGGAAGGGCGATCTGGGGGAGAACCTCATCCAGCAGGCCGAGGAGGCCCTGGAGGCCCGGGAGCTCATCAAGTGCCGGGTGTTGGAGACCTCGGAGCTCACCGCCCGGGAGGCCGCCGAGGCCCTGGCCAGAGCCACCCGCAGCGAGGTGGTCCAGGTCATTGGAACAAAATTCATTCTCTATCGTCAAAGCCACAAAAAGGAGAAAAAGGACAAGATCCTGCTGGTGAAATGAGACAGGGAAGGGGGCGTCCAGCGTGAAAATCGGTATCTACGGCGGGACCTTCAACCCGCCTCATCTGGGGCATCTGACCTCGGCCCGGTTCGCCATGGAGGCGTTGGGGCTGGAGAAGCTCTTGTTCGTTCCTGCGGGGGAGCCGCCCCACAAGGTGCTGCCGGAGGGCTCACCCACGGCTGAGGACCGGCTGGCCATGACCGCCATCGCCGCCGACGGGATGCTCCTGAAGGACGCGGTGGAGGTGGACGGCACCGAGCTGCGCCGGGGGGGGAAGAGCTATACCTCGGACACCCTGCGGGAATTTCACGCGCGGTTCCCGGACGACGAGCTGTGGCTGCTGATGGGGACCGACATGTTCCTCACCCTGCAGAACTGGCACGAGCCGGAGGTCATCTGCTCCCTGGCCCATTTGTGCGCCTTCTCCCGGACCCAGTCGGACTCGGGGGAGCTGCTGGCCGTCCAGGCCAAGTACCTCCGCGACACCTTCGGCGCCGATGTGCGGACCATCCAGCTGCCCCAGATCACCCCCGTGTCCTCCACCCAGCTGCGGGAGCTGCTGGAGCGGGGAGAGGGGAGCGGATACCTGTCCCCCGCCGTCTACGGCTACATCCTGCGCCGGGGACTCTACGGCACCCACGCCGATTTGAAGCGCCTCACCGACGGACAGCTCCGGGCCTGTTCCTACTCCATGATGAAGGCCAAGCGCATCGCCCACGTGGGCGGCGTGGAGGAAGAGGCGGTCCGCCTGGCCCGCCGCTGGGGGGCCGACGAGGAATTGGCCCGCCGGGCGGGGATCTTACATGATTGTACAAAATATTACAGTTTGGAACAACAGTTGCAAATTTGTGAGGAATATGGTATCGTTTTGGATGATTTGGAGCGGGTGAGCGTGAAGCTCCTGCACTCCAAAACGGGGGCCGCTCTGGCCCGCCATGTGTTCGGCCAGCCGGACGAGGTCTACTGGGCCATCTACTACCACACCACCGGCAAGGCGGACATGACGCTGCTGGAAAAGCTCGTCTATCTGGCCGACTACATGGAACCCAACCGGGATTTCCCCGGCGTGGAAGAGCTGCGGAAGCTCTGTTACGAGGATTTGGACGCGGCCCTGCTGATGGGGCTGGAGATGAGCATCGACGACCTCAATGAGCGGGGCGTGCCCATCCATCGGAATACCCAGGGCGCCCGGGACTGGCTGCTGGAACACCGGAAAGGATAAATCAAACGCCTATGAGCCAAGAAAGAGACAACAAGGGCGGCAAGCGCCTGCCCAAAGAGACTGGGGGCGCCCCCCGCCGCCGGACCGCCGGACAGAAGAGCGGGAGCCCCAGGCCCAAGCGCACGGGGAAGGATCTGATCCGTCACCGGATTTTTGTGGTCGCCACCGTCGTGGCGGCCATCATAGTGGCGGCGTTCGTGCTCTGGAACATCTTCTCCGCCCCGCCGGACGTGGATACCCCCAATATCACCCGTCCGCCTCAGACCACTACCACAGTGGATCCGGAGACGGGGGAGGAGATCGAGGTAGAGGTCCCGGGCCTGTCCGCCGACCGGAAAAAAGAGTTTTATACCTTCCTGCTGGTGGGGCAAGATACCTTTGGCGGCGGTAACACCGACACCATGATGCTGGCGGCCTACGACGTGCCCAACCAGACCTTGAACGTCATGAGCCTGCCCCGGGACACCTTCGTCAATTATAACGGCCGCAAGGTGCTCTTGAACTCGGTCTACAACCGGGCCGGGGGAAGCAGGGACGGCAAGGGCATCGCGGCCCTGAAGAAAGAAGTGGAGGAGTTCACCGGCATCCCGGTGGACTACCACGTCATCGTCCAGTGGGAAGCCGTGGGGGAGCTGGTGAACGCCATCGACGGGGTGGAGTTCGATGTGCCCCGGCGGATGTACTACAACGACCTGTCCCAGGGCTTCAAGATCGATCTTCAGCCCGGGATGCAGCACCTAAACGGCGAGCAGGCCATGCAGCTCATCCGCTGGCGCCACAACTCCGACGACAGCGGGCATATCCTCAACTCCGGCTACGCCAACGGGGACCTGGGCCGCATCCAGACCCAGCAGGATTTCATGAAGGCCATCATCAAAAAATGCCTCCGGCCCGAGGTGATCCTCACCAACCTTGGGGAGTATATCACCATCTTCCAGAAGAACGTGGTGACCAACCTGAGCGTGTCCAACATGACCTATTTTGCCAAGTCCGCCGTGGGCGGGCTGGACATGGACAACGTGGAATTCATCACCATGCCCTGGAAGAACGCCGGGGACGGCTCCCACGTCCTGCCCGTGGCCAGTGAGCTTTTGAAGGCGGTCAACGCGGGCTTCAATCCCTATAAAGAAGATATCCGTTCCCACGAGCTGGACATCGTCACCAGCATCGACCTGCCCGCCAAATCCACCCCCAGCGCCGAGCCCTCGGAGACGCCGGACACGGAGCCTTCCGAGAGCCCGGACGCCTCCCAGACGCCCACGCCCACCAACACCCCCAACGGGGACGAGCCGGTGGCCCCGCCGGGGGTGACCACCACGCCCAGGCCCAGTGAGAGCCCCAAAGCCAGCGCCGCGCCCAACCCCAGCGCCAGCGCGGAGCCCTCCCCGGCCCCGGCGGAGAGCCAGCCCCCCGCCACTGCCCCGCCGGAGCCCACGCCGCCCCCCGCCACCCAGCCGGTGGAGGAGGAGCCCCTGCTCCCGCCCGGAGTGTAACGCTGAGAGATAAAAGGAGAAAATTGCCTATGAATACCCCCAAAGAGGTGGCCCTTCTGCTGGCCAAAGCGTTGGACAGCAAGAAAGGGCTTGACATCAAGGTGCTGGAGACCGGTCACCTGACCACCCTGGCCGATTATTTCGTCCTGTGCTCCGCCACCTCCACCACCCAGATCAAGGCCCTGGCCGACGCCTGCGAGAAGGCCATGAAGGAGGAGGCCGGGGAGGTCCCCCACCACGTGGAGGGCCACCGGGGCGGCACCTGGGTGCTGCTGGACTTCTCCGCCGTGGTGGTCCACATCTTCAACGAGGAGGCCCGGGAGTTCTACGACCTGGAGCGGCTGTGGAGCGACGCCACGCCGGTGGATCTGACCGGCATCGTGACCGAGAACTGAAACAGTTAAAAGACGGGCGGGGCAATTTGCCCCGCCCATCTTTTTATGTGTCCGGCGTGAAATAGGGGAGGAGACGAAGGCACTCAGCCTTCGTTTTTTTGTTTCTCTCCTCCCATTCCCGGAAACAACGCTCTCCCTCTGAAATATCTTCCCCTGTGATGCCCGCACGGGACAGGAAACGCTGGGTGGTTTCCTGAATAAATCTCCGCCGTCCACGAGGCGGCTTGCCGCCAAGGGCCTTTTTTCGCATGGCCTTTCCTGCCCGCCGGTGCTGGTCCCGGCGCTTCTTTTTGGCGAGGAGGCCATCTATAAAAAGCCCTGTGGAGATACGGTCCAGCATATAAGCGTAGTAATCCCTGGCGCTAGGCGGGGAATCCTTATCCCGCCGAAGCTCCAGAAGGATGCCGGCCTGGGTGGGGTCCGGGTCTGACAGGAGGTTAAAGACAGTCTGCTTCCACAGTCTGCGCTTTTTTTCCAAGGAGAGCGGCTCCGTGGCAAGGAAGAGTTGGTTTAAATAGTATTCTTCAGATTTATCATCCATAGATTTACTCCCCTACATCAATAAATATAACAGATACATTCTTGCGAGTCAATAAAGTAACAAGAATAAATCTGTCAGATTGATGAAGATTACAAGGTACAATCATTCGCGGGGTGAGAGTATGGATGCTAATGATATTCGCAAACGAATCACACAGCTTCGTTTACAAAAGAATATTTCAGAGCGCAAATTGAGTAAATATCTTGGATGGAACGACAACTACATTCAGGACATTACCAGTGGAAAGTCTTTGCCCTCTATGGTTAGATTTTTGCAGTTGTGCGATTACTTTGGCATTACCCCCAAAGAGTTTTTTGACGATGAAGTAGAAAACCCGGCCTATCTGCGGGAACTCATCGCCGATCTGAAGCACCTGGACGCCAAGCAGTTGGAAGCGGTGCATTTAATGGTCAAAAATATGAAACGATAAGAGGAAGCCCGGAGCGGTAAGCTCCGGGCTTCCTTCATTTTTGGCGGGAGAGCCGACGGCAGGGTTTTTTCACGAGAGTGGAGACTGGGGACTCCTTGTTTGGATTCTTTTCCAGGGGCAGGACAAAGGCTTCCCCTGGGGGAAGCTGTCGAGCGAAGCGAGACTGATGAGGGGAACTTATCCCCATACGTCCCCGGCCAGCATAGCTGGCCGGCCACCGCTAAAAACTTGCCACTGGCAAGTTTTCTTCACGCTATGGCCCCTCATCCGTCAGCCCTTCGGGCTGCCACCTTCTACCCGCAGGGCATGAGCTGTCCGTAAGCGGCGCAGCCGCCAACGGACAGCCAACCCCGTGGGGAAGGCTAAGGGCGTGCGTAATAGAAGATGGGCTCTCTTCATTGATTTCGCTTTGCCCTTCAACTTCAACGACTGCGCATACATCCAGTGGCCCTAAGCTGACGTTACGGGACGCCAGTACCCGTGGGAAACCAGAGTTACTCCCTTGTGTATTTCGCGATTTTCCGCGCGGCGGTGGCCTGGGAGATCCCCAGCTCCTTCGCCACGGCCACGGTGGTCTTGTTCCGGGCGTAGGAATCCAAAATGATCTGCCGCTCGTAGTCGTCCATCCGCCGGGAAAGGGGCCCGGCGGCCTGGACGGCCTGGGGCCCGGCAGGGCCGGAGAGTTCAGGGGGCAGGTCGGTCAGGTCGACGATGGGCCCCTGGGCGGTGATGACCACCCGCTCCACCAGGTTTTCCAGCTCCCGGACGTTCCCCGGCCAGGGACAGCTCTCCAGGAAGCCCGGAAACCGGGGGGAAAAGCTCAGGGTCTTGCCGTACTCCTGGGAAAACCGGCTGAGGAATTGGTGGGCCAGGGGCAGGATGTCCTCGGTCCGCTCCCGGAGGGGCGGGATGTGCATGCGGATGACGTTGAGCCGGTAGAAGAGGTCGGAGCGGAACAGGCCCTTGCGCACTTCCTCCTCCAAATCCCGGTTGGTGGCGACGATGAGGCGGAAATCCAGCTCGATTTTTTTGGTGCCCGAGAGCCGCTCAATGGTCTTTTCCTGGATGAGTTGGAGGAGCTTGGATTGGATGTGGGTGGGCAGCTCGCCGATCTCGTCCAGGAAGAGGGTGCCGTGGTTGGCCAGCTCGATTTTGCCGATTTTCCCCGCCGAGGAGGCCCCGGTGAAGGCCCCCTTCTCGTAGCCGAAGAGCTCGGACTCGATGAGGTTTTCGTGGAGGACGGCGCAGTTGACCTCGATGAAGGGGCCGTCGGCCCGGCCGCTCATCTTGTGGATGGTCTTGGCCACGGCGGACTTGCCCACGCCGGTTTCCCCGGTGATGAGGATGTTGGCCTTGGTGTTGGCGGTATTCTGCATCAGGGTCCACAGCCGCTGCATAGCCGGACTGCGGAAAACCAGCTTGCCCGTGGCGGTGGCCCGGGTGCGCAGCTCGGCCAGCTCGGCGGTGTACTGCTCCACCGACTCCTGGAGGTCGTGGTAGTTACGAAGGATGGTGTTGATTTGCTCCATGGACACCGTGTTGAAGCACACGGCGTATTTCAGCGTCCCCCGGCTGTCGAAGAGGGGGATGCCCACCGTCATCACGTTCTTGTGGGTGCGGTTGATGGTTTGGGTGGTGATGACCTTGCTCCGCTCCCGGATGACCCGGGCGGTGATGCAGGGGGAGAAGGTGCCGTCGGCCTCCAGGTCGAAGGCGGACTTCCCCACGATGGAGCCGTGGGCGAAGCCAAAGTTCTGCTCGTAAGTCTCGGAGACCCGCAGGATGGTGCCGTCGGCAGCGGAGAGCATCATGTCGTCGGCCAGCACCAGGTTGTTCTCCGGGTTGATGATGTCGAACAGGCATTTCAGGTCGATATCGTCGGAAAAAATATCTGCTTTATTTTCTCTGCTCAAGGGGATAACCTCCCTCTTTCTATTCACTTTTGAGTATAGCATATTCAAAAGTGAATAGAAAGAGGGCTTTTTTGGTGGGAAACAACAATTTTTGCGGATGGCATTTGGAGGGCTTCCACAAAAACAACAGAGAGAAGGCGGGTGAAAGGGCTATTCAAAGATGAATAACCCATTGCTCTGGAGAAAGAAAACCGCCCTCAAAGGACAAAAAATGCCCCCAAACGGGGGGAGAGGGGCCGAAAAAATTGGCACGCCGATTGCAACAGATATGGGCAGTGAAAAAATAAGGAGGTTTTCGTCATGTATCAAACCATCCATTATGAAAAGAAGGACCACATCGGCATCCTCACCATCGACCGGCCCGAGGCGCTGAACGCCCTCAACTCCACCGTCATCACTGAGTTGGAGCAGGTGATTGGCGAGGTGGAGGGGGACGGGACCCTGCTGGGCCTCATCCTCACCGGCGCGGGCCGGTCCTTCGTAGCCGGGGCGGACATCGGGGAGCAGCAGCCCTTGGACCTGGCCGGAGGCCGGAAGTGGGGCCAGCGGGGCAGCGCCCTTATGCGCCGCATCGAAAAGCTGGAGATCCCCACCATCGCCGCGGTGAACGGCTTCGCCCTGGGGGGCGGCTGCGAACTGGCCCTGTCCTGCGATATTATTTTGGCCAGCGAGAAGGCCAAGTTCGGCCAGCCCGAGGTGGGCCTGGGTATCACTCCCGGCTTCTCCGGCACCCAGCGGCTGCCCCGCCGGGTGGGGACGGCCAAGGCCAAGGAGCTGATCTTCTCCGGCCGGATGGTGAAGGCCGACGAGGCCGAGCGGATGGGGCTCGTCAACGCCGTCTGCGCCCCGGAGGAGCTGATGGACAAGGCCATGGAGCTGGCCCGGTCCTTCGCTAAGAACGCCCCCATCGCCGTGAAGTACTCCAAGGCCTGCATCGACCGGGGGATGCAGATGGACATCGACGACGGCATCGCCCTGGAAAACGAGCTCTTCGCCATGTGCTTCGCCACCGCCGACCAGAAGGAGGGTATGAAAGCCTTCCTGGAGAAGCGGGACGCGGCCTTTGAAAACAAATAAGGGGGCGGGGGCGTGAGAAAAGCGAACGTCATCACCGCCAAGGAGGCGGCCCTTCTCGTGAAGGACGGGGACACCATCTCCACCGGCGGCTTCGTCAGCTGCGCCTGCCCCGAGGGGCTGTCCAAGGCGCTGGAGAAGCGGTTTCTGGAGACCGGGCACCCCCGGGACCTGACCCTCTTCTTCGCCGCCGGCCAGGGCCACCGGGACGGCACCGGCGGTGACCACTACGGCCACGAGGGCATGGTGAAGCGGGTCATCGGCGGCCACTGGGACCGGGCGCCCCGGCTGGGGGACCTGGCCCTGGCGGGGAAAATCGAGGCCTATAACCTGCCCCAGGGGGTCATCTCCCACATGTACCGGGACATCGCCGCCCACAACCTGGGTACCTTCACCACCGTGGGGCTGTACACCTTCGCCGACCCCCGCAACGGCGGCGGCAAGCTCAACGACGTGACCACCGAGGATTTGGTGAAGGTGGTCAACGTGGAGGGGGAGGAGCTGCTCCTCTACAAGGCTTTCCCCATCGACGTGGTGTTCCTCCGGGCCAGTTACGCCGACGAGTACGGCAACTGCACCGTCCACCGGGAGATCGGCCCCCTGGACGTCACCGCCATGGCCCAGGCCTGCAAGAACTCCGGGGGCAGGGTCATCGTCCAGGTGGAGAAGATCGTCCAGGGGGGCACCCTGGACCCCAAGCTGGTGGCCATCCCCGGCATCTACGTGGACTCCATCGTGGTGGGCACCGCCGAGGAGAGCGACCAATGCCTGGGGATGCCCTACGACGGCGCCCTCACCGGCGAGTACCGCATCCCGGTGGACGCCATCCCGCCCATCCCCCTGGACGCCAAGAAGGTCATCGCCCGCCGGGCGGCCATGGAGCTGCCCCGGGACGCGGTGGTGAACCTGGGCACCGGGGTGCCCGAGAAGATTGCCAACGTCTGCGCCGAGGAGGGCATCTCGGACTACATGACCCTCACCGTGGAGGCCGGCTCAGTGGCCGGGGTGCCCATGGGGGGCACTCAGTTCGGGGCCGCCGCCAACGCCATGTGCATCATGCCCCACAACGTGCAGTTCGACTTCTACCAGGGCGGCGGGCTGGACATCGCCTTCCTGGGCCTGGCGGAGACCGCCCCCAACGGGGATCTGAACGTCTCCAAGTTCGGCACCCGGCTGGCCGGGGCCGGGGGCTTCATCGACATCACCCAGAACGCCAAGAAGGTCTGCTACTGCGGAACCTTCACCGCCAAGGGCCTGGAGGCCCTGTGCGAGAATGGCAGGCTGGTCATCGCCCGGGAGGGGAGCAAGAAGAAGTTCGTGCAGTCGGTGGAGCACATCACCTTCTCCGGCAGATACGCCGTGAAGGTGGGCCAGCCGGTCCTCTACATCACCGAGCGGGCGGTCTTCGAGCTGCGGCCGGAGGGGGTCACCCTCACGGAAATCGCCCCCGGGGTGGACCTCCAGACCCAGGTCCTGGACCAGATGGACTTCATGCCCAAGATCGCCATGGACCTGAAGCTGATGGACAGCCGTATTTTCCAAGACGAGCCCATGGGGCTCGCCCAGCGCTGATGAATAAATAGGAGGGAACCAAATGGAATTCGAATTGACCCGTGAGCAGGAGCTGGTCCGCAAGATGATGCGGGAATTTACCGAGACCCAGGTGAAGCCCATCGCCGCCGAGACCGACAAGACCTCTACTTATCCCCGGGAGACCATCGAGAAGCTCTTCGACCTGGGCGTCATGGGCATGATCGTCCCCGAGGCGTACGGCGGGGCCGGGGCCGACGACCTGGCCGGGGCCATCGCCATCGAGGAGCTGTCCAAGCAGTGCGCCTCCACCGGCGACATCGTGGCCACCCACAACGGCCTGTGCTGCGGCCCCATCCTCCAGCACGGCACCGAGGAGCAGAAGAAGAAGTACCTGCCCATGCTCACCACCGGCCACCATGTGGGGGCCTTCGCCCTCACCGAGCCCAACGCCGGCTCCGACGCCTCCAAGGGCCAGACCGAGGCCCGGCTGGAGGGGGACCACTGGGTGCTGAACGGCTCCAAGATCTTCATCACCAACGGCTACGTGGCCGACGTGTTCGTGGTCTTTGCCATGACCGACAAGTCCAAGGGTACCAAGGGCATCTCCGCCTTCATCGTGGAGAGCTCCTACCCCGGCTTCTCCGTGGGCAAGCACGAGGAGAAGATGGGCCTCCACGGCTCCCCCACGGCGGAGATTGTCTTCACAGACTGCATCGTGCCCAAGGAAAACCTGCTGGGCCGGGAGGGCAAGGGCTTCTCCATCGCCATGCAGACCCTGGACGGGGGCCGCATCGGCATCGCCGCCCAGGCCCTGGGCATCGCCCAGGGGGCCATGGCGGAGGCCATGGACTTCACCAAGACCCGGGTCCAGTTCGGCAAGCCCATCGACAAGTTCCAGAATACCCAGTTCGTCTTTGCCGATATGTACATGGGTATCCAGGCGGGACAGCTTTTGACCTACAAGGCCGCCGCCTCCAAGATGGCGGGGAAGCGCTTCACCGTGGACGCCGCCTGCGCCAAGCTCTTCTGCTCGGAGCTGGCCATGAAGACCACCGTCAAGGCCCTCCAGATGTTCGGCGGCTACGGCTACACCAGGGATTACCCCATCGAGCGGATGATGCGGGACGCCAAGATTACCGAAATCTACGAGGGGACCTCCGAAATCCAGCGGGTGGTCATCTCCGGCAATATTCTGTAAGGGAGGAAGGAACTTATGAAAATCATCGTCTGTGTCAAACAGGTCCCCGATACCTCCGGGAAGGTGGCCGTCAACCCCGACGGCACCCTGAACCGGGCATCCATGCAGACCATCACCAACCCTGACGACCTGAACGCGGTGGAGGCCGCCCTGAAGCTCAAGGAGGAGACGGGTGCCACGGTCACCGTCATCACCATGGGCCCGCCCCCCGCCGAGGGGATGCTCCGGGAGCTGCTGGCCATGGGGGCGGACGACGCCGTGCTGGTGTCCGCCCGGGAGTTCGGCGGGTCGGACACCTACGCCACCTCCCAGATTTTGGCCGCCGCCATCAAGCGCATCGGCCTGGGGGAGGACGGCGTGGTCCTGTGCGGCCGTCAGGCCATCGACGGCGACACCGCCCAGGTGGGGCCCCAGATTGCCGAGAAGCTGGGCCTGCCCCAGGTGACCTACGTGGCCGACATCCATAAAAACGGCAAGACCTTCTCCTGCAAGCGGATGCTGGAGGACGGCTACATGACCGTGGAGGTGGACGCCCCCTGCCTCCTGACCTGCATCAAGGAGCTGAACGAGCCCCGGTACATGTCGGTGAACGGCATCTACAAGGCCTATTCCAAGCCCCTGGCCGTCTTTGATTACGAGGCCCTCAAGGACGACGCGCTGGTGGACCCGGCCACCATCGGCCTCAAGGGCTCCCCCACCAACATCTTCAAGAGCTTCACCCCGCCCAAGAAGGGGGCGGGCACCATGCTGGCCGGCTCCGGGAAGGACGCCTGCGCCCAGCTGGCGGACGCCCTGGCCGAGAAGCACTACATCTGAGGGAGGAGAGAGGAACATGACGAATTTCGATAGCACGGCCATTGCCGAATTCAAGAATGTCTGGGTCTTCTGCGAGCAGCGGGAGGGCAAGCTGTCCTCCACCGCCCTGGAGCTGATTTCCGAGGGCCGCAAGCTGGCCGACGACCTGGGGGGGAAGCTCTGCGGCGTCCTGCTGGGCGAAAAGGTGGAGGCCCTGGCCGCCGAGCTGGGGGGCCACGGGGCCGACGAGGTGCTGGTGTGCGAGCACCCCCTCCTGAAGGACTACACCACCGACGCCTACGCCAAGGTGCTCTGCGACGTGGTGGCCGGGGGCAGGCCCGAGGTACTTCTGCTGGGCGCCACCAACATCGGCCGTGACCTGGGCCCCCGCTGCGCCGCCCGGCTCCACACCGGCCTGTGCGCCGACTGCACCCACCTGGACGTGGACGTGGCCAAGTACGTCTCCTACCTGCGGGAGAACTCCACCCTGGACGTGGACGGCACCGAGTGGGACATGGCCGACCGCAACCTCAAGATGACCCGGCCCGCCTTCGGCGGCCACCTGATGGCCTCCATCATCTGCCCCCGGTTCCGCCCCTGCATGGCCACCGTCCGCCCCGGCGTGATGAAGAAAGCCCCCTATGACCTGGCCAAGGCCCAGGCGGTGAAGGTGGTGAAGCCCGCCTTCTCCCTCAGCGAGGCCGACCTCCACACCCGGGTCACCGAGACCGTGAAGGCCGCCAAAAAGCTGGTGGACCTGATTGGGGCCGACTACGTGGTCTCCGTGGGCCGGGGCATCGCCAAGGACGTGGAGGGCGGCGTGAAGCTGGCCCAGGCCCTGGCCGACGAGCTGGGCGGCGTGGTGGGCGGCTCCCGGGCCGCCATCGACTCCGGCTGGCTCTCCGCCGACCACCAGGTGGGGCAGACGGGCAAGACCGTCCACCCCAAGGTGTACGTGGCCCTGGGCATCTCCGGGGCCATCCAGCACAAGGCGGGGATGCAGGACTCGGAGTGCATCGTGGCGGTGAACACCAACGCCGGCGCCCCCATCTTCGAGGTGGCGGACTACGGCATCACCGGCGATTTGTTCCAGGTGGTGCCCGAGCTCATCGAGGCCATCCGGGCCGCGAAGGCCGCGAAGTAAGCGAACATCAGAAGAGCGGTGGAACGCAGCGCGTTCCACCGCTCTTTTTCCTTTTAAAAAGTCTCGGCCAGGGCGTCGGCCTCTTCTCCCGCCCGGGCCAGGAGGGCCCCGGCGTCGTTGCGCACGTCGTCCAGCCCCTCGGCCCGGAGGAGCAGGGGCTCCCCGATGCCGTACATGCCGCACAGCCCAACAATTTGCCGCCAGCCGCACTCGAATTCGGAGCCGTCGTAGTTCCCGCCCCGGGTGGTGACGAAGAGGAGCTTGTCGGCTTTGCACATGCCGATGGTCTCCCCGTCCGCCCCATAGCGGAAGGCGATGCCCACCACGGAGACGTGCTCCAGATAGACCTTCACCGCCGCCGGGAAGGACAGCTCCCAGAAGGGGGCGGCCAGCAAAATCTTGTCGGCGGCGGCGAACTGTCGGGCCAGGGCGAAGTCCGGGCCGTCAAAGGACTTTTCCCGCTCCAGCTTCCCCAGCCGCTCGATTTCCGCCCCGGTGCGGGGCCGCAGGCCCATGGCGTCCAGGGTCAGCCGCTCCACCGCCCAATCCGGGTTCTTCGCCTGCCAGCGGTCCAAAAACCGCTCCGTCAAAGCCAGCGTCCGGGACTGTCCGCCCCGGACGCAGCCGTCGATAAATAAGAGTGTCTTCATGATTTCCCTCACACAAAATGATGGGCCCGCAGCCCTTCCAGCACCGCCTGGGCCATCCGCTCCTGCCCCGCGGCGTTCAGGTGGTGGGCGGGGCAGTCGCCGTAATACTGGAGCTGCCGCTCAAACCAGGGGCCGGTGTCCCAGAAGGGGGCGCCGTAGGCCTCGCACAGCTCCCTGGCGATGCCGTTCCACACCGCCAGCCGGTCCTGGGAGCCAAGGAAGCCGTAGCCCCGGTCGAACCAGAGGATGGACAGCACCAGCATGGGCCGGTGGCCGTTACGCTTTAGGATGCCCTCCAAATCGGCCCGGTATGCCTCTGCGGTGGCCTCGGGCCGCTTGATGTCGTTGGTGCCGAAGGCCAGGATGACCCCGCCCGCCCCCAGCGTCCGCCGCTCGAACTGGGCCTTGGCGAAGGAAGTCTCCCCGCCGGGCCAGCCCTCGTTCACCACCCGGACCCTCCGCCCCTCGGCCCGGAGGGCCTTTTCCACCAGGGCGGGCCAGGCCTGCTCCGGCGGCCCCGGCTCCTGGGTGGCGGAGAGCCAGTAGCGGGTGTTGGAGTCCCCGAAGGCGGTGATGAGGGCTGGCTTGGCCGCCTCCGCCACCACCCGCAGACAGAAGGGGCAGTACCACCCCACGCTCCCCGCCCGGCCCTGCCGCTCCCGGGGCAGGGGGACACAGTCGTCCTGGCGGCCCGTCTCGGGCCGCCAATAGGAGGCCTCCTCGCCCAGCCGGCCCTTCCGCATCTCTCTGCCGCACCAGGGACATTTCATGTATGTCACCTCATCCGTCACACTCCGGGCAGTAGCCGTAGAAGGGCGCCTTGCCCGTCCGCGCGGCCCACTGCCGCTCGCCGTAGGCGTAATGCCACCACTCGCAGGGGTAGTTCACCAGCCCCACCTCTGCCATCAGGTGGTAGAGGAGCCGCCGGTTGTCCCGGGCCTCCTCCAATCCGGGGGGACAGGCCCGCTCCAGCCAGTCGGTGTGGGCCAGGTCGGTAAAGTCGTCGAAGCCGGTGCCCATCTCCAGGGGCGCGCCGTCCCTGCACAGGGTCAGGTCCACCGCTCCGCCGGTGGTGTGGGGCGCGGGGCGGCTGGGCCGCTTCACGGGCCGGGCCACGAAGTCGTCCAAAATCAGCTCCACCTCGGCGGGGCTGGCCTGGGGGCGCTCCCGGGTCACCACCTCCCGGAACTGGTCGTAGAGGGCCTTCTGGACCCGCAGGGGCCGCAGGCCGTCGAAAATGAGGAGGGACCAGCCCTCCGGCAGCAGCTCCGCCGCCCGGACCAGCCGATGGGCCAGCCCCCGGCGCAGGAGGCACCGGTCCATGGCCCCGGGCAGGCCTTGGGAGAGGTAGGCCCCGTTGTAGGCGATCCGGGGGGACAGCTCGGTGGGGTCCACCAGAGGCTCCCCGCACTCCGCCGGGGCGGGCACCTTCTCCCAGTCGTCCTTGGGGGCGGCGGGGATGGGGGTTAAAAAGTCACGGGGAAACATGCTCAGACCACCTCGAACCAGCTGGACACCACGCCGGTCTGGGCGAAGCCCGTCTGCTCGTAGAGCCCCATGGCGGCGGCGTTGGCGGTGGAGACCAGCAGGGAGCAGGCCCCGGCCTTGGGCCCCAAAGACTCCAGAGCGGTGAGCAGCAGCGCCCGCCCCAGGCCCAGCCGGCGCAGCTCCGGGTCCACCGCCAGGGTGGTGAGCTGGGGGGTCTTCTCGCTCAAATCCAGGCAGTACGCCCCGATGAGCTGCTCCCCCTGGTAGGCCAGGGTATACCGGCAGTTGGGCAGCCGCAGGTCGCCCTGGCCCTGGGTCTTGGCGTTGGGCACGTCCCGGTAGGCCTTGTTCACAAGGTCCAGGTAGGTCTTCTCCTCCAGGGCCTTCTTCACCGGCTTCAGCACGAACTTCTGGGTGGGCTTGGGCAGGTCGGGGCCCAGGGCCCGCTCCATGGTCACCATGTCGTGGACGTGGGTCAGCCGCCACACCCCCACGGGGCCGGGGTGGAGGGGCTCCCCCTCGGGCAGGGAGGTGGCCCAGACCTGTCTGGCCCCGGCCTTTTTCAGCTTTTCCATGCCCTTGCCCAGGGCCTCGCCCAGCCGGTCCTCCGGGCAGTCCCGGAGGATGAGGTAGCCGATGCCCCGGGTGGGCACCTCTCTTTGAATGACTTCGAGAACCATAGAAGGCCCCTCCTTACAGAATGATAAGCTCCTTGGGGGAGTGGGTGATATCGGTGTTGCCGCCCTCCTCCATGCGCACCACGTCCTCGATGCGCACGCCGAACTGGCCGGGGATATAGATGCCCGGCTCGGCGGAGACCATGGCCCCCACGGGCATGGGGGTGGTGTCCCGGGTGTTGGCGTTGGGGCTCTCATGGATCTCGATGCCCACGCTGTGGCCGTAGCCGTGGCCGAAGAACCGGCCGTAGCCCGCGTCCTCGATGACCTTGGCGGCGGCGGCGTGGATCTCGGTGCCCGGCACCCCGGCCTTGGAGGCGGCAATGCCCGCAAGCTGGGCCTTCAGCACGGTGTCGTAGACCTTTTTCTTGTCGTCGTCGATTTCTCCCAGGGCCACGGTGCGGGTCATGTCGGAGCAGTAGCCCTCGTAGATGCAGCCGAAGTCCATGGTGATGAACTCGCCCTTCTGGACCTTCCGGGGGCCGGGGACGGCGTGGGGGCGGCTGCCGTTGGGGCCGGAGGCCACGATGGGGTCGAAGGAGGTCTTGTGGGCGCCGAAGCGCATCATGTCGTACACCAGCTTGGCGGCGATCTCCTGCTCGGTGACCCCGGGCTGGATGAATTTGCAGATTTCAGCAAAGGCCTTGTCGGTAATCTCCTGGGCCTTCACCATCCGGGCGAACTCCTCCTCGTCCTTGGCCGCCCGCAGGCCGGTGACCAGCCCCCCGGCGTACACCAGCTCGGCGTGGAGCTCCTTTTTCAGGAAATTGTACTGGGACAGGGACATGTAGTTGTCCTCGATGCCCAGCTTTTTGACGCCGTGGGCGTCCAAAAACTCGTTGATGAGCACGGTGTAGTTGCGGCCCTTGTCCACGGTGAGCACCTCGGCGCCGGTGACGGTCTCCTCGGCCGCCTCGGTGTAGCGGGAGTCGGTGATATACCGGCAGGCGGAGGGGGCGACGATGGCGAAGCCCTCCCCACGCAGGCCCACGGCGTAGAACTCGCCGGGCTCGGAGTTGACAAGCATGGCGTCGATGTGGTACTCGGACAGCTTGGCGGCGATTTGGGTGAGATGATTCATGGTGATGACTTCCTTTCTGATTGTCAGGGCTGGTCGGTACGGCCCAGGAGGTAGTCGGCGGAGACGCCGAAGTAATCGCAGAGCAGGCAGAGGCGGGGGAGGGAAGTGATTTTCGTCCCCTTCTCCATCTCGCTGATTTGGTTGACGCTGACACCGATGGCGTCGGCCAGGACTTGCTGGGATTCCCGGCGGGCTTTTCGCAGTTCCCGGATCCGGGCGGAGAATTTTTCTTGGTCAAACATAGGTATCCTCCTTGACGATTCACCTAACAGGTGATATAATAAAATTCAACTGGGAGGTGAATTGTTTGGACTGCTTAGAAGAATTGTTCCTTTCTCTGTGGGAGGAAAGAGACCCCGTGACACTGGAATTTGAGGAGATCCGACAGGTGCAAATGAAGCTGGGAAATAAGCTGGATGCCGTTGCCGGGGATGAGTTGGTGGAAAAATGGCTGGATATTCAAGGGGAATACCTGGAATTGAAATGCCGGCAGTTTTTCCACAGTGGGGTGCGGCTGGGAGTGGAATTGCTCAAACTTTGAGTGATTGCACGTCAAACGTGCGTGTAACTGGGGGACATTTCTTTTCCCGAGGAAAAGAAACGCCGCCCCAGACCCCCAAAGAAAAGTCTCTGGTGCGAGCCTGCTCGCAGTTTCCCTTTTCAGTAGGAGGTCTACTGCTCGAAGAAGAGGTATAAGCTCGGGTGCGTCTGTACGACCCGTGGTCCCTCTTGCGTCGCTGCCGCTGATAGCTTCTTGATACCGCCTGGTCCTTAGCCTTCCCCTTGGGGGAAGGTGGCAGCCCGGAGGGCTGACGGATGAGGGGAACTGAGGACATGGGAGAGGCCCTGCTAAACGATAAGTTCCCCTCATCAGTCTCGCTTCGCTCGACAGCTTCCCCCAGGGGAAGCCTAAGACCTGCCGAACCCCGGCCCCGTTACGGAGTAAGGGGCCGGGGTCATCCCACATTCTTGTGGACAGCCCCGGGAGATGAATCCAAACAAGGGGGCCGCAGTCCCCCTCCTTTGGCCGTTGAGAGAGGGGGCCCAGAGGGAGAGATTTGTTGGCCCTTAGCGAGGTACGAGCTTAGGGCCAGCTAATGCAGCGTAGCTGTTGAGTCGGAACTCTCTCCCCCTGGTGCTTTCTTGGGGGGTGTGGGGGGCTATTCTTTCCAGAAAGAATAGCCCCCTACGTTCCCCCGTGCGTTCACGCACGGCACTCCAGGGAAGAAAGGTACATTCCCTTCATTGCCAAAGCGTCCTCCGTCTGCGTCCCCGCGCTCTCACAGATAAAGGTGGGCGCCCACCCCCGCCGGGCCACCTCGGCCATCAGCGGTGCCGGGTCGGGCCCGAAGCCGCCGTTGTCGGCGAAGGTCCGGTGGCACTTCTCGCCCCCGTTGGGGGTGAACTCGATTTGGGAAAAGTGGCTGTGGAACCCCCCGGCCCGCTCCCGGCCCAGGGCCCGCTCCATCTTGTCCAGCATGACGCCGTAGGGCTCCGGGTCCCCCAGGGCCCGGGCGTAGAGGTGCCCAAAGTCCACGGTGGGGATGAGCCGTCCGTCCAGCTGGCACAGCTCCAGCACCTCGTCCAGGTCCCCCAGCTGGTTGATCTTCCCCATGGTCTCGGGGCACAGGGCAATGTGCGCATACCCCTCGCCCTCCCAGGCCTTGAGGACCTCCGTCATGGAGGCCTTGGCGATGTCCAGCGCCTCCCGCCGGGTGCGCTTCATCAGCGCTCCGGTGTGGACCACCACCCGGCCGGCCCCCATCCAGTCGGCGGCCTGACAGGCGGCCAGGATATAGCCGGTGGTCTTTTTCAGGCTCTCCGGGTCGGGGTTGGCCAGGTTGATGAAATAGGGGGCGTGGAGGGAGAGGGAAATGCCCGCCTCCCGGGCGGCGGCGCCCAGCTTCCGGGCGGTCTCCTCGCCCACGTTGACCCCCTTGCCGCACTGGTACTCGTAGCAGTCCAGGCCGAGCCCGGCCAGCCAGCGGGGGGCGTCCACGGAGGATTTATAGGGAAAGGCGTCGGCGTTACCCGCCGGGCCGAATTTCGCTCGCGTCATAGTGTGTCCTTTCTTTTCCCCGCCAGACGGAAGGGGGTCTCGGCGGCGTAGCGGGCCGCCCGCAGGGGATTTTTCCCGATGGCGATGGGTTTTACCAAAATGGAGGCGACCCCCGCCCGGTTGGCCCCCAGCACGTCGGTGAAGATCTGGTCCCCCACCATGACGGCCTCCTGGGGCTTGACCCCCGCCTCCCGGAGGGCCCGGCGGAACCCCGCCCGCCCCGGCTTGCCCGCGTGGCGGACGCAGGGGACGCCCAGGGCGGCGCAGAAATCGGGGCACCGGCGGCTCTTGCGGCTGTTGGACACCACGTAGAGGGCAATGCCCGCCCCCTCCAAAGCCTCCTTCCACAGCCGGACGGCGGGGGAGGGGAGGGCGTCCTCATAGGACACCAGGGTGTTGTCCAGGTCGGCCAGCACCAGCCGGATGCCTTTGGCCCGGAGGGTGCCGGGGGTCAGGTCGAAAATGCTGTCCGCCACGTAGGACGGCACCAGGGGAAAAGCCAAGGGATCACCTCTTTTTGCCGGGGGCTTCTGTTTTCCCCCTGTCCTGCATACTTTAAATCAGATTATAACACTTTCCAGGTCGCCAGGACAAGGGGGAAATGGAACGATGGAATGGATGGAACGATTGATTATTGCGGCCCAGCCGGGGCAGCTCACCGCCGCCGGAGGCTGGGGGCTGCCCCTGGCCCATCTGGCCTACCGGGTGGGGGGAGGCCCCCACCTCTTCCGGGCCAACGCCCCGGTGGCGCCCCGGGGCGGGCTGATGGTGATGGACGCCGCCCGCTTCGACGGGGCGGGGGAGAGCCTGCCCTTCTGCAACGAGGTGCTGCGGGAGTGCGCCGCCCGGCGGTTCACGGGGGTGGTGTGCCGCTTTGAGGGGCGGCCCCTGCCGCTGCTGGGGGAGATCGCCGGGAAGCTGGGGGAGCTGTGCGGGGAGCGGGGCATGGAGTGCTTCGTCTCCGAGCCCTACGGGGCCGCCGCCCCCGCCGCCAAGGTGCTCATCCCGACGGCCCTCTCCGGCGGCTCCTTGCAAAGCAGGCTGGAGGAGGCCCAGGGCCGGTTCGGCCCCGGCCGGGTGGCCCTCTGGGTGGACCGGTCGGCGGAGGATTTCCTCCTGCCCTCCCCCGGCGGGGCCGGCGCGCCGCTGACGGTGGAGGAATTGGCCCGCCGCCGGGAGGAACAGGCGGCCACCATTTTCTTTTCCGATGAGCTGTGCGCCCACTATTTCACCTATATGGCAGGGGAGAAGGCCCACTTCGTCCTCTTCGACGACGCGGGCAGCGTGGGCAAGAAACTCCACGTCGCCCACCGCCTGGGCATTACCACCGCCTTCCTGCCCCACGAGACCATGTCCGACCTTCTGCCGGAACTGCTGGGGGAGAAGAAGTCGCAGAGGATGGGCTGACGGCCTGCAAAAAACCCCGTGTCCAACCGGACACGGGGTTTTTGACGCTTTTAATAGAACTTTTTCTTGTTCTTGCGGGCGGCCTCAGACTTCTTACGGCGCTTGACGCTCGGGCTCTCATAGCACTCACGCTTACGCACTTCGGCCAGGACTCCGGACTTGGCGCAGCTGCGCTTAAAGCGCTTCAGCGCGTTGTCCAGGGACTCGCCCTCTTTCACATGGATCTCCGACATTGACTTCCCCTCCCTCCGAAGCGACGGAAATTCTCCCGCCGCGAAAGGGCCACATAGCTATGGCTTTAACAGTAATATTATATGAAAAATATGTGCTTGTGTCAAGTGAGAATTTCAGAATGGCCTACCGTTCCTGGAAAAACTCGATATCCTCTCCGGCGGGGCCGGTACAGAAGGCGATGCGGATGGGGTAGTCCCCGCCCAGGTTCTTGTCGGAGGGGAGGAGAAAGACGGGGCACCCGGCCTCCTCAACGGCCCGGACGGCGGCGTCCACGTCGTCGGTACGGAAGGCGATGTGGGCGAAGGGGCCTTTGGAGTCCCCGGCGCTCCCGTTGGCCATGACCTCCAGCAGGGTATTGCCCAGCTCCAGCATGGCGCCCCGGTCGTCCCCCCGGCCCCACTGGCGGACCAGCCCGGCCCCCAGGACGCCGGTGTAGAAGTCCAGCACCCGCTGGAACTGCTCTTCTCCGGCGGCTTTGAGGGAGATGTGGTGGATCCCTTGCAGCATGATTTGCCTCCTTACGCCTGGGGCTTGACGATCAGGTTCACCAGCTTGCCGGGGACGTGGATGACCTTGACGATCTCCATGCCGTCGAGGAACTTGGCTACCTTGGCGTCCGCCTTGGCGGCGGCCACCGCCGTGTCCTGGTCACAGCCGGCGGGGACGGTGACGGTGCCCCGGAGCTTGCCGCCCACCTGGACGGCCATGGTGACGGTGCTGGCCACGGTCTTGCTCTCGTCGTAGGCGGGCCAGCTCTGCTGGCAGGCCATCCTGCCGCCGTGGGCCTGGGCGAAGCCCATGCTCTCCCACAGCTCCTCGGTCATGTGGGGGGCGAAGGGGTTCAAAAGCAGGAGGAGCACGCCGTAGTCGGCCTTGGAGCAGCCGTTGGCGTAGAAGTCGTTCACCAGGGCCATGAGGGTGGCGATGGCGGTGTTGAACTTCATGGCGTCGATATCGCCGGCCACCTTCTTGATGGCCTTGTGGAGGGCGGACTCGTTGGCGGCGGTATGCTCCAGACTGTCGGTGACCTGCTCGGAGAGGTTCCACACCCGGTCCAGGAACCGCTTGCAGCCCTTGACGGCGTTGTCGCTCCAGGCGGCGGCCTTCTCAAAGTCGCCGATGAACATGATATACATGCGCATGGTGTCTGCCCCGTACTGGGCCACCACGTCGTTGGGGTTCACCACGTTGCCCCGGGACTTGGACATCTTTTCCCCGCCCTCGCCCAGGATCATGCCGTGGCTGGTCCGCTTGGCGTAGGGCTCTTTAGTGGGCACCACGCCGATGTCGTAGAGGAACTTATGCCAGAACCGGGAGTAGAGCAGATGCAGGGTGGTATGCTCCATGCCGCCGTTGTACCAGTCCACGGGGGACCAGTAATTCATGGCCTCCTTGGAGGCGAGGGCGTCGGGGTTGTGGGGGTCCATATACCGCAGGAAGTACCAGGAGGAGCCCGCCCACTGGGGCATGGTGTCGGTCTCCCGCTTGGCGGGACCGTGGCAGTGGGGGCAGGTGGTGTTCACCCAGTCGGTCATCTTGGACAAGGGGCTCTCGCCGTCGTCGGTGGGCTCATAGCTCTCCACGTCGGGCAGCAGCAGGGGGAGCTGGTCCTCGGGGAGGGGCTGCCAGCCGCACTTGTCGCACCACACCATGGGGATGGGCTCCCCCCAGTAGCGCTGGCGGGAGAACACCCAGTCCCGGAGCTTATAGTTGACCTTCTCGTGGCCGATGCCCTGCTCGGTGAGCCACTTGGTGACGGCGGGAATGGCCTCTTTCACGGTGAGGCCGTCCAGGAAGCCGGAGTTGACCATGATGCCGGTGTCGTCCTTGGCGGTGAAGGCCTCCTTCTGCACGTCCTCGCCGCCGGAGACCACCTCGATGATCTCACAGCCGAACTTCTTGGCGAAGGCCCAGTCACGGGTGTCGTGGGCAGGGACGGCCATGATGGCGCCGGTGCCGTAGCTGGCCAGCACGTAGTCGGAGATGAAGATGGGGATCTCCTTGCCGTTGACGGGGTTCACGGCCCGGACGCCCTGGAGCATCACGCCGGTCTTTTCCTTGTCGGCGGCCAGCTCGGTGCGTTCGAAGTCGGACTTGCGGGCGGCCTCCTGGACGTAGGCGTCCACCTCGTCCCAGTTGGAGAGCTTGTCCTTCCAGGCCTGGACGTACTTATGCTCGGGGGAGATGACCATATAGGTGGCGCCGAACAGGGTGTCGGGCCGGGTGGTGAAAACCACGATGTCCTCCCCGGTGGTGGCCTTGAAGGTGACCTCGGCGCCGGTGGAGCGGCCGATCCAGTTCTTCTGCTGGGTCTTGACCCGCTCGATGAAGTCCAGGCCGTCCAGATCGTCGATGAGCCGCTGGGCGTACTCGGTGATCTTCAGCATCCACTGGCTCTTCTCCTTGCGGATGACGGGGGAGCCGCAGCGCTCGCAGACCCCCTCCACTACCTCCTCGTTGGCCAGCACGCACTTGCAGGAGGTGCACCAGTTCACGGGCATGGTGGTCTTGTAGGCCAGGCCCTTCTTGAACAGCTGGAGGAAGATCCACTGGGTCCATTTGTAGTAGGCGGGATCGGTGGTGTTGATGACCCGGTCCCAGTCGAAGGAATAGCCCAACATCTGAAGCTGCCTGGTAAAATTGGCGATGTTGTCGTGGGTCACCTTGGCGGGGTGGATGTGGTTTTTGATGGCGTAGTTTTCCGTGGGCAGGCCGAAGGCGTCGTAACCCATGGGAAACAGGACGTTATAGCCGTCCATGCGCTTCTTCCGGGCCACCACGTCCATGGCGGTGTAGGGCCGGGCGTGACCCACGTGGAGCCCCTGCCCCGAGGGGTAGGGGAACTCGACAAGGCCGTAGAACTTGGGCTTGTCCGAGCCGTTTTCCGCGGCAAAGACCTTCCCGTCCTGCCACTTTTTCTGCCATTTCGGTTCAATACCGGCAAAATCGTATTTCAAATCCAATCACGCTTTCCTGTATTTCTGCCTGTACGGGACAAGGGCCCGCCGGCTTGGTGCAGATTCCAAAATATTATACAGGAAAAGACTAATGATTGCAAGGCCCGCGGCCCTGTTTTTCCCACAGGACCAGGCTGGAGAGGGAGGAGAGGCTCTCGCGTTTTTCTGGATTCCCGCCTCCTGCCGTCTTTTTGCGTTTCTACTCTGGGAGTTCGGAGAGCCAGGAGCCTGGGCTGCCATCCAGGGGAAGGTACCGCAGGCCGATGGCAACGCCCGCCACCTGGTCCGGGTCGATGGACTGGGGGCAGTCCCAGCCAGTGGTGAAGTGGCCGGAATCGCCGCCGGTGTGTTCCCACATGCTTCCGCCCAGACTCTCCCCCAGTGGGACGGCGGCGCCGTCGGCCAAGAAAAGGGTCATCCGCTGTCCGCTCAGCGTGGCGCGGCCCTCGTAGGTGGTGTCCCCCTCCACCCATACGCTGATGGCGGAGAGGGTGACGCTTTTCAGCTTCATCCCCGGCCGGTCCAGGGTGTCGGAGAGCGCTACGGCACGGGAGGGAACCTTTTCCACCGCGAAGGAAATCTCCCAGCTCCCCTGGATCCTGTCGGCCAGGACCAGGATACCGCCCACCGGGTCCAGGGACAGGTCGGACAGATCGGCGGGGGTGGCACCCTGGATACCGAAGTCGTAATAGGGTACGCCGTCCGCCAAAAAGCCGATACCGCCGGTGAAGGCGGTATTATAGACCGTGTCGCCGTTGATCTCCCCGGCGGCGTGGGCCGCCTTGGAGCGAACGGTGGTCAGCAGATGGGTCTCCTCCGGCTGGGCTCCCTCGGGAAGCCGGAAGAGGAAGTGGAGATACCCGTCGGAGGCGAAGCCCATAGAGGAGAGGGATATGCCCATGGCTCCCGGCAGCTCGGCCACGGTCTGCCCCGGTTCCAGCACCAGAGTACCGTCGTCCAGGGACCTGCTCTTCAGCGTCTCGCCGGTGACCCGCTCCGCAGGAAGAGGCGTGCCGCCGTCACCCGCGTTGGGGAGCCGGTAGAGCTCCGGCCGCAGGCCGCGGGCCAGGAAGACCATCTCCTCTTCCGCGGGCACCGTGCTCTCGTATGTGACCTCAAAGAGCGCTGTATCGGCGGCGTCGTCATAGCTGACAAGCCGGCACCCGCCGGAGGCGACGCTGCTCTCGCCCAGGGCCTTGCGGCAGATGCTGGCCTCCAGCTCCACATTGCCGCTGGTAAGGCGTCCGTCTGTCAGGTCCCGAACCTCCACATAGACCTTGGCCTGGTAGTCGTCCACCAAGGCCCGGACCACCTTCATTTCAATGCCCTGGTCCCGGGTGGCGCTCTCGATCTCCTGGGCGTAGGGGAGGGAGCTCCCCAAGAACTGGTCCAGCGCCTCCCGCAAACCGGGAGAGGCGGCAAAGACGGTCACGGCCAGGGCGGCGCATAGGGCCGCCGCGATCAAAAAGCTGCGGCCCAGGGGCCGCCGGCCCTTCCTCTGCTCCGGCAAATTCTCCAGCAGGGTCTCCAGCCGGGCGTCGAACCCCTCCGGCACCGGACAGCCCTGGCGCTTCGCCCGCAGGCGGAGCCGTTCATCAAAAGTCATATTTCTTCCTCCTCACCCAACAGGACCCGAAGCCGGGCCCTAGCCCGGCTCAGCCGGGATTTCACCGTCCCCTGGGCCACCCCCAGGATGGGGGCGATCTGGGCCAGGGTCAGGTCTTCATAATAAAAGAGCACTACCGCCGCCCGCTGATCCCTGGGCAGTCGGTTCACCGCCTGCCAGAGGTCTTGGACGGCGTCGGCGTCCCGCTCAGGAGCGGCGGTCTCCAAGGTGTCGACGGGGATGAGCCGGCCGGTTTTCCGATATTGCTCCCTGGCGCAGTTGGCCGTAATCTTTAAAAGCCAGGCCCGCACGGACAGAGGATCCCGTAGGGCGCCGTAGCTCTGCCAGGCCCGCAACACAGCCTCGCCCACAGCGTCCTCGGCGTCAGCGTCGGAGCCGGTAAGGGCCCGAGCTGTACGGAACATGGCGCCGCTGTGGAGCCGCACCACCTCGCAAAACCGTTCTTTGGTCTCTTCCCGTGGGACGGTCAAGTCCAAATCCATGGTCGTCACCTCTTTTTTGTCTAGACACCCCTTAGATGCGGGGGAGAGGAAAAAGGTTCCCATCAGTTTGTGAAAAAAGGCCCCCTAGGGTCCTTTTTTCACAAACTGCCCAATGCCGGCATATTTATGCCGCTACACGTTGTCAAAATCTTCACTTCGTTCGACGAACGCCTGCCGTGGGGGCTTTTCGAGGCTTTTGATTTCTCGCAAGGTGGACCGCTACTCTTTCACGCTCTCCCGCAATTCCAGCGGCTGTTTTTTTTTGAGGAACCGAAATAAAAGGGAACGGCTATTCAGCCGTTCCCTTTTCAATCTTATGGCCGGATCGATTCCTCCAGCGCGGCGCGGACCTCTTCCTCGGTCTCCAGCTCCATGGCCCCGGCGGCCACCCAGTCGGCGTCCACTTTGCCCCAGCGGGCGATCTCCCGCCGGGCGGCCAAGATGGAGGAGCCACCCACGGAGAACTCGTCCAGTCCGAAGGAGAGGAGGACGGGGATGAGCCGGGGGTCGGCCGCGGCCTCGCCGCACATGCCCACGGGGATGCCCCCGGCGTGGCCGGCGGCGATGACCTGCCGCACCGCCCGGAGCACCGCCGGGTCGAAGGGGGAGCCGATGGCGGCCACCTGGGGGTTGCCCCGGTCGGCCACCATGGTGTACTGGGTCAGGTCGTTGGTGCCGATGGAGAAGAAGCCGGCCTCCCGGGCCAGCGCGTCCGCCATCAGCACGGCGGCGGGAGTCTCCACCATAATGCCAAGCGGGATGTCCTTGTTGTACGCGATGCCCTCCCGGTCCAGATCGCCCTTGGCCACCTCCAGAAGGGCCCGGGCCTGCCGCAGCTCGGTGAGCCGGGTCACCAGGGGCAGCATGATCTTGACGGGGCCGAAGGCGGAGGCCCGCAGCAGGGCCCGCAGCTGGGTGAGGAAGAGCTCCCGCCGGTCCAGGCAGTACCGGACGGCCCGGAAGCCCAGGAAGGGGTTTTCCTCTTTCGTGAGGCCCAGGTAGGGGATGTCCTTGTCGCCCCCCACGTCCAGGGTGCGGATGATGACCTCCCCGGCCGGGAAGAGCTGGGCGGCGGCCTTGTAAGCCTCGAACTGCTCGGCCTCCGTGGGGAGGGCGGAGCGGTCCATGAAGAGGAACTCCGTGCGGAAGAGCCCCACCCCCTCGCCGGTGGCCTCGGCCACCGCCTGGGCGTCGGCCACGGAGCCGATGTTGCCGTAGAGCTGGACGGCCTTCCCGTCGGCGGTGCGGGTAGGCCTGCCCCGGAACTGGCCCAGAGCGGCCCTGTCCGCCAGCTGCCGCGCCCGCTTGGCCTCGTATTCCTTTAAAAGCCCCGCCTCGGGCTTGACCAGGACCAGGCCCTTGTCCCCATCCACCACCAGGGCGTCCCCGTCGGCGATGGCGTCCAGCGCGCCGGGGACGCTGAGGACGGCGGGCAGCTCCATGGCCCGGGCCAGGATGGCGGAGTGGGAGGTGACGCCCCCGGTCTCGGCCACGATGCCCGCCGCGTGGGCGGCGTCCAGGGCGGTGGCCATGGAGGGGGTCAGGTCCCGGACCACCAGCACCGTGCCCGCCGGGAGGTGGGCCAGGTCGGCCTCTTCCCGGCCCAGCAGGAGGGCGAGGAGCCGGGCGCGCAGGTCCCCCACGTCGGTGGCCCGCTGGGCCATCAGCTCGTCGCCGGTGGCGGTGAACATGTCGATGAAGGACTGGCACACCTCATCCACGGCCCGCTCGGCGCAGGCGCCCCCGGAGAGCTTTTCCGCCAGCTGGCCCTGGAGGAAGGGGTCGGAGAGCATGATGAGCTGGCCCTCCAAAATCTCCGCCTGGTGCTCCCCGGCCTTTTCCCGGGCGGCGTCCGCCAGGTCCCGGGTCTTTTCGGTGAAGGCGGCCACGGCGGCGGTCAGCCGGGCCTGCTCGGCCTCCGCCCCGGCGGAGGAGACGTGGGAGTAGTCCAGATCGGCGGGGACCACCCGCAGGGCGGTCCCGACGCCCACGCCGGCCGAGGCGGCGATGCCCCGCAGCTCCATCATTCCTCTCCCAGCCCGGAGTTGATGAGCCCCGCGGCGGCCTGGAGCATCTCGGCCTCGTCGGGGCCGGAGCACTGCAGCTCCAGCTCGGAGCCCTGCTTCATGCAGGCGGCCATCACGTTCATGATGCTCTTGCCGTCGATGTTTTTGCCGTTGAAGACGATGTTGATGTCGCTTTTAAATTGGGCCATGGCCTGGACGAAGGCGCTGGCCGGGCGCATGTGGAAGCCCATTTTGTTGATGACGGTGACTTTCTTGGATACCATAAAAGACCCTTCTTTCTATGTGATGGTTCAGACCTTTTTCTTCTTCAGCAGGGCCAGCATGGCCATGCCCACCACCGACCCGGCGGCCAGGGCCACCACGTACATGAGCACGTTACCCATCACGGGGAAGACGAACAGGCCGCCGTGGGGGGCGGGGAGGGTGCAGCCGAAGGCCATGGACAGCGCCCCGGCCACGGCGGAGCCCACCACGCAGGAGGGGATGACCCGGATGGGGTCGGCGGCGGCGAAGGGGATGGCGCCCTCGGTGATGAAGCAAAGGCCCATGATATAGTTGACGTAGCCGTTCTTGCGCTCGTCGGCGGTGAAGCGGTTTTTGAAGAAGGTGCAGGCCAGGGCGATGGCGATGGGGGGCACCATGCCGCCCACCATGACGGCAGCCATGGTGGGGGAGTTGACGGCCTGCCCGGCGGCGTTCACCAGGGAGGCGGTGCCGAAGAGGTAGGCGGCCTTGTTGAAGGGCCCGCCCATGTCGATGGCCATCATCCCGGCCACCACGGCCCCCAGCAGGATGGCGGAGGCGCCGTTCAGAGACTCCAGGCCGCCGTAGACGGCGGTGTTGATCATGCCCACGAAGGGGTTGATGGCGCACATCACGACGCCGATGGCGAACACGCCCACCAGGGGGTAAATGAGGATGGGCTTGATGCCCTCCAGGGCCCGGGGGAGCTTATCGCAGAGCTTTTCCAGCCCCAGGGTCAGGTAGCCGCCGGCGAAGCCGGCGATGAGGGCGCCCAGGAACCCGGCGGACACGTCGGTGCCGGTGGGGGAGGCGAAGGTGGCGCCCGAGACGGCCAGCGCCCCGCCCACGAAGCCCACGGCCAGCCCCGGCCGGTCTGCGATGGACTCGGCGATGAAGCCCGCCAGGATGGGGAGCATGAAGCCGAAGGCCGCGCCGCCCACGCTCTTCAAAAACGCGGCGATGGGGGTGATGGTGCCGAACTGGCTGAAGTTGGTGTCGTTGACGGCCCCGGCGTCGAAGAGGAAGGCCAGGGCGATGAGGATGCCGCCGCCGATGACGAAGGGCAGCATGTGGGAGACGCCGTTCATCAGGTGCTTGTAGATCTTGTGGCCCACGCTCTCGTCGCCGTCCACGGCGTTGGCCGGGGCGGAGCCCTGGGCGGCGCGGTAGACGGGGGCCTCCTGGACCCGGCGGATGAGCTCCTCGGGTTTGTTGATGCCGTCGGACACGGGCACCTGCACCAGCCGCTTGCCGTGGAAGCGGGAGAGGTCCACGTTCTTGTCAGCGGCGATGATGATGCCGTCGGCGGCGGCGATCTCGGCGGCGGTGAGGATGTTCTTGGCCCCGCCGGAGCCCTGGGTCTCGGCCTTCAGGGGCAGGCCCAGCTCGGCGCCCTTTTTCTCCAGGGCCTCGGCGGCCATATAGGTGTGGGCGATGCCGGTGGGGCAGGCGGTGACGGCCAGGAGGCGGTAGCCCTCCCGCTTGGGGGCGGGGGCGGCTTCCTCCGTTACCTCGTCGGGGTACTTCTCCCGCTCCGCGGCGTCGATGGCGGCCAGGAAGGCGGCGGGGTCCTTGGCGGAGAGGAGCTTTGAGCGGAAATCGGCGTCCATGAGAAGGACCATCAGACGGGACAAAATCTCCAGGTGGGTGTCTCCCCCCTGGGCGGGGGCGGCGATGGCGAAAAAGAGGTTGGAGGGCTTGCCGTCGGGTGCGCCGTAGTCCACGCCCCCGGGGACGGTGATGGCGGCCAGCCCGGGCCGCTTGACGGCGGCGGACTTGGCGTGGGGCACGGCGATGCCGTCCCCGATGGCAGTGGAGCCCTGGGCCTCCCGGGCCAGCAGGTCGGCCTTATAGGCCGCGGGGTCGCTCAGGTTGCCGCAGGTGTGCTGGAGCTTAACGAGGGCGTCCAGCGCCCCGTCCTTGTCCTTGGGGGCGGCCCCCAGGGAGATGCCCTCGGGGCGGAGCAGGTCGGTGATCCTCATGTCATATCATCCTTTCGTCTCGGTGATCTGTCGATAGACGGTTTCAATTTCCTCTTTGGTGGCCAGACGGGGGGAGAAGGCGGTGGCCCCTCCGGCGGCGGTGCCCAGCCGCAGGGCCTCGGCGCAGCCGCCCCGGGCGTAGCCAGCCAGGAAGCCGGCCACCATGGAGTCCCCGGCCCCCACGGAGTTGCGCAGGGTGCCGTGGGCGGCGGCCTGGGCGAGCACCTGCCCGTCCTCGGCCACCAGCAGGGCCCCGTCCCCGGCCAGGGAGACCAGCACGTTCCGGGCCCCCTTTTTCTGAAGGGCCTGGGCGGCGGAGACCAGGGCGGCGGTGTCGCCGGGGTCCAGCTCCTTCCCCGCCAGCTCCCCCAGCTCGTGGTGGTTGGGCTTGATGAGGAAGGGGCGGAAGGGCAGGACGTTTTCCAACAGCGGCCCCGTGGCGTCCACCACGTACCGCACCCCTTTGCCCTCCAGCCGGGCCAGGGCCCGCTCATAGACGTCGGGGGGGAGGGTGGCGGGGATGGACCCGGCCAGCACCAGGGTGTCCCCCTCCGTGAGGCCGTCCAGCTTGGCGAAGAGGGCCTCCAGGGCGGCGGGGGGGATGTCCGGGCCACGGCCGTTGATCTCGGTCTCCACCCCATTTTTCAGCTTGACGTTGACGCGGGTCATCCCGGCGGGGAGGGTGACGAAGCCGGTTTGGACCCCCAGCGACTCCACCCACTGCCGCAGCAGCTCGCCGGTGTACCCGGCCAGGAAGCCCAGGGCCACGCTCTCCACCCCCAGCTGCCGCAGGACCAGGGAGACGTTGATGCCCTTGCCCCCCACCTGGAGCTCCTCGGCGTCGGCCCGGTTGGTTTTGCCGGGGACGAAGGACTGGATGCGCATGAGGTAGTCCAGGGCGGGGTTAAAGGTGACGGTATAGATCACGGTGCCATGACCTCCTTGACGACGGTGAGTTCCCGGTACTGGGGATCGGGGAGGGTGTCGGTGACGACGCAGGCTTTCCCCAGCGCGCCGAAGGTGAGGGAGGAGACCCGGCCGAACTTGCTGGCGTCGGCCAGCACGTAGGTGAGGTAGGAGCGGGCCATCACCTCGCCCTTGAGCATGGCCTCCTCCGGGTCGGGGGTGGTGAGCCCCGCGGCGGGGTGAATGCCGTTGGTGCCCAGAAAGGCCTTGGTGAAGTTGTACTGCCGCAGGCTTTGCAGGGCGGTGGCCCCCACGATGGCCTCGGTGGTGGACTTGAACTGCCCCCCCAGGATGAAGGTCTTCAGCCCCCGCCGGGTGAGGCGGATGGCGTGGTCCACGCCGTTGGTGACAAAGGTGGCTTTGCACCCGGGGGCGACGTGGTCGATGACCTTCCCCGTGGTGGTGCCCGCGTCCAGGTAGACGAAGTCGTCGTCGGCGATGAGCCCCGCGGCGTACCGGCCCACCGCCTCCTTCTCCGCCACGTGGAGGGCGGCCTTGGTGGCCACGTCCTCCTCGGCGGAGGAAAAGGCCGTCCCGGTCCGGGCGGTGGCCCCGCCGTGGACCTTCTGGAGCCTGCCCAGCTCGTCCAGGGCGTTCAGGTCCCGGCGGACGGTGGACTCGGAGATGTTCAGCGTTTGGGCCAGCTCGGTCACGGTCACGGCGCCCTGCCGCTCCACCAGCTCGGTGATCTTCTGATAGCGTTCCTGGGTCAGCATCTGCCGTCCCCTCCCCTCGTTCTGGGGCCATCATAACACCACAAAAAATCATTGTCAAGCATAATTGATCAAAATCAATCAAAAATGAGCAAGAAAAAATCGGAGGGGGTTTGAGCCAGTATACCCAGTTTGCGTTTTTCACAAAACACCCCCTCCTTTTTTGTGGGAATGGTAAATTCGCCCAAGAAAAGCGCGGATATTCTTGACAACCATTATCCAGATTGCTATGATGGAATCACACAGAAGGAGAGGGGGGAGCGCGCCTGCTGATCACCAGAGAGACCGATTACGCCCTGCGCGTCCTGCGGGCCCTGTCCGGTGGGGAGCTGCTGCCGGTGGGGGAGATCTCCAAAGCCGAGGGCGTCCCCCAACAGTTCGCCTACAAAATCATCAAAAAGCTGGAGAAGGCGGGCCTGCTGGAAATCGTCCGGGGGGCGGGAGGCGGCTGCCGCCTCACCGCGGACCTCAAACAAGTGACCCTCTTCGACCTCATGGCGGTCATGGAGGAAGACACCCGCGTCATATCCTGTATGGAGCCGGGCTTTCTCTGCACCCGGCCCCAGGACAGCCTCCGCTGCGCCGCCCACCACCGGCTCAAGGCCATTCAGGACGTCCTGGACCGGGAGCTGAGGGGCCACACCCTGGCCCAGGTGCTGTTCGGCCCGGAATGAGGGAGTTTGTTTTTTTACCTTTAAAGTGGATAAAATTTGTCGAGTATAAAATGAAAACGTAAAAGGAGGCACCGGTATGTTGTTCCAAACCACACAGGCCCACGAGGAGCTGCGGGCCAAGGTCCGCGCGTTCGCGGAGGAGGCGGTGAAGCCCATCGCCTTCATGCTGGACCAGCAGAACGACTTCCCCGCCGAGGCGGTGAAGCAGATGGGGGAGATGGGCCTGATGGGCCTGCCCTACCCCAAGGAGTACGGCGGCGCGGGGCTGGACGTCATCAGCTACGCCATCGCCGTGGAGGAGCTGTCCCGGGTGGACGGCGGCACCGGCGTCATCCTCTCGGCCCACACGAGCCTGGGCACCTGGCCCATCTTCGCCTTCGGCAATGAGGCTCAGAAGAAAAAGTACTTAGTCCCCCTGTGCAAGGGCGAAAAGCTGGGGGCCTTCGGCCTCACCGAGCCCAACGCCGGCTCCGACGCCGGCGGCACCGAGACCACCGCCGTGCTGAAGGGCGACCACTATGTTTTGAACGGCGGGAAAATCTTCATTACCAACGCCCCAAAGGCGGACACCTACGTGGTCTTCGCCGTCACCACCCCCGACATCGGCACCCGGGGCATCTCCGCCTTCATCGTGGAGAAGGGCTGGAAGGG
The DNA here is from genome assembly GCF_038439875.1 of Pseudoflavonifractor phocaeensis. Taxonomy (NCBI): domain Bacteria; kingdom Bacillati; phylum Bacillota; class Clostridia; order Eubacteriales; family Oscillospiraceae; genus Pseudoflavonifractor; species Pseudoflavonifractor phocaeensis. The sequence goes on from NZ_JBCDMT010000006.1 coordinate 84,570, forward strand.
CTTCGAGTTCGGCGATCACTACGACAAGATGGGTATTCGTTCCTCCTCCACCGCCGAGCTGATTTTCAACGACGTCATCGTGCCCAAGGAAAACCTTTTGGGCAAGGAGGGCGAGGGCTTCAAGATCGCCATGGCCACCCTGGACGGCGGCCGCATCGGCATCGCCTCCCAGGCCCTTGGCATCGCCCAGGGGGCCTACGAGGCCGCCGTGGACTACGCCAAGGAGCGGGTCCAGTTCGGCAAGCCCATCGGCTTCCAGCAGGCCATCGGCTTCAAGCTGGCCGACATGGCCACCAAGCTGCGCTGCGCCCGGCTGCTGGTGTATTCCGCCGCCGACTTGAAGGAGGCCCACGTGCCCTACGGCATGGAGTCCGCTATGGCCAAGCAGTACGCCTCCGACATCGCCCTGGAGGTCACCAACGACGCCCTCCAGATCTTCGGCGGTACCGGCTACCTCAAGGGCATGGACGTGGAGCGGATGTACCGGGACGCCAAGATCACCACCATCTACGAGGGCACCAACGAGATCCAGCGGGTGGTCATCGCCTCCCACATCATGGGCAAGCCCCCCAAGAGCGAGGGCGGTTCCTCCAGCCGACCCAAGAAGCCCGCCCCCATCACCGGCGTGCGGAAAAAGCACATCCTCAAGGAGGGAGATGCCGCCGAGAAGGTGGCGGAGCTGGTGGCCCACCTGGAAAAGGACGGCCACGACTTCACCGTGGGCATCCCCGCCGACACGCCCATCATCCAGGCCGAGCGGGTGGTCTCCGCGGGCAAGGGTATCGGCGACAAGAAAAACATGAAGCTCATCGAGGACCTGGCCAAGGCCGCCGGCGCTGCCATCGGCTCCTCCCGCCCCGTGGCCGAGACCCTGAAATATGTGCCCCTGAACCGCTACGTGGGCATGTCCGGCCAAAAGTTCAACGGCAACCTGTACATTGCCTGCGGCATCTCCGGCGCCATCCAGCATTTGAAGGGTATCAAGGATGCCTCTACGATCGTGGCCATCAACAAGAATGCAAATGCCCCGATCTTCAAAAACTGTGACTACGGCATCGTGGGAGATGTCAACGAGATCCTGCCCCTCCTTACCAAGGCCCTGGACCGGGGGGAGAAGCAGCCCGCGCCCCCCATGGTGAAGATGAAGCGGCCCCAGCCTCCCAAGCCCGAGCCCCTGGGCAAGCGCTACGTCTGCGGCGGCTGCGGCTACGAGTACATCCCTGAGCTGGGGGATGCCGACGCCGAGATCGCGCCGGGCACCCTGTTTGAAAAGCTGCCCGAGGATTGGGTCTGCCCCGAGTGCGCCGAGGAAAAGTCCATGTTTATTGAGGCTTAAAGGAGGAAAAGACGATGTATTGTGTCAGAAACGTTACAGAGGACCTCTACTGGGTAGGGGCCAACGACCATAGGCTGCACCTGTTCGAGAATATCCATCCCATTCCCCGGGGGGTCAGCTACAACGCCTATCTTCTCCTGGACGAAAAGACCGTCCTCTTTGATACCGTGGACTGGTCGGCCTGCCGCCAGCTCTTGGAAAACATCGAGTACCTGCTGGCCGGGCGGCCACTGGACTACTTGGTCATCAACCACATGGAGCCCGACCACGGCGCGTCCATCGAGGAGATCCTGATCCGCTACCCCGGCGTGAAGATCATCTCCACCGAAAAGGCCTTCATGCTCATGCACCAGTTTGGCTTCGACGTGGACGGCCACGAGTGCGTCGAGGTGAAGGAGGGGGACACCCAGACCTTCGGCAAGCACACCGTCACCTTTGTGGCCGCCCCCATGGTCCACTGGCCCGAGGCCATGGTCACCTTCGACGTTACCAACGGCGTCCTGTTCTCCGCCGACGCCTTCGGCTCTTTCGGCGCCCTGGACGGCAAGCTCTTTGCCGACGAGGTGAACTTCGACCGGGACTGGATCGACGACGCCCGGCGCTACTACACCAACATCGTGGGCAAGTACGGCCCCCACGTCATGCATCTGCTGAAAAAGGCGGGCACCATCGACATCAAGATGCTCTGTCCCCTCCACGGCCCCGTGTGGCGGGAGAACATCCCCTACCTGCTGGACAAATATGTCCACTGGGCCACCTACGAGCCCGAGGAGAAGGGCGTCCTCATCACTTACGCCTCCATGTACGGAAATACGGAGGCGGCCTCCCAGGCCCTTGCCTCCAAGCTCTGTGAGAGAGGGATCACCAACGTCTGGGTCTACGACGTGTCCAACACCCACGTTTCCTACCTGATTTCCGAGACCTTCCGCCTGAGCCACGTGGTGCTGGCCAGTGTGACCTACAACCTGGGCATCTACCCCGTGATGCACGACTACCTCATGCACATGAAGGCCCTGAACCTGCAGAACCGGACCTGCGCCATTGTGGAGAACGGCTCCTGGGCCTGCAAATCCGGGGATCTGATGCAGAAGTTCCTGGACGAGGAGATGAAGGGCATGACCGTTCTCAACGAGCGGCTTTCCCTGGCCTCCGCCCTCAACGACGGCAAGGCCGCCGAGCTGGACGCCCTGGCCGACGCCATTGTGGAGTCCATGGAGCCCCGGGCCTGATCGGAAAACAAAAAACCCGGGCGGCCGCCATTATGGCGGCCGCCCGGGTTTTTTGGCCGGTGGGGGTCAGGTGGCCAGCGGCGCCCAGTGCCGGTGGGCGCGGCGCACCCGCTCCCGGCCCTGGGCCAGGATGGCGCCGATCTCGGGCCAGCAGCCCTGGGCGGCGTTCTGGGCCAGCTTTTCCTCCTGGAGGTGGGCCTGGATGACCAGGTCGTAATAGAGCTGGGGATCGGGGGAGTCCTCCTGGCTGACCCTGGTGAGAAGGTCGGTGGTGGCGGCGTACTTTTTTAGCAGCTGCCGGGTGGCGGTGTCCCGCTTGTAGGGGAAGAAGAGGCAGTTGGCCGCCAGGGCGATGAGGGCGCCCACGCAGATATAGCCCAGCCGGATGGCGAACATCTGCCCCACGGGCCCCCAGCCGAAGGCTCCGGTGACCACGGCTCCTCCCAGCGCCCCGATGGTGGAACAGGCGTAGGTGCCGGTATAGTCGGAGAAGTAGAAGGTGAGGTAGCCCGAGAGCATCATCACCGCCGTCCGCCCGGCCATGGAGGGGATGAGGGCGTAGGCCGCCACGGACACCAGCCCGCCCAGAATGGTGGCAGCCACCCGCTTCCTGGTTTTGGTCCCTACGTCGTCTGCGTAGGGGAGGGAGAGGGAGGCCAGGGTGAACAGCAGCCACTTGCCGTGGGGCAGGGCCAAAGCCTGCACCAGCAGGGTGAAGGCGGCCAGGAGGAGGGATACCCGCAGAGCGTAGAGGACCCGCACGGGGCTCACGTCCAGGGCCGCCTTGAGCCGCACGGAGAAGGAGAGGGCCGTGGGCCGGTAGTGCCGCCGGGTGTCCGGGTCGGTCATGTGCCGCAGATGGCCGCAGGTATACTCCAGGGTGTCGTACAGCTCCTTCTCGGCCCTCCCCTCCGGGAGAAACCAGGCGGGATCGGGGGCGGGGAGCGCGTCGGCCTCCCGCTGGAGGAAGGCCCGGATTTGGCAGAGCTGGCCATCCACGGCCTGGAGCAGGGCGGGGGAGAGGGTGTGCTCGGCCAGCAGGAGGACCAGGTTTTCCAGCCCACGTCCGGCGTCGATCATGGAGAAGGAGGCGTCCGAGACCTGAAGGACCCGCCTGCGCCGTTCGTAGACCGTCCGGCTGAGCCGGCACAGGGTGCCCCGGACCTCTTCGGGGGAGGCGGGAGCGCCCTCCCCGGAGCGGGCGAAGCGGACGGAGGCCCGGGCCTGGTCCACCATGGCCGTCAGCACCCCCTGGGCGGTCTCCGCCACCCGGTTCCGGCCCATAAAAAGCTGATAGAGGATGACGCACACCGCCCCAGCCAGCAGTCCAATCAGCCGCTTGGGCAGCTGGCCAAGGCCCACGGGAGAGATGAACACCAGGAAAAGATAGGAGAGGATATAGGGGAAATACATGTGGGTGGCGTACTCATAGGTGAAAGCGTAGAGGATGCCGAAGATGGTGGCAAAGTTAATGGGCAGGGCCGCCAGAGGGGGCAGGGTGACCACCAGGCAGGCGGAAACGCCCATCCAAACCAGCACCGCCGCCTGGATGAGCAGGTGCTTCCAGGGGGTGGCCGTCATGTCCCGCACCATAGAAGCCGACATCATGATGGTGAAGATGACCCCCACGATGGAGTTTTCCGGCCCAAAGATGGCCTGGAACACGTTGACGAAGAGAATGATGAAGATGAAGTTCAGCGTGGCGCGGGCAAAGGTCCCCCGGACCCTCTCCGCCGCTATTTGAATGAGGTTATACAAAAAATCAGTCCCCTTTTTGGAAGCGTTTCAAGAATGGAATCTATTTTATCAGAGGAAAAAGCCAGATTCAATAACGTAACTTTTGCACAAAGTTTCTTCGTGAAGCGAAAGGAACGCCCCCTCCGCGTTTCGCGGAGGGGGCGTTCCTGAATTTTTGGTTCTCAGCCGCCCAGCTGGGCGATGCCCTTGCGGATGCGGACGAGGCTCTCCTCCCGGCCAAGAAGCTGGCACAGCTCCACAGCTCCGCCGGGGGTCACCGGCTTGCCGGAGAGGGCGGTGCGCACGGGCCACATGATACGGCCGTTTTTCAGCTCCAGCCGCTCCGCCAGGCCCACCAGGGCGTTGTGGATGGCGTCGTAGGTCCACTCCGGCAGAGCCTCCAGCACCGGGAGGACGGCGTTCAGCGCCTCCAGGGAGTTGGCCTCATCGGTCTTCATCTTCTTGTGGCAGTAGAGCTCGTTCCCGTACTCGGGCAGGGCGTCGAAGAAGTCCACCTGGGGGGCGATGTCCAGCAGGGTGTCGCACCGGCCCTGGACCAGGGGGGCCACCAGCTTCAGATCCACCTGGGGGGCGCGGACGGCGGCCTTGAGATAGGGCTCCGCCGCGGCGTAGAAGGCCTCCGGGGACAGGGCCCGGAGGTAGTGGGCGTTGAAGTAGTTGAGCTTCTCCCGGTCGAAGATGGCGGGGGATTTGGAGATGCCGGCGATGTCAAAGACCTGGGAGAGCTCGTCCAGGGTAAAGAACTCCCGCTCCGCGTTCTCCCCCTTGGGGGCCCAGCCCAGGAGAGAGACGTAGTTCACCACCGCCTCGCACAGGTAGCCCTGCTCCAAAAGGTCCTCGTAAGAGGGGTCCCCGTGGCGCTTGGACATTTTGTTATGGGCGTCCCGCATGACGGGGGAGCAGTGGATATACTCGGGCACTTCCCAGCCGAAGGCCTCGTAGAGGAGGTTGTACTTGGGGGCGGAGGAGAGGTACTCGGAGCCCCGGACCACGTGGGTGATGCCCATGAGGTGGTCGTCCACCACGTTGGCGAAGTTGTAGGTGGGCAGGCCGTCGGACTTGATGAGCACGTTGTCGTCCAGGGTGTCGTTGTCCACGGTGATGGAGCCGAACACCGCGTCGTGGAAGGTGGTCTGGCCCCCGTGGGGGATCTTCTGGCGGATGACGTAGGGAACCCCGGCCGCCAGTTTTTCGTCTATCTCCTGTTGGGACAGATTCCGGCAGGGGTCCTCGGCCTTCTCGAAGGGCGCGCCCTCCTCGGCCTCGGCCTTCTCGCAGAAGCAGTAATAGGCTCCGCCCTTCTCCACCAGGAGCCGGGCATATTTGCTGTAGAGGTCTTTACGCTCGGTCTGGATATAGGGGCCCACGGGACCGCCGACGTCGGGGCCTTCATCCCAGGTGAGGCCGCACTCTTTGAGGGTCTTGTAGATGACCTCCACGGCCCCCTCCACCAGACGGCCCTGGTCGGTGTCCTCGATGCGCAGGATGAACTTCCCGCCGCTGTGGCGGGCGATGAGCCAGGTGTACAGGGCGGTGCGCAGGTTGCCCACGTGCATGTAGCCCGTGGGGGAAGGGGCGAAGCGGGTGCGTACCTCCCCGGTGGGGATGCGCCCCTCCATTTCCTCGAACCAGGCCATATCCATGTTGATTCCTCCAAATCCAATTCACATTCTTCCCTATTTTATCGGTAGGAGTAAAACTTGTCAAGCGGGGCGGATTATGGTATGATATCTCGGTATTACCAGGGTGGAAAAGAGCCCTGAGAAAAGGAGTGTTTTCACATGAACAAAGACCGTAAAGTCAGTTTCAGCGGCATTCAGCCCAGCGGCAACATCACTCTGGGCAACTATATGGGGGCACTCCGGTACTGGCCTACCTACCAGGATGACTGCGACTGCGTCTACTGCGTGGTGGATGAGCACGCCATCACCGTCCGCCAGGACCCGGCGGCCCTCCGTCACCACGCCCTGGAGCTGTTCGCCCAGCTCATCGCCTGCGGCATCGACCCCCAGCGCAGCATCCTGTTTGTCCAGTCCCAGGTGCCCGCCCACGCGGAGCTGGCCTGGGTCCTCAACTGCTTTACCATGTTCGGCGAGCTCTCCCGCATGACCCAGTTCAAGGAGAAGTCCGCCTCCCACGCCGACAATATCAACGCCGGCCTCTTCACTTACCCCAGCCTTATGGCCGCCGACATCCTCCTCTACCAGACCGACATCGTCCCCGTGGGGGAGGACCAGAAGCAGCACGTGGAGCTGGCCCGGGACATCGCCCAGCGGTTCAACGGGGTGTTCGGTGACGTGTTCACCATCCCCGAGGCGGTCATCCCCAAGGTGGGCGCCCGGGTCATGAGCCTCAGCGAGCCGGAGAAGAAGATGTCCAAGTCCTCGGACAACGAGAACTCCTATATCCTGGTCATGGATACCCCCGACGCCATCATGCGCAAGTTCAAGCGGGCGGTCACCGACTCCGACGCCTGCGTCCGCAAGTCCCCCGATAAGCCGGGGGTGTCCAACCTCATCGACATCTACTGCGCCGCCACCGGGGCCACCGCCGAGGAGGTGGAGCGCCAGTTCGAGGGCAAGGGTTACGGCGACTTCAAGCCCGCCGTGGGCGAGGCAGTGGTGGAGTTCCTCCGCCCCGTCCGGGAGGAGACCGAGCGCCTCATGGCCGACAAGGGGGAGCTGGAGCGGCTCTACCGTCTGGGGGCCGAGAAGGCCGCCCACGTGGCCAACCGCACCCTGATGAAGGTCCACAAGAAGCTGGGCTTCCTGCCCCGCTGACCCGGGCGCGGCGCCCTGAGGCACGCACTTTCCCATACGATATCATCCCCAGAAAGAAACCCGGCCCGCGCCGGGGAAGGAGCCGTTTTTCATGCCTATCTCGTTGGAATTGATCGGCAAGGTGGCCGCCGCCCTGGGCGTGGCCTTTCTCATCGCCCTGATCACCACCCCCGTGGTGAAGAACCTGGCGGTCAAGATGGGGGCGGTGGACGTCCCCAAGGATGCCAGAAGGATGCACGACCACCCCATCCCCCGGATGGGCGGACTGGCCATTTTCCTGGGCTTTCTCCTCAGCGCCCTGGTCTTTGTCCCCATGACGGGCCCCCTCCGGGGAATGCTTTTGGGGGCGGTCATCATCGTGATCCTGGGCATCTTCGACGATATCTACGCTCTGGGGGCCAAGTTCAAGCTGGCGGTGCAGATCATCTGCGCCCTGGTGGCGGCCCTGTCGGGGAACGTTATCACCGATCTGTCCAATCCCAACGTGTTTTCCGCCGACCTGTACTGGCACCTGGGCTGGCTCTCCATCCCGGTCACTGTGCTGTGGATCGTGGCCATGACCAACGCCGTCAACCTCATCGACGGCCTGGACGGCCTGGCCTGCGGCGTGTCCTCCATCAGCTCCCTGACCCTGCTGGTCATTTCCCTGCTGGTGGGGGAGCCCACCGTGGCCCTGCTGGTGGCCGCCCTGGCCGGCGGCTGCCTGGGCTTCCTGCCCTATAACATGAACCCGGCCAAGATCTTCATGGGGGACACCGGTTCCACCTTCCTGGGCTTCGTGCTGGCCTGCATCTCGGTCCAGGGTTTGTTCAAGATGTATACCCTCATCTCCTTCGTGGTGCCCTTCCTTATCTTCGGGCTGCCTATCTTCGACACCTGCTTTGCCTTCATCCGCCGCATCGCCCACGGCCAGAGCCCCATGCACGCCGACCGCAGCCACGTCCATCACCGGCTCATCGACATGGGCTTTTCCCAGAAGCAGGCCGTGGCCGTGCTGTACGTCATCACCGCCATCCTGGGCCTCTCCGCCGTGGTGCTCACCACCAGCGGGCCGGTGAAGGCCATGCTCCTGCTGCTGGCCTTCTGCGCCGCCGGTGCGGTGGCCCTGAGCGTCTTTAATCTCAACAACAACCGCCGCAGGAGCCACGACGAGGAGGACGAGGAGAAATGAAGCCCATCCGTGTCATGTCGATTTTCGGCACCCGGCCCGAGGCCATCAAGATGGCTCCCCTGGTGAAGGCCCTGGCCCGCCGGGAGGGGGTGGAGAGCCTGTGCTGCGTCACCGCCCAGCACCGCCAGATGTTGGACAGTGTCCTGGACATCTTCCAGATATCCCCCGACTACGACCTGAACATCATGGAGCCCCGGCAGACCCTTTCCACAATCACCACCAAATGCCTGCTGGGCCTGGAAAAGGTGTTTCAAGAGGCCCGGCCCGACCTGGTGCTGGTCCACGGGGACACCTCCACCACCTTCTCCGCCGCCCTGGCCGCCTTTTACGGCCAGATCGCGGTGGGCCACGTGGAGGCAGGCCTGCGGACCTACGACAAGTACTCTCCTTTCCCCGAGGAGATGAACCGCACGCTGGTGGGGGACCTGGCAGATCTCCACTTCTGCCCCACCCAGGCCAACCGGGACAATCTGGCCCGGGAGGGGATCACCAAGGGGGTTTTCCTCACGGGCAACACGGTCATCGACGCCATGTCCACCACCGTGCGGCCCGACTTCCGCTTCTCCACCGAACTGCTCAACCATCTGGACTACGCCGGAAGGACCGTCATCCTGGTCACCTGCCACCGGCGGGAGAACTACGGACAGCCCATGGCCAATATCATGACCGCCCTGCGCCGTCTGGCGGAGGATTACCCCCAGGTGGAGCTGGTCTATCCTGTTCACCTGTCCCCCGTGGTGCGGGAGGCGGCGGAAAAATACCTCTCCGGCCACGACCGCATCCATCTCATCGATCCTCTGGACGTGGCCGAGATGCACAATCTCATGGCCCGGTGCGCCTTCGTCATGACCGACTCCGGCGGGCTCCAGGAGGAGGCCCCCGCCCTGGGCAAGCCGGTGCTGGTCCTCCGCCGGGAGACCGAGCGGCCCGAGGCCGTGGCCGCCGGCACCGCCGAGCTGGCGGGCACGGAGGAGGAAGAGGTCTACGCCCTGGCCGCCCGGCTGATGGACGACCCGTCGGCCTACCAGCGGATGGCCCACGCCGTGAACCCCTATGGGGACGGCCATGCCTGCGACCGGATCGCTGATGCCATCGCGTATCATTTCGGCCTGCGGGAGGCGGCGCCCCAAGCCTTTTGCCCCTGACAGGACAGCTTGTCCCATCCGCCGATTCGACCGGGAGGAGGTGCCGCCCCGTGGAGCGACGCAACCGCAATATCCTCATCGTTCTCATCGCGGCGGTCATCGCCGTCGCCGTTTTTTCCAGCTTCAGTCTGCCCCTCTTCGCCAACAACACCCCCAAGATCGTGCTCCCCACCCCCGTTCCCACCGGCCAGGAGGACCCGGGGACGGTGGATCAGACCGGGGGCACCCGGGTGGAGGTGACCCCCCGCACCGTCCAGAGCGTCATCGCCGCCCTCAGCCGCCTGGAGAGCTACTCCCGCACCGTCACCACCGTCCTGGAGGAGAGCACCCTTTCGGCCAAGGTCTGGGTGGACGGGGGGTGGACCCGTACGTCCCTGACCCTGCCCACCGGCCTGACGGCCCACACCATCGTGGGGGACGGCACGGTTTGGCGCTGGTATGGGAATGACCGGACCGCCGTCTCCTGGCCCGCCGACAGCGGCTCCGCCGATGTGGAAGGCCAGCACATCCCCACCTATGAGGACGTGCTGGCCCTGGCGGTGGACACCATCACCGCCGCCGGATACGAGGAGAAAAACGGGTTGGCCTGCGTCTACGTGGAGGTCTACGTGCCCGAGCTGGACCAGAGCGAGCGCTACTGGGTCTCCGCCGACAACGGCCTGCTGGTGGCCGCGGAGACCTATACCGGGGGAGAGGTGGTCTACTCCATGTCCGCCTCCGCACCGGAGATCCCCGTCTCCGCCGCCGCTTCCTTTGCCCTCCCTGACGGCACGGTGCTCCACAAGGTGGGGGAGGAGAGCGGGGCGGGGGCCGGCTGAGCCGGCGGTATCCCGCCCGTCCGTTTTCAAGTTGATTAAGAAAGATTTTTCTTTTATAGGATAAGCATTAGGCCCAGGGTGATGAGCAGTTCCAGATTATCCTCCCGGTCGTCCAGAAAGAGGAAGAGGAGGATGAGGAGGAGGAGCACGTCTCCCGTGTCCAGATCGTCCAGCTTGAGGCCCTTCAGAAGGGCCGACAGCCCCTTCTTTTCGTGTTTCTCCCCGCTTTGGGTGGGGGGCGGAGTGACGGGCTCCTCGGCTGGGCCGGGTTGGGGCAGATAGGGATTATACATGGCCGTCCCCCTCTTCCTTGAGCAGTTGGAGGGCCACCCGCACCACCCGGGACAGCCGGGCGATCTTTTCGGCCTTCTCCATCTTCTCCCGGCGCTCCTGGCGGAGGAAGGGCTTCAGGGCCCCCAGGAGGGCAGCCTTGTCGTCGTCCTGGGAGGAGTATTCTGAATACACCCGCAGGGCGATCTGGATGAGCCTGGGGTCGATGTCCGGCAGGTTCCCGTTTCCCAGGAGGGAGAAGAGGGCGGACAGGTCCGGCCCCTGTCCCTCACCGGGGGAGGGGGAGCCGGTGGGTTCCTCCTCCGGGGCCGGGGCTTCCTCCCCGGTGTGGTCCACCGGTATGTAATCCACGTCCTGGGCCTCCGGCTCCGGGGCGGGGGGCGGCGGGACGTCCGAGCCCGTGAGGGCCCGGGCGATGGCGGTGATCTGGCCCATGGCCTCCGGGTCCCCCAGAATGGCCTGGAGCTGTTCTTGCAGGTCCGCCATGATGATCCCTCCCCTCCGGCGGCGGCGTTATTTTGTGGTCTTTTTCTGAAGGCCCTCCACCGCCTGGGCCCCCTCCTTGCTCTGCATGACCTGGCTCAGCAGGCCCATGAGGGCGTCCGGCTTTCCCTTGGCGGCGGCGTGGGCGGCATCCTGAAGGGAGCCGCCGGCGCTCTGGTTCAGGAGATTCATCAGCTTTTGGGTCTCGGGCGCCGAGAGCAGGGATTTCAAAGCGCCGGGGTCTTTGAGGAGCTGGGCGGCCTGGGGGTCTTTTTTCAGGGCATCCAGATCTGGATCGTGTTTGCTCATAGCAGGTCCCTCCCTGTATTTATAGTGGGTTTCTCTTTAGTATATGTGTCAAAGGGAAGAAGGTGACAGCGTGAAGCTGTTGGTCTGCTCCGATTCCCATGGGAATCTGGACTATATGCGCCGGGCGGTGGAATTAGAACGGCCCGACCGGGTCCTCCACCTGGGGGACGTGACCCGGGACGGCCAGCGGTTGCTGGAGGCCTTTCCCGGCCTGGCGCTGGAACAGGTGCGGGGCAACTGCGACGGCTGGGGAGACGGCTTTCCCGAGGAGAAGGAGCTTTTCCTGGGGGGAAAGCGGATCTGGATGCTCCACGGCCACACCTACCGGGTGAAGCTGGGCATCGGCCTGCTGACGGAGGAGGCCCGGAGCCGGGGGGAGGATGTGGTGGTATTCGGCCACACCCACCAGCCCCTTTGCTTTCTGGACGGGAGCCTCTGGGTCATGAACCCCGGCACCATCCGGGGCTTTCCCAAGGCCACCTATGGCCTCATTGAATTGGAGGCGGGCAAAATCAACTGCCGTATGGCGGAGATGAAGTGAGGGGAACGATATGTTATTGGCGATCGACGTGGGCAACACCAACCTGTGCTTTGGCATCTATGACGGCGGGGAGATGAAGGGGAGCTTCCGGCTGAAAACCGACCCGGACCGGACCAGCGACGAGATCGGCTTGTTCGCCTGTGATTACTTCCGCCGCTTCGGGCTGGACCCGGAGGAGGTGGAGGACGTCATCATCGCCTCGGTGGTGCCCACCATCATGCACACCCTGGCCAACGCCATGATGAAGTATTTCGGCAGGGAGCCCATCATCATCGTGGACGAGGCCGAGGCGGGGTTGAAGCTGGGGGTGGAGAGCGACGAGCACCTGGGGCCCGACCGGTCGGTGGCCTGCGTGGCCGCCATGGCCCGGTACGGCGCCCCCTGCGTGGTGCTGGACTTCGGCACCGCCACCACCCTGGACGCCTTGAACGCCAAGGGGGAGTACATGGGCGGGTGCATCACCGCCGGAGTGAAGGTGTCCGCCGACGCCCTCTCCTCCAAGACCTCCCTCCTGCCCCGGGTGGAGCTGGCCCGGCCGGAGAAGGTGCTGAACACCACCGCCGTGGGCCACATCCAGGCCGGCGTGGTGCTGGGGTATATCGGCTCCATCGAATACCTGGTGCGCCTGGCCAAGGAAGAGCTGGGGGCGGAGGACTGCAAGGTCATCGCCACCGGGGGGCTGGCCCGGATGGTGGCCGACAACACCCCGGTCATCGACGTAGTGGACCGGGACCTGGTGCTGGACGGCCTGCGGCTCATCTACGAGAAGAAACAGGCCGAACAATAACCGCTCAGGCCCAATGGATCGAACAGAAAAAGGCCCCGGAAAGAAAATTCCTTTCCGGGGCCTTTTCGCGGCCTTTTTACCCGGGCTGTTCCAGCTCGAAGGGGGCGCGGCACTGGCCGGTTTCGCAGTCGTACCAGAAGTACCCCGAGCGGGGGACTCCGGCGGCGTCGGAGAAGGAGCAGTACAGCAGCATGGCGGAGCTGTCGGCGCTCCACTGGAGAAACTGATATTGGATCTCCGGCGCGAAGGGGTCGCCGCCGCTGGGCAGGCCATACCGGGCCAGCTCGCTGGCGCCCAGCCCCATGGAGAGGCAGGCGGACAGGTTGCTTTCAGAGTTTCGCTCCAGCCACGCCAGGGCGAGGCGGGTCTGTTCCCCGTACCGGAGGGAGAGGACGTATTTCTTGCCGTCAGGGGCCCACCAAAGCCCCTGGTAGGTACACTCTCCATAGGAGATCCGGATCTCGGCCCCGTCCGGCCGCTTCACCCGGAGGGAGACGGCGGGCTGGGGAAGCATGGCGGAGCCGTAAATATCCCGGCCATAGACGGTGACGGCGGCGGTGCCGTCGGGGGAGGGGCGGGTGTCCACGACGGAGAAATATCCCCCCCGCCAGAGAAGGAGGCCGCCCAGCAGGACCAGGGCGGCCAGGCAGGCGGCGGCCGCGGCGTATTTGGCGCGGAAGGTCCTGAGCTTGCGCCTAAGCTCCTGCCTGGAATAACCCAGAAGGCGCTTGGCCCGGGCCTCGGCCTCCTCCGCCTGTTCACCGGGGGCGAGACGCTCCCCTTGGAGCAGTTCCACGATGGAGACGCCCAGCGCCTCCGACAGCGGTTCCAGAAGGGCGATGTCGGGGGCGCACTGGCCCCGCTCCCATTTGGAGACGGCCCGGTCCGTGACATGGAGCAGACCGGCCAGCTCCTTCTGGGTCATGCCCTTTTGGGCGCGGACCTCTTTGATGAAACAACCCGTTTTTGTATTATCCATGGGGGGCCTCCTGTTTGATGGGATAGGGCCATTATAGCAGGAAAGGGCGGGAAAGGCGCCAAACCATAGGTTGAGTTGAGGCTGGTGAAAGAAATGTCCGGAAAAACTGTGGAAAAAGAATGCCTGAGCGGGGGAGAATATATGGACTGCGGCATTTGTATTGGCTTGGGGCCCGGCGGGACCTCTCCGCCTCCTGCCCCTGTTTTCCGCGACAGGTTTCGATTGACAAGTGACAACTTTAAATATAAAATAGAGTTGTCAGTACAAAGAAGAGGAGCGATCCACGTGAGAAGAGCGGAACATATCCCCATCTACGCCCAAGTGGCCCACGATATGGCGGCCAAAATCGCCGCCGGGGAGCTGGGGGAGGGGGTCCGGTTCACCGGACGGTCCCTGATGGGTTCCCAATACGGGGTGTCCCAGGAGACCATCCGCAGGGCCCTGGGCCTGCTGGCCGACGTGGGCGTGGTGACCATCCGACAGAACGTAGGGGCGGAGGTGGCCTCTCGCTCCCGGGCGGCGGAGTATGTGGAGCAGTCCAAGGCGGACAGCGACCTGCTGGCTCTGCGGACCAGGCTGCGGGAGCTCATCGCCCAGCGGGACCGGCTCAACGGTGAGATCACCGACACCTTCCAGCGGGTGATGGACCTGGAGGAGCGATTCCGCAGCAGCGACCGGCTGCGGACTTATGAATTTGCCCTGGACCCCCAAAGCCCCGCGGTGGGGCGGAATCTGCAGGACCTCCAGTTCCGCCAGCGGACGGGGGCCACGGTGGTGGCCCTGCGGCGGGGGGAGGAGGCAAGGCTCTCCCCCGGCCCGGACGCGGCGCTGGAGGCGGGGGACGTATTGGTAGTGGCCTGCAACGCCGGGGACATCGAGCGGGTGTCCCGGCTGCTGCGGGAGGAGTGCCGAGAGGAGGCGACGTCATGAGGAAACGAGAGCGGCTATGGGCCGGAGCCCTGGCGCTGGTGATGGGGACGGCGGTCCTGGCGGGGGGTGTCCCGGCCGGGGCGACCCAGCCCGGCGGGGAGATCGTCTTTGCCGACGTGGGCTGGGATTCCATCAAGCTCAACAACGCCATCGCCGGGTACATCGCCCAGGAGGTCTTTGGCTACACCTGGACCGAGATCCCCGGTTCCACCCCCATCATCCACGAGGCCCTGATCAAGGGCGAGGTGGACGTGGTGATGGAGGAGTGGAGCGACAACATCACCGGCTACGCCGAGGACCGGGACGCGGGGAAATTCCAGGAGCTTGGCATCAACTTCAACGACAACTATCAAGGGCTGTACATCCCCCGGTACGTGGCCGACGCCAACCCGGGGCTCAAGACGGTGAAGGATCTGGCCAATTATCCCGAACTCTTCCCCGACCCGGAGGACGCCTCCAAGGGCATCATCTACGGCGGCATCCCTGGCTGGGACGCCACCGAGATCATGGGGAAAAAGGTGGCCGCCTACGGTCTGGACCAGTATTATAACTACCTGGTCCCCGGCAGCCAGGCTGCCCTGGACTCGGTCATCACCTCCGCTTGGGACAAACAGCAGCCCATCGTGGCCTACTACTGGGAGCCCACCTGGCTGCTGGGACAGTACGACATGGTGCTGCTGGAGGACACCCCCTATGACCCGGCCACCTATCAGGACGGCCTGGGGGCCTATCCGGCGGTGACCGTGGCCGTGGGCGTCAGCAACCAGTTCGCCCAAGACAACCCGGAATTTTGTGAATTCCTCTCCAAATACCACACCTCCTCCGCCCTCATCAGCGAGGCGCTGGCCTATATCCAGGAGACGGGGGAGGATTACAGCCAGGCGGGGCTGTGGCTGCTGGAACAGCACCCGGAGCTGCTGGAGAAGTGGCTCACCCCGGAGCAGGCGGCCCTTCTCACCGGGGAGATCTCCGGCGAGGCGGGGATGGACCTCTTCACCTTCCCGGCTGTCTTTCAGCCCAACACCGACGCCATCGATTCCGGCGTGCGCTCCTTCGCCGTGAGCGCCGAGCCGGTGCTGGGGGCCATCCGGGGCGGGCTGGACGGATTGGTCACCGCTTTCAACTGGCTGCTGAACCACATCCCCTGGACCCTCTTCCTGGCCGGGGTCTTTGCCCTGGGCTGGTACGCACGCAAGCGCCTCACCAGCGGGATCCTCTACGCCGTGCTGGTGGCCCTCATCGGCGTGGTGGGGCTGTGGGAGGAGATGAAGCTGACCCTGTCCATCGTGCTGGCCAGCGTGGTCATCGCCCTGCTGCTGGGTCTGCCCATCGGCGTGCTCATCTCCGGTTCCGCCCGGGCCAATAAAATCGCCCGGCCCATCATGGACACCATGCAGACCATGCCGGTGTTCGTCTATTTGATCCCCGCACTGCTGCTGTTCGGCCTGGGCAACGCCTCGGCGGTCATCGCCACGGTGGTCTACGCCATCGTGCCCGTCATCCGGCTGACGAGCCTCGGTATCCGGCAGGTGGACAAGGAGGTGGTGGAGGCGGCGGTCTCCTTCGGCTCCACCCGGTGGCAGGCCCTCTTTAAGGTGCAGATACCCCAAGCCCTGCCCACCATCATGACCGGCGTCAACCAGACGCTGATGATGGCCATGGCCATGGTGGTGACCTGCTCCATGATCGGCGCCCGGGGCCTCGGGATGGAAGTCCTGAACGCCGTGCAGCGGGTGCAGATCGGCCGGGGGCTGGTGGCCGGCGTGTGCGTGGTGGTCATGGCCGTGGTGCTGGACCGGCTGACCCAGGCGCTGGCCGAGAAGGACAAGAAGCTGGAAGACGCGGCCCGTCAGTGAGGAGGGGACAACTATGAGCGAGAAAAACCAGAATACCATCATCGAGGTGGAACACGTCTCCAAGCTCTACGGGCTCAACCGCCAGGAGGCGGTGCGGATGATGGAGGCGGGCGGCGAGAAGGACGAGGTCCACAAAAAGACCGGCGTCACCGTGGGCCTGTGGGACATAAATTTGACCATCCCCAAGGGGAAGATCTTCGTCATCATCGGCCTGTCCGGCTCGGGCAAGTCCACCCTGGTGCGGTGCTTCAACCGGCTCAACCGGCCCTCGGCGGGGCACGTGCGCTTCGAGGGCCGGGACCTGGCCGAGTTCAACAAGCAGGAGCTGCTTGAATTCCGGCGGACAAAAATCTCCATGGTGTTCCAGTCCTTCGGCCTCATGAGCCACCGGGACGTGCTGGGGAATGTGTCCTACGGCCTGGAGGTCCGGGGCATGTCCCGGGAGGAGCGGGAGCGGCGGGCCATGGAGGTCATACACATGGTGGGCCTGGACGGCTGGGAGAAGCAGAACTGCGGCAGCCTGTCCGGCGGCATGCGCCAGCGGGTGGGCATCGCCCGGGCCCTGGCCAACGACCCGGAGGTCCTGCTGATGGATGAGCCCTTCTCCGCCCTGGACCCCCTGGTGCGGCGGGACATGCAGTTCGAGCTGCTCCAAATCCAGCGCAAGCTGGGCAAGACCGTCATCTTCATCACCCACGACATCGACGAGGCCTTCAAGCTGGGGGACATGGTGGCCATCATGCGGGACGGCAAGATCGTCCAGGTGGACACCCCCGAGGAGATGAGCGCCCACCCGGCGGACGAGTACGTCCAGGCCTTCATCAACAGCGCCGACAAGGCCAAGGTCCTCACCGCCCGGAACATCATGATTACCCCCGACGCCCTGGTGCGGGAGAGCGACGGCGCCGAGCGGGCCATCCGGGTCATGAGCCGCAACGCCCTGTCCACCGCCTACGTGGTGGACGACGAGCTGCGGCTCAGAGGCATCCTCACCATCCGGGACGCCCTGAAGGCCCGGCAGGAGGGCCTTACCATCGCGGGGATGATCCAGACCGACGTGCCCACCACCGGGCCGGACACCCTGGTGGCCGACATCATGCCCATCGCCGCCGAGGCCCCCTATCCCATCGGCGTGGTGGACGACGACGGCCAGCTCATGGGTATCGTCACCAAGGCGAACGTGCTCTCGTCCCTGATTTAAAACAATAGAATGGAAAGCGCGCCCAAAAGAGAAAGGCGGCGGCGGTATGGGGACCTTTTTCCAGCGGCATGAGGCGGTGCGGGAGTGGGGCTGCGTCTTCGGCGGCATCCTCCTGTACGCCATGTCCCTCAATCTGTTCCTGGCGGGGAACGACATCGCCGCCGGGGGGCTGGCCGGCGTGGCCACGGTTTTAAGCCGGCTGATCCCCCTGCGCATCTCGGTCCTCATCCTCCTGATGAACCTGCCCCTGCTGGCCATCAGCCTCGCGGTGCGGGGGTGGAGGTTCACCCGCAACACCCTGGTGGGGAGCCTCCTTTACAGCCTCCTGGTGGAGGCCACCTCCTTCCTGCCCACCATGACCAGTGACCCCCTGGTGGCCACCGTCTTCGGCGGGGCCATGTACGGCGGGGGGATGGCCCTGCTGGTGCTGGGCAACGGCTCCACCGGGGGTACCGACCTGGTGAACCGCCTGCTGGTGAGCCGGTTCCCCGGCACCAGCGTGGGGAAGATGAGCCTGCTGGTGGACGGGGCGGTGGTCATCTTCGCCATGGCGGTGTTCGGGAACATCGAGGTGGGCCTCTACGCCATTTTGACCATCTTCGTCTGCTCCGCCTTCGCCGATAAGGCCCTGCTGGGCTTCGAGCAGGGGAACGTCTGCCTCATCATCACCAGCAAGGACCCCAAGGAGGTGTCGGCGCCCCTGCTGGCCATGCTCCACCGGGCGGTGACCAAGCTGGACGGCGTGGGCATGTACACCGGGGCGGGGCGCAGCGTGCTGCTGGCCGCCGTCAAGCCCTCGGAGACCCCCAAGGTAAAAAAGGCCCTCTCCCAGGTGGACCCGGAGGCCTTTGTGGTGGTCATCCCCGCCAGCGAGATGCTGGGGGGCAACTTCAAGTCGCTGAAAATCGCCACCATGCGGCCGTGAGACGGCCTGTGGCACAAAAAAGGAAGCCGTCCATTGGACGGCTTCCTTTTCTCATTCAGCGGCCGGGTTCCGCCAGGGGGGAAGGGACGGCGCCGGGATACAGGCAGTATTGGGCCTTACCCAACGCCTTGGCGGAGCGGAGGGCCCGATCGGCATGGCGGAAGAGCGTGTCGTAGTCCATCCCATGGTCGGGGGAGAGGGCCGCCCCCAGGCTGACGGTGATGGGAAAATCGCCGTAGGTATGGGTGAGAGATTCCATCAGGGCGCGGATCAGATCCTCGGGGTCGCCGGGACAGGGGAGGAAGAGGAGAAAGTCGTCTCCGCCCACCCGGGCGGCCACCCCGCTCTCCCCCAGCCAGGCCGGGATCTGCTGGGCCACGTGGCGGAGGACCTGGTCGCCGAAGAGGCGACCGAAACGGTCGTTGGCGTGGTGGAAGCCGTTCAGGTCGAAGAAGAGCAGGATGTACCGCCCGCTGCCGCCGGCCAGAGCGCCCTCGATAAGCTGCCGGGCGGCGCGCTGGTTGTTGAGTCCGGTGAGGCTGTCCTGGTCGGCCAGCTGGCGCAGCTGTTCCAGGCGGAGACGCTCGTCGTGGACGTCGGTGAATTTTCCGATGGCCCCGGTGGGGGGCTTCTGCTCTCCGTCCAGCCACATGGGCCGGGCCACCACCTTGAACCAGCGGCGGCCGCCGTTCACCGTGAGCTGATAGGCGTCGCTGACCAGGGGACTGGCCGGAGAGGCCCGGTGGAGCTTTCCGCACAGGTCCATGTAGTCGGCCGGATCCATGATCCGGCACAGCGCCGGGTTCTGGGCGGGCTGGAGGATCATGGGGTTGAGCCCCAGCTGTTTGGCCCCGGCGTCGGAAAAGGTCAGCAGGTCGTTTTTGAAATCCAGGTCAAACTGGATCTCCTGGGACATGGCGGCGAAGAACTGGTATTTTACCCGCTCCTGCTCCAGCAGGGCCAGGGTGCGGCTGGAGGCCTTGCCATTGGCGATGAGCTGGGCGGCCAGCTGCCGGTTCTGGGGATCTGAGCCGTGGACGGAGCGGAGCTTCAGCTCCTCCTCCAGATGGGGCCCAACGGTCCGCAGGCAGTCCGTCAGAATGGGATTGAAGGCGCCGCACTCCCCGCCCAGGATCATCTCCATGGCCTTGTCGTGGGAGTAGGCGGATTTATAGACCCGCTGGCTGGTGAGGGCGTCGTAGACGTCGGCCAGGGCCACCACCTGGGCGCTGATGGGGATGTCGTCGCCGGACAGCCCGTCGGGGTAGCCCCCGCCGTCCCAACGCTCGTGGTGCCAGCGGCAGATCTGCCGGGCGGTCTCCACCAGGGTGCTGTCCGTGCGGTATGGGGCCTGCTCCAGGATATGGGCGCCGATGGCGCTGTGGGTCTTCATGATCTCGAATTCCTCGGCCGTGAGCCTGCCGGGCTTGTTGAGGATCTCCTCCGGGATGGAGATCTTGCCGATGTCGTGGAGGGCGGAGGCATTGACAATGACAGCCATCTGGGCCGGGGTGAGGGGGTAGCGGTCGGTGAGGTCCATGAGGGCCTGGAGGAAAATCTCGGTGAGCATACGGATGCGGGTGACGTGGAGGCCGCTCTCCCCGTTCCGGAATTCCACGATGTTGGAAAGGATCTCCACCATGGTCAGGCTGTACTGCTCCTTTTCCATGACCTGCTCGGCCACGGCCTGCTCCAGAGCCCGCTGCTTGCTGTACAGCATGATGGTGTTGCGCACCCGGCGGCGGACGGTCTGCTCGTCAAAGGGGCGGTTGATGTAGTCGCTGGCGCCCAGGTCATAGGCGTGGTCGATGACGCCGGAGGAGGTCTCGGCGGAGATGGTGATGACGGGGGTGTCCTCGATCCATCCGGTCTTGTTCATCATGGCGAGGACCTCGAACCCGTCCATGACGGGCATCACCAGATCCAGCAGGACGATGGAGATGTCGCCGTGGCGCTGGCGCAGGAGGGAGACCGCCTGGGCGCCGTCGCCGGCCTCCAGGATGGAGTAATCCTCACAGAGGATATCGGAGAGGATGGAGCGGTTGATCTCCACGTCGTCCACGATGAGGACGGTATGCCGCTCAGCCATGGCAGCTGCCCCCCTCCCACTCCAGAATGGCGGCGACGATGATGTCGTAGCTGTCACGGACCTCCTGGAACAGGCCGTCCGCCCCCTGGTCCTGCCCGGAGCGCAGAAGCTCGGTGAGGCTGCCGGCGGAGACGGCCAGGGGGGTGAGGCCCAGGTTGAGGGCCAAGCCCTTCAGGGAGTGGGCGGCGCGGAAGGCGGTATTGACGTCCCCGCGGGCCAGCGCATCGGAGAGGGTCTGGAAGGAGGCGTCGCCCGGCACCATACGCAGGAAACGGCTGACCCGCGCCTCAGAGCCCAGCCGGCTGAGCACGCCGTCCCAATCGCCCCCGATGCGTGCGTAACAATTTTCCGTGGTCATGGCGGAGCCCTCCCCAGGTTTCAGAAGTTAATGGTATACGATAAGGAAAAATCACATTTAGGATTATTCTAATCCTTTTCCTGAAAGTTGGCAAGGGAAAACCCTTCCACTTTTGGCGAACGGGGATGAGAAAGAAATCTGGTTTTCTCCTGGCGTTTTTTTTCTACATGCGATATCATAAATAAAAGGAACAAAGTGGGGGAAAACCCAGTCAAAGAGAAAAAAGGAAAAGGTGGGACGCGCGATGGAAAAGACGCTGGCCGCACAAGTGCTGTGCGAGGTGCGGAAAGCCGTGGTTGGAAAGGACGAGGTTCTGGCCAAGGCGCTGCTGGCCATTCTGGCGGGAGGGCATATCCTGCTGGAGGACATCCCCGGCGTGGGCAAGACCACTATGGCCCTGGCCTTCTCCAAGGCGCTGGGGCTTCAATACCGCCGGGTGCAGTTCACCCCGGACGTGATGCCCTCCGACCTGACGGGGTTCTCCATCTGGAACAAGGAGACAGGGGGCATGGAATACCAGCCCGGCGCGCTGCTGTGCAACCTGTTTTTGGCCGACGAGCTCAACCGCGCCACCTCCCGCACCCAGTCCGCCCTTTTGGAGGCCATGGAGGAGGGCCAGGTGACGGTGGACGGGGTGAGCCGCCGGGTGCCCTCCCCCTTCCTGGTGGTGGCCACCCAGAACCCGGCGGGGGCCTCGGGCACCCAGCTGCTGCCCGACTCCCAGCTGGACCGGTTCATGGTGCGGCTGTCGCTGGGCTATCCCGGGGCGGCTGAGGAAGTAGTGATGCTGCGCCGCAAGCAGGAGGGCAACCCCCTGGAGACGGTGGTCCAGGTTACCGACGCCGCCGGGCTGGAGGCGGAGCGCCGGGCGGTGGAGCGGGTCTATCTCAGCGACGAGGTGGCCCAGTACGTGGTGGATCTGGTGGTGGCCACCCGAAACCATCCCCTGGTGGCCCAGGGGGGCAGTCCCCGGGCCACCCTGGCGGTGGCGGCCATGTCCAGGGCCGCCGCCCACGTCCAGGGACGGGACTATGTGGTGCCCGGGGACGTGAAAGCGGTATTCCGCGACACGGTGGACCACCGCATCCTGCTGACGGGCCGGGGCGCCTCCGGAGGGGCCGACCCGGTGGGGGAGATCCTTTCGGCGGTGAAGCCGCCCCGCCTGGGGTGACGCCATGGTGAGGCGCTGGGTGTGCTATGCCCTGGCGTTGGCCGGGGCGCTGGCCTTGCGGGTGGTCTATACCGGGTGGCTGGCCGGCTTTTTGCTGGCCTTTCTCCTGTGCCTGCCCCCGGTGGGGGTGCTGGTGAGCCTGCCCGCCGTGCTGTCCTGCCGCCTGGGTCTGGGCCCATTCCCGGCGGCGGTCCGGCGGGAGGAGGCGGGGTACTGGCAGGTCTCCGGCCGGAGCGTGCTGGGGCTGCCTCTGGGTCGGGTGCGGGTGACGGTGGAGACCGTCAATCAAATGACGGGGCAGAGGATGTCCGCCAAGGCGGTCTTTGCCCTGCCCGGCGGCGGGGGAGGGGCAAAGGTCCCCGTCCCCGCGGATCACTGCGGCTGTCTGGAGGGACATATTTTATCGGCCTGGGCGGCGGACTGTCTGGGGCTGTTTTACCTGCCGGTGCGGAGGGGGGCCGGGGCCCTCCTCACGGTGCTGCCCCGGGAGGAGGGGGAGGAGCTTCCGCCCCTTCCCGAGGAGGAGGCCCCCGGGATGCGCCCCCGCCCCGGGGGAGGGCCGGGGGAGGACTATGACCCCCGCCCCTACCGGCCGGGGGACCCGCTGAACACGATCCATTGGAAGCTCTCGGCCAAGCGGGACGAGCTGGTGACCCGGGAGACCCTGGAGGACGTGAAGGCCCTGCCTCTGATCACCCTGGACCACTTCGGCCCGCCGGAGGCGATGGACCGGGTGCTGGACCGGCTGGCGGGCCTGGGCCGCGGCCTGCTGGGGGAGGGCAGAGCCTTCACCGTGGCCTGGGCGGACCCGGCCACCGGGGCGGTCAGGAGCTTTCCCGTCTCCGGGGCGGGGGAGTGGTCGGCCTGCCTGGGCGCGGCCCTGTCCCAGCCCGCGCCTTTGACGGGGCGGTCCATCCTGGACGCCCCCGGAATGAAACGGGCCCTCCACCTGTCCGGGGCAGAGGAGGGGCGGCCATGAGGCGGCGGGAGAAGAGAAAGCCCTACCCCAGAGGGCCGCTGCTGCTTTTGGGGGACGGGGCGCTGCTGTTCCTGGCGCTGGCCGGGACCGGATTTTCAGCCGCCACCGCCTACGGAATAGAGGTGGACGGCTTCCTGCTCCTGGCCGGCTGTGGGGCGCTGGCTCTGCTGTCCCTGGTCCTGTGGTCCCTGCCCCGGTACAAGCTGCCCCTGTTCTTGGCCCTGGCCGGGGGCTGGGCCGTGGCTGTCTGGCGGCTGTGGGAGCCGCTGATATGGGGGGAGGCGTGGATTCGGTGCGCGGTGGTGAACACCATCGCCGCGAAGGTGCCCGGGGTGGGGACCATCGTTCCGCTGGCGAAGTATACCCAGAGCCAGTGGAGCAGGATGTCCGCGCTGTGGATGCTGGCGGCGGGGGCGGTGCTGGCGGTCTGGCTGGGCTGGCTCATCTGCCGGGACCGGCGGGCCTGGCCGGTGGCCGCCACCACGCTGCTGCCCCTGGCCCCCGCCCTGTGCGTCACCGAGGCCCCGGCGGCGCTGCCCATGGCCTGCCTGATTGTGGTGTGGGGGACCCTGGCCCTCACCTCCCTGTCCATGAGGAGCGATCCGCCGGGGGCCGCCAGGATGACCCCCTACGCCCTGGGGGCCAGCGCCCTGGTCCTGGCCCTGCTGATGCAGGTCATGCCCACCGAGGGCTATACCCAGACCGGCTGGGCGGCCCAGGCCCGTTCCGACCTGATCTCCGGGGTGAACCGGCTGGACCTGTCGGCCCTGACGGGGCCCTGGCGGGGGTGGCGGGGCTCCGGCTCCACCGAATACGTCAACCTCACCGGCGGCGGGGCCTCCCGTACCGGACGCACCGCCCTCAGGGTCCACACCGACGTGCCGGGGAAACACTATCTGCGTGGCTATTCCGCCGACGTGTATACCGGCACCCGGTGGGAACCGCTGGACCGGGCGGCCCAGCGGGAGCTGGAGGAGCTGCGGAGGGCGGGGGTGGAACCCCTGCTGATGCTGGGACAGGTGTCAAGGCGGCCGATAGGGGCCAATATGGAGGGCGAGACCCTCTATGAGTCCACGGGCACCATGACGGTGGAGAACGTGTCCGCCCCCGGCGGGTGCGTCTACTACCCCTATGCCCTGTGGGAACTGCCCGAAGGGGCCTCCTTCGGTGGGGATTCCCATTTGGCGCGGGGCTGGCGTTCCTGGGAGCATGAGATCGCCTTCGAGCCCGACTGGGAGAGCCCCTTCGGATACGGCTGGAGCGCCCGGGACGGGCAGGAGAATGGGCGGGACGGCCAGGCCGAGCTGGCCTACCGGGAATTTGTCTACGCCCATGAGCTGGAGGTGCCGGAAGGGCTGCGGGAGTCGCTGACCGCGTGGCTGGACGCTGTCGGCCTGCGGGAGGACATCCGCTCTCCGGAGGACTTTGTCCGCTACTGGAAATGGATGACCGGCCCCACGGCCAGCTCTGTGTACGGCGGCCAGGACCTCCAAATCACCCAGGAGGAGGTGGAGCAGATCCGGCCGCAGTACGCCATTTTGATGGCGGACACCCTGTCCTACCTTCTGTCCAGGAACGCCGTCTATAACCAGGACACCCCCGCCCCGCCGGTGGGGGAGGACTACGTGGAGTGGTTTTTAAATGAGAGCCGGCAGGGCTACTGCATGCATTTTGCCACGGCGGGGGCCCTGCTGCTGCGGACAATGGGCATCCCCGCCCGATACGTCAGCGGCTACGTGGTGGACGTGCCCCGAACGGGCTACGCAGTGGTGCCCGATTCCGCCGCCCACGCCTGGGTGGAGGTCTATCTGGACGGCTATGGCTGGTACCCTCTGGACTTCACCCCCGGCTTCGAGGGGGGCGGCGTGGGGGAGAACGAGCCGGACGACTTCGATCCGGCGGCGTCGGCCGCGCCCGAAGCGACACCTACGCCCAGGCCCACGGAGAGCGTCTGGGAGACGCCGGGGCCGGAGGCCCCGGTGCCCACGCCCAGCCAGGATCCCCAAAAGGGGCCGGGCGTGGGCCCGGGCGGCGGAAAGAACCTTTCCGTGTGGTTTTTGCCGCCGGTTGTGGTTCTGCTGGCCGCCCTGGGCAGGGCATGGGCCCTGGACCGGCGGAAGCGGCGGCTGCGGGCCGCCGACACCAACCGGGCGGTCCTGGCGGCCTACGTGCTGTCCCGCAGGCTGATACCCTGGGGCGGAAGAGAGGATCCCGCCCTGGAGGAGCTGGCGGGGAAGGCCAGGTTCAGCCAGCACATCCTGACCGGGGAAGAGCGGGACCGGGCCCTGGAGCGGCTGGCGGCGGAACGCCGCCGGGTCCGCGAGGCCCTGCCCGGATGGAAAAAACCGCTGTTCTGGCTCTTCTGGGGCAGCGAATAGAAAAGAAGGCCCCGGCATCCAAGAGGATGCCGGGGCCTTCTTTGCGGAAAGGTCATGCCTGATAGATGGTAAAGCCGTTTTTGCCCCGGGCCTTGGTCTGGTAGAGGGCGGCGTCGGCGTTTTCATAGAGGGACAGCCGGCCGGGCTGTCCCTGACCGGAGAGGGCGACGCCGATGCTGGCCGTCGCGTGCCAGACCTTATCCCCCGCGCCATGGACCTGATCCAGGGCGTCGGCCAGTTCCCGGGCTTTTTCCTCCGCCCAGCGCCGGTCGGGGACGGGGACCATGGCCACGAACTCGTCCCCGCCCACCCGGCCTAAGATGGCGGACGGGGGGAAGTGGGCGCGGATGGCATCAGTGAAGGCCAGAATGACGGAGTCACCGAAGGCATGGCCGTGGAGGTCGTTGGCCTGCTTGAAGTTGTCGATGTCGAAGAGGAAGAGGGCGTGGAGCTGGCGGGCGGGGGCCTCCTCCAAACGCAGGTCGATGGCCCGCCGAGTGGCCATCTTGGTGAGGAAGCCGGTCATCTCGTCGGTCTGGGCCAGCTGGCGCATCCGCTCCTCCCGCCGCTTCTCGGCGTCGATGTTCTGCCGGTAGGTCAGCATATGCAGGGAGTGGTCCCCCTCCAGAAGCACCATGCGGGCGGTGATGCGCATCCAGTAGTAGTTCTCGCCGTCGTCGGTCATCATGAACTCGTAGCGCAGGGAGTCGATGCCGGCGTCAAAGGCCTGTTGGACGTTTTTGGGGGAAAAGGTGTCGATGTACCCTTGGCGGAACCCCTCCTTGATCTGCTTTTCCGCCACGATGCGCAGGGATTTTTCATAGGAAGTCCCCGGCGGTGCGCCCAGGCTTTCGAAGTACCGCTCGGTGGCCCGGTTGGCCGGGCAGTCGTGGGTGATGTCCAGCTCATAGATATTGTCGAAAAGCTGCTCCGTGGCCTGCTCAAACATGGAGTGCCGCTCCTGCTCGCTGGCCTGGGTGAGGGCGATGATCTGCCGGTTGAAGCTGCGGATGACCCGGGTGATGACCAGGAGGATGGTGACGATGATGGCGGCGATGATGGCCAGAGCCAGGACGAACTGCCCGGCCAGCTGGCGGAGCAGGGCGCTGGTGTCCTGTTCCACCACCAGATACCAGTCCAGCTCGGGGAGGTACCGGGCCACCACATAGTCCGCCCTTTTTACCCAGAAACTCCGTGAGACATCCGCCTCCCGCCAGCCGGAGAGCTGTTCCTGGATCTCCTCCCCATAGCGGTCCAGAAGGAAGAGGCTGACCGGCTGGTAGCCGGTGTGGTCGGTGGAGATCTGGATGGTGCCGCCGCCGTCGATCAGATAGGCGTTCACGCCGAACTGGTCCTGGTAGGTCTGGAGCATCCGCTGAAGGGAGGTGACCCGCAGGCCCACTCCCACGGCCCCCAGCATGGCGCCGCCGGGGCCCTTGATCTTGGCGTTCACAAAGACCGTAATATCGTTGTCGGCGGCGGCCGCCTCGTCATTGTCCACCACCACCCGGTAGTCCTCGGGGAAGGAACCCAGCGTGTAATACCAGGTGTTTTCCGGCTCGTCCGGCGTCAGGACCCGGTCCAGCCCGTCGAAATTATAGTAGCGCTTGCTGGCCTCGGAGACCAGAAAAACAGAGTCGTAGCCGTATTTGTCCCGATAGGCGCCCAGATATTCCCGGATGCGGGCCAGATAGGCGGGATCCTCCAGAGAGGCGTCCTCCTCCTGGAGAAGAGATTTGAGAAGGCTGTCGTTGGCCATGGTCAAAGAGACGTTCACCGGCCGGGAAAAGGTGATGGTGAGCTGGTGGTAGACCCCCTCGGAGGAGAGGGTGGACACCTGCTCGATGCCGCGCAGGGAGGCGGCGTAGTTGGCCCTGTAACTGAGCAGGGCGGTCAGGACAAAACCGACGACGAGGATCAGGCTCACCAGGGCGTTGGTCCGGGACAGAATATTCCGCTTCATGTGAGCGCCTCCCCGTTGCCGTGCCGCATCGCTGAAATTTTGACTCATTATAGCATAGGGCGGGGGGAGAAGCAAGCAAGGGCAGGGAGGAAAAAGCGGCAGGGATTTATTTGAAATGACGAAAACGGGTGGGGATAATTTGGAAGATGTCATGCAGATTGCTTAAAAACACAAAGAATTGCAGATTTGTCCAGTGGATTTTTAAACTTTGCGTTTGTAAAATGTAAATAGAAATGGCGGAGTGCTCTGTCCTGCCATTGGTCAAAACAACGACATAGGAATCAGAAGGAGGAAACGTACATCATGAAGAAACGCGTATTGTCTCTTGCACTGGCCATGTCCATGACCGTCGGCCTGCTGGCCGGCTGCTCCAGCAAGCCCACTGAGGAGAGCAAGGCCCCCGAGAACTCTCCGGAGGTCCTGCTTCCCGAATCCGAGGCCCCCGCCGCCAACCTGACCGCCACCCAGAAGATCATCGCCGAGGCCGAGGGGATGACCATGGAGGAACTGGCGAAAAAGGCCATCGAGGAGTCCAACGGCAAGATGTTCTACGGCGTGGGCAACTCCAGCCGCGGCAAGAGCGCCCTGCCCCTGTTCATCGAGTACCTCCAGACCATCGACCCCAGCTACAACATGGAGTTCGAGTGGCAGCAGCCCAAGAACAATAAGATCTTCGACCAGCTCACCGCCGACTCTTTGAAGGATACCGGCACCTTCGCCATGACCCTCATCCAGGACGGCAACCAAATCGAGTCCAAGATGGTCCAGCCCGGCATCCTGGATACCTTTATCCCCAAGGAGTGGGCCGAGGCCAACGGCACCACCGCCGACAGCTATACCGGCTTCCTGGCCCTCCAAACCCTTAACAAAGTGTTCATGTATAACAACACCGGCTCCAAGACCTATGATAACTGCTGGGACTTCGTGGCCGAGGGGGAGCACGGGCTGTACATGGATATCGACTCCGAGATCGTGGGCAAAAACTTCCTCTACATGCTCACCGAGGATACCTATGCCGGCTGGCTGAAGGAAGCCTACGACAAGCTCTCCGACAGTGAGAAGGCCTATTTTGAGCCCACCATCAAGGAGATGGAATCTGAGGCCGCCGACCTGGGGCTGGGCGCCGACGGCGCTTACGCCCTGGCCTGGATCAAGCTGTGGGTGGAGTCCTACAACGCCCAGACCGACGATGGCCCCATCTGCAACACCCTGGTGGATAAATCCGCCACCGACCAGTTCGGCCTGCTGGTGTACTCCAAGCTGCGCAGCGTGGAGGAATCCAACTCCGTATCCGTCAACAACATCAACGTGGCCGCTTACCAGGACGGCTTTGAGGGCATCGGCGGCTACGGCTACTGCCACTACCTCTTCGTCACCGACAACAGCCCCCTGCCCTGGACCGCCTGCGCCTTCATCGCCTACATGACCTGCACCGCCGACGGCTTCTCCGCCTGGGGCAAGGACATGGGCGGTTATTCCTCCAACCCCGTGGTGGCCGCGGACACCGAGGCGGAGTATCACCACTCCGAGGGCGGCTATGTGGACGGCGTGAACCAGTTTGACGCCAAGAACGACCGGGGCTACGACTGGTGGACCACCAACGGCAAGCTGGTCCTGGAGGATCCCGAGTACTGCGCCGACGTGGCCTTCACCGTGGGCAGCTGGGTGGAGATGCTGACCAAGTACAGCGCCGGCTGATAAAAAAGGACGGTCCCCCGGGGCGGATGGCCCCGGGGGACCGCTTGGAAGGAAATAGCGCGTATGATCAAAAACGTGATTTTCGACGTGGGCGGCGTTCTGATGGACTTCGACACCCATGCCCTGACCTGGGATCTGACCGGAAATGAGCCCGACGCCGACATCCTCCACCAGGAGATCTTCGACCACCCGGACTGGATCGCCACCGACCGGGGCATCCCGGAGACGGCGGTGCTGGAGTCCATCAGGGGACACCTGCCTCCCCATCTCCACGCCGCGGCGGGGGAGGCTCTGGCCCGATGGGACGAGTGGCTGACCCCCATCGCGGAGATCAACGACCTGGCCCGGGAGGTGGATGGGCTGGGCTGCCGGGTGTACATCCTGTCCAACACCTCGGAGGGGTTCTACCGCTTCTGTGAGCGGATCCCCGCCTGGCCGCTGGTGAAGGGGTGCATCCTCTCCTTTGAGGAGAAACTCCTCAAGCCGGACCCGGAGATCTTCCGCAGGCTCCTGATCCGGTTCGGCCTGGCTCCCGGGGAGTGCTTCTTTGTGGACGACTCCCACCTGAATATCGAGGCGGCCCGGTGGTGCGGGCTCAAGGGCGAGCTCTACCTGCACGACGCGGCCCGTGTCCGGGCAGGCCTTCGGGCCGAGGGAGTGCCCGTCGCCCCCTGAAACAGGGAACGGAACATGGGCTGGGAACCGGGAAAATATGGTTTCCAGCCCTTTTTTAAGACATGACGACAGAGAAAAAGGAGAGACATCATGAAAAAAAGAATCCTGTCCGGCGCGTTGGCGCTTAGCCTGTGTCTGTCTATGACGGCCTGCTCCAGCGGCCCCGCCGCTGAGAGCAAGGGCCCCGAGAGCGAGGCTCCTGTGGACAGTCTGGCCCCCGCATCCACAGAGACTCCCGTCAATCTGACCGCCACCCAGAAGATCATCGCCGAGGCCGAGACCATGACCCTGGAAGAGCTGGCGAAAAAGGCCATCGAGGAGTCCAACGGCAAGACCTTTCACGCCGTGGGCAACTCCAGCCGGGGCCCAACGGCCATGACCAAGTTCACCGAGTACCTCCAGACCATCGACCCCAGCTATACCATGGAGCAGGATTGGCAGACCCCCAAGAACAACAAGATCTTCGACCAGCTCACCGCCGATTCCCTAAAGGAGACCGGCACCTTTGCCATGACCCTCATCCAGGACGGCAACCAGATCGAGTCCAAGATGGTCCAGACCGGGATCCTGGACACCTTCGTCCCCCTGGAGTGGGCCCAGGCCAATCACACCACCGCGGCCGAGCACACCGGCTATCTGCCCATGCAGAGCGGCAGCAAGGTGTTCATGTACAACAACACCGGCTCCAAGACCTACGACAACTGCTGGGACTACGTGGCCGAGGGGGAGCACGGGCTCTTCATGGACATCGACTCCGAGGTGGTGGGCAAGAACTTCCTCTACATGCTCACCCGGGACGACTACGCCGCATGGCTGAAAGAGGCCTACGAGGCCCTGCCCGCCGACGAGCAGGCCTACTTCGAGCCCACCATCAAAGAGATGGAAGCCGACGCCGCCGACTTGGGGCTGGGCGCCGACGGCCCCTACGCCCTGGCCTGGATCAAGCTGTGGGTGGAGTCCTATAACGCCCAGACCGACGACGGCCCCATCTGCGCCACTCTGGTGGACAAATCCGCCACCGACCAGTTCGGCCTGCTGGTGTACTCCAAGCTGCGCAGCGTGGAGGAGTCCAGCTCCGTGTCCGTCAACAACATCGACGTGGCCGCCTATCAGGAGGGCTACGAGGGGATCGGCGGCTACGCCTACTCCCACTATCTCTTTGTCACCGACAACAGCCCCCTGCCCTGGACCGCCTGCGCCCTCATCGCCTTCATCACCGAGACCGTGGACGGCTACTCCGCCTGGGGCAAGGATATGGGCGGCTACTCGTCCAATCCCAAGCTGGCCGCTGAGATCGAGGAAGTCTACCACCACTCCGAGGGCGGCTACGTGGACGGCGTGGACACCTACCCGGCCAAGAACGACCGGGGCTTCGACTGGTGGAGCACCAACGGCAAGCTGGTCCTGGAGGACCCCCAGTACTGCAACAGCGTGGCCTTTACCGTGGGCAGCTGGATCGAGATGCTGACCAAATACAGCGCCGGCTGATGACCGACCGCCGCAAGCTATCATGAGCAGAGGGGGGCCCGGAGGGTGTTCCGGCGCCTCCGAAGCCCCCCTCTCCACTCAGGAAGGAGCAAGTCATGAACGATACCGCAACGCTCAGGGCCAGCCGGTCCGCCATCTTCCTCAACAAACTGAAGACCTTCCTCTCCAAACCCCAAAACGTGATCCTGCTTCTGATGGGCATCGTCCTCACCGTTACCACCGTGGCCCCCATCGTGGCCATCGTGGACGACACCTTCAAGATCCACGCCGGCACCATCGACGCCCACCTTACCGGGCAGGCCAGCGGATACAGCGTCATCAACTACATCGATCTCTTCACCAGTAAGCTGGCCAAAGCCAACCTGTGGACCCCGCTTTGGAATACGGTGCTGCTGGCTGTGGGGACCTGTATTGTAGCCATTCTCTTCGGCGGCATCGTGGCCTTCCTGGTCACCCGCACCAACCTGGCCTGGAGACAGTACATCAGCTCCATTTTCATCTTCCCCTACATCATGCCCCAGTGGACCCTGGCGGTGGTGTGGCAGAACCTGTTCAACTCCAACGCCGTCACCGGCACCCAGAACGGCCTGGTGGCCGCGCTGACGGGAATCAACATGCCCATGTGGTGGTGCAAGGGGCTCTTCCCAAGCCTGGTGGTGCTGGGCCTTCACTACGCCCCCTTCGCCTATATCCTCATCGGGGGCATCTTCCGCAACATGGACGCCAACCTGGAGGAGGCGGCCACCATCCTGGACACCCCCAAGTGGAAGACCATGTGCAAGATCACCCTGCCCATGGTCAAGCCCGCCATCCTCTCCACCGTGCTGCTGGTATTCGGCTCGGCCATGGGCTCCTACCCGGTGCCCCACTACCTGGGGCTGACCACCATGGCCACCAAGTATGTGTCCATGAACTCCAAGTACACCGGAGAGGCCAGCATCCTGGCCATCATCATGATGATCTTCGGCGTGGCCATCATGTTCCTGAACCAGATGTCCCTGAAGAGCCGGAAGAGCTACACCACCGTCACCGGCAAGTCGGGACAGACCTCCAAGATCAACCTGGGCAAGGTGGGCAAGTATGTCATTGCCGCGGTGCTGGTGGTCACCACCTTCTTCACCAGTATTTTCCCCATCGCCTCCTTCGCCCTGGAGACCTTCCTGCCCAACCCCGGCGACTACTCCTTCCTCTATACGGGGGACACCAGCAACCTGACCACCAAGTGGTGGACCACCAGTGAGAACATCACGGAGAACGGCATGTACGGCCAGAAGGGCATTCTCCACAACGAGACCATCTGGCACGCCTTCAAGGGCACCATCCTGGTGGCCGTGGCCTGCGCCCTGCTGGCGGGCACCATCGGGACCCTGATCGGCTACGCCGTGGCCAAAAACCGGCGAAGTAAGTGGGCAAACTACGTCAACTCCGTGGCCTTCTTACCCTATCTGATGCCCTCCATCGCCGTGGGCGCGGCCTTCTTCATCCTGTTTTCCAACCAGCACATCAATCTTTTCAATACGTATACCCTGCTGATTATCGCGGGCACCATCAAGTACATCCCCTTTGCCAGCCGCTCCAGCCTCAACTCCATGCTCCAGCTCTCCGGTGAGATCGAGGAGGCGGCCATCATCCAGGATATTCCCTGGTTCAAACGGATGACCCGCATCATCATCCCCATCCAGAAGTCCTCCATCCTGTCGGGCTATCTGCTGCCCTTCATGACCTGCCTGCGTGAGCTCTCCCTGTTCATGCTGCTGTGCGTACAGGGCTTCATCCTCGCCACCACGCTGGACTACTTCGACGAGATGGGGCTCTACGCCTTCTCCAGCGGCATCAATCTGATTTTGATCGTCACCATTCTGGTCTGCAACACCATCGTCAACAAGGTGACCGGCGCCAGTCTGGACAAAGGGATCGGAGGTTAAACCATGCCTGAAATCAAATTGGAACATGTGACCAAGCGCTGGGACAAATTCTACGCGGTGGACGACCTGGATCTGGTCATTGAGGACAACGCCTTTATCACCCTGCTGGGCCCCTCGGGCTGCGGCAAGACCACCACCCTGCGGATGATCGCCGGGCTGGAGACCCCCACCTCGGGCCGCATCACCATCGGGGACACCGTGGTCTTCGACTCCCAGGCCGGCATCAACATCCCGCCCAACAAACGCAAGGTGGGCTTCCTCTTTCAAAACTATGCCCTGTGGCCCAACATGACGGTCTATCAGAACATCTCCTTCGGCCTGTCCAATATCAGGGAGGAGCTGCCCAAGGTGGATCTGGAGGCCCGGAAGGCCGCCGCCCTCATCCGCATCCTCCAAAAGCCGGAGGACGTGGTAAAGACCATCCAGGAGTGCGTGGACAAAAAGGGCAAGCTGGACGTGAACAAGGCCCACATCAAGCTCATCGACCGGTACGAGATCTCCATCCACACCGCCAAGACCCTGATGGGCTACAAGCTCCACGAGTCCATGGACGCTGGCACCATCGCCAAGAGCAAGGCGGGGGAGCTGGAGAAGGAGCTGGAGAACGCCAGAAGCAAATGCGCCGCCGAGGGCTGCACTTTTAATGAAAACTTTGAGTATTGCAGGGACGGCAGGCCTGTCACCAGCGTGCGCAAGCTTTTCCCCGAGGAGATCGACCTCTCCGTGCGCCGGGTGGCCCGCATCGTGAAGATCGGCATGTTCATGGACCGCTATCCCTCCGAGCTCTCCGGCGGCCAGCAGCAGCGGGTGGCCATCGCCCGCACCCTGGCCCCCGAGCCCACGGTGCTCTTCATGGACGAGCCCCTCAGCAACCTGGACGCCAAGCTCCGGCTGGAGATGCGCTCCGAGCTCCAGCGGCTTCACATCGACACCGGCTCCACCTTTGTCTATGTCACCCACGACCAGATGGAGGCCATGACCCTGGCCACCAAGATCTGCCTCATTGAAAACGGCGTCCTCCAGCAGTATGACGCCCCTCTGGACGTGTACAGCAAGCCCGCCAATCTCTTTGTGGCCGACTTCGTGGGCAACCCCGCCATCAACTTCATCGAGGCCAAGGGCGCCCAACAGCCGGACGGCTCCCTGGCCCTGACCATCTTTGATGGCACCCGGGCTGTATTCCGGCCCCGGAGCCCTGTGGCGCTGGCGGATTGGTTCGCCCAGGCCGACGCCGACGACGCGGCCCGGAAAGCCGCGGAGGCCGAGGCCGCCAAGGACAAGAAGCACGTGGAGAAAGGGAACAAGGATACCCTCTTCCGCTATCACGTGGCCAAGGTCCATGAGTTGGAGGACTTTGGGGACGAGGCCGTCCTGGGAGACGAGGATTTTGTGGTGGGCATCCGACCGGAGTTCCTCTCCATCAGTGACAATGGCCCCCTGGAGGGGGAGATCTACTCCGCCATGCCCACCGGAATGGAGACCACCGTGAAGGTACGCATCGGGGAGTTCCTGCTCACCGGCGTGGTCTTTGGCGGGGTGCTCTACCAGATTGGCCAAAAAGTGCGGCTGGACTTTGAGGGCAGCCATATGGTATTATTTAGCCGGAAGAACGGCCGTCTGATCGCCCAGGGCTCCCTGGACGTTTCATAAAGACCGCCGTCAGCGGCGGGGGGCGGCTTCGTCCCCCGCCGCTTGATTTTATCATGATACTGTGAGGTCTCCGCTATGGTCAAACTCATCGCCAGCGACATCGACGGCACGCTGATCCCCTACGGCAGGGAGACGCTGGAGCCGGAGCTGTTTCCCCTGATCCACCGCCTCCGGGCGGCGGGCGTCCTGTTCTCTCCCGCCTCCGGGCGGCAGTACCACTCCCTGCGGCGGCTCTTCGCCCCGGTGGCGGACGAGATCTGCTTCCTGTGCGAGAATGGGGCCATCCTGTACGGTCCAGGCGGGGAGGATACCGCCCCCATCCTCTCCCGGACCGTCATGGCCCGGGCCGAGGCGGGGGACCTGGCCCGGGCCATCTGGGGCCTGCCTGGCTGTGAGCTGATGGTGTCAGGCGTGGGGACCATCTACGTCTGTACGGAAAACGAGGGCTTTATCCACCTGATCCGGGATGAGAAGGG
Source organism: Pseudoflavonifractor phocaeensis (assembly GCF_038439875.1). Lineage (NCBI taxonomy): Bacteria > Bacillati > Bacillota > Clostridia > Eubacteriales > Oscillospiraceae > Pseudoflavonifractor > Pseudoflavonifractor phocaeensis. The sequence goes on from NZ_JBCDMT010000006.1 coordinate 119,959, forward strand.
GAACCGGGTGGAGCGGGTGGAACGCCTGGAGGAGCTGCCGGAGGAGATCTTGAAGGTCTCCGCCTATTGCCCCGGCGGCACCGCCGCCCCCGCCGCCGCCCTGGGACCCCGGTGGGGCGGCCCCTTCCGCATGGCGGCCGCCGGGCCGGACTGGCTGGACTTCACCCTGGCGGACAAGGGGACGGGCCTGCGGGGCCTCTGCGCCGGGCTGGGAATATCCCTGGCCGACGTGATGGCCTTCGGGGACAACTGGAACGACGAGGCCATGCTGGAAGAGGTGGGGACGGGCTATCTGATGGATACCGCCGACCCGGTCCTGCGGGCCAAATTTCCCCGGCAATGCCGCAGCGTGCTGGCGGTGCTGGAGGACCTCCTGAAGGAGCTGGAAGCGTGAAAAAAGCAGTCATCTTTGATTTGGACGGGGTGCTGGTCCACACCGACAGGCTCCACTACACGGCCTGGAAGGAGCTGACCGGACGGCTGGGCATACCCTTCGGGCAGACGGTCTACCGCCGCCTGCGGGGCATTTCCCGGATGGACAGCCTGGACATCGTGCTGGAGGCCGTCCCGCGGGATTTCAGCCCGGAGGAAAAGGCGGCCCTGGCGGCGGAGAAAAACGAGGCCTATCTGGCTCTGGCCGCCGGCCTTGGTCCCCGCGATGTGGCGGAGGACGTGCGGAGGGCCCTGAGGGGCCTCCGGGAGAGAGGGCTCCTTTTGGCGGTGGGGAGCAGCAGCAGGAACGCGAAATACATTCTGGAGCGGACGGGGCTTGCCCCCTGCTTCGACGCCGTAGCCGACGGCACTATGGTAACCCGGGCCAAGCCCGACCCGGAGGTGTTTTTAAAAGCCGCCGCCCTGCTGGGGGTAAGCCCTGGCCAAGCGCTGGTGGTGGAGGACGCCGCCGCCGGCATCAAGGCCGCCCGCGACGGGGGCTTTACGGCCGTGGCCTTCGGTGGGGACGCGGTGGAGAGCCTTCTGGCGGAGCACCGGGTGGGGACTCTCACGGAGCTTTTGGACCTGGTATGAGTAGGCGGGCCGGTGGTGTCACCGGCCCGCCTTTTTATTTACAAAGCGATTAAAATGTGCTAAAATAAACAAAAAATGTGGGGAAGAAGGGCGGCTGAGTGAAAAAATTGACGGCGCTTGCGGCGGTTCTGGCCCTTTTCCTTACCGGCTGCGCCCCGGCGGCCACGGAGGAGTACCCCTTTGCCCCGGGGGAGGAGGAGCGGCTTACCGTCTACACCTCTCACAAGGAGGAGGTATACGGCCCCATCCTGAAGGAGTTCCAGGAGCGCACCGGAATCTGGACCGAGGTGGTCACCGGGGGCACCAACGAGCTTTTGGAGCGGATCGAGGCGGAGCGGGAGGAGCCCAGGGCCGACGTGATGTTCGGCGGGGGCGTGGAGAGCCTGGCGGCCTACGAGGACTGTTTTGAGCCCTACACCTGCGCCCAGGCGGGGGTCCTGAAGGCCGGGGCCCGGTGCGAGGGGGACGTGTGGACCCCCTTTTCCTCCCTGCCCATCGTGCTGATCTGCAACACCAAACTCCTCTCCCGGGGAGAGGTCACCGGCTGGGCTGACCTGCTGGACAGCCGGTACCGGGGCAGGATCGCCCTGGCTGACCCCACGGTGTCCGGCTCCAGCTACACCGGGATCCTGACCCTGCTCTCCGTCCTGCCGGGGGACGACTGGGAGCTGCTGGCCCGGCTGGTGGAAAATCTGGACGGGCAGGTCCTGGCGGGCTCGGGGGACGTGGTGGAGGCGGTGGCCTCCGGCAGCGACTTTATCGGGGTCACCCTGGAGGAGACCGCCCTCAAGCGCCTGGCCCAGGGGGATCAGATCGAGATCATCTATCCAGTGGAGGGGACCAGCGCCGTGCCCGACGGCAGCGCCCTCATTGCCGGGGCGCCCCACGGGGAGAACGCAAAGGCCTTTCTGGAGTTTGTACAGAGCTATGACGTGCAGGAGCTGGTGGTGAGCCAGTTTTCCCGCCGGTCGGTCCGCACGGATGTCCCCGACCCGGCCGAATTGGCGGGGGAGGGTATAAAGCTGGTGGACTACGACGTCCACTGGGCCGCCGGGCTGAAAGAGGAGTTCACCCGGCGGTGGTCCGCCCTGCGCGGGGAGGATGCGTCATGATGCGGGAGCGGTGGAACCGCTCCTTTCGGGGGAAGCTGCTCTTCGGTTTCCTGGTGACGGGGATCGTGCCGCTGCTGATCTGTGTTCTCATGATGGTGGGGGTATTCCGGGGCAGCCTGGAGCGGAACGCCGCCGAGACGGCACAGACCCAGCTGGCCGCCGCCGGGGCGGATATGGACGAGCTCTTCCACGTCTGTGCCGGGGTGATGGACACGCTGGCCCAGGACCCCCAGGTCCGCGCCGCCCTCTCCGGCTCCCGGGAGGTGGAGGAGCAGGACATCTATTATCAGCTCTACGCCGGCGCCGCCCCGGCCCTCAGCCGGGCGGACGTCTCCCTCTTCGACGCCCAGGGGCGGCGGCGCTATTCCACGGCCAACGACCGGGGCGGCACCGCCCTGTCCGCCGACTGGGGCGTGCTGAGAGCCGCCCGGGAGACGGGGGAGCTGGTTTTCCGGGACGTGGAGGACTTTGCCGGCGGCGGCCCGGACTGCCTGCGGGCGGCCCGGCCGGTGACGGAGGGGGGCCATGTGCTGGGCTATGTGGTGCTGGAGATGACCGACCGCCAGTTCCAAAGCCTGCTGGAGGGCAAGTACGGCGCCACATCGTCCCTGCTGGTGCTGGACCCCTACTGGAGCCTTGTGTACGCCACCCCCTCCGCCCGAAAGACGGGCCTGGTGCCCCGGCTGCGGGAGCAGATGCTCTCCGGGCAGGTGCTCAGCGACAAGGGCGGGGAATATTCTTATTATATCCGCCAGAGTGAGGGGACCGGCCTCTATCTCCTCATGCAGCAGCCCAAGCCCCTGGCGGCGTGGATCATGCGCCTGCTGTACCTGGTTGCGCTTATGGCCATCGCCCTGTGTGTGGGGCTATGCGTGCTGGTCTCCATGGGGTTTTCCAAGCAGCTCTTCGAGCCGATCCGGGCCCTCAACAGCGCCATGAGCGAGGTGGAGCGGGGGAATCTGGAGGTCCAGGTGGCCAGTGAGCGCATCGACGAGATGGGCCAGCTGGCGGGGCGGTTCGACCGGATGGTGTCCACCCTCCGGGACAACCTGGCCGAATCGGTGCGGCAGCAGCGGGAGCTGGGCGACGCCCAGATCCGCATGCTCCAGGCCCAGCTGAACCCCCACTTCCTCTACAATACCCTGGACACCATCAAATGGATGGGGAAGATCAATCAGGTGCCCGAGGTGGCCACAATCTCGGCTGATCTGGCCGACATCCTCCGGTGCAGCATCACCGATCAGGAATTCGTCACGCTGGAGCAGGAGCTGCGGCTGCTGGACCGGTATGTGGAGATCCAGAAGATCCGTTTTTCCGGCAAGTTCCAGTTCCGCACCCAGGTGGATGGGGCCATGCTGGACGTTCTGGTGCCCAAGCTGATGCTCCAGCCCTTGGTGGAAAACGCCATCGTCCACGGTTTCGAGGACCGGGAGGGGGGCGAGATCCTCATCACCGCCCGGCGGCAGGGAGAGGAGCTGGAGGTGACGGTGCGGGATGACGGCCGCGGCATGTCGGAGGAGAGCATCCGGCGCTTCCAGGCCCAGACCACGGCCTCCGGCGGGGGGCATCTGGGTCTTTATAATGTGGACGCCATTCTGAGGCTCCACTACGGCGCGGACCACGGCCTTGAGTTCCCGTTCACGGGGGGCCGGGGGACTTGCGTTCGGATCCGGCTGCCCATCAGCCGGGCGGGAAAGGAGAGGGAAGAGGAGCCATGCTGAAAGTGGTGGTGGTCGAGGACGAGGAGCTTGTGCGCAAGGGCATCGTCCTGGCGGTGGACTGGGCCAGCGTGGGCTGCGCCGTGGTGGCGGAGGCGTCCAACGGGGCGGAGGGACTGGAGGTCATCCGCCGCTGCAAGCCGGATCTGGTGGTCTCAGACATCAAGATGCCCCGGATGGACGGGCTGGAGATGGCCCGCACCCTCCGCTCCGAGGGGAACGGCGTCTTTCTCATCTTTCTGACGGCGTACAGCGACTTTGCCTACGCCCAGTCGGCGGTGAAGCTGGGGGCGGCGGACTATCTTCTCAAGCCCTTTCATGACGGGGAGCTGGAGGAGGTGGTCGCCCGCATCCAGAAAAACCGCCGGCCCGCCCCCACCGTGGGGGCGCAGGTCCTCTCCGAGGACCTGCGGGACAAGAGTAAGTATGTCATGGAGGCGCTGGCCTATATCGCCGGGCACTATAACGACCCGGATATCAGCGTCAGCTCCGTGGCCCGGAACCTGGATATCAGCGAGAGCCATCTGAGCCACGTGTTCAAGAAGGAGACCTCCCACACCCTGACGGGTTATTTGACCAATTACCGCATGCACCGGGCCATGGAACTGCTGAAGGACTGCCGCAACAAGGTCTATGAGGTGGCGGCGCAGGTGGGGTACCGGGATATCACCTACTTCAGCAGCACCTTCAAGCGGGCGGTGGGAATGTCGCCGTCGGAGTACCAGAAACAGTGCCAGTAGCATAAAAAGCCTTCGGCCCGAAAGGGCCGAAGGCTTTTTTGCATCACTCAATCCAGCCAGCGGTGGAGGGCGGCGAGGAGCTTGTCCATCTCCAGCGGCTTGGCCAGGTGCTCGTTCATACCGGCCTGCCGGGCGCGGTAGGCGTCGTCGGCGAAGGCGTTGGCGGTGAGCGCGATGATGGGGATCTCGGAGGCGTCGGGGCGGCCGCCCGTCCGGCCCAGCTCCCGGATGGCCCGGGTGGCCTCGTAGCCGTCCATCACCGGCATCTGGATATCCATGAGGATGAGGGAATAGGTGCCCGGCGGATGGGCCGAGAACAGCTCTACCGCCTGCTTTCCGTCCACGGCGCAGTCGCTCTTCAGTCCCGACATCCCCAACAGCTCCCGGGCGATCTCCCGGTTGATGTCGTTGTCCTCCACCAGCAGGACCGTGGTCCCCGGGCCAAAGCCGGAGGCGGGCCGGGGGGCGGTTTGACCGGTGGGGGCGGCGGAGAGGGCCTGCCGGTCCAGCTTGAGGAAGAGGATGACGGTGAAGCGGGTCCCCTCCTCGGGTCGGCTCTCCACCCGGATGGAGCCGTTCATCATCTGCACCAGGTTGTGGGTGATGGCAAGACCCAGCCCCGTCCCCTGGACGGAGCCCACCCGGGGGTCCTCCGCCCGCTCAAAGGGGGTGAAGAGCCTGTCCAGGAAATCGGGGGACATGCCGATGCCGTCGTCCTCCACGATGAACTCGAAACAGCCCACCCCCCGGAGGCTGGAGAGCTTCTCCTCCGCCCGGAGGGAGATGCGGCCCCCGGCGGGGGTGTATTTGACGGCGTTGGAGAGCAGGTTGAGCAGGATCTGCTGCACCCGCATGGAGTCGCCCAGGACGGCGTCGTTCTGGATGGAGGAGCGGAAGGCGAGCCTCTGGTCCTTGCGGTCGGTGTCCGGTCGGATGATCTGGAGGACGGTGTTCAAGGTTTCGCCGAGGGAAAAGGAACTCTCGTTCAGACCGATATTGCCCGACTCGATCTTGGACATATCCAGCACTTCGTTGATAAGGCCCAGCAGGTGGCTGCCCGAGAGGTGGATCTTGGCCAGGCAGTCGGACACCTTTTCCGGCTCGTCCAGCCGTTTTTCCGCGATGGTGGCCATGCCCAGGATGGCGTTCATGGGGGTGCGGATGTCGTGGCTCATGCGGGAGAGGAATTCGCTCTTGGCCTGGTTGGCCCGCCGGGCGCCCTCATAGGCCTCCTCCAACGCCTGCTTGGCGGCGCTCTCCTCCGCCTGGTGCTCCAGTTCCCGGCGTTTTTCCGCGCTGACGTTCCGCAGGGCGATGATGGCGATCTTGGGCTCCGCGCCCAGAAGGGACACCGGGTGGATCTCCAGCCGGAACCACGCGGGCTCGGAGCCCGCGGGGCCGCCCTGCCGGAACTCCACCTCGGCGTAGTCGTTGGAGCGCAGCAGGACGTCCCGGTCGCACACCTGGGCCACCCGGGGCCGGCTGGCGTCCTCCACCTGGGGCAGCAGGCGCCTGCACAAATCGCCGGAGAAGCTGCCGGTGCGGGTGAATTCCAGCGGGTCCCTGCTCTGCGGCAGACGGACGGCGTAATACTGGTCGTCGGTAAGATTCACATAGAAGATGCAGACGTAGACGCCGCTGATGGCCTGGAGGGCGGACTGGTTCATGTGCAGGCGCTCGCTGTTTTCCAGCAGGGTCTCCTTCAGGCTGTGAATGTTGCGGATGGTGCCCACCACCCGGTCGGGGCGGCCGTCCCGGATGATGAGGCGGCTGCTGACCCGGTGCCAGCGGTAGTCGCCCGGCGCGCTGTCCGGCGTGACGACCCGGGCCTCGAACATCTCAGCCCGGCCGTTGCAGATGTTGTCGATGGCCATGGGGGCGTCCTCGGGGTGGAGGAAGGACTTGTCCAGCAGGCATTGGGAGTAGTGGTCCAGCTCCCGGCGGATGACGCCGCCGCCGGCGCGGGGCTCGTAGCTGATGAAGGTGTCGGTATCCATGATATACTCGAACATGGTGTCCGAGCTGGACTCCATAGCCACCCGGTACATCTCCTGCTCCTGCTCCAACTGTTCCTGGAGCAGCTTGCGCTGGGTGATGTCCACCAGGGTGCGCTGAATGACCAGTTCGCCCTCCGGGGTGCGGTCCACCACGGTGTTGGTGCCGTTCAGCCAGTGGAGGGAGCCGTCCCGCCACCGGGCCCGGTACTCCCGGTCCTGCCGGTCCCCCACGTTGTGGAGGAGCCGGTAGGCCTGGCGCAGCATGGCCTGATCCTCCTCCAGCACGGAGCCCAGCACGCCGCCGTGCCAGTCCGCCATTCCCTCATCCATACTGTCGTAGCCCAGCAGGGACAGGGCCGCGCGGTTGAGGGAGGTGAGGTGGAAGGTGCCGTCCCGGCGGCAGACGAAGCGGATGATGCCGCAGGGGACGGTGTCGTAGATGCTGGTCAGGAGCTGGGTCTGCTCCCGCAGGCGCTGGGCGTCCTCCTCCGACCTGGTCACGTCCAGGTAGAGGCTGTTGACCATCCAGTTGCCCTCGGGGTCCTGGGCCTTCTTGCCGCTGTCGATGATCCACTTGAGACTGCCGTCCTTGCACCGGACACGGTAGCGGATGGAGTAGGTGAGCCCTCCGTCCCGGAAGGCCTCCACACATTCGCCCAGGACCCGCTCCAGGTCGGGGGGATAGACGGCCCCCACGGCGGTGCCGCCGGTGACGGCCATAAACTCCTCCACCGTATAGCCGAAGAGGGCGGCGGCCTCCTTGCTGACAAAGGCGTAGGAATAGGTGTCGTCGTCGTTGCTGATCTTGAGCCCGCCGGCGATGGAAGACATGATGACCTCCAGTTGGCGGTTTTGCTGTGTGGTCTGGACCTCCAGCGCCGCCAGCCGGTCCTGGACATACTCGTAGGACTGCCGGCCGATCTTCTCCGGAAAGAGCTCCCCGCTGACAAGCTCCTGGTAGGGGTTGGAGCAGTGGATGTGGGCGCACAAAAGAGCCCCGCCGGCCTCCTGGAACACAAAGGTGACCCGCTGGTGGACCTTGAGGTACATCTCCACGCCGGGGGCGGTGGAAACCCACATCCGGCCCGACACTACGTAGACGCCCGGCACGGGCTCGATGGCGTCGTACTCCTCGTCCTGGATGCCGCACTCCGGAATGGCGTCCTTGAATTGGCGGAAGGCTGCCGCAGCCTGGTCCCGGCCCACGATATACTGCTCCTCGCCCGCGCCGAACCAGGTGAACTGAGGGGCGAAATAGGCGGTCACCTTCTCGGGCTCGCCCTCGCAGTAGTGCAGGCGCATCAGACGGCTGGCGAGGGCCTTGGCCTCCTCCAGACGTCGGGTATGGTCACGTTCGGTCGGATGTTCCACTGTGCCCACGACCTTTCTTATCGGAGCCGGGATCGCTTATGGCTCCAGGTGTTTTTGGATCTCTCTGAGCATGGCGGGCATGTCCAGCGGCTTTGCCAGATGGCTGTCCATCCCGGCCTCTTTGGCCGCCTCCACGTCCTCGGAGAAGGCGTCCGCCGTCATGGCGAAAATGGGGATGGAGGCGGCGTCGGGCCGGTCCAGCCGCCGGATCCGCCGGGCGGCCTCATAGCCGTTCAGGACGGGCATCTGGATGTCCATCAGGATCAGGTCGAAATATCCCGCCCCGGCGTCGGTGAAGCGGTCCACGCAGGCCTGACCGTTCTCCACACACTCCACCTGGGCGCCCGCCCCCTCCAGGAGTTCCCGGGCGATCTCCCGGTTGAGCTCGTTGTCCTCCGCCACCAGGATGCGGCGGCCCGTGAGGTCGACGGGGCCGTCCCGCCGTTCCTGGGTGAGGAGGCGGGGGGCGGGAGAGGCTAACGGCAGGTCCAGGGTGACGGTGAATACCGTGCCCTTTCCCGGCTCGCTCTCCACGGTGATGCGGCCGTCCATCCGGTCCACGATCATTTTGGCGATGGCCATGCCCAGGCCGCTTCCCTCGGTCTTGTCCACCCGGCTGTCCTGTTCCCGGGTAAAGGAGTCAAAGATGTGCTCCAGAAATTCCGGCTGCATCCCGATGCCGTTGTCCGCCACCCGGAAGACCAGTCGGGCCTGTCCCGCTTTGGGAGAGGGGCGCTCGGCCACCTCCATCCGCACCTGGCCCCCCTCCTGGGTGAACTTGACGGCGTTGGACAGGAGGTTGAGGAGGACCTGGTTGAGGCGGAGGGAGTCGAAGCACAGCGTGTCATGCTGAAGGTCAGGGCAGGACAGGGTGAAGTCCAGCCCCTTCTTTTCCGCCATGGGAGAGACGATGTTGGAGAGATTGTCCAGGAGGTCCCGCAGGGAGGCGGGGTCCTGGCGGAGCACCAGCTTACCGCTCTCGATCTTGGACATGTCCAGGATATCGTTGATGAGCCCCAGCAAAAGCTGGCCCGACAGCTCCACGTTTTTGAGGTAGCCCGCCATCCGCTCCGGCTCCCCGATATGGCCCTCCGCCAGCTTGGTCATGTTGAGAATGGCGTTCATGGGGGTGCGGATGTCGTGGGACATGTTGGAGAGGAAGCGGCTCTTGGCCGCGTTGGCGCTCTCCGCCGCCCGGCGGGCCTGCTCCTCCGCCAGGAGGATCCGGCGGGTGGAGTCCCGGTAGATGATGAAGAAGGCGGCCAGTATAAAGACGCTGACCAGGATCAGGAGGAACAAGATCTGGGAGTGCTCGACGATGCTGCCGGCCTGCTCCATGATGACCGCGTTGGGGATGATGGACACCACGTACCAGCCCGCCGCGGACTCCATGGGCACGTAGCAGAACACGTATTCCTCCTCCTGGTAGCGGAAGCGGGCAGCCCCCCGTTTCCCCTGCTCCAGCGCGCGCCGGAAGGCGTCGATATCTTTGCCGCTGTTGCCCTGGAGGTCGATGATGTCGAAGAGGTTTTGGAAGGTGCGGTTGCTGTTGGGGTGCAGGGAGCGGATCAGGATGTCCCCCGCCGGGTTCACCACGTAGGAAAAGCCCTGGTCGTCGTAAAAGGAGAGGGAAAACCGCTCGGCGATCTCGGAGAGGGGCTGGGACTTTTGGACCAGCCCCGGGGCGCCGTCGGCAAAGGAGAAGTTTTCGTAGATGCCCAGAGTCCAGACCCCCGTGTAATCGTCAAGAAAGGGCTCCCGGACACCGCTGCCCTCCAGGGAGCGGAAGACCTGGAGACGGTCTTCGCCCAGCGGGCCGCCCGGCGGGTTCTGGTCCGTATAGGCGGCGCCGGAGGCCAGGTCCACGCAGAGGTAGGCGGTGTTGTCCTCGCCCCCGCCAAACAGCCCGACCTTTTCCCATAGGGCCTGTTCGTCACCGGAACGCTTCCCCTCCAGCGTGGAGGCCAGCAGGTGGAGGGCCGCCTCATCCTTTTCCAGGTAGACGTCCAGGGTATGACGGCCCTGGGCGGTGACCTCCAAAATATCCGTCACCGCCTTGTTCCAAAGGTTTGCTTGAACGTTGTAGATGTAGCAGATGCCGCCAACCAAAATGGCGGCGGTGGAGAAGAGGACCAGAAGGATAATGACCCATTTACGCCGTTCTTTCAACAAAAGCTCACGCTCCCGTCCGCGCTTCATGCCACGCGCCGATCAGTTCCCGCATACAGGACACGGCGGCCTGAGCGTCTCCGCCCTCCAGCATTTTTACCACGCACTGCCGGGACAGGTCCCAGATGGGCAAATCGAAATTGTCGTCCGAGCCCAGCACGCTGCGGCCGTTGGTCAGGTAGGGGGCGATGGACTGGATGGCCTTGTCCTCGGCCAGCAGGTTCTCCTTCAGCGGGCTGAAGGAGCTCTGGCTGTTTACAAACTCCCACAGTACGTCCCTGCGGGTCAGATATTCCACAAACTGCTTGGCCTCCTCCAGATGGGGGCTGTCGGCGTTGACGCTGACCCGGGTGTCCATGTTGATGACCAGCACGCTGCCGTCATCCAAAATGGGGTAGGGGCGCACCTCGAAACGGAGGCCGGGCGCCAGCTCCCGCAGGCGGGAGACCGCCCAGGCGCCGGTGAGCATGAAGGGCCGCTCACCCTGGGCAAAGAGGACCAGATCGTCCTTGGTCTTGGCGGTGGTCAGGGCCTCCCCGGCGTCCACCCAGCCCTGGGAGAGCATCTGCTCCACCAGCTGGAAGCCGGGGAGGAGGGCCTGGGCCAGATCGTCCTCACCGGTATTGAACCGCGCGATGGCCTGGGCGGTGTCCGCCCCCTGGTAGAGGGGGAGGAGGGCCCCGCCCAGGACTACGGTCTTGAGAGAGATGTCATTGTTGGCCACGATGGGGGTGATGCCCTGGGAGACAAAGTAGCGGCAGGCCTCCTCCAGCTGGGCCCGGTTTTCAGGAATTTCCCGGCCGTGGGCCTTGAGAAGGTCCGTGTTGCAGTAGAGGCCGAAGGCGGAGATGGAGGTGGGCAGGTAGTAGATGGCCCCGCTGGCGGACATCTGGCTCATGGCCAGGTCGCTGAAGTCCGCCACGGTGGAGAGGTCCGAGAGGTCGGCCAGCCGGCCCTGGCCGCTCAGCTCCAGCACCCGCTCATGGTCCACCATGAAGATGTCGTCGCCGTTGCCGGTGTCCAGCCGTTTTTGCAGGACGTCGTAATAGTCGAGGCCCTTGATCCCGTCATAGGAGATGCAGAGCTCTGGGTGCTCGTCCATGTAGCCGTGCAGGGCGTCCTCGATGGCCAGGACGTTGAGGGCCTCGTATTTAAAACCGAAGAAGGTCAGCCTGGTCTGGGGAGGAGGAGCCGTTGGGGTGTCGTCGATGATGATGTTCCGTCCCGCTGAACAGCCCCCCAGCAGGGAGGCGGTGAGGGAAAGGGAACACAGGGCCCGGAACGCGCGCCGAGGCTGATTCATTCTGTTTCCCCTCCCTAAAACTCACATTAATCGCTGTTTTGATATATTTTTTAGTATACCATGGCCGGGGCGATGGGACAAGGAAAGAAAAAGAAATGGCGGGCATTTTGTGCCCGCCATTTCCTAAATTCGATTTTCTCGGGGCCGCGCTCACAGAAACAGCGGCGTGAACGTAAAGCTCCGGCAGTCCACCAGCCCCCGGTCGGTGAGGCGCAGCTCGGGGATGCAGGCCAGGGAGGCCAGGGCCATGGTCATGAAAGGGGCGGGCAGGGTGCAGCCCAGCTCCTTCCAGGCTCCGGCCAGCCGGTCCACCAGACCGGCCATCTCCTCCACGCCGCCCTCACCCATGAGCCCCGCCACGGGCAGGGGGACCAGGCCCAGGACCCGGCCGTCCAGCACGGCGCACATCCCGCCGCCGCAGCCGGCCAGGGTGTTGGCGGCCAGGACCATGTCGGCGTCCGCCGCCCCCATGACCAGCAGGTTGTGGGCGTCGTGGGCCACCGTGGAGGCCATGGCCCCCCGGGTGATCCCGAAGCCCTTCAAGAAGCCCAGGGCGTGGCGCCCCATGGCCTTGTGCCGCTCAAAGACGGCGGCCTTCAGCACATCCTGCTCCGGGGCGGCGTCCACCTGGCCGTGGTGGGCGGTCAGGGTGACCACGGCCTCCCGGTTGGCGGCGCTGCCGCCGATGACCTCGATGGCCCGGACCTTTACCACCCCCTCCTGGACTGGGGCTGCGATCCGGAGCTGTTCGGCGGTCACCGGCTGGGCCAGGTGCATGGTGTCCCTGGCCCAGCCGGGGCAGGGAGGCGGAGACAGGGGGGAGGCGAGGGCGCCGTTCTCCGCGGCGAGGGCCCCGTCGATAAAGACCGCCGCGGCCTTGAAGTCCTTCAAATCCTCAAAAAGGACCAGGTCGGCGCACTTGCCGGGGGTGACGGAGCCAAGATCCTGGTCCATCTGAAAGCACTGGGCGCAGTTGATGGTGACCATCTGCAGGGCGGTCACGGGGGGGATGCCCTCCTCCACCGCCCGGCGGAGGAGCCGGTCCACGTGGCCCTCGACCGCCAGGGTGTGGGGGTGGGCGTCGTCGGTGACCAGCAGGGCGAAGCGGGGGTCCACCTGGTGGGCGGTCACCGCCTGGGCCACCTGGTGGAGGTCCTTCCAGCCGGAGCCCTCCCGCAGCATGGCGTACATGCCCAGGCGCATTTTGGCCAGGGCCTCCTCCTCCCGCACCGACTCGTGGCAGCTGCGCACGCCGGAGGCGATGTAGGCGTTGAGGCCCCGGTCCAGGTCGGGCATGGTGTAGTGGCCGGTAATGGTGCGGTCCGCTTTCAGAGTCTCTGCCAGGATGGCGTGGGGCTCCTCCGCCCCGCCCAGGACGCCGGGGTCGTTCATCATCTCCCCCAGGGCCACACAGCGGGGGTCGGTCATGGCCTTCGCCACGTCCCCGGCGTCCACCGCGGCGCCGGTGTCCTCGAAGCCGGGGACGGCCGGGACGCAGGAGGGCATGGTGAGCATGGCCTTCAGAGGCGTCCGCTCCGCCTCCTCCAGCATCAGTTCCACCCCCTTGGGGCCCAGCACGTTGCAGATCTCGTGGGGGTCGAAGTAGACCCCAACGGTGCCGTGGGGGATGACGGCGGCGGCGAAGCCGGCGGGGGTCATCATGGAGGATTCGATGTGGACGTGGCCGTCCAGCAGCCCCGGGGCCAGGTACCGGCCCCCGGCGTCTACCACCCGGGTGTCCTTGCCGACGCAGTGGGCGGCGTCGGGGCCCACATAGGCGATGCGGCCCATGGCCGCGGCCACGTCCATGGGGTACTGGATCTCCCCGGTGCAGACGTTCACCAGCCGGGCGTTCCGGATGACCAGCTCGGCCGGGGCCTGGCCCTGGGCCACGGCGGCCAGGGTCTTGGCCGCCTCCCAGAGCGGGACGCGGCAGAATACGTTTTTCATACGCGGACCTCCTTGTGTCGAAGCGCGCGCGGCGGCCCGGCCCCCAAAGGGCCGGGCCACCGGACGGTCAGATGAGGATGTACTTGAAGACAAAGAGGATGGCCAGGATATACATGACCACGCTGATCGTGTTCCGGCGCTCTTTGCCGCCGAAAAGGTTGATGACCACGTAGGAGATGGTGCCCATGGCGATGCCCTCGGAGATGGAGTACATGAAAGGCATGGCGATAAGGGTGATGTAAGCGGGGATGGCGTCAAAGGCGTTGTCGAAGTCCACCTTCAGGATGGCGCCCACCATCAGGAAGCCCACCACGATGAGGGCGGGGGCGGTGGCGAAGGAGGGGATGGCCAGGAAGATGGGGGAGAGGAAGAGAGCCGCGCCGAACAGGGCGGCGGAGACCAGGCTGGTGAGGCCGGTGCGCCCGCCCTCGGAGACGCCGGAGGCGCTCTCCACGAAGGTGGTGATGGTGGAGGTGCCCAGCACGGCGCCGGCGGTGGTGCCCACGGCGTCGGCCATCAGGGCTCCACGGATCTTGGGCAGCTTGCCGTCCTGGTCCAGCATGTCCGCCTTGGAGGCCACGCCGATCAGGGTGCCCAGGGTGTCGAACATGTCCACGAAGAGGAAGGCGAAGACCACCACCAGGAAGTCCAGAGAGAGGACTTTGGAGAAGTCCAGCTGGCCCAGGGTGGGCAGGACGCTGGGGATGGCGATGCCGTTGGAGAAGTCGGGCAGGACGCTGCCCAGGACGGAGGGGTCATAGAGGCCGGTGACCTGGCACAAAATGCCCAGGACCCAGGTGGCCAGGATGCCCCAGAGGATGTTGCCCTTGACCTTTTTCACCACGAGGATGGAAGTGATCAGCACGCCGATGATGGCCAGCAGGACCGTGATGCCCACGGTGCGGAAGTCGGCGGCGTTGTCGGCGAAGTTATAGACCCCCACCAGGGTGGCGGACTCCACCACCAGCTTGCAGTTCTGCAGGCCGATGAAGGCGATGAAGAGGCCGATGCCCGCGGAGACCGCGTGCTTGAGGGGCAGGGGGATGGCGTTGAAGATGGCCTCCCGCACGTTGGTGAGGGAGAGAAGGATGAAGATGACGCCCTCCACAAAGACGGCGGCCAGGGCCATCTGCCAGGAATAGCCCATTTTGATGACCACGGTATAGGCGAAGTAGGCGTTCAGGCCCATGCCGGCGGAGAGGACGAAGGGGTAATTGGCAAAGACCGCCATCAGGACGGTGGCCAGGATCGAGGCGAGGCAGGTGGCGGTGAATACGGCGCCGGCGTCCATGCCGGCCGCGCTGAGGATGCTGGGGTTGACCGCCAGGATATACGCCATGGTCATGAAGGTGGTCACCCCCGCCATGACCTCGGTCTTGACGTCGGTGTGGTTGGCGCTGAGATGGAACACTCTGTCCAGAGTGCCGCCAGGGGCTTTTGTCGGTGTACTCATGCTGGACCCTCCCTTTCAATTCGCAAGGTTTTGAGCATCGGGGCCTCTCTCGTGCCCCTTACCATAGCCGAGTGCCGGGGATAACGCGCTTACCAGAGTGCCGTGCCGCTGCCGTACTTCTTTATCACATCCCTGTCTTCCAATAGATAGACGCCTCTCTCCAGGCGTTCTTGAATGGTGAGTTCCAAAGGGGTTTTCAGCCGGCTGTCGTCCAGGACCACGGCGTCCACCTCATAGCCCGGGGCGAAGGAGCCCACCGGGCCGAAGAAAGAGCCGCCGCCCGCGGTGGCCAGCCAGAAGGCCTCGGGCACGGTGAGGGGGGCGAGGCTCTGGTCGGAGAGCCGCCAGTGCAGCTTGGAGCACTGCACGGCGTCCGCCATGGCCCGGAGGATGGACAGGCTGCTGCCCCCCGCCACGTCGCTGCCCAGGCCCAGGTTGAGGTCGGCATCCAGGTACCGCCGGACGGGGGCCACACCGGAGGCCAGATTGGCGTTGGACTGGGGACAGTGGGCGATATAGACGCCCCGGTCCCGTATAAGGGAAATCTCCTCGTCGCTGGAGAGGACGCAGTGGGCCATAATGGTCCTGACGTCCCCGCCGAACAGGCCGAAGGAGGCATAGGCGTCGCCGTAGAACCGGGAGGCGGGGCAAAGCTCCTGGACCCAGGCCCGCTCCCCCTCGTTTTCCGACAGGTGGGACTGGAGGGGAAGGCCGTACCGCCGCTGGATGTCCGCCAGCCGCTCCATGAGCTCGTCGGAGCAGGAGGGGATGAAGCGGGGGGTGAGGATGGGTTTGGTGCGCCGGTATTTCCCGGCCGTGTCCTCCAGCCAGCGGACGGTCTCCTCCGCCGAGGCTTTGGCGCTGGGCTCCCGGATGGTGTCGGGGCAGTTGCGGTCCATGTTCACCCGGCCCACCATGGTCACAAGCCCCGTGTCCTCCAAAAGGTCCATCAGCAGCTCGGTGGCCCCGGTGTGGGCGGTGGCGAAGACGCAGGCCCGGGTGGTGGCGCCCCGCTTCAGGTCCCCGGCAAAGATGCCGTAGGCCTTCCGGGCGTAATCCAGGTCCCGGTACTTGGCCTCCTCGGGAAAGACCCGGGCCTCCAGCCAGTCCAGCAGCTCCAGGTCCATGCCCAGGCCCCGGAAGGCGTACTGGGGGGCGTGGACGTGGAGATCGGTCAGGCCGGGAATGACCAGCCGGCCTGTCCAGTCCTCCAGGGGCAGGGCCCGGTATTCTTCGGGCAGGTCCCGGAACACACCGGCGGACCTGCCCTCCAGGACCACCAGATAACCGTTTTCCACGGTCTCCAGGGTGCGCGGGTCCTTGCTGTAACACAGATCGCCCTTGAGCACAAAGGTTTTGTCACGCATCGGTTTTATTCTCTCCTTTTCTGGGTGAGCGCCGGAAAAAGGGCGCAAAAAAGCTGCCGCAGGAACGCCATAAGTATTCCCGGTTTTCCTCCGGGAACTTATAGCGCAGCTGTTACGGCAGCTGGTAGAGACGCCCGACCAATTACGGGCCTATATAAGTCCTCTGCTATTCGATTTGGTCCGGCCGTCTCTGGAGCGGGCAACAAAAAAGCTGCCGTCCAACTGTACTTTTATCTCCAAAGGCATCACCGCCCTTCGAGACTTATAGCACAGCTATTTCGGTAGCTGGTAGAGACGCCCAACCAATTATGGGCTTATATAAGTCTGAGTCACACTTTGTTTGATTGTGCTTTCAGTATAATCACAATAGATGGCTTTGTCAATAGGGGTTTCGTTGTATAATTTGACGGCCGGTGGAAAAAATACCCCCAAATGACTGGGGCGCAGCCGATAGAAGATTTTCCTGCAAAATAAAAATATTTTAGGAAAGAAATCTTTCTGTTTGAAACGGGGCCGTACTGGACGTTCAAAGGAGATGTCCAATCCGGCCCCGCTTCTTGCTATTCCTTTATAAAACGGTCAAATTCCGCCTCGGGCATGGGCCGGGCGTAGTAATAGCCCTGAATATACTGTGCTCCGGAAGCGGCGATGGCCTCCTGCTCCGCCTGGGTCTCCACGCCCTCCGCTACGACCAGCAGCCCGTTGATGGCCGCCATCTCCACAATGGAGTGGAGCAGCGCGTATTGCTTGGGGCTCGTTAAGATCTGCTGGGTCAAGGAGCGGTCGATTTTGAGGATGTCCACCGGAAGGTTGGACAGGTAATTGAGGCTGCTGTATCCCACGCCGAAATCATCCAGCGCAATATGGACGCCTGCCTGCCTCAGCTTTTCCAGGACCTCGGCCGCCCGGTCTATGGACTGGATCAGGATGCTCTCCGTGATCTCCAGAGTGACCCGGCGGGGGTCCAGGCCGCTGGAGCGGATCAGCTCCAGCAGGTGGTCGGCGCTGGCGCCGACCAGAAGCTGCTGTACGGAGAGGTTGATCCCGATCCGTTTGAGCCCCAGCCGCTCGCCATGGGCCTTCATAAACGCGCAGGCCTGGGAGAGCACATAGTCGCCCAGCTCTTCCACGATGCCGTTGCGCTCGGCCAGGGAAATGACCTGGCCCGCAGAGAAGTGGCCGCCTTTGCCGTTGGGCAGGCGCACAAGGGCCTCCGCCGCGGTGTACCGGCCGTCTTCCAGCAGCATGATGGGCTGGTACCAGACCTCCAGGGACTTCTGCCGGATGGAGTCCTTCAGCCGGCGCAGGATGTCTCCCTCGGTCCGGATCATCTCGTCCAGCTGTCCGTTGTAGATGGCCACCGTCCGGTCCGACTCCTTGGCGAAGCGCAGGGCGGACTGGATATGGTCCAGGAGAGCGCCGGGGGTCTCACCGTGTTCGGGGTACAGGCAGGCCGCGATGCGGATCTGCAGGGGGAAGGAGAGGCTGCCCACCGTGATGGGCGCGAGAAACATGGCCTGAAGCCGGCTGGCAAAGGACTGGGCGCTTTCGTCGGAGAGGGATACGCCCAGGAACACGTCGCCGTTGATGCGGTAGAGGTAAGTACCGAATGGGCGTGACAGCCGGCGCAGCACCTCGTGCAGGATCTCGTCTCCGATGGCGGCGCTGAACAGCTCGTTATACTGGCTGAAAGAGCAGATATCCACGCAGTAGAGGCTGAACCGCCTCTTTTTGTCGTAAGAGATCAGCATATTGGTATCCCGGAGAAATTTCGGCCGGTTCCCCACGGCGAACACCGGGTCGGAATAGGCCAGCTGCTCCACCTGCTTGCGGTACCGGTTGAAGGTCTTGGAAAGCTCCATCATTTCCAGGTCCGTGTACTCGTCAAAGACCACGTCGCCCCTTCCCTCGATGAGCTGCCTGCATTTTTCCGTCAGCTTGCGCACGGGGGATTCCTGGGCGACACGGAGGTAATAGGCGCGGATCAGCCCGGCGAGGGCATCCGCCGCCCGGTCGGTGCCGGGCCGGTATTCGGCATACTGGTAGCGGGCCATCAAAAAGCTCTTCTCTCCGTCGATCCGCACCTGCAATAAGAGCTCCAGCGACAGCCCCTTGGCGAAGTCCTCCCGCTGCTGCTCGTCCATCTCCTCCCGCACCGCGACGATAAAACTCCCGGCGTCCAGCCGCCCGGCCAGGAAAGGGCTGTGGATATACTCGTCCAGCCGGGCCGGGACGCTCCGCAGGAAAACCGCCTCCGCATCCGGGCCGATCAGGCGGGCGGCCTGCGTATATCCCTCGATGGAGTAGTAAAACAGCATGACGGGGCGGCCGCCGGCGGAGGGCCAGCCGTCCAGAGCGGCCGTAAATCCCCTGCGGTTGTACAGGCCCGTGTCCGCGTCCTTCTGGTCCGTCAGACGCAGCGCCCGTTTTTGCGCGGCGTTTTTGTACAGCAGGTACGCCATCGCCAGCAGGAGGACGGCCAGCAGCGTGCTCACCAGGATCAGGCCCATTGTCTGCCCCGAATCGAGCCATCCCGCCGACGGTTGGATGCTGAGGGTCCATTGGGTCGGAAGATAGAACACCGTTTTTTTCGCCTGGGAGAAATCGGTGTCTGACCGGGAGCTTGCGATGACCTCCTTGTTTCCATTCTGCGGCTCCACGCGCCACAGCTCGTAGTCATACCCCTGTGCGTACAGCTCCGCCAGCCCGAGCTCCTCCAGAACATAGTCCCGGTCTACCGCCACGGCCACCTGGCCCAGATAGGCGTTCTCCTCCACAATGGGCTGCAGAAACAGGAATACCTCCTGTCCGGGGGCACTCTCCAATACGACGGGCCCTTCGACCACCAACTCCTTGACGACCTTGGCCAAGGTGAATATGTAGGAGAAATCCTGCATGTCCCGCCCGACCAGCTGTCCAAAGCTGTCCCGGGGCAGGGCGCTTACCATGGTGTCCCCGGCGAACAGGTAGGCGAAGCGGACCTCCTCCCGCTCCAGCAGCGGCTCGGCCGCGTGGTCGAACCAGTCGAGGGAGCCCGGCTGCTCCTTTTCCATCACATATGCCGTCTGCGCCAGGGAACCGGCCTCGTTCATGGTCCCCCCCATCTGAAGAAGGATCTTTTCCCGATAGTAAAACAAGACGTTTTCAGCTTCTCTTTGACGGATCTCCAGAATGGAGCTCCGTAGGCCAAGCCCCACCGCCGAGGCCGCGGCGAGGATCAGCAGTATGACGGCGAAACAGGCTGCCCGCCGTGGAGTGTGTCTGTTCATAGGCCCCTCACTTCTTGTGGATATGGTAATACCCTTTCCCGTTTTGCTTCACGTAGTAAAGGGCCTCGTCCGCGTCTGCGATCATCTGCTCCAGCTCCGCTCCCGGCTGGTAGATGGATACGCCGATGCTGCACTGGACCGGGATGCTCTGTCCTCCCGACTGGACGCTGGTCTGGAGGCGGAGGACAAGCTCGTCCAGCACACCCCGCAGCTCCGCCTCATTGTCCAGGCTGGTCAGCAGCAGGACGAACTCGTCTCCGCCGTACCGGCCCACCACACCGTCGTATTTTTTCTCATATTCCCGGAGGATGTATCCCAGGCTTTTCAGCGCGATGTCGCCGCCGGCGTGGCCGCAGCTGTCGTTGATATACTTCAGATTGTCCATGTCAATAAAGCACAGGGCTTGGACCAGCTGTGGGTCCGCCTTTTTCAGAAGGGAGGAGGCCTGGTTCAAAAAGACCGAGCGGG
Source organism: Pseudoflavonifractor phocaeensis (assembly GCF_038439875.1). Lineage (NCBI taxonomy): Bacteria > Bacillati > Bacillota > Clostridia > Eubacteriales > Oscillospiraceae > Pseudoflavonifractor > Pseudoflavonifractor phocaeensis. Next base: position 139,902 of record NZ_JBCDMT010000006.1, read on the forward strand.
TGACCACGCCGGTCAGGCTGTCGGACAGGCCTGTGCTGGTCAGGCGCAGAACCTCCTGAAAGTCCACATTCTCGGGCCGCTCGTCCTGGTAGACCCGCCGCTCCAGCTCCTCCACCGAATGGACCAGGGTGTCCACGACCCGCATCTGGTCGGCGATGTAACGGCGCACGAACCACAGCAGGCAGAGGCAGGACAGGATTGTCAGGCCGGACACCAGCAGCAGCGCCGGAAGGATCTCCGAAAAAGTGCTCCCGAAGTTGACCGAGCATATGATATCCCAGCCCGTGTACTCCACCCGCTGGTAGACGGTATAGTACAAGCTGCCGTCCCGGAAGCTCCAAAAGGCGCCGGGCTGGGCGGCCAGCAGGTGTTCCTCCAGCTGATCCGCCGTGGTGCCGAACAGCACGCCGTTTCGAAAGACATCCATGATGGAATCCCCGTAGGGAAACCCCACCGTGGAAGACATGACCTGTCCCTGGGAGCCGATCAATGTCGCCTCCGCGCCGTTGGTACCCGCCGACGCTTTCAGGATTTGCACGGCCTCGTCAAAGTAAATGGCGCAGAATAGACACCCGGTGATGGTTCCATCCTCGTCAAACAGCGGCACCGCCACCGTGTAGTTCAGCGTCGCCCCGTCCGCCCCCGCGGCAAAGCTGTCCGTCACCTGCCGCCGCCCGGTGGAAAACAACTGCTGCATGTAGTCCCGGCTGGCGAGGCTTGCCGGTTCGGAGCCGTCGGAGTAGACGATGATGTTGGAATCCACGTAGCAGAGCATCATGTACCCGAAGTGGGGGCTCATCTGGTCCAGCTTTTTTACCTTGTCGATGGGCGGGAGCTCCGGGTCGTAAAACTCCGGGAGGCCAGCCAGGGATTCCAACAGGTCCACCGCCCCCGCGACCCGCTGGGAGATCTGCGCGTGGCTCGCGGCGAGAGAGGCCCTGGCGTCCGCCCGCATCCGGCTGATGGAGAGGATGCCGCCGCCCAGGAGGACGATGAGGAAGATCAGCGCGCAGAATACCGCGCTGTATCGGGAGATGGGGGCAAAGGAGATTTCCCATTTGCCGCTTTTCTTCTTTTCTCGGTTCCTTTTCATAACGATGCTCGGCCTTCCTTTCGGCAAAGAGGGAGCCCCGGAGTTGACCGGCGGCTGTATGTCAGTTTCCTGTCCCGTCCCGGCGGGGGCGTCATTTCCAAAGAGCCGTCCCGTCGTACACCCGCATCGCGGCGTCCCAGTAGCCCAGCTGCCGGCAGGCCGTGACGATCAGGCCCCGGACCTGCGCGAACATATCCGCCGCCGCTTTGGCGAACCGGGGGGCGTCGCCGCCGGAGAGGATCTCGGCGGCCTCGATGCACTGCCGGTAGATCTCGCTGTTTTGTGGATTTTTGTCCGGGCTGACCAGCTTTGGAATACCGCGGCCGATGCTGAAATTTCGGGCCAGGATCCCATAGATCGCCCGCAGGGCGTCATATTGGATATGCTCAGCGATGAAATCCAGCAGTGTGCGCGGGATCAGCTGGTGCTCACAGGGCTGCTCCAGCTGCCTGAGGAGGACTCCCCGGAGCTGCCGGGCCTCTTTTGTCTCCGCCCGGGCCCCGGCGTGGGCGGCGACCCGTTCCACCGTCAGGGACAGCAGCTCCAGACTGTCCAGATACCGCCGCACGTGGCAGGCGATGGACTCCGGCGTGATCTGGATCTTTTTCAGCCCGTCCAGATCCATTACCACCGAGATGCCCCGCCGGGGCGCGGCGGTCACCACGCCCCAGCGGCGCAGCATGCGGATGGCTTTGACGGTGGTGTCCCGGCTGACGCCGTAGATTTCCTGGAGCTGGTCGTGGGTGGGCAGGCGGTCGCCGGGCTGATAGCGGCCGATGGCGATGAGCCCCAGCAGATCCAGGCAGACCGTGGAGTACCGCTCCTGGGCCAGGCTGAGCTGCTGGCCCGGGCCGTCCGCCTCCGCCAGCAAGGGGCAGGGGGAGAGGGCCTGGAGGAACTGGAACTCACCCGCCTGCTCCGCGATCGCCCGGTATTGGGCGAGGATGGGCGCAAACTGTGCCTGTTCCGGCTCGCCCCCGGCCTTGACCGTCTGGAGCAGCCGTTCAATATTCTCTCGGTACCGGACCCTGTCCTCCAGCGGGCCGGGAGGGGGCTCTTTTCCTCGGAAGCCCAGGCTGTCCACGGCCCGCAGGAGCAGTTCGTTCTCATTCCTCGCGATGAAAAAGCGCCCCAGCCGGCTGGAGAGCTGCCAGAATTCCTCCGGCCGGTTTGGATCCATTTGGGCGAGCAGGGCCTCCGGAGTGCGCCAGTCCCCGCCGGCGCACCGGCGCAGGCCGCTCATGTAGATCGGATAGCACAAGAGGACGCTTGTCTGCAGCAGGTCGTTGACCCGGGCGGCGTCCGCCTTTTTTGTGTGCAGCAGCGCCCGGCCCTCCGGCGCGGCGAAGGCGGAGACCACGACAGGCCGCTTTCTGGGGGAGATGTCCAGATATCCGTCCTGCGCCAGCAGCTCCAGCGCGTGCCGGAGGGTCCGCTCCGACGTTCCCAGCTCCCTGCACAGGATGGACCGCCCGGGCAGCGCGGCGCCCACCGGGAGGATGCCGTACTCGATCCTGCTTTTCAGCAGGTGGTAGATCCGCTCATATTGGATCACATCGCTTTTCATGCCTGCACCCACCGTTTCCGATCCTGTTTTTTGGACCTATTTCGCCAAGGCCCTCAGCCGTTGGCGGCGCGGCCCTGCTCCAAAGCGGCGTTGCAGTTCATGTCGATGCCCACCGCCGCCTGTTCCGGGGATTTTGTGCCCGCCAGCAGATCGCCGATCAGGGGATAAAAGACGTTCCGAACACCCTGCCAGTTCAGATTGTTCTGGATGTTATCCACCGTATTGGAGGTGTTTTCTCCATAGGCTTTCAGCATCCAGATCTCGTCCTGATACTGTTCGGTGATGGAGTCGTTGACCGGCAGGGTGCCCAGGGTATACCGCATCAACGTCTCATCCGTGTAGATAAAGCGCAGAAAGTCCTTGGCCGCCTGGATTTTTCGCTCGTCGCCGTTGTCAAACACGCAGAAGCCATTGGCGGACGTGGTGCAGTACCCCTCGCCGGTCAGGCTGGGAAAATTCACGGCAAAGACGTCCAGCCCCTTGGCGCGGGCGTCCCAAAGGTTGGTCAGGTTCCCGATGCAGATCGCCAGCTGTCTGTTGTAAAACAGGTTGATACAGTCCAGCAGCTCCAAATTTTCCGCGCCCCTGGGCGTAATCCCCTGTTTGTCCATGTCCTTGATCCAGGCAAGGGCCTGGATCCCCTCCGGTGTGTTCACCTTGAAATTCCCGTGCTCATCATACAGCGGGCAGCCATAGGCCCGCAGCAGGGTCATGATATGGTTGTCCCCTTGGCTATTGGCGGCATACATCATAAACGCGAAGGTATTCTCATCGGTGAGGGCCTCCGCCAGCGTCCAGCAGATGTGGCTGAACTCCTCCGTGGTCCAATGGGCTATGGCGTCGTCTGGGGGAATATATTCCTCCAGACCGGCCGCCTCCATCATCGCCCGGTTCACCATCAGGGTGTTTTGAAGCTGATGGAAGGGCATAGTGTAGACCTGGCCGCCGATGGAATTCTGCATCCAGATCGACGGATTGATATCCGCGCGCAGCTCGTCGTCAATGATGTCGTCCAACGGGACCAGCCAGCCACGCTTGGCGTACAGCGGCGTGTTCCAGGAGCCGGAGAAGAACAGGTCGGCGGCCTCCGCCGTCCCATATTTGTCCGCCAGCTGCGCCTGCTCGTCCAGATAGTCATAGCGGCTGACGACAAACTCCACGTCATATGTATCATATTGCGCCTGAAAACGTTCCGCCGCCGCCGTAAGCAGGTCGGCGGCCTCCGCCTCTCCCACGCCTGGCACGTTTCCAAGGCTGATGGGCGGCGTTTTTATAATGAGGGTCAATTTTTCCGGTCCTATGGGCGCGTCTGTCCGGCAGCCGGTGAGGCAGAGGCACAGCGAGGCGGCGAACAGGGCGCGAAACAGGCGGCTTTTCTTCATGATTCGTCCTCCCGGTCTCTGACCCGCTCGATTTTCTGGAGCAGCAGCTTCATGTCCAGCGGCTTTGTCACTACGTCGTTCATGCCCGCGGCCAGCGCCCGCTCGATGTCCTCCCGGAAGGCGTTGGCCGTCATGGCGATGATCGGCACCGCCGCGGCGTCGGGCCGGGGCAGGGCCCGGATGCGCCGGGTGGCCTCATACCCGTCCATCACCGGCATCTGGATATCCATCAGGATCAGGTCGAAATGTCCCGGCGGGCTGTTTTCAAAGGCGGCAAGGGCCTCCTGCCCGTCGCAGGCCTCCGTCAGCTCACAGCCCCGGCCCTCCAGGATGGACACGACGATCATCCGGTTGATCTCATTGTCCTCCACCACCAGGGCGCGTTTTCCCGCCAGGGTCTCCGCCGTTTCCTCCGGCTCGCTTGACGCGCCCGCTTCCCCGGGCGGAGCTGCCATGGGGAAGGGGATGGAAAAGGTGAACACCGTTCCCTTTCCCGGCTGGCTTTCCACCGATATGGAGCCGCCCATCTTTTCCACCAGGGTCTTGCTGAGGGTCGTTCCCAGCCCCGTCCCGTTTTGGGAGGCGATCCGCCGCTCCTGCTCAAAGGGCAGCCAGATCCGCTCCAAAAAATCCTGGCTCATGCCGCAGCCGGTATCGGCCACCTGAAACGTGGTTTGGGCCACGCCGTCGGACGGTGTCTGCCGGACGGTCAGGGTGACCGAGCCCCCTTCGGGGGTGAACTTCACCGCGTTGCCCAGCAGATTTGTCAAGATCTGCTTGAGGCGCAGCGGATCCCCCCATACGAAGGGCTCCGTCAGCTCCCGGCAGTCTATGCTGAAGCACAGCCCTTTCTGCTCCGTCTGATTCTCCAGCAGGATCCTTACCTCCTCGATGAGTTTGGACAGATCCATCTCGCTGCGGTAGAGCTCGAGCTGTCCGCTTTCGATCTTGGACATATCCAGAACGTCGGTAATCACGCTTTGCAGGTAGGACGCGGACACCTCCGCCTTGGTCAGGTATTCCTCCAGCTTTTCCCTGTCGTCCAGGTGGTGGCGCATGAGGTATTGCAGACCCACGATGCCGTTGAGCGGCGTGCGGATCTCGTGGCTCATGTTGGCCAGGAATATGGCCTGGGCCTGCCTGGAGGCCTGGGCCACCTTGACCGAGTTCACGCTGTGGTAGATGAAATACGCGATGGCGAGAACCAGTCCTCCCAACACCAGGAAAAAGGGGATGGAGCGGGAGACAAGGGCCTTCACCTGGTCCGCCGTCACCTGTGTGGAGACGCGCACCACCAGATACCAGTCGTTTCCGTCGTGGTGGTCCAGGGATTGGAACAGCGCGTAGTAGGAGCCGCCGTTCAGGGTGTACTCGACAAACAGGCTCTCCCCCTGTTCCACCGCCCGCCGGCAGGCCTCCAGGGAGCCGCCGTTTTTGAACTGGGCCTTCGACAGAGGAGCCAGGAAGTTGTTGGCCGTCATGCTGTACTGCCGGCTGGCCGTGATAATATCGCCGGACCGCTGCATGACGATGGCGGCGCCCTGCCCGTCAAAGCTTTCCAGCCTCATCTGGTCGGCGATCTCGGCGATGGGGACCAGGCCGACCGCGCCGCTGACCTCTTTCCCACCGCAGGAGATGGGGGCCGCCGCGTGTACGCCGTAGACGAGAAACTCGCCCCACCGCTCCCGGCCGGCTTCGTCATATCTGGTCACAAAGCTGCTGTCGGACTCCAGGAACGCCCTAGCCCAGGGCATGCTCTGAAGCGAGGTTTTCAGGAAGGAACTGTCGTACACCTCGCCGTCGGCGGTGACCAGATAGAGCGTGTCAAAAGAAGTGGCCTGTGCTTCCACGCCCAGGCTGTAAACCACATCCTCGATCTGGCTGTTCCGCGTGGCTTCGATGCGGCTGAGCAGGGCTTGAAGATACTCTTTCTTGCTGTCTATCTGATTGACGATATTCAAATGGTCGTGATCCGCGATCTGCTGCATGAAAGAGAGCGTCGTGGAGTAGACCGCCTGCTCAAGGCTTTGATGGTACAGCCAAAAGCCGCCCCCCAAAACCGCGGAGGCGGCCAGAAGGATCAGGACCGAGCCCCACCACGGCCGCGTGCTTTTCTCCTTCGCTTTGCGCATCGTTCCATCTCCATTCCTGCCGTATTTCTCTGCCGGGCTGTGGAAGAACGGCGGTTCCGCAAGATTTCTAAGGATTTTTTAATCCGGCGGCATTCCGGCTCAAAACTGGGATCATATACAGACTAATAAGGCGAAAAGAAATCGCTGTACCAGTACCCGGAGATCCGTCTGCCAAATACCATTCCAGTCCATTCAAATATAGCATCTTCTCACCGATATTGCAAGGACAGAACGAGAAAGTCCTTTTTGGGCGGATCGGCTGTGAGAACGCGCAAAAAAAGGAAGACATTCCTGATGGAATGTCTTCCTTTTTGGTGGACCCGAACGGGATCGAACCGTCGACCTCTCGGATGCGAACCGAACGCTCTCCCAGCTGAGCTACGGGCCCATGCGCAAATGAACACCATGACATTATAACAATCTTTTTTTGCGATGTAAAGAGCTTTTTCAAAAAAATGAGTTTCAACAGTTGATAATCCGGCGGAAATGTTGTATGATAACTCCATCTTAGCCTGTCTATGGCCCGTCTTGGTACGCCGGCCTGAGGCAAGGCCGCGCTAGTCGGGGAGTCAGCGGTGCCCTATGCCTGCAATCCGCTACAGCAGGGATGAATCCCGGCCCCCGGAATCGCGCTGTGTCGTCTGACCCCGGTAAGCAGTGATGAAGGATCGGTCCCACGCAACGCTCTCCCGTGAACCGTGTCAGGCGGGGAACCGAGCAGCACTAAGCGGGCCCGAGCGTGTGCCGTGGGGGTACCGTTCCTGAGCCGGCTGCCGGGGTAACGGACATAGCGCGGTCTTCAAAGGCCGGTGCGCGGTCTTGCCATGGGCCGGAAACTGGGGGAGAAGGGTCGTTGCCTTTCTTCCCCTTCTATTTCCTATGAGGTGAAAAATGATGTATCAGGCCCTTTACCGCAAATGGCGGCCCCGCACGTTCGACGACGTGGTGGGCCAGAGCCACATTACCGATACCCTCAAGCGCCAGGTCCAGGAGGGGCGGCTGTCCCACGCCTACCTGTTCACGGGCACCCGGGGGACGGGAAAGACCACTTGCGCCAAGATCCTGGCCCGGGCGGTGAACTGCCTCCACCCGGTGGACGGCAACCCCTGCAACGAGTGTGATGCCTGCAGGGGCATCGAGAGCGGCGCTATCCTGGACGTGCTGGAGCTGGACGCCGCCTCCAACAACGGCGTGGACCAGGTCCGGGCCCTCCGGGACGAGGCGGTCTACTCCCCGGCGGCGGTCCGCAAGCGGGTGTACATCGTGGACGAGGTCCATATGCTCTCCACCGCCGCCTTCAACGCCCTGCTGAAGATCCTGGAGGAGCCGCCGGAGCATTTGATGTTCATCCTGGCCACCACCGAGCTCCACAAGGTGCCCGCCACCATCAAGTCCCGGTGCCAGCAGTTCGCCTTCAAGCGCATCTCCCCCCTGGACCTGGCCGGTCGGCTGAAGTACGTGGCGGGGGAGGAGAAGATCCCCCTCACCTCCGACGGGGCCAACCTCCTGGCCCGGCTGGCCGACGGTGGGATGCGGGACGCCCTGTCCCTGCTGGACCAGTGCGCCACCGGCACCGGCGCGGGAGAGCTGGGGGAGCAGGAGATCCTGGACGCCCTGGGGCTGGCGGGGAACGTGGAGACCGCCGCCCTCATGGGGGAGATCGCCGGGAACGACGCCGGGGCCGCCCTGGAGCGGCTGGACCGGCTCTATTCCGCGGGCAAGGACGTGGGGAGCCTCTTGAACGAGCTGGCCTCCCTGGCCCGGGACCTGCTCATCCGCAAGACCGCCCCCAAGGGCGGGGCGGCCCTGCTGACGGGCGGCTACGACGAGACTACCCTTCGGGGCCTGGACCAGGTCCTCACCGCTCCCCGGCTGGCCCAGGTGTTGGGACGGCTTCAGGCCGCCTCCGCCGATCTGGGCCGCAGCGCCAACCGGCGGGTGGACGCGGAGCTGTGCCTCATCCGGCTGTGTGACGCGACCCTGGACGAATCGGCGGCGGGGCTCAATGCCCGGCTGGCCCGGCTGGAGGAGCTTGTGGCGGGCGGCGTCCCGGCGGCTGCCGCCCGGCCCGCGTCGGCCGCTCCCCGGGCCCCCCAGGCGGCCCCGGCCCGGCCCGCTCCGGCAGAGGCGCGGGAGCCGGAGCCCCTGGCGGGGGGAGACCTGCCCCCCTGGGACATGGAGCCCCCTCCCGCGGCGGCGGAGCGGATGCCCGAGCCCTCCGAACCGGCCCCCGCGCCGGAGGAACCGGCGGTGCCCGTGGCCCCGCCGGCCTCAATGGCCCCGGCGCCCCAGCCTGTCCCCCCGTCCGGAGCGGCGCTGGGGGACTTCTGGCCCGGCCTGGTGGCGGGGCTGAAGGGTAGGGTGCCCATGGGGGAGTACAGCTTCCTCTCCAACCCGGCCATGGTGAAGGGGACGGCGGACGGCCCTATCCTGACCCTGTGGGCCCAGAGTGATTTTGTAAAGAACATGATCTCCAAGCCGGGGATCCTGGCGGCGGTGGAAAACGCGGCCAAGCTGCTGCCCGGCGGACCCTACCGGGTGGTGGTGACCATCGGCGCCCCGCCCGCCCCGGTAACGGCGGCGCCCGCCGGCGGGGGTGACAAGCTGGACGAGCTGCTGGCCCTGGGGGAGCAGTTTGACAATATCATCATTGAGGAATAAGGAGCGGATTTGATATGGCAAAGGGATTCAACAGCCGCGGCGGCTTCGGCGGCATGGGCGGCGGTATGAACATGAACATGATGAAGCAGGTCCAGAAGATGCAGCAGGACATGGCCAAGATGCAGGAAGAGCTGGCCAATAAGACCTATATCGCCGCCGCGGGCGGCGGCGTGGTCTCCGCCGAGGTCAACGGCCAGCACGAGGTGGTCTCCATCACCATCGACCCCGAGGCCGTGGACCCCGACGACGTGGAGATGCTCCAGGACATGGTGGCGGCCGCCGTCAACGAGGCCATGCGCGCCGCCGAGGCCGACGCGGCCAACTCCATGAAGGGCATCACCGGCGGGCTGGGTCTGGGCATCTGACAGCGGTGAAAAAGCTCACTCACGAGGAAGCGGCGGAAACCTTCCTCCTGGCCGCCGCCCTGGCGGTGGCGGGAGGCTTTTTAGACGCCTATTCCTACCTGGTCCGTGGGGGCGTATTCGCCAACGCCGAGACGGGGAACATGGTGCTGCTGGGGATCCGGCTGATCCAGGGGGAGTATGCCGGGGCGCTGACCTACCTGGTGCCCATCCTCGCCTTCGCCCTGGGAGTGTGGACCTCTGAGGCGGCCCGGGACAGGTTTCGGGACCACCCCAATGTCCACTGGCGGCAGCTCACCCTGGGGGCCGAGACGGTGATCGTGGCCGCCGTGGCCTTCCTGCCCGAGACGCTGGATATGCTGGCCAACGTGCTGGTGGCCTTCACCTGCGCCATGCAGGTGGAGAGCTTCCGGCGGGTCCGGGGCAACGCCTTCGCCTCCACTATGTGCACCGGGAATCTGAGGAGCGGCACCGAGTCGCTGTTCCACTTCCGCCGGGGGAAGGACAAGGAGGCGGGGGAGAGCGCGCTGTGCTATTACGGCATCATCGTGATCTTCATCGCGGGAGCCGCCCTGGGCGCCCTGACCTGCGGCGTTCTGGGGCGGAAGGCCGCCCTGGTGTGCGCCGGGATCCTGCTGTTTTGTTTTAGCCTTTTCTCCCTGCGGGGGGAACGGAAGATGGCGGGAGGGGCATGATGGAAGAACTTTTACCCGGCCTTTGGCGCATCCCGGTCCCTCTGCCGGGGAACCCGCTGAAGGAACTGAACAGCTACTTCATCCGGGGAAACGGAGAAAATCTGCTGATCGACACCGGCTTCCGCATGCCTGAGTGCAGGCGGGCCCTCTGCGGGGCCCTGGCGGAACTGGGGGCCCGGCAAGAGGAGACCGACATCCTCCTGACCCACCTCCACTCCGACCACTCCGGTCTGGCCCCCGATTTGATCGGGGCGGGGCGGAGGATCTATGTGGGGCGGGTGGATCTGCCCTATCTGGCCCACAGCGAGACCTGGAAAGAGGACGACGGCAGCCGGTTCTTGAAGATGGGCTTTCCGCCCGGGGAAGTGGCCCGGCTCCACACCGACAACCCCGCCCAGTCCATGGCCCCCGCCCCCTGCGGACAGTACGCGGCTTTGGATGAGGGGGACACCCTTACATACGGCGGCCGCACCCTGGAGGCTGTCCTTACCCCCGGCCATACGCCGGGGCATCTGTGCTTTGCCCTGCGGGAGGAGAAGGTCCTTTTCACCGGGGACCATGTCCTCTTTGACATCACACCCAACATCACCGACTGGCCCGAGCTCCCCGACGCCCTGGGGAGTTACCTGGAGAGCCTGGACAAAATGGCCCCCTTTGCCGGCTGGCGGGCCCTGCCCGGGCACCGGGCCGGAGGCGATCTGGCCGGGCGGACAGCCCAGCTGAAGGCCCACCACGCCCAACGGCTGGCCGAGACCCTGGACGTGGTCCGGGGGGCGCCGGGGAGCACGGCCTACGGCCTGGCGGGCCGGATCCGCTGGAAGATCAAGGCAAGAAACTGGGCGGAGTTCCCCCTGGCCCAGAAGTGGTTTGCCGTGGGGGAGTGCCAGGCCCATCTGGACCGGCTGGAGGCGCTGGGAGCGGTGTCCCGGACCTGGGACGGCGAAGCCTGGCGGTATGAAGCGATCAAAAAGGAGGCAGAATGAGATGAACCCTTCCCAAGTTTATTTTACTGATTTTCACGTGCCCGTGGGCACCAGCCAGCTCCAGAAGCTGCGCCGCCTCATTGAGAAGGCCGGGCTGGGGGAGCTGGATTTGGACCGGAAGCTGGTGTGCATCAAGATGCACTTCGGCGAGCCCGGGAACCTGTCCTTCCTGCGGCCCAACTACGCCAAGGTGGTGGCCGACTTCGTGAAGGACAAGGGGGGCGTGCCCTTCCTCTCCGACTGCAACACCCTCTACGCCGGACGGCGGAAGAACGCCCTGGAGCACCTGGACGCCGCCTATGAAAACGGCTTTTCCCCCCTGTCCACCGGCTGCCAGATCTTGATCGGCGACGGCCTGCGGGGCACCGACGACGTGGAGGTGCCCGTCCGGGGCGGCGAGTATGTCAAGGCGGCCAAGATCGGCCGGGCCATTATGGACGCCGACGTGTTCATCTCCCTGACCCACTTCAAGGGCCACGAGCAGACCGGTTTCGGCGGCGCCATCAAAAATATCGGCATGGGCTGCGGCAGCCGGGCCGGGAAGATGGAGCAGCACAACGCGGGCAAGCCCGTGGTGAAAGCCAAGCGGTGCGTGGGCTGCCGGGCCTGCGCCAAGCACTGCGGCCAGGACGCCATCACTTACGGGGCCGATGGAAAGGCCCTTATCGACCAGGACAAGTGCGTGGGCTGCGGCCGGTGCATCGGGGTGTGCAACTTCGACGCCATCCACAATCCCAGCGGCGACAGCGTCCAGATGCTCAACCGCAAGATGGCGGAGTACACCAAGGCGGTGGTGGATGGGCGGCCCTGCTTCCACATCAGCCTGGTGCGGGACATCTCCCCCAACTGCGACTGCCACGGGGAGAACGACGTGCCCATCCTCCCCGACGTGGGGATGTTCGCCTCCTTCGACCCGGTGGCGCTGGACCAGGCCTGCGCCGACGCCTGTCTGGGGCAGGAGCCCCTGCCCGGCGGCCAGCTGGCCCGCCGGATGGCGGAGGAGGGCTTCGTGGACCAGCACGACCACTTCGTCAACACCACCGAGGGCACCGAGTGGGAGAGCTGCCTGGCCCACGCCGAAAAGATCGGCCTGGGCAGCCGCCGGTACGAGCTGGTGGCCATATAATAAGCGTGAGCCTATTTTTGATGGGTATGAAAGGAAGGAATGGAATATGGAGCTGAGTGAGATCCTGAGCCGGTGCGACCACACTCTTTTGAAGCAGGAGAGCACCTGGGAGCAGATCAGAGAGGTCTGTGACGACGGACTGAAATTCAACTGTGCCAGCGTTTGCATCCCCGCCGGGTTTGTCAAGCAGGCCGGGGACTACCTGGGGGACCGTCTGAAAATCTGCACCGTCATCGGTTTCCCCAACGGCTACTCCACCACCGCCGTCAAGGTCTTTGAGACCGAGGACGCCATCCGCAACGGGGCCGACGAGATCGACATGGTCATCAACATCGGCTGGGTGAAGGACCGGCGGTGGGACGACCTTTTGGCCGAGATCAAGGCCATCAAGGCCAGCTGTCAGGGCCGTATCCTCAAGGTCATCGTGGAGGCCTGCCTCCTGACCGAGGAGGAGAAAGTCAAGATGTGCGAGATCGTCACCGCCTCGGGGGCCGACTACATCAAGACCTCCACCGGTTTCTCCACCGGCGGCGCCACCCGGGAGGACGTGAAGCTCTTTAAGGAGCATATCGGCCCGGGCGTCAAGGTGAAGGCCGCCGGCGGCATCCGCACCCTCCAGGACGCCGAGGACTTCATCAACCTGGGAGCCGACCGGCTGGGCACTTCCGCCGTGGTGAAACTGGCGAAGAACGAGCACCCCGAGGGATACTGAGCGGCCGACAGGTCGGCGTTCAGGGGGCCCCGCCTGGGGCGGGGCGGCGCGCCGTAAATTCGGAGCGGAGCGAAGAATTGCGCAGGGAGGATTCATTCCGACCGAGCATGTGAAATCTGAAAGGGTTCCCAAAGAGCGCGGCGCGCTCTTTGGGAAATGCCGACCGGCTGGGCACTTCCGCCGTGGTGAAACTGGCGAAGAACGAGCACCCCGAGGGGTACTGATTTTAAAGAGGAGGCGGGCGCTGCCCGCCTCCTCTTTAAATATTGCTAATGTGTGAACTGAGTTAACAATTTTGTAAAAAATATATGTCATATCGCAAAAACTTATTGCGCTTTTTGGCCGGACACGCTATAATAAAAACGAACCGTCCGGGTAGATATAGGCTCATCAAGGTCTCTGTCAGCCCGGACATTGATATGAAAGGAAGGTATGTACTGAAATGAAGAAGACGAACAAGCTCCTTGCGCTGCTCCTGTCCGGCTCCATGATGCTGGCCCTCGCCGCCTGCGGCGGCGAGACGAAGGAGAGCGAGAGCGTGGCTCCCTCTGAGCCTCCCGTGGAAAGCACCGCTGTGGAGAGCGAGACTCCCGCCGCCGCTCTGGTGAGCGATCCCGAGGCCACCATCGCCATGATCACCGATAAGGGCGACATCAACGACAAGTCCTTCAACCAGGGCACCTGGGAGGGCATCAAGGCTTGGTGCGCCGCCAACGGCCGCGGCACCGAGGGCGAGGATTATCAGTACTATAAGCCCGTGGAGGCCACTACCGACGCTTACACCGCCATGATCGAGCAGGCCATCAACGACGGCCACAAGATCATCGTCACCCCCGGCTTCCTGTTTGAGGAGCCCATCTACAACGTCCAGGACAAGTATCCCGACGTTGCCTTCATCCTCATCGACGGCAACCCCCACAACGCCGACTACTCTACTTATAAGACCGCGGCCAACACCGTGGGCATCCTCTTCTCCGAGGAGCAGGTGGGCTACCTGGCCGGTTACGCCGCCGTCAAGGACGGCAACACCAAGCTGGGCTTCCTGGGCGGCCAGGCCGTCCCCGCCGTGGTCCGCTACGGCTACGGCTTCGTCCAGGGCGCTGAGGCCGCTGCCGCCGAACTGGGCGTGAAGGTGGACATGATGTACAACTACACCGGCGGCTTCGACGCCACCCCCGAGGCTCAGGCCATGGCCGCCGGCTGGTACAAGGCCGGCACCGAGGTCATCTTCGCCTGCGGCGGTTCCGTGGGCAACTCCGCCATGGCCGCCGCCGAGCAGAACAACGGCAAGGTCATCGGCGTGGACGTGGACCAGTCCGCTGAGTCCAGCACCGTCATCTCCTCCGCCATGAAGGGCCTGGCCGAGTCCGTGGCCCAGATGTTGGACGCTTACTACGCCGGCGAGTTCCCCGGCGGCCAGAACTTGACCCTGGGTGCCGCCGACAACGCCGTGGGCCTCCCCATGGACACCTCCAAGTGGGCCAGCTTCAGCCAGGCTGATTACGACGCCCTGTACGAGAGCCTGGCCAACGGTTCCATCACCCTGAAGAAGGACACCGACGCCGAGACTCCCACCGGCCTGGGCTGCGAGAACGTCAACGTCCAGTTCATCGAGCAGTAAGTCCATACACCCTTCTTAAATGTACCGTTTTTGGGGCCTGTGCCCGCTGAAAAAGGCAGGCCGCCGTTCTGAAACGGCCAGATAAGCTGAGAAAAGCCCCCGGTATCCATTAGGATACCGGGGGCTTTTTTGCGCCTGCGGCGGGGCGAACGGTGGCGAAACACGGGCGGGGTATGGTATAATAACAAATACCGGTGTGGAAACGCACCTGCAATGAAAGATGGGCGGGCATTTGATTGGGAAGGCCCGCCGGTATTGACACCATAAAAGCAATGATTGCCCTATGGAAGGGAACGGGAGGCCGGAACAGTGCTGAAACTCATCTTAGGCCGGGCGGGGACGGGGAAATCCACCGCCCTGTTAAAGGCCATCGCCGCCTCGGGCGGGGCCTGCCCCCAGCTCCTCATCGTGCCGGAGCAGCACTCCCACGACGCGGAGCGCCGGCTGTGCGCCGCGGCGGGGAACGCCGTGAGCTTATACGCCGAGGTCCTCTCCTTTACCCGGCTGGCCAGCCGGGTGTTCTCGGTGGCGGGGGGGCTGGCGGAGCCCACCCTGGACGCCGGGGGGAGGCTCCTGCTCATGGACGTGGCCCTTAAATCGGTGGCCGGGCAGCTGAAGGTCTACGCCAAGCCCTCCCGGAAGCCCCAGTTCCTCTCCCAGCTGGCCGCCACGGTGGACGAGTGCAAATCCAGCGGGATTTCCCCGGAAAAGCTCTTTCAGGTGGCCCAGGAGGTGGAGGGGGAGGCTGGGGAGAAATTTGCCGATCTGGCCCTTATCTGCGGGGCTTACGACGCCCTCACCGAGCAGCGGGGAGCCGACCCCCGGGACAGGCTCACCAAGCTGGCCCAAGCCCTGGAGGAGTGCGGCTGGGCCCGTGGGCGGGACATCTATCTGGACAGCTTCACCGATTTCACCCCCCAGGAGCGGGCCGTGCTGGCCCGGCTGCTGGCCCAGGCCCGGTCGGTCACTGTGGCCCTCACCTGCGACGGCCTGGAGGGCGGGGAGGAGGACATCTTCGCCCCCGCCCGGCGCACCGCCCGCAAGCTCCTGGACCTGGCCCGGCGGCAGGGAACGGCCGCCGAGGTGGAGATTAGGACGGAGCGGGCCCTTCCGGCGGCGGAGGGGCTGGCCCTGGTGGAGAGCCGCCTCTTTGCGCCGGTCCAGACCCCCGTCCCCGGTGCCGTGAAGGGGGTTGCCCTTTACCGGGCCTCCGCCCCCTACGCCGAGGTGGAGCGGGCCGCCGCCGAGGCCGCCCGGCTGGTCCGGGAGGAGGGTTACCGCTGGCGGGACCTGGCTGTCACGGCCCGGAGCATGGAGGGCTACGGCCCTCTCATCGCCCTCATTTTTCCCCGGTACGGGGTGCCGGTTTTTCTCTCACGGATGGACGACGTGCTCCAAAAGCCGGTGCTGGCCCTGGTCACCGCCGCCCTGGACACGGTGGCGGGGGACTACCGGTATGAGGACGTCTTCCGCTACCTGAAAACCGGCCTGACCGGCCTGAGCCTGGACGAGGCGGACCAGTTGGAGAACTACGTCCTCAAATGGGACCTACGGGGGAGCCGGTGGACCCAGAAGGCCCCCTGGAACCTCCACCCGGAGGGCTACGGCCTGGCCTGGAGCGACCGGGACAGGACCCGGGTGGAGCATTTGGACGACCTGCGCCGCAGGGTCTCCGCCCCCCTGGAGGGCCTGCGTCTGGCCAAGGAAAAGACGGGGGCCGGGCTGGCCCTGGCCCTGTACGCCTTTTTGGAAGAAATCGGCCTGGCCGGGCGGCTTGTGAGCCGGGCGGAGGAGCTCCGGGAGACCGGGGAGGCCGCCTTGGCGGCGGAGTACGAGCAGCTCTGGGAGATCCTCTGCTCCGCCCTGGAACAGTGCGCCGGGCTTTTGGGGGAGACCCCCATGGAGTGGGAGGAGTTCGCCCGGCTGTTCAAGCTGGTGCTCTCCCAGTACAGCGTGGGGGCCATCCCCGTCTCTCTGGACCAGGTGACGGCGGGGGACATGCCCCGCCTGGCCCACAAGCACTGTAAGGTGCTTTTCCTGTTGGGGGCCGACGACGGCGAGCTTCCGGCGGCGGCGCCCTCCCCCGGCCTGCTGGCCGACGACGACCGCACCCTCCTGGCCTCCTTCGGCCTGGAGAGCGCCCCCCGGCTCACCGACAAGCTGTGGCGGGAGATGACCATCGCCTACGAGACCTGCACGCTGCCCTCGGACCGGCTGGTGGTGAGCTGGCCCGCCGCCGGGAGCGGGGGGGAGGAGCGCCGCCCCTCCTTCCTGGTGAAGCGGCTGCGGAGCCTCTTTCCCGACCTGACCGTCCTGGACGAGCGGACCCTGGGGGACTCCTTCCGCCTGACCGCCCCCCGGCCCGCCCTGGAGCTGGCGGGCCGCTATCCCCAGGCGGGGCGGGCGCTGAAGGGGCTGGAGGAGTATGCCCCTCTGGTGGAGCGGATGGAGCGGGCCGCCGGGCTGGAGCGGGGGAGCCTCACCCGCCCGGCGGTGGAGGCCCTCTATGGCCGCCGGGTGCCCATGTCCGCTTCCCGGATGGACAAGTATAAGTCCTGCCACTTTTCCTATTTCATGGAGTACGGCCTGAAGGCCAAGCCCAGGAAGTCCGCCGGCTTCCAGGCCCCCGAGTATGGCACCTTCGTCCACTACGTGCTGGAACACGTCCTCCGGGAGCGGCGGGACAAGGAGATCCCCACCCGCCAGACGGTCTCGGCGGTGGTGGAGCGGTACGTCCGGGAGGAGCTGGGGGGCCTGGAGGGAGAGACACCCCGGTTCCGCTATCTCTTCCGGCGGCTGGAAAAGTCGGTGTACGCCGTGGTGGAGAACGTCTGTCAGGAGTTGGCCCGCTCCGACTTCCAGCCCATCGCCTTCGAGCTGGGCTTCGGCCGGGACCAGGATTTGCCCCCCGTGGAGCTGACGGCGGACGGGGTCACCGTGTCCATCTCCGGCTTTGTGGACCGGGTGGACGGCTGGGAAAAGGACGGGAAGCTCTACCTGCGGGTGGTGGACTACAAGACGGGGCGCAAGTCCTTTGACCTGACCGACGTCTGGAACGGCCTGGGCCTGCAAATGCTGCTCTACCTCTTCACCCTGAAGGAGGAGGGCAGAGAACTCTTTGGCAAAGAGATCGTCCCCGCCGGAGTCCTCTACCTTCCGGCTCGGGACGCCATCGTGGCCGGGAGCCGTTCCATGACCGAGGAGGAGCGGAAAAAGGAGATGGACGGCCTTCTGCGCCGGAAGGGGCTGGTGCTGGAGGACGGGGAGGTGCTGTCCGCCATGGAGCGGACCGAAGGGGAGCCTCCCCGGTTCCTGCCCCTGCGGGTGAGCCGGACCACGGGAGCCGTCACGGGGGACGCGCTGGTGTCCGCCGAGCGGCTGGGCCGGCTGGAGCGCCATACCGGCCACATCCTGAACGCCATTGCCGCCGAGCTGGCGGCGGGGAACATCAGCGCCGACCCCTTCTGGCGGGGGCCCCAGCACAACGCCTGTCAGTGGTGCGACTACGCCGCCGCCTGCCAGTTCCGGGAGGGGGTGGGGGGCGACCGCCGCCGGTGGCTGCCCAGCGTGAGGGCCGCCGAGTTCTGGGCGGGCCTGGAGGAGAAGGAGGCGGACCGATGAGGCCGCCGGTGAGAACGATGGAGGAGAGAAAGAGGTGATCCCATGCCCTTCCAACTGACAAGAGAACAGCAGGCCGCCGTGACCGACCGGGGGGGCGGCCTCCTGGTCTCCGCCGCCGCCGGTTCGGGCAAGACCCGGGTGCTGGTGGAGCGGCTTCTGGCCCGGGTGGAGGCCGGGGCGGACATCGACCGCTTCCTGGTCATCACCTACACCAAGGCCGCCGCCGCCGAGCTGCGGGGGCGGGTGGTGTCCGAGCTGGCCGACCGGCTCTCCGCCCGGCCCGGCGACGCCTTCCTGCGCCGCCAGTCCACCCTGGTGTACAAGGCCCAGATCTCCACCATCCACGCCTTCTGCGGCCAGCTCCTCCGGGAGGAGGGTCACCGGCTGGACCTGGACCCGGACTTTCGCCTCTGCGACGAAAACGAGGGCCTCATGCTCATGGAGGACGCCCTGGCCGACGTGCTGGAGGAGCGCTACGAGGACCTGGCCCCGGACAGCGACTTTGCCCAGCTGGTGGACACCATGTCCGCCGGGCGGGACGACAGCCGCCTGGTGGAGATCGTCCTGGACATCCGCGGCCGGGTCCAGAGCCATCCTGACCCGGCCCGCTGGCTGGCCGAACAGGAGGCGGTCTTTGCCCTGGAGGGGGTCACCGACGCCGGGGCCACCCCTTGGGGGAAGCTGCTGCTGGACGACGTCCGCCGCCAGGCCGACTACTGGGCGGGGCGGATGGAGGAGGCCCTGGACCTGGCCCAGGGGGACGAAAAATTGGCTAAGGCCTACGCCCCCAGCCTGGAGATCACCCTGGAACAACTTCAGGCCCTAGCCTCCGCCGCCGGGCGGGGCTGGGATGCCGCGGCGGAGTGCTCCGGGGTGGAGTTCCCCCGGGTGGGTAGCTCCAAAAACTGCGAGGACCCTCTGGCCCTGGAGCGGATCAAGCTCCTGCGGGACCAGTGCAAGAAGCGGATGAAGAAGCTCTCCGACCTCTTCCAGGACAACAGCCAGGGCCTTTTGGAGGATATGCGGGCGGTCTATCCCGCCATCCGGGGGCTCTTCGCCCTGGTGCGGGACTTTGAGGCGGCCTATACCGCCGAGAAGGCCCGCCGGGGCCTGCTGGATTTCTCCGATTTGGAGCATCTGGCCGCCCGGCTCCTCACGGGGGAGGAGGGGGAGCCCACCGAGCTGGCCCGCCGCTGGGGGGAGCGGTTCGACGAGGTGATGGTGGACGAGTACCAGGACACCAACGCCGTCCAGAACGCCATCTTCACTGCCCTCACGGACGGGGGGAAGAACCTCTTTATGGTGGGGGACGTGAAGCAGTCCATCTACCGCTTCCGGCTGGCAGACCCCACTATTTTTCTCTCCAAATACCGCTCCTACAAGCTCTGGACCGAGGCGGAGGAGGGGGAGCCCCGGCGGGTGGCCCTGTCCCAAAACTTCCGCTCCCGGCCCCAGGTGTTGGAGGGGTGCAACTACATTTTCCGAAATGTGATGAGCGAGACCTTCGGCGAGATGGACTACACCGACGCCGAGGCCCTGGTCCCGGGGGGCACTTTCCCCGGGGAGGACGACAGTCCCTACGCTGTGGAGCTGGATGCCCTGGACTGCTCCATGGGGGATGGGGAGGACGAGGGGGGGGAGAAGCCCCCCAGAGACCTGCTGGAGGCCCGGTTCGTGGCCCGGCGGGCCCGGGAGCTGCTGGACGGCCCCTTCCCCGTCTCCGACGGAGGGGGGGGACGGCGGGGCGTCCAGCCGGGGGATATGGTCATCCTCCTGCGCTCCCCCGGCACGGTGCTTCACCACTACGCCGCCGCCCTGGGGGAACTGGACATCCCCTGGGAGGCGGAGGGCGGCGGCGACTTCTTCGCCGCCACAGAGGTACAGGTGGCCCTCTCCCTTCTGCGGGTGGTGGACAACCCCCGGCAGGACGTGCCCCTCATCGCCGCCCTGCGCTCGGCGGTGTACGCTTTTTCCGCCGACCGGCTGGCCCAGATCCGGGCCGCCACCCCCGGGGAGGACTTCTACACCGCCCTGAGCCGGGACGGCGGGGCGGACGCCGCCGCCTTTCTCGGCGAGCTTCGGGATTTGAGGAGTAGGGCGGGGGACGAGAGCTGTGACCGGCTCCTGTGGCGGATCTACGACCGCACCAACCTGCTGGGAGTTTACGGCGGGATGGACGAGGGGGAGACCCGCCGGGCCAACCTCCTGCTTCTGGCCCAGCTGGCCCGGGAGTTCGAGCAGGCCGGGCACAAGGGCCTTTTCGGCTTTCTCTCCTACCTCCAGCGGCTGGAGGAGAACGGGGGCAAGCTGGCCCTGCCCTCTGCCGGGGGAAACGGCGGCGTGAAGATCATGAGCATCCACAAATCCAAGGGGCTGGAATTCCCGGTGGTCTTTCTGGCGGGGCTGGCCCGCCAGCTCAACCGGCAGGATATGGCCCGGCCCATCCTCTTCCACCCCCGGCTGGGGGTGGGGCCCAAGCGGCTGGATCTGGAGCGGAGGGTGGAATACCCCACCCTGGCTCGGCTGGCGGTGGCCCGGCAGATGGACTACGAGCTGTCGGCGGAGGAGCTGCGGCTTCTCTACGTGGCCATGACCCGGGCCAAGGAAAAGCTGATCCTGTCCTGCGCCCTCACCGGGGGACGGGGAGACATCGACAAGCTGCTTCCCTCCGCCGGGGTGCCGGTGGAGCCCCAGGCCCTGCTGAACTGCGTCAGCCCCGCCCAGTGGGTGCTGCTGCCGGTGCTGGCCCGGCCGGAGGCGGGGTTGCTGCGGCCGGGGGCCCTTCCGCCCCCCGCGGCCGCCGGCACGGACTTCGGCCCGGCCTGGGACCTGCGGTGGGTGGACGCCGCCCCCTTCGTCCACCCGCCGGAGCGGCAAAAGGCGGGGGAGAAGGCGGCGGCCCGGGAGGAGGCCGGAGACGGCCTGACCGCCTGCTTTGCCTGGCGCTATCCCCACGCCGGGGACGTGGAGCTGCCCTCCAAGCTCACCGCCACCCAGCTCAAGGGCAGGGTGCTGGACGAGGAGGCGGCGGAAGAGGCGCCCAAGCCCCCCCGTCCGCCCCGGTTCGACCGGCCCCGGTTCGCCGCGGAGCGGATGGGCCTCACCCCCGCCCAGAAGGGCACCGCCCTCCACCTGGTGATGCAGTATATCGACTTCGCCCGCTGTGACAGTGTGGAGCAGGTGGCGGAGGAGATCGGGCGGCTGGTGGAACAGGCCTTCCTCAGCCCGGAGCAGGGGGAGTCGGTGGAGGCGGCCAAGGTCTATTCCTTTTTTGCCTCCCCGCTGGGCCGGGCGGCGCTGGCCGCACCCTCCCTCCGGCGGGAATTCAAATTCTCCATCCTGGCCCCCGCCCGGCGGTATTATCCCCAGGCGGGGGAGGGGGAGCAGGTGCTCCTCCAGGGCGTGGTGGACTGTTATTTCGAGACGGAGGACGGCCTGACGGTGGTGGACTTCAAGACCGACCGCGTGCGGGGGGAGGTACTCCTCCGGCGGGCGGAGGAGTACCGGCCCCAGCTGGAGGCCTACGCCCAGGCCCTTGGGGAGATCACAGGAAAGCCCGTGGGACGGAAGGTGCTGTGGTTCTTCGAGGAAGGGCGGGCCGTGGAGGTGTAGCGCCAGCCCGATTGGAAAAAATAGAGTTGACTTACCTCGTATCTCTAGGTATACTATACCTAGAGATACGAGGTATTTTTTGAGGGGGTGGCCTGGGTGAAAGCGGAAGAATTTTGCGATAGAGTTGTCTCCAAAGTGCGCTGGGTCACCCAGGAGGAGCGGGAGACGATTTGGGAAGAGCTGGCGGGCCACCTGGCGGACCATGCCGAGGCGTTGGAGGAGGCCGGGAGAGCGGCGGAAGAGGCCGAGGAAATGGCCGTTGAGGCCATGGGAGACCCGGAGGAGATCGGTGAGGCTTTGCGGCGGCAGTACCCCTGGCGGTGGTGGTGGCTGTCCCGGATGGCCCTCATCCTCAATGTGATGGTGTGTGGAAGCCTGCTCGTCGGCCTGCTCTATGAGCCGCCGCCCCTGCTGGACAATCTGGCCTGCCGGTTTTTCCCCACCTGGCAGGGCAGCGACCTGGCGAGGCTCGGGGGCTTCGACCGGGTGGAGCGGCTGGACATCCGGGAGCGGGTGTCCTCCCACGTGGTGTACATATACGGCGTGGGGCTGACCGAGGATGGCCCGGCGGAGGCCAGGGCCGCCGTGACGCTGTGCGTCTACGACACCAGTCTGTTGGCCGGACCGGCCAAGGTTCCCTATGGCAGCATCTATTGGGAGACGGACACGGTGGATGGGCCGTACGCGCCAATGGAGCAGGAGCGCTACTATCTTCTGCGGGATATCCCGGTGCGACGGGGAGACGAGACAGTGACGGTGGTCTATGACACGGCGGGGGGAACGGCACGGATCCAGGTCCCCTTGCCCTGGGAGGAGAGGCCGTGAAGCGGCGGTATACGCCCCACCGGCGGGGGCTGGCCCTGCGCCGGCTCGCCTTTCTGCTGGCGGTATTGGTAGTCGGGGGGTTGCTGAACCGGTATCACGCCTTGCCTGTCATGGCCCTGCGGGATGTGGAGGAGCTCTGCAACACCGGGCCGCTGACCCTGGCGGTCCAGGAAAAGGGGCCTGGGAGGTATCGGAGGCTCTATTTGGCGGGGAATGAAAACGTGGTAGTACTCTGTGCGCCCCAGATGGGTCTGCGGGGCTGGACGGTGGATGAGCATCAGCTGACCTATTGCAGAGCGGAACGGGGCGGCGCCCTGACCGCTGGCCAGTGGGAGCTCCAGGGGACGCTCTATGTCTACGGCCGGCTGACCGACACCAGGGCGGCCTCCGCCCGGATCGTCCTGTGCTATGAGGACCGGGAGGAGCTTGGCCCGGTGATCGGGCCGGAGAACTGGACCCTTCGGAAGGACGGGCGCTATTTTATCCAGCCGGTGGCCGATATGCCGAACCGGGGCTGGCGGGACCAGCGGCCTGAGCCGGAAATCGCCGTGTACGACAGCAATGGGGCGGAGCTGGGCCGCTGGGGCGTCGCCCCAGGCGGGATGCTCTACACGATCCCGTGAGAGGAGGGGGCGGCGTGGACATAGAGAGCTTTTGCGCGGGGGTGCTGGCCCACGTGCCCAGGGCCACCCCGAAGGAACGGGAGGCGCTCCGGCGGGAGCTGGAGGGCCACGTGGAGGACCACGTGCTGGACCTGGAGGCGGCGGGCTGTGACACCGAACTGGCTGAGGCGCGGGCGGTGGCGGCCATGGGGGACCCGGAGGAGATCGGGCGGGCGCTGAATGCCCAGTTATCCCCCTTCTGGCTGTGGGCGGGACGGGGATGCAAGGCCGCCGTGGCCCTGCTGTGCCTGGTCCAGCTGGCGGGCGGCAGCTTTTTTGGGCTGAGCCGGGAGAACGTCCGGCGGTGGGAGGTCTGGAGGGCGGCCCAGGAGGAGCCGTGGACGCTGTGGACGGACTGGGAGCCCTATCCCGTGTCCAACAGGCTGGACATACGCACGCCCATCGGAAACGACGTGCTGTACATCTACCAGGTG
Source organism: Pseudoflavonifractor phocaeensis (assembly GCF_038439875.1). Taxonomy (NCBI): domain Bacteria; kingdom Bacillati; phylum Bacillota; class Clostridia; order Eubacteriales; family Oscillospiraceae; genus Pseudoflavonifractor; species Pseudoflavonifractor phocaeensis. The sequence goes on from NZ_JBCDMT010000006.1 coordinate 163,390, forward strand.
GACGTGTCCCCGGTGGAACATATGGCCGCCGTCAAAATGGTGGCCTATGATATGGCGGGACCGGGCAGCGTGGCGGATTTCCACCGATACCTCACCGTGGAGACCCAGGGCGGGACGCCCCAGGAGCCGGTATGGGGCGGCTGGTCCGGAAATATGCCGTGGTATATCCGGCGCATCCACTATGAGCCGGGAGACACCTATTTCACCCTGCACTACGACCGCTTTGGGGAGCGGGTCTCCATCGACGTGCCGTTGTTCGGGGAGGTGGGGGAATGAGGAGGCGAACAATCACCCGGCGCGGGAAGGCCCTGCGCTGGGCGGCGGTCCTGGCGCTTGTGACGGCGCTGACGGCGTACCGGTACGATTTCAGCCCCGAGGGGGCCTGGCGGAGCCAGGCGGAGGGGCTGGGGACAGGGGCCGTCCAGGTGTTGTGGGAGCTGGAAAGCCCGAAGCTGGAGGGAACGGAAAACTGTCGGGTGACCCTTCTGGGCAGTGACCGGGCCCTGCTGTTGAGCGCCACCCGGTTCACCTGGCACTCGGGCTGGGCGGAGGGAGCCGCCGTGGCGGTGGATTGCTCCGGCCCGGCCCCACTCCACGGGGGATGGTGGCTGGTAGGGACCCCCGGGGCCGCCTGGCCGGAACAGCTCTGCTACGGCTATGGCCGGGTGGAGGACCCGGCGGTGGTCCGGGCGGAGTTCCGAATCTTTGACCAGGGGGCCGGAAAGGTGCTGCAAACCATTTCGGTTCCAAAAGAACAGTGGAAGCCAATCGATGGGAAGCCCTACTTTGTGGTGACCGCCCGGCCGGAGGGCTGGGAGGGGGCCGTGGGCCCCCTGTGGGTGGAACTGACGGGCTATGACGCCGCAGGGGCCGTCCTGGACCGGCGGACCGTTGGGGATATCAGCGCCGTGACGGCGTTTTAGAAAGGAGATCAGCCATGAAAAAGAGGACTATCGACCACACGGAGCTGCTGGTGCTTTCCCTGCTGGCGGGAGAGGACATGTACGGCTATCAGATTATCACCGAGCTGGCCCGGAGGAGCGACCACACCTTCGACATGAAGGAGGGGACCCTTTATCCCGTGCTCCACGGGCTGTGGAAGGACGGGCAGGTGGAGTGCTACGAGGCCGAGGCCCCCACGGGGCGGAAGCGGAAGTACTACCACCTGACCAAGAAGGGCCGGGACGCCCTGAAGGTGGAGACGGAGGAGTGGAAGGGCTACACCCACGGGGTGGACGCGGTGCTCTCCTATGTCCCGGCCCAGGGGTGACGGCCATGACGCGGGGAGAATTCTGCGCCAGGGTGCGAAAACACCTCAAACGGGCCACCGACGCCGAGTGGCAGTCCATCCGAAGGGAGATCCTGGGCCACGTTGAGGACCGAATGGAGGACTTTCAGCGGTCGGGCTTAGACCAGGGGGCGGCGGAGGTACGGGCGGTGGCGGCCATGGGGGAGCCGGAGGAGATCGGGGACGCGCTGAACCGGCAGCTTTCACCCTTCTGGCTGGTTTTGAGCCGGGTGAGCACCGTGTGCATTGTGCTTCTCTGCTTCGGGCTGCTGGGGTCGTCGCTGACGGGCTTTGCCCGCGTGTTTGACAACCTCCAGGCCCGGCTGGCTCCCGGCAGTGGGTTCCAGGGGCCGGAGGAGGGCTACGTCCGTCAGGAGGTGGACGTCCGGCTGTCCATCCGGTCGGATGTGCTGCGGGTCTATTGGGTGGATCTGTCGCCGGAAAAGGGGCTGGCGGAGGTGCACTACTGCCTCTATGACGAAAACCCCTTGGGCTATACGGCGAACAACGTCGACAATTATATCCGGGTACGGGAGCCGGACGGGATCTGGGGCCGGTACCCCGGCGGAGGACAGGGAGGCGCAGCCGTATGGTATTTGGAGCTGTCCGACGTGCCGGTGGAGCGGGGGCAGGAGACCATCACCCTGCGGTATGACCGGTTCGGGGACCACCTAACCCTGGAGATCCCGCTGGACTGGGGGGACGAGACATGAAAAAAGAGAAGAAAACGCCCACCCGGCGGCGGACCGCTTTGCGGCGGACGGCGGCGGCCTTTGTGATGCTGCTGGCGATGTGGCTTCTAAACGGCGGGAGCATCCTGCCCACGGGAGTTTTGCGCGTCCAGGCCGACGTCGAGGGAACGGGGCCTGTGGAGCTGGTAAAGGCTTTGGGACGGCTGCCGCTGAAGGGGCGCTATCGGAGGGTCTACCTCTCCGCTAACCAGGACGCGGTCCTGTTGAGCGCCGCGGCGCTTCATCTGACCATGGGCTGGCAGGAGTCCATGGGGGCGGGGCTGGACTGCTCCGAGGAGGGGCCGGTGCACATCGCCCGGTGGGCGGTCACTACCCGGGCGCCTGAAGGAGAGAGGGAGGGTTACGTCTACTTTTTCGGCCGGGTGGACGACCCCGGCATCCGGGAAGTGGGGGTCACCTACGGCCGCCGGGATGAGGCGGGCGAACTGACCATCCACGGATTTGAGGGCAGCCAGCTGACCTCTTCCCGAGAGGAGTGGGTTCGCTGGGGAGGCTACGACTATTTTGTGATGTCTTCCCCTTTGGACGTGGAGCGGCAGCAGGAAACGGCGGGAGACTATTACCTGTGCGTGGACGGATACATGGTCCAGCCGGACTTGAAGGTCAGCCAGTGGACCAGCACCTCTCTGGGGGATTGAAAAACCGTCCAAAAAGTTGAAAAAGGGCTTGCAATTTTGGAAAAGCCGTGGTATCATATCAAATGCGTTTATAAGGCGTGGAGGTTTGCTGCGCCGCCTTACCCGGAACGAGAAAGAGGTGAACCAAGCATGAGAGAAGGTATCCATCCCGACTACAAGCAGACTACCATCACTTGCGCCTGCGGCAATGTGATCGAGACCGGCTCCACCAAGGAGAACATCCGTGTCGAAGTCTGTTCCAAGTGTCACCCCTTCTTCACCGGCAAGCAGAAGATGGTGGACTCCGGTGGCCGTGTCAGCCGCTTCAACAAGAAGTTTGGCCTGGACAAGAAGTAAGTCAGGGAAATTTTTGGGCTCGTGCCGGTTACGGTACGGGCCCTTTTGCATATCATAGGAGTGCGCTAAATATGAAAATGGAGGGGAACGCCATGTTTCAGAAAATCGAGCCCAAGGAGCTGGACGCCAATTTCTTTTCCCTGCTCTCCCAGCGGTGGGGGCTGGTCACCGTGGCCGACGGGGCCGGGTGCAACCCCATGACCGTCAGCTGGGGCGGGACCGGGATCCTGTGGAACAAGCCCGTGGCTACCGTGTATATCCGGCCCCAGCGGTACACCTATGGACTGATGGAACAAAGCAAGTATTTTTCCTTGTCATTCCTGCCGGAGGAGCGCCACGACGCCATGGCCCTGTGCGGCAGCAAAAGCGGCCGGGATACGGATAAGGTAAAGGACTGCGGCTTGACAGTGTGCCGGGACCAGGCGGCCCCCTATTTTGAAGAGGCGGAGCTGGTGCTGGTTTGCCGGAAGCTCTATGCCCAGGACTTCGACCCTGGCTGCTTCGTTGACACCGAGCTGGATGGGAAGAACTATCCGGGGAAGGATTACCACCGGATGTATATCGGGGAGATCGAGGCAGTCCTCAAAAAGTAATGGAGGAACTATGTTCGAAAAAACATTTGACGACACAAAAATCAACCGGGCGGTGCTGTGCGGGCTGAACGCCGGGTGCCTCTCCCAGGAGGAAAACGCCAGCGAGGAGTCGCTGGAGGAGCTGGAGGCCCTGCTGGAGACGGCGGGGGGCGAGTGCGTGGGCACGGTCCTCCAGAACAAGGCCACCCCTGACCCCAGGACCTTTCTGGGGGAGGGGAAGGTGGAGGAGGTCAAAGCCCTGGTGGAGGCCTCCGGGGCCGACCTGGTGATCTTCGACAACGAGCTCTCCCCCTCCCAGCAGCGGGCCCTGACCGAGGCGCTGGGGGTGCAGGTATTGGACCGGTCCGCCCTCATCCTGGACATTTTCGCCCAGCGGGCGAGGACCAGTGAGGGGCGGCTCCAGGTGGAGCTGGCCCAGTATAAATACCTGCTGCCCCGGCTCACCGGCATGTGGGGCCACTTGGTGCGGCAGAACGCCGCCGGGGGCAAGTCCCCCATCGGCACCCGCGGCCCCGGCGAGACCCAGCTGGAGAGCGACCGGCGGCTCATCCGGGAGAAGATCACCCGGCTGGAGCGGGAGCTGAAGGAGGTCCGCCGGGTGCGGGCCACCCAGCGCCAGCGCCGGGAGAAGAACGAGGTGCCGGTGGTGGCCATCGTGGGATACACCAACGCCGGCAAGTCCACCCTCCTGAACGCCCTCACCGGCGCGGGCATCCCGGCCAACAACCGGCTGTTCGATACCCTGGACACCACCACCCGGACCCTGGAGCTGTCCGACACCTGCACGGTGCTCATCTCCGACACGGTGGGCTTCATCTCCAAGCTCCCCCACCATCTGGTGGAGGCCTTCAAGGCCACCCTGGAGGAGCTGGAGTACGCCGACCTGCTGCTCCATGTCATCGACGCCTCCCATCCCGACTGGCGGGAGCAGGCCGAGGTGGTGGAGCGGCTCATCACCGAGCTGGGCGCCTGGGAGACCCCCCGTGTGGATGTGTTCAACAAGGCCGACCTGCTGGACGGGGACATCCTGCCCCACGGGGAGGATATCGTCACCATCTCCGCCAAGACAGGGGCGGGGCTGGACAGCCTGGCGGACAAGCTGCGGGGCCGATTGGATCAGGGGGCCCACAAGGTGACCCTCCACCTGCCCTACGATCAGGGGGGGCTGATGGACATGCTCTACCGGGAGGCCAAGGTGGAGACGGTGGAGTACGGCGAGACCATCGAGGCCGTGGTGACCTGTACCCCCAAGGTGCTGGGCCGGGTCAAGGACTATATCACCGACGGCTGGACGCCGCCGAAGGAATTCTGGGAAGATTGACGATGGAACAGTTGGAGACAAAGCGGCTCATCCTGCGGCGGTTTGCCGAGGCGGATGCCGCCGACCTATATGAATACGCCAGCGACCCCCGGGTGGGTCCGGCGGCGGGGTGGCCCCCCCACAAGAGCCTGGAGGAGAGCCTGGAGATCATCCGGACGGTCTTTCAGGCGCCCCATATTTACGCCCTGGTGGACAAGGCCTCGGGGAAGGTCATCGGCTCGGCGGGCTTCGTGGACCGGCACAAGACCCTCCTGCCGGGGCCCGACGACGAGATCGGCTACGCCCTCAGCCCGGACTATTGGGGCCGGGGGCTCATGCCCGAGGCGGTGGAGGAGCTGCTGCGTTACGGCTTTGAGGAACTGGGCCTTCAGACCCAGTGGTGCGGCCATTACGACTTCAACGACAAATCCCGGCGGGTGGTGGAGAAGTGCGGCTTCCGCTACCGGTTCACCGACCGGGCCTGGGTGGAGCTGATGGGGGAGGAGCGCACCGAGCTCCACTACGCCCTTACCAAAGAGGAGTGGCAGGCCAGATGAGCGAGTATTACATCCCCACCGCCCCCAGCGAGACGGAATTCACCGAGAAGCGGTCCCGGTTCATCGGCCACGTGTGGCCGGTGGAGACCGAGGAAGAAGCCCGGGCCCGCATCGAGGAGATGAGGAAGCGCTACCACGACGCCCGGCACAACTGCTGGTGCTACCTCATCCGCCAGGGCGGCGTGGTCCGCTACTCCGACGATGGGGAGCCCCAGGGCACGGCGGGCCAGCCCATGCTGAACGTGTTCCAGCGGGAGGGGGTCACCAACGCGGTGTGCGTCTCCACCCGCTACTTCGGCGGCATCCTGCTGGGGGCGGGGGGCCTCACCCGGGCCTACACCCGCTCCGCCAAAGACGCCCTGGACGCCGCCGGGATCTCGGTGGTCCGGCCCTGGACGGTGGTGGAGGCAGACTGCCCCTATCCCTTTTTTGAGCGGGTGCGGCTGGAGATCCCCGCCCTGGGCGGCGTGGAGGGGGACCACGGCTTCGGCGCCCAGGTCACGGTCCGGGCCCTGCTCCCGGAGGGGGCGGCGGAGGAATTTGGCCAGCGGCTCCGGGAGCTCTCCGCCGGCGGATGCTCCCCCCGTGTGGTGGGGGAGGAGTGGAAAGCGGTCCCCAGGGGGTAGGAGAAAAAGCCCCTGGGCCGCTTTTCTCTATTTTTTGAAAAGAAAAAGAGGATTTTTGCTCCCGCCGTCGTATATAAATAATACGAGAAGCGGAGAGGGGGCACCCAGATGACCATTCGACAGCAGTTGGAAGAGCGGGAACGCAAGGACCTGTCTCCCTTTGCCTGCCTGTCGGCCAACTCCAAGGGACGCCGGCGGCCGGTGGAGCCCTGCCCGGTGCGGACCTGCTTTCAGCGGGACACCGACCGGATCGTCCACTGCAAGGCCTTCCGCCGGCTCAAGCACAAGACCCAGGTGTTCCTCCAGCCCGAGGGGGACCACTACCGCACCCGGATGACCCACACCCTGGAGGTGGCCCGGGTGGCCCGGACCATCGCCCGGGGCCTGGGGCTCAATGAGGATCTGACCGAGGCCGCCGCCTTCGGCCACGACCTGGGGCACACCCCCTTCGGCCACGCCGGGGAGCGGCTCCTCAACGAGATCATGCCGGGCGGCTTCCGCCACAACGAGCAGTCCCTCCGGGTGGTGGACCGGCTGGAAAACGACGGGGAGGGGCTGAACCTGACCTACGAGGTCCGCCGGGCCATCCTCTGCCACTCGGGCCCCGAGCTGGCCGAGACGCTGGAGGGCCGGGTGGTGCGGCTGTCGGACAAGATCGCCTATCTGAGCGCCGACATCGACGACGCCCTCCGGGGGGGCATCATCTACCCGCTGGACATCCCCGCCCACGTGGCCCAGGAGTTGGGGGACACCCACTCCGAGCGGATCAACACCCTGGTGATGGACATCATCACCGCCAGCCAGGGGAAGGACGACATCTGCCAGTCTCCCGAAAAGGGCCGGGCCATGGCCGACCTGCGGGAATTTATGTTCGAGTCGGTGTACCGCAACCCGGTGGCCAAGGGGGAGGAGGGGAAGGCCCAGGAGATGATCCGCCGCCTCTTCGACTACTACATGGCCGACCTGGACAAGCTGCCCCCGGAGTTCCAGGAGATCCGGGAGGGGGAGAGCCCGGAGCGGGCGGTCTGCGACTACATCGCCGGCATGACCGACGCCTACGCCGTGGAGCGGTACCTGGACCTCTTCATCCCCAAGTCCTGGACGGTGAAGTAGGGGAGGTTGGCGCCGCCCCCTGCCGGAAGGCTTGAGAAGCGACAATGGTATAACCTTGTCATAACTTGGAAATCATAGCCGAGAGGAGGCCATCCATGCCCATACCCGAACAATTTATCGATGAGCTGGTGGCCCGCAGCGAGATTTCCGAGGTGGTGGGCGAGTATGTCCACCTGACCCCCAAAGGGAGCAACCTGTGGGGCCTGTGCCCCTTCCACAATGAAAAGACCCCCTCCTTTTCCGTCTCCCGGGACAAGCAGATCTACCACTGCTTCGGCTGCGGCAAGGGGGGCGGTGTCATCTCCTTCGTCATGGAGCTGGAGCACCTCTCCTTCCCCGACGCCGTGCGCCATCTGGCCAAGCGGGTGGGGATGGAGGTCCCGGACACGGGGGGGGACGACGCCGGGCGGAAGAAGCTGCGCCGGGCGCTGGAGGCCAACAGGGAGGCCGCCCGGTTCTATCACGAACAGCTGAAGAGTCCAGGCGGTGCCGCCGTCCGGGATTATATCGCCCAGCGGCAGATCAGCCCCAGATTTGCCACCCGGTTCGGCCTGGGGGCCGCCCCCAGTGAGTGGGACGGCCTCACCAGGGCCCTCACCGCCAAGGGCTTCACCAAGATGGAGCTCATCGACGCGGGCCTCGCCGTGGCGGGGAAGAACGGCGGCATCTACGACAAGTTCCGCGCCCGCCTCATGCTCCCTGTCATCGACGTGCGGGGGGACGTGTGCGGGTTTACCAGCCGCATCCTACCGGGGCTGGAGGGGGCCAAATACCTCAACAGCCCGGACACGGTGTGCTTCAAGAAAAGCCGGCTGGTCTATGCCCTCAACTTTGCCAAGAACACCAAGCGGCCCAACCTCATTCTGGTGGAGGGCAACATCGACGTCATCACCCTCCATCAGGCGGGCTTCGACAACGTGGTGGCCACCATGGGCACCGCCCTCACCGAGGAGCACGCCCGCATCCTCTCCCGGTACACCAAGGAGCTGGTGCTCTGCTACGACAACGACTCCGCCGGGAAGAAATCCACCGACCGGGTGCTGGGCATTTTGAAGGACGCGGACATGAATGTGCGGGTCCTCCAGCTCCCCAATGCCGTGGACGCCGAGGGCAAGCCCCTCAAGCAGGACCCGGATGATTTCATCAAGAAGTTTGGCCCCGCCGCCTTTGAAAAGTGCCTGAACGGCAGCGCCGGACAGAACGATTATCAGCTGGATACCCTCCTGCAGGGGGCCGACCTGGCCACCGACGAGGGCCGCATGGCCTTTTTGAAGGCGGCGGTGGAGACGGTGGGCAAGCTGGCCAGCCCCATCGAGCGGGAGATCTACGGCAACAAGGCCGCGACCGCGGCGGGCATCTCGGGGGCGTCCTTCGCCCTGGAAGTGGAACGGTGGCGGAAGGGACGAGCCCGGCAGGAGCGGAAAAAAGAGGTCCGCCGGGACCTGACCCCTACCATGACCCTCCAGCCCAAGAGCCGGGAGCTGCGCTACGACAATATCCGCTCCGCCCGGGCGGAGGAGGGGGTCCTCCGGCTGGTGATGCTGGACCCGGCCCTCTTTGCCGAGGCCAAGGTGGACCCGGGGCGGTTTTCCTCCCCGGTGCTGGGGAAGGCCTTCACCCTCTTGAAAAGCCGCCATGACCAGGGACTCAGCGTTCAGCTTGGGGCGCTGGCGGGGGAGCTGACGGGGGACGAGATGAGCCATTTGACGGCGGTCCTGGACCAGCCGGAGTCCCTGGCCAATGGAAAATGGGCCATGACCGACTACATAAAGACGATCGAGACCGAGGCGGTGGCGCGGGAGAACCCCAAGAGCGGCGACGCCCTGCTGGAGCTTCGGGCCAAACAAAGAGAAAAGACAATGGAGGATGGACAATGAGCGAAAAGAAGACCACCGGCAAGGCCGCCGATAAACGGACCAAGGGCAAGGAGCAGGAGCCCGTCACCCTGTCCGCCGAGCAGATGGAGGCGGGCAAGGTCGAGCTGATGCGGCTCTTGGACGGCGTGCCCGGCGCGGAAAAAGTGGCCGATCTGCTGGACAAGGGCAAAAAGAAGGGCAAGCTGTCTGCCTCCGAGATGATGGAAGTCCTGGATGAGCTCAACCTGGAAGGCGAGCAGATGGACAAGATCTACGATGTCATGGAGAACCTGGGCATCGACGCCGCCGGGGACGAGGAGGACCTCCCCGCCCTGGCGGACCTGGCGGATCTGGCTGACGTGGACCTGGTGCCGCCCCCCGAGGAGATCGAGGAGCTGGAAGAGGTCACCGAGGAAGAGGTGGTGGATCCCGCCGCCCTGGCCGATTCCTTCGGCATCGACGACCCGGTGCGGATGTACCTCAAAGAGATCGGCAAGGTGGATCTGCTGACCGGCGAGGAAGAGGTGCAGCTGGCCCAGGACATGGGCCTGGGGGCCGAGGCCTCCGCCGCCCTGGCCGAGGCCGGGGACGACCTGGACCCCGAGGCCCGCAAAGAACTGGAAAAGGCCGTGAAGAAGGGGGAGCGGGCCAAGCAGCGGTTGGCCGAGGCCAACCTGCGGCTGGTGGTCTCCATCGCCAAGCGGTACGTGGGCCGGGGGATGCTTTTCCTGGACCTCATCCAGGAGGGCAACCTGGGCCTCATCAAGGCCGTGGAGAAGTTCGACTACACCAAGGGCTATAAATTCTCCACCTACGCCACCTGGTGGATCCGGCAGGCCATCACCCGGGCCATCGCCGACCAGGCTCGGACCATCCGCATCCCCGTCCACATGGTGGAGACCATCAACAAGGTCATCCGGGTCTCCCGCCAGCTCCTTCAGGAGCTTGGCCACGATCCCAGCCCCGAGGAAATCTCCGCCGAGATGGGGATGCCCGTGGACAAGGTGCGGGAGATTTTGAAGATCGCCCAGGAGCCCGTCAGCCTGGAGACCCCCATCGGCGAGGAGGAGGACTCCCATCTGGGGGACTTCATCCCCGACGAGGACGCCTCCGAGCCTGCCGAGGCCGCCAGCTACACCCTTTTGAAGGAACAGCTCATCGACGTGCTGGACACCCTCACCCCCCGGGAGGAGAAGGTGCTGAAGCTGCGCTTCGGCCTGGAGGACGGCCGCACCCGCACCCTGGAAGAGGTGGGCAAGGAGTTCAACGTCACCCGGGAGCGCATCCGCCAGATCGAGGCCAAGGCCCTGCGCAAGCTGCGGCATCCCAGCCGGAGCAAAAAGCTGAAGGACTTTTTGAACTGAGCGGAGGTGAGGGATGCCCTCTCCCGCGGGGCGTCCCGAATGGAGCGCAGTTTGCCCCGACGACGCGGCATCTCAGCCGGAGCGAGAAGCTGAAAGACTTTTTGAACTGAGATATCAATCACAAGGGAGGGACCGCCGTTGGCGGTCCCTCCCTTTGTCTTACGACGGAGGCAGAAGGATATCGGAGACGCGGAACACGGACAAGGTGCCTGTGAGAGAGAGGGGGCGGTTGGACTGGAAGTGGAGACGGAGATAGAAGGAGCCGGGGGAATTGTCCAGATAAATGCCGCAGACGCCCAACGGGGCACCGTCCACGGAGGCGTGGGCGGACGACGCGGCCATGCGGATGGGCAGGCGGCCCACCACGGGGGTGAGCTGGAACCAGTCTCCCGCCACGGCGTCCGAGGCCTGAACGGTGTAGCTGATGCAGAAGATGCCGTGCTGGTTGAGCAGGATGGTATTCTCGTCGTACTGCGGTACGATGCCCCCGCCGCTGAACAGGGGTTGGAAAACCAGATAGTCTCCATTGCTGTAAGCCTGGGCGCGGATCTGGGCGCTGACATAAGCGGTTGACAGCGTGCCGTCGGCCCCGCTGGGGCCGGTGGGACCGGTGGCACCGGTATTTCCAATGGGCCCAGTCGGTCCCGCGGGGCCCCGAGGCCCCTGCGGGCCTCGGGCGCCTTCCAACCCCTGGAGCCCAGGGGCGCCCTGCAAACCCTCCGGTCCCCGGGGGCCTGCGGGCCCCTCCGGTCCTTGGGGACCCTGGGCCCCCCTGGGGCCGTCCGCTCCCCGGGGACCCTGTGGTCCTGTCGGCCCTGTGGGGCCTTGGAGTCCAGCCGGGCCCTGGAGACCGGGGTTCCCCTGGGGGCCGGTGCCGCCCTGCGCTCCTTCGGGACCTTGGGGGCCCGTAGGACCCTGGGGTCCTTCCGGGCCTTGTGGCCCCTGGGCACCCTGGAGGCCGTTGGCGCCTCTGGGGCCCTGCGGACCTGTGGGACCCGTGTGTCCGGAGGGGCCCTGAGGCCCTGCCGGACCCCGGGCACCCTGACGGCCCTGGGTGCCGTCGATCCCCCGGGGCCCTTGGGGACCGGTGGGCCCGGCGGCGCCTTGAGGGCCTCTTGGCCCTTCCGGTCCCTGGGGCCCCTGGGCCCCTTCCGCTCCCCTGGGCCCCTGCGGTCCGGCCGGTCCCGCGGGGCCTGTATTCCCCCGGGGCCCGGTTGGACCGGCGGGGCCGGTGGGGCAGGGACAGCCCGGCTCCGGCCCTGGACAGGGGGGCGGGCAGAGATATGGATTGCTCATAGGTGTTCCTCCTAACGGTGGATTTGGGTATGGTTTCCCCGCCAGCCTATGCCGGCGGAACGGGGGGCGTGTTCCCGCCGAATCGTCGAAAAGAGACGGCCTTTTCGACACCGGCCTTGTGGGATTTTCTAAAAATGTCGAAGGTGGAGAAATTGGCGTTGCAATCCTTTGGGAAGTTCGATATAGTTAACGTGAAACAACGCTTGAAGAGGAGGCGAGGGGGATGACCGGCTGTCAGTTTTGGCAGGGCAGTGTAGCCGCCACCGGTGTGCCCTCCTGCTCCCGGCGGGGGGAGTCTGCCCTTTTTGCCGGGGCCTTCGAGCAAGCATAAGAGGACATGGCGCGTATGCGCCATGTCCTCTTTCATTTTTTGATTGGGATCAGGAGGAACAATATGAAAAAGGTCGCTATCATCATGGGAAGTGACAGTGATTGGCCGGTGGTAAAGGCCGCCGCCCAGCAGCTAAAGGCTTGGGACATCCCCTTTGAGGCCCATATTCTAAGCGCCCACCGCACCCCGGAACAGGCGGCCCGGTTTGCCCAGGCCGCCCGGTCCGAGGGCTTCGGGGTCATCATCGCCGCCGCCGGCATGGCCGCTCATCTGGCGGGCGTGTTGGCGGGAAACACCACCCTGCCCGTCATCGGTATCCCCATGAGGGGGGGCGCCGCCGACGGCCTGGATGCCCTGCTGGCCACGGTACAGATGCCCTCCGGCGTGCCGGTGGCCACGGTGGCGCTGAACGGCGCCAAGAACGCCGCGGTGCTGGCGGCCCAGATGTTGGCCGTCACCGATGAGGCCCTGGCCGCCAAGCTGGCTGCGACCAAGGAGGACATGAGAGCCCAGATCGCCCAAAAGGATGCCGCCCTCCAAGCCGAACTGGCCGGGCTGTAAGCGCCGTGGACATGGAGCGGGACGGCCTGCGCCTGATCCCTGCCCACCCCGATCTGGCGGAGGCCCTGGCGGACTTTTACCGCCGGAACCGGGAGGCGTTTCAGTACATTGACCCGGTGCGGGCCGGGGATTTCTTTACGCCGGAACACCAGCGGGCGGCCCTGGAGCGGGAACTCCGGGACTGGCAGGAGGGGCAAAGCAGGCGGTTCTATCTGGAGCGGACGGAGGCGCCGGGGCGGATCGTGGGACTCATCGGTCTGAACAATATCATCTGGGGCGCCTTTCGTTCGGCCTTCCTGGGCTATAAATTGGACGCCCAGTGCTGGAGCAGAGGTTGGATGACCCAGGCCGTGGGTCTGGTGACCCGGTTCGCCTTTCAGGAGTTGGGCCTCCACCGGATCGAAGGAAACGTGATGCCCCGGAACAAGGCCTCGATCCGGGTGCTGGAGAAAAACGGATACCGGCCCGAGGGGATGGCGCGGAGCTATTTGGAGATCAACGGAGTGTGGGAGGACCACATTCACATGGTAAAGCTGGCGGAAGATCAGGACGAGAATAAAGAAGGAGATTGATTAAAATGGAGAAGAGAGAGCAGCTGTACGAGGGCAAGGCTAAGAAGGTTTACGCCACCGACGACCCCAACCTGGTCATCGTGGACTATAAGGATGACGCCACCGCCGGCAACGGCGCCAAGAAGGGCACCATCCGGGGCAAGGGCGTGGTGAACAACAAGGTCACCAATTCCCTGATGCGGATGCTGGAAAAGGAGGGCGTGCCCACCCACTTCGTGGAGGAGCTGTCCGACCGGGAGACCTTGGTGAAGAAGGTCTCCATCGTGCCCCTGGAGGTCATCGTGCGCAATGTGGCCGCCGGGTCCTTCACCGCCCGGCTGGGGGTGAAGGAGGGCACCCGGTTCGACCAGCCCACCCTGGAGTACAGCTTCAAGGACGACGACCTGGGCGACCCCCTCATCAACCACTACCACGCCCTGGCCCTCAAGGCGGCCACCGTGGAGGAGATGAAGACCATCGACACCTACGCCTTCCAGGTCAACGAGGTACTCAAGAATTACCTCAGGCAGTACAACATCGATCTCATCGACTTCAAGCTGGAGTTCGGCCGCCTTTCCGACGGCACCATCGTCCTGGCCGACGAGATCAGCCCCGACACCTGCCGCTTCTGGGACGCCACCACCGGCGCCCACCTGGACAAGGACCTGTTCCGCCGGGACCTGGGGGGCGAGGTGGAGGCCTACCAGGAAGTCATGAAGCGCCTGCTGGGGGAGTAAGATGAGCGCCATTTGGGACAAGCTCCACGAGGAGTGCGGCGTCTTCGGCCTCTACGACGTGGGGGACATTGAGGACATTATCGCGGACACCTACTACGGCCTCTACGCCCTCCAGCACCGGGGGCAGGAGAGCTGCGGCATGGCGGTGAACGACGACGGGGTCATCCAGCTCCACAAGGACGTGGGGTTGGTCAGCGAGGTCTTTTCCCGGGAGGTGCTGGAGCGCCTGCCCCGGGGGAAGATGACGGTGGGCCACTGCCGCTACGCCACCACCGGCACCCGCAGCGCCTCCAACGCCCAGCCCTTAGTGGTGCGGCACGTGAAGGGCTCCATGGCCCTGGCCCACAACGGCAACCTCACCAACGCCGCAGAGCTGCGGCGGGAGTACGAGATGCAGGGGGCCATCTTCCACTCCACCAGCGACACCGAGGTCATCGCCTACACCATCACCCGCCACCGGCTCCAGGCCGCCTCCATCCAGGAGGCGGTGGTGGGGGCCATGGCGGAATTGAAGGGGGCCTACTCCCTGGTCATCATGTCCCCACGGAAGCTCATCGCCGCCCGGGACCCCATGGGGTTCCGGCCCCTGTGCATGGGCCGGCTGGGGGAGAGCGTGGTCTTCGCCAGCGAGAGCTGCGCCCTGGACGCCATCGGCGCCGTGTTCGTCCGGGACATCGACCCGGGGGAGGTGGTGGTGGTCTCCGACGGGGGGAGCGTGGAGTCCATCCGCACCCACTGCGCGGGGGAGCGGCGGGCCTTCTGCTCCTTTGAGTACATCTATTTTGCCCGCCCGGATTCCGTCATCGACGGCTCCGCCGTCCACACCGCCCGCCAGCGGGCGGGGGCCCTGCTGGCACTCTCCCACCCCGTCCAGGCCGACGTGGTGGTGGGGGTGCCCGACTCCGGGCTGGACGCCGCCCTGGGCTACGCCCAGCAGAGCGGCATCCCTTACGGCATGGGCTTTTTGAAGAACAAGTACATCGGCCGCACCTTTATTGCCCCCAACCAAAAGCAGCGGGAGAACGACGTGCGCATCAAGCTGAACCCCATCGCCGCCACGGTGAAGGACAAGCGGGTGGTGCTGGTGGACGACTCCATCGTCCGGGGCACCACCAGCCTGAAAATCGTCAAGCTCCTGCGGGAGGCCGGGGCCAGGGAGGTCCACATGCGCCTGTCGGCGCCCCCCTTCCTCTACCCCTGCTACTTCGGCACCGACATCGACTCCAGCGAGAACCTCATCGCCTACAAGCACTCGGTGGAGGAGATCGCCCAGATCATCGGGGTGGACTCCCTGGGCTTCCTGCCCGTGGAGGACCTGCCCAAGCTCCCCGAGGGGGGCTGCGGCGGGCTGTGCGACGCCTGCTTCACCGGCAACTACCCGGTGGAGCCCCCCAAGGCCGGGGCCAAGAGCAAGTTTGAGAACAAATTCTCCGAGAGCACCGGGGATTGAGGAGGGTACCATGGAGAAGAGTTTTTCCGAGAGCTACAAGGCCGCCGGGGTGGACATCACCGCCGGGTACCAGGCCGTGGAGCTGATGAAGGCCCACGTGGGCCGCACCATGATCCCCGGCGTGCTGGGGGGGCTGGGCGGCTTCGGCGGCCTCTTTGAGCTGGACGTTCAGGACATGCCCCACCCGGTGCTGGTCTCGGGCACCGACGGGGTGGGCACCAAGCTGAAGCTGGCCTTTTTGCTGGACAAGCACGACACCGTGGGCATCGACTGCGTGGCCATGTGCGTCAACGACGTGCTGGCCTGCGGGGCCAGGCCCCTGGTGTTTCTGGATTACATCGCCTGCGGGAAGAACGTCCCGGAGTGCGTCGCCGCCATCGTCTCCGGCGTGGCCGAGGGCTGCGTCCAGGCGGGCTGCGCCCTGGTGGGGGGGGAGACCGCCGAGATGCCCGGGTTCTACCCCGAGGACGAGTACGACCTGGCTGGCTTCACCGTGGGGGCCGTGGACAAGTCCAAAATTTTGGACAACAGCAAAATGGCGGCGGGGGACGTGATTTTGGCCCTGCCCTCCTCCGGCGTCCACTCCAACGGCTTCTCCCTGGTGCGGAAGGTCTTTGACTTGGAGGGGAAAGACCTTCATCGGAACGTGCCCGAGCTCTCCGGCGAGCTGGGGCCCGCCCTGCTCACCCCCACCAAAATCTATGTGAAGCCCGTCCTCAAGCTGATGGAGTCGGTGGCGGTCCACGGCGTCAGCCACATCACCGGGGGCGGGTTCTACGAGAACATCCCCCGGTGTCTCCCTGACGGCCTGAGCGCCAAGATCCGGCGGAAGGCCGTCCGGGTCTCCCCCCTCTTCGACCTCATCGCCAGGGAGGGGGATATCCCGGAGCGGGACATGTTCAACACCTTCAACATGGGCGTTGGCATGGCCCTGGTGGTGCCCGCCGCCGACGCGGACAAGGCAGTCGACCTTTTGAAGGCCGAGGGCCAGGAGGCCTACCCCATGGGGGAGATCGTCCCCGGCGAGAAGGGCGTGGCGCTGGTATGACCAACATCGCTGTGCTGGTCTCCGGGGGCGGCACCAACCTCCAGGCCCTTTTGGACGCCCAGAGCAGGGGGGAGCTCCCCGGCGGGCGCATCTCCCTGGTGGTGTCCAGCAGGCCCGGGGCCTACGCCCTGGAGCGGGCGGGTCGGGCCGGGGTGGAGGCCGTCACGGTGGCCCGGGGGGACTACCCGGACACCGACGCCTTCTGTGCCGCCCTGCTGGACGTGCTGAAGGCCCACCACACCGGCCTTGTGGTGCTGGCGGGCTTTTTATCCATCCTGAACGGGGCTTTTATCGCCGCCTATGAAAACCGTATCATCAACGTCCACCCCAGCCTTATCCCCGCCTTCTGCGGGAAGGGTTATTACGGCCTGAAGGTCCACGAGGCGGCCCTGGAGCGGGGGGTGAAGGTCACCGGCGCCACTGTCCACTTCGTCAACGAGGGGGCGGACGAGGGGCCAATCATCCTGCAAAAGGCGGTTGACATCCTGCCGGGGGACACCCCGGAAACGCTGCAAAAACGGGTCATGGAGGAGGCGGAGTGGAAGCTCCTGCCCCGGGCCGTGGCCCTCTTCTGCGCCGGACGGCTGGCCGTGGAGGGCAGAACAGTACGAATCAAGGAGGATGGCGTATGAAGCCGATGGAACGCCTGGTGGGCGTGGTCGCCGCCGGGTTTTTGCTCCTGTTTGGGATTTATTTGACTTACGGCTACCATTTTGGCCCGTTCGGGCAGATATCTCTGCTATTTGGCGGGGCCGCAGCGATCGCCGGGCTTGTGGTCCTGGTGCGTGAGGTGGGCCTTTACATTTTTCATCTGCTTCCCCCGGAGGACTTCACCGGGAGTGAGCCCACAAAGAAAGAAGAGGATGAGGAACATGGAACAACTGACTGAGCTTTTGGCCGCCAACCCTTATCCCGGCCGGGGTATCACCCTGGGGCGGTCCGCCGACGGGAACCGGGCGGTGGTGGTCTATTTCATCATGGGCCGCAGCGAGAACAGCCGCAACCGGGTCTTTGAGGAGACCGCCGACGGCATCTGCACCAGGGCCTTTGACGAGAGCAAGATGACCGATCCCTCCCTCATCATCTACCACCCGGTGCGGACGTTTGGCCGGGGATTGGTGGTCACCAACGGGGACCAGACCGACACGGTGGTGGAATTTTTGAAGGAAGGAAGGCCCTTTGAGCAGGCCCTCCGCACCAGGGAATTCGAGCCGGACGGCCCCAACTGGACCCCCCGCATCTCCGGCCTGCTGGCTCCGGATGGGAGCTATAAGCTTTCCATTTTAAAGGCGGCCGATGCCGCGGGCTCCGCCTGCGTGCGGGAGACCTTCGAATATCCCGCGCTCCCCGGCACCGGCCATTTCATCAGCACCTACGAGACCGACGGCGACCCGCTGCCCTCCTTCCGGGGGGAGCCGAAGACGGTTTCCCTGGGAAATGAGAGCGCCAAAGCCCTGGCGGACCAAGTGTGGGCCGCCCTCAACGCAGACAACAAGGTCTCCCTTTTCGTCCGCACGGTGGAGCTGGAGAGCGGGAAGACCGAAACCGCCATCATCAACAAACACCAGGCGTAAGAGGAGAGAAAAGCCGTGCCTAAGGGAGATAAATACGCGGTTTTGACCGATTATCTGATAAAAAACGGCGGAGAAAGACGGTCCATGACCTTTGATATGCTGGAGGGGATCTGTGGTCTGCCCGCTTCCGCGTATCAATATCCCGCCTGCTGGGTCAATTCTGCCCAAAACTCTCTGTGCCATGGTTGGCTTTTGGCCGGTTATGTGGTAGAGCAGTGCTCCATTCCCGCCCGGCAGGTCACCTTCCGCCGGGACCCGAAGCTGGCAAGGGAATATTTGGAACAGGAGAGCCGCCGCGCGCCCGGCTGTGGACCTTCCCGAAGGCGGACGGCCTCCGCGGATAAGGGAGCGGAGCCGGAAGCTCTGCTGAGGGCGGGAGAGGGCTTCCTGGAGCGGATGGAGGATGACCCTCACGCCCGTTATCGGTTCTGGGAACACTGTTATTTGGCTTTCTCCGCCGCCCGGAAGGGATCGGCGGACCTGGACTTTCTGTCCCTCCATCTGGCCTGGTATTTGGCTAGCTGGGGGATGCTGCGGGGTGGGGCCTTTCTACTGCAAAAGGACTACAAGATACATCTTCCGGCGGCGGCGCTTCTTTTGGAGGACCGCTGGTCCTCTCTGACGGAGCTGGGCCGGGGATCACTGGCGCGGGGCGACTTTGCCGGGCAAGTGATGGAGCTGTCAGGAGAACTGAGCCAAACCTACCGCAGAGAGGCGGGGGAGACGCCCTCAGACACGCTGCTGACCAAGATCCTTTTGGGCACATTGGGCTGCGTCCCGGCCTATGACCGCTATTTCAAATGGGCGGCCCGAGAGACCGGAGTGGCGCGCGGGGCCTTTTCCAAAGGATCTCTTCAAGCGCTGGGACGGCTCTATGCCGGGCATTGGGAGGCCTGGGAGGCCCTGCGGGAGAAGTGCTCCCGGCGGGTCGTATATCCGCCGATGAAAATCATAGATATGTGTCTCTTCCAGTATAGCCTGGAGCGCCAGCCCAAGCTTGGGGCGGGAAAGGGAGAGGCAGATCAAGTATTTGTCTGATCGGGAAAGGAATGTGACAGATGACAGAACTGGAACTGAAATACGGCTGCAACCCAAACCAGAAGCCCGCCCGCATTTTCGTGGAGGAGGGGGAGCTGCCCGTCACCGTGCTGGGCGGCAAGCCGGGCTACATCAACTTCATGGACGCCCTCAACTCCTGGCAGCTGGTGCGGGAGGCAAAGCAGGCCACCGGTCTGCCTGCCGCCGCCTCCTTCAAGCATGTCTCCCCGGCGGGGGCGGCCCTGGGCCTGCCTCTGGACGATGTATTGAGGCGGATGTACTTTGTGGACGACGCCATTGAATTGACCCCCATCGCCTGCGCCTACGCCAGGGCCCGGGGGGCGGACCGCATGAGCTCTTACGGCGACTGGGCCGCCCTGTCCGACGTGTGCGACGCGGCCACCGCGAGGCTCCTCCAGCACGAGGTGTCCGACGGTATTATCGCCCCCGGCTATACTGACGAAGCCCTGGCCATCCTGAAAGGGAAGAAGAAGGGCAATTACAACGTGGTGCAAATCGACCCCGCCTATGAGCCCCCCGCCCTGGAGCGCAAGCAGGTCTTCGGCGTGGTCTTCGAGCAGGGGCACAACACCGTGACCTTCGGCGAGGAGGCCTTTGCCAACATGCCCACCCGCAACAAGACCCTGACGGCGGAGCAGAAGCGGGACCTCACCCTCTGCCTCATCACCCTCAAGTACACCCAGTCCAACTCCGTGTGTTACGCCAGCGGCGGGCAGGTCATCGGCGTGGGGGCCGGCCAGCAGAGCCGCATCCACTGCACCCGTCTGGCGGGGAACAAGGCCGACCTGTGGCAGCTTCGCCACCATCCCAAGGTGCTGGGCCTGCCCTTCCTGCCCACTCTGGGCCGGGCGGACCGGGACAACACGGTGGATTTGTACCTCTCCGACGAGGAGAGCGGCGACGTGCTGGACGAGGGCAAGTGGCAAAGCCGCTTCACCGTCTGCCCGGAGCCCTTCACCAGCGCCGAGAAGCGGGCGTATCTGGACACTGTCACCGGCGTGTGCCTGGGCTCCGACGCCTTCTTCCCCTTCGGGGACAACGTGGAGCGGGCCCACCGCAGCGGCGTCACCGCCATCGTCCAGCCCGGCGGGTCCATCCGGGACGACAACGTGATCGAGACCTGCGACAAATACGGCATCGCCATGGCATTCAACGGGCTGAGGCTGTTCCATCATTAAGGCGGGGGCGGGCGGATGCTATCCGCCCCTACAGGGGTGTCCGCGCTGGCGTAGGTTCGGATGCGAGTAGCCCCGACAAGGGTATCCACGCTGGCGTGGGTTTCGGATGCGAGTCGGCCCGACAAGGGTATTCGCACCGGCATGGGTTTAGATGCGAGCCGCCCCGACAAGGGCAAAGGCGTTGGCGTAGGGGCGGATAGTATCCGCCCGTTGAGCTTCACATGACGCAAGAGGGTGTGTTGAAATGAAAATATTAGTGGTTGGCGGCGGAGGGCGGGAGCACGCCATCCTCCGCAAGCTGAAAGAAAACCCGGAGGTGACCGAGCTGTACGCCGCCCCCGGCAACGGCGGCATCGGCTACGACGCCGTGCGGGTGCCAATCTCCGCCACCGACGTGGAGGCCATCGCCAAATGGTGCTCCCTGGAGGGGATGGACTACGTGGTGGTGGCCCCCGACGACCCCCTGGCCCTGGGGCTGGTAGACCTTTTGGAGGAGCGGGGCATCCCTGCCTTCGGCCCCAACAGGGCCGCCGCCCGCATCGAGGCCAGCAAGGCCTTCGCCAAGGACCTGATGAGGAAATACCACATCCCCACCGCCGCCTATGAGACCTTCACGGAGGTGGAACAGGCAAAGGCCTATCTGGAACAGAACGAGGCCTGGCCCATCGTGGTGAAGGCCGACGGGCTGGCTCTGGGCAAGGGCGTGCTCATCTGCCAGGACAGGGCCGAAGCCATTGCCGCCGTGGAGGAGATGATGGTGGGGGGGAAGTTCGGCGCCTCGGGGGCCACGGTGGTCATTGAGGAGTTTTTGACCGGCCCGGAGGTCTCCGTCCTCTCCATCACCGACGGCAAGACCCTGGTGCCCATGGTGTCCTCCATGGACCACAAGCGGGCCCTGGACGGGGACCGAGGGCTCAATACCGGGGGCATGGGCACCGTCGCCCCCAACCCCTACTACACCCCGGAAATCGCCGCCGAGTGCATGGAGAAGATTTTTCTGCCCACCATGGAGGCCATGAACGCCGAGGGGCGGACCTTCAAGGGCTGTCTCTACTTCGGGCTGATGCTCACCCCCAAGGGGCCCAAGGTCATCGAGTACAACTGCCGCTTCGGCGACCCGGAGACCCAGGTGGTGCTCCCCCTGCTGGAGACCGACCTCTACACCGTCATGCGGGCGGTGACCGACGGCACGTTGGGGGAGCTGGACGTGACATTCTCTGACCGGCACGCCGCCTGCGTGGTGCTGGCCTCCGGGGGCTACCCCGGCACATATGACAAGGGTATCCCCATTACGGGTCTCATGGACGGTCAGCTCCCCAGCTCCGACGCGGCCGTCTACCACGCCGGCACCGCCCTGGAGGGGGAATCCCTTGTGACGGCAGGGGGGCGGGTCCTGGGGGTCACAGCTCTGGGGGATACCCTGGAGGAGGCTGTTTCCAAAGCCTATAATGCCGTAAAGGAGATTTCCTTTGCGGGGATGCACAAGCGAAACGACATCGGGGCCAGGGCGCTGGCCGCGAAAAACTAGGAGGGACGTCCATGGTCTACCGTGTTTACGCCGAAAAGAAGGCCCCCTACGCCGTGGAGGCCAAGGCCCTGCTGGAGGAGCTGCGGAACCTGCTGGGCATCGGGGGCTTGGACGGCCTGCGCATCCTGAACCGCTACGACGTGGAGGGGGTGGACGAGGCCCTCTTCCGCCGGTGCGTCCCCGTGGTGTTTTCCGAGCCCGCCGTGGACGAGGTCTACGACCACCTGCCCCAGGGGGACTGCGCCGTGTTCGCCGTGGAATACCTGCCCGGCCAGTTTGACCAGCGGGCGGCCTCGGCCAGCGAGTGCGTCCAGCTCATCTCCGCCGGGGAGCGCCCGGCGGTGCGCTCGGCCAAGGTGTACCTCCTCTCCGGGGCGCTGTCGGCGGAGGACGTGGAGCGGGTCAAGCGGTACGTCATCAACCCCGTGGAGGCCCGGGAGGCGGCCCTGGACAGGCCGGACACCCTGGCGGCGCGGTACGACGCGCCGGAGACCGTGGCCGTCCTGGAGAGCTTCAACGCCCTGGACGCCGCAGGCCTTGCCAAGCTGGGGGAAGAGATGGGCCTCGCCATGGATGGGGCTGACATGGCCTTCTGCCAGGGCTATTTTCAAAAAGAGGGACGGGACCCCACCGTCACCGAGGTGCGGGTGCTGGACACCTACTGGTCCGACCACTGCCGCCACACCACCTTCGGCACCATTCTGGACGAGGTGACGGTGGAGGAACCGGCGGTGAAGGAGGCCTGGGATCTCTATCTGAGGCTCCGGGCCGAGACCAGCCGGGACAAGAAGCCTATCTGCCTCATGGACCTGGCCACCATCGGGGCCAAATATTTAAAGCAGAAGGGCATCCTGAAAAACCTGGACGAGAGCGACGAGATCAACGCCTGTTCCGTCCGTATCCAGGTGGACAACGGCGGAAAAATGGAGGACTGGCTCCTCCTCTTCAAGAACGAGACCCACAACCACCCCACCGAAATCGAGCCCTTCGGCGGCGCGGCCACCTGCATCGGCGGGGCCATCCGAGACCCCCTGGCGAACCGGGGCTATGTCTTTTCCGCCATGCGGGTCACCGGCGCGGGGGACCCCCTGGTGCCGGTGGAGGCGACCCTGGCGGGCAAGCTGCCCCAGCGCAAGTTGGTGACCACCGCTGCCCAGGGCTATTCCAGCTACGGCAACCAGATCGGCCTGGCCACCGGCCAGGTCACCGAGCTCTACCACCCCGGCTACGTGGCCAAGCGCATGGAGATCGGGGCGGTGATGGGGGCGGTGCCCGAGGCCAACGTCCGGCGGGAGGAGCCGACCCCCGGCGACGTGGTCATCCTCCTGGGGGGCCGCACGGGCCGGGACGGCTGCGGCGGGGCCACCGGCTCCTCCAAGGCCCACAAGCTGGAGAGCCTGGAGAGCTGTGGGGCGGAGGTCCAGAAGGGCAACGCCCCCGAGGAGCGCAAGCTCCAACGGCTGTTCCGTAATCCGGCAGCCACCCGGCTCATCAAGCGCTGCAATGACTTCGGCGCGGGCGGTGTGTCCGTGGCCGTGGGGGAGCTGGCCGACGGCCTTATTATCGACCTGGACACCGTGCCCAAGAAATATGAGGGCCTGGACGGCACAGAGCTAGCCATCTCTGAGAGCCAGGAGCGCATGGCAGTGGTGGTGGAGGCCCAAGAGGCCGATGCCTTCATCGCCCTGGCCCACGGGGAAAATCTGGAGGCCACGGTGGTGGCGGTGGTCACCGAGGCGCCCCGGATGGTGATGAAGTGGAAGGGGAACACCGTCTGCGACATCGCCCGGAACTTCCTGGCCTCCAACGGGGCGGAGAAGCACGCGAAGGCAGTCATTTCCGCTCCACGCGCAGTGATGGAGGACCATTCCGCCGCCCCTCTCTCGGAGCGGCTCGGGGCTCTGGTCACCGACCTGAACATCTGCTCTCAGCAGGGGCTTGCCCAGCGGTTCGACTCCACCATCGGGGCGGCCACCGTGCTCATGCCCTTCGGCGGCAAGTACCAGAAGACCCCCGCCCAGGTCATGTCTCACAAGCTGCCCGTGGCGGGGGAGACCGCTACCTGCGCCGGCATGGCCTTCGGCTTTGACCCCTTCGTCAGCGAGCGGGACGAGTTCCGGGGGGCCTGGCTGGCGGTGTGCGAGAGCGTAGCCAAGCTGACGGCGGCGGGCTTCCAGAGGGAAAAGATGTACCTCACCTTCCAGGAGTATTTTAAGCGCCTGGGCGCGGACCCGGAGCGGTGGGGCAATCCCCTGGCCGCCCTCCTGGGGGCCCTCAAGGCTCAGCTAGACCTGGGGGTGGCCGCCATCGGCGGCAAGGACTCCATGTCCGGCACCTTCGAGCACATTGACGTGCCCCCCACCCTGGTGTCCTTCGCCGTGGCCTCCGGGGCGGCGGGAAACGTGATCTCCCCCGAGTTCAAGGCCCCCGGACACCGGGTGGTCCTACTAACGCCGGAGTACGACGGCTTTCTGCCCATGCCGGAGAGCTTCAACGCCCTGTGCGCCAAGCTGGAGGGGCTGATTTCGGAGAAACAGGTCCTTTCCGCCTGGGCGGTGGTCCACGGCGGCGTGGCCGAGGGCCTCTTCAAGATGTGTCTGGGCAACCGCGTCGGCTTTGCCGGGAGTGTGGACGGGGACACCATCTTCGCCGTCCGCCGGGGGGCCTTCCTCCTGGAGCTGGCGGAGGAGGCGGAGGACGTGGGCCTTCTCCTGGGCCGCACCGTGGAGGAGTACGCCTTCACCCTGAGCGGGGAGCGAGTCGATTTGGCGGAGCTGGAGCGGGCCTACGAGGCCAAGCTGGCCCCCGTCTTCCCCCTCACGGCGGCGGGGGAGGGGGCGGCCCCCACGCTCTCCAGCGGGGCGAAGGCTCCAGCTGCTCCCGGCCTCCACATCGCCAGGCCCCGGGTGCTCATCCCGGTTTTCCCCGGCACCAACTGCGAGTATGACAGCGCCCGGGCGATGGAGCGGGCCGGGGCCGTTCCCCAGGTGCTGGTGGTGAACAACCTGACCCCTGCCCGCGTAGAGGAGAGCGTTTCCGCTCTGGCCAAGGCCGTCCGGGAGAACCAGATGGTATTCCTCCCCGGCGGCTTCTCCGGCGGCGACGAACCCGAGGGGAGCGCCAAGCTCATCGCCGCCCTCTTCCGCGCCCCCGCCCTGGCCGAGGCCGTCACCGACCTGCTGGAGCGGCGGGACGGGCTGATGCTGGGCGTGTGCAACGGCTTCCAGGCCCTCGTGAAGCTGGGGCTGGTGCCCTTCGGCAGAATCCAGGACATGACGGGGGACAGCCCCACCCTCACCTTCAACACCATCGGCCGCCACCAGAGCATGTTGGTGCGCACCCGGGTATCCAGCGTCAAATCACCCTGGCTGGCGGGCGCCAAGGTGGGGGAGGTGTACACCGTCCCCATCAGCCACGGCGAGGGCCGCTTCGTGGCCCCGGAGGCCACGCTGAAGGCTCTGGCGGAGAACGGCCAGATCGCCGCCCAGTATGTGGACCTGGCGGGGGAGGCCACCATGGACGGCCTCTATAACCCCAACGGCAGCTATTGGGCCATCGAGGCGGTGACCAGCCCCGACGGCCGGGTGCTGGGGAAGATGGGCCACTCTGAGCGGATGGGAGAGGAACTCTACAAAAATGTTCCGGGCCGTTTTGATATGGGTATTTTCCGCTCCGGGGCGGCCTATTTCCAGTAATATAGAGATTGGCTATGGAATAATGGCGCAGAGGTCCCGGCGGAGCGTTTCAATCATTCTGTCGCCTGGGGGGATACACCCCTTTGGATAGCCTTAAAAAAGTCGTCCCCGCCGCCTTCTTAGGCGGCGGGGACGACTTTTTTAAGGTGGAATAGTTGCCGATGCGATAAATATATCAATACAGCCCGTTATCGTTGATGGGCGGGAACTTCAACACCTCGATGTCTTGAATGGTGTCCCAATGCTCCACGATCTTCCCGTTCTCCACCCGGAAGATGTCCACCAGGTTGCGTCCGGGCTCACCGGGGGTGAGTACGGAGTGGACGTGGAATCCCACCAGGTTTCCTTGGGCCACGGTCAGTTTGATCTCGTTCCGGCCCTGGGGAAAATGCTCTTTGCGGAAGCGGACGAATTTGAGGAAATGCTCCGGGCCGTCCTGGACATGGGGGTTATGCTGGATATAGGTATCCCCCAAAAATTTTGCGCATTTGTCGGCGTCCTTTTCGATGCCGTAGGCGGTATAGAAGGCGGTGACCAGCGCCCGGTTTTCCTCCGTCTTGTCCAGATCGGTGAGGATCTCATCTCCGGCCTGGTTGAAAAGGCCGTTGTCGTTGATGGGCGGGAATTTGAGCACCTCCACGTCCTGGATCACGTCCCAGTGCTCCACCACCTTGCCATCCTCCACCCGGAAAGTGTCCACCAGATTGCGTCCGGGCTCACCGGGGGTGAGTACGGAGTGGACGTGGAGCATGACCTTGTCGCCGTCAGCGATGGTCAGCATTACGTTGTTGCGGCCCTCGGGGAAGTGATCGTGGCGGTACTGAACGAAGCGCAGGAAATGGTCAACGCCGTCCTGTACGTGAGGGTTGTGCTGGATGTATTTGTCTCCG
This sequence comes from Pseudoflavonifractor phocaeensis, assembly GCF_038439875.1. Lineage (NCBI taxonomy): Bacteria > Bacillati > Bacillota > Clostridia > Eubacteriales > Oscillospiraceae > Pseudoflavonifractor > Pseudoflavonifractor phocaeensis. Next base: position 189,711 of record NZ_JBCDMT010000006.1, read on the forward strand.
AAAAATTGCTTGCACTTCTCCGCGTCTTTTTCGATGCCATAGGTGCGGTAAAATTCTGTGACAATTTTTTTGCTCTCTTCGGTCTTGTTCATAATAAAACCTCCTGTTCAGTGTTAATCCAGCACGGCGCCCTTGTTAGCAGAGGAAACCAGCCTTGCGTAGCGGGCCAAATAGCCGGTGAGATCTTGCGGGGGAGTGTAGGACCATTCCCGCCTGCGCTGGCTCAGTTCTTCCTCAGATACATGGAGCTCCAGGCGCTTATGGATCACGTCAATGGTGATGGAGTCTCCGTCCCGCACGAGGGCAATGGGGCCACCCTCCGCCGCTTCAGGTGAGATGTGTCCCACAAAGCAGCCGTTGTTGGTGCCGGAGAAACGTCCGTCGGTGATAAGGGCTGTGCTTTTGGCCAAACCCTGGCCGTTGAGCATTTTGAGGGTCAGGTACATTTCCCGCATACCGGGGCCTCCCTTGGGCCCCTCATAGCGTACCACTACCACGTGGCCGGGTTTGATCTTTCCCGCCTTGATGGCCTCAATACACGCGTGCTCTCCATCAAAGCAGATAGCGGTGCCGGTAAACTGGCGCACCTCCTCCGCAATGGCGGCGGGCTTGGCCACGCCGGTATCCGGAGCCAGATTTCCCCGCATGATCACCAGCCCGCCCAGTGTGCTGTATGGGTTGTCCAGGGGACGGATGAGATCAGAAGTGTCCGGAAAGGGATTGGAGAAGCGATCCAGCGTTTCTCCCAACGTACAGCCGTCCACCGTCATCACATTGGTATGAATGTGTTCGCGGAGGGCGCGCATGACCGCCGGAATACCGCCGGCTTTGTAAAGATCCTCACAGTCCTGCGTGGTGGAGGCAGGGGAGACCTTGGCGATGTGGGGGATGGCGCTCAGGCGGTCAAAGGCGTCCAGGACCCGATCTGAGGAGAACCCAAGTTCATGGGCCAGGGCGCAGGTGTGGATGACGGCGTTGGTAGAGCCCCCCACGGCCATAAGCAGCATGATCGCGTTTTCGATGGCTTCCCAGCTCATGATCTGCCGGGCAGAGATTCCGGCGCGCACCAACGCCACGATTTGTTCGCCGCTGCGGAAAGCGCTGCGCTTGCGCTCATGATACACCGCCGGAATAAGGCCGCCGCCGGAGAGGGTCATGCCGATGGCCTCGGAAAAGCTGCACATGGTATTGGCCGTACCCATGAACTGGCAGGAGCCGCAGGTGAGGGAGCAAGTGTTGGTGAGCTGCTGAAGCTCCGCTTCCGTGGCGCGGCCCTGGGTGTAGAGGCCGAAAGCCTCTGATATGGTGGTCGTGTTGCTGCGGGCCTTTTCCCGGAAGGGCGGGGAAGAAAGCATGGCGCCGCCGGGCACCAGAATGGCGGGCAGGTCCAGCCGCGCGGCGGCCATAAGCATCCCCGGAACGATTTTATCACAGCTTCCCAGCAGAATGACGCCATCGAAGCGGTGGGCGCGGCATTGGACCTCAATGGAATCCGCGATCACGTCCCGGGACGGCAGGCAGTAGTGGGAGCCATAGTGGTTATCGGACACACCGTCACAGCAGGCGATAACGCCAAATTCCACCGGGGTGCCTCCCGCACGGTAAATCCCAAATTTCACCTGCTCCGCCAGCATTCGCAAATTGTTGTGTCCCGGCACGGACTCGTTAAAAGAACAGGCGATCCCGATGATGGGACGGGAGAGATCGTCGTCGGTATAGCCGTTGGCCTTGTAACAGGTTTTGTTGGAGATGAACTCCAAATCATTGAAGCTGCCTACATGTTGTTCACGCATGGCAGACCCTCAGGACACACCGGCCGCATCGGCCGCATCCATTTTCTTGATCCGTCTGCGTCCCACGAAAATCGTGGGGATCAGCAGGGTGACGATGCAGAAATAGCCAAGATACTGGAAGCCGGTGCCCACAAGCTTGTTCAGGCCAAAGCCGGAGAAAGCGCTCACGTAGACCAGCATGATGATAGCGATAATGAGCTTGGTGACTTTGGGATTCTTAAACTTGAAAAATCTGCCGTAACGTCCGGAAAGAGCGTTGGAGAAAGAAATCGTGTTCGTGCAGCAGGCGAAAAAGACTACCATGACATAGCAGGCGACCAGCACAGGGGCACCCACGCGGGTGATGACCCAATAGTTGGGCAGGGTATCCTGAATGGCCTCAGGGTAGCCCAGCAGCATGAGGGCTACGACGATGAGAAACAGAGAGTTGAGAGCGATACCAAAAATAATAGACTTCTTTACCTCACTGCGGTTTTTCAGTCCGTGAACTACGGCGATACAGCCGCCAAACACACCGGTGGACTGGAAAGCGGCGTATAGGATGCTGCGCCAGAGAGCGGCACCGCCGTTGGCATCGGACAGAGAGCGCCCTGCGAAGCTGGGGGCAATTCCGCCGTTATTTGTGATGCCTGCAATGACCACGGCGAAGATGGCCACGAAAATGATAACGGACATACCAGTGGAGGCCGCCCGCACAAGGCTTTCACCGTAAATAGAGAAGAAGATGGTGCAAAAGACGATGGCGACGATGCCCAACCATACGGGCGCGCCAAAATAATCATGGAACAGGGTGGAGGCCGTAGCGACGCAGGCGCCGCCCGAGAGCCCTACGGTGCCGACAAAGGAAAACTCAAACAAGTTTGCGAAAATCTTGTGGTAAGGGTCAAACAGCTTGTTGGCAAAGTCCTTAAAATCCACGGCCTTGGTCCTGCGGGAGAATTCCATAGCATAATAAAGACCGAGACCCAGCAAGGCCATCGCCACCAGGGGCATGATCAGAGACCAGAGGCCGTATCTGACAAAATAGGATACGGTCTGATTACCGGAGGCCGCGCCTGGTCCGCAGTGGATGCCGAACCACACGCATGCTACGCCAATCCAGGCGGGGATGAGTGCTTTCTTTGTTTTTCCTTCCATGAAAAAAACCCTCCTCTTAATGTGCTGAATACATGCTTTTTAGAATGGGGTGTGTTACTACGCACCTCCTGAAATGCCTTTACAACTCCCTCCCTCCTCGTGATCAAAGGTAAGCCGCATGACCAGACAGGACTCCACTTGCGCGGCGAAATCCCTGTGCAAGGGGTGATCCAAATAGGTGTCCAGGGCATCCTTGTTGATGAGATCCATACATACCATCAGGTCCGCATTGGAATCCCGCGCCACACAGTTGCGCTCCACCCGCACCTTATGTACGCCGGGTACCTGACGGGCCAGCTCCTCGTATGTCTCCCGGGCCAGGTCAAAGAGTGTGTCGCCCATATAGCCGGGCGTAAACTTCAACAGAAGGTAATGTGTCATACCTCACGCTCCTTTCCTCTTTGTCCGTCGCCCTTTTAGAATGCAAACGCCGTGCCAATTTAGCCAGCATGGACATAAAATAGTTGAATACGCTCGTGCTCCTTGGAATAAACAACAAAAAGTCCGGCTGGCCCGGGTCAATAAAAGAAACATTCTTTTCGTTTTTGAAAAAATGATTTCAAAATTGAAAAGAATGTGCTATATTTCCTTTGGAGGGATGTGCATGGAACCGATCAAAGAAAAGCAATTCTTGGTGGTCGCGCCCGAAGAGGCGCAGAAAGTCCAGGATTTCCAGGGAATCGAGCCCTATATCTACCGGGTGATTTTGTCCAAGCCATGTCCGGAACTCCTGGAGCAGGTAGCCCAGGCCATGAGGGAGACAAAGATATACGGCATCCTCACCCGTGGAAGCCTTGCGCAATACCTTTATGCCAATCATGTGCCGGCGCCCATCTTCCATCTGAAATATGAGCTGTATACCATCCTGGACCTGCTCAGCGAATGTGTGGCGTTGGGATATCACAACATTTGCATTTTTGAAATCGGATATAATACGCCGGGGAGCGAACCCAGCCCCAAGCGGACACGGGTCTCTCTGGAGGGCTGTGAACTCTTTTATTACAAGCTGTACGACCGGGGCGAGGCGGAGCAGGAGATCCGGGAGCTCCACGCCAAAAACCAGGTGGACGTAGTGGTGGGCGACGTGGAGCCCATCCTCATCGCCCGGCGGCTGGGCATCCCATATCGGAACTTTATCATTGACGAGTATTGCTACATGGGCGCAGTGGATGAGGCGCGCTACTCCACCGACATTGCCCTCAAGGAAAAAGCCCAAAACGACTTTATCGAGGTCATGACGAACATCATCTCCGAAGCCGTGGTCATCGTGGACAAGCTGGGGATCATCCGTACCTGCAACCTCCAGGCCGAACGCCTCCTTCTGCGGGGAGAGGGCTACGCCGATGTGAAGGGGTTGCTGGACTGCGATATGGAAACCCTGCTGACCCTCCCGGCCAACTACCTGCTCACCGTCCGGGAACGCAACTACGTCCTCAATATCGTCCCCCGCACCGTGGGGCGGGAAGAGCTCTACGCCCTGGTGCTGAACAGCGTCAACTATGTGGAAAACCTGGAAATTTCCATCCGCCGCCAGAACAAAGAGCGGGGCTTGACGGCCAAGATGACCTTCGAGGATATCGTCTGCCAGGATCCCGCGTCCCGGCGATTGGTGTCCACGGCGAAAAAGTACGCCCGAAGCAACGGCACTATCATTATAAGGGGAGAGACGGGTACCGGGAAAGAGGTGATTGCTTCCAGCATCCACAACGAGAGCGCCCGGGCCGACGGCCCATTCGTTGCCATCAACTGCGCGGTCTTTAACGAAAACCTCATCGAAAGCGAGCTGTTCGGCTATGAAAAAGGGGCTTTTACCGGGGCCCTCAGCAGTGGAAAGCGGGGGCTTTTCGAGCTGGCCCACCGGGGCAGCCTTTTCCTGGACGAGGTGGGGGAGCTTCCCCTCTCCCTCCAGGCCAAGCTTCTGCGGGTGCTCCAGGAGAAAGAGATCATGCGGGTGGGGGGCGATAAGATCATCCCCGTGGATGTGCGGGTCATCGCCGCCACCAACAAAGACCTCAAGAAAATGGTGCGGCAGGGGGAGTTCCGGGAGGACCTCTATTATCGCCTGGCCCTGCTGGAGGTGGAGATCCCGCCCCTTCGGGAGCGGCGGGAGGACATTGTCCCGCTGTTTACCAGCTTCCTGGCTGACGCAGCTGAGCGGGAAAACCGGGCGATCTACTGGGAAGACGTGGATGTCTTTACCCCAATTTTGGACTATGATTGGCCGGGGAACGTCCGGGAGCTGCGCAATTTTTCCGAGCGGGTGGTGCTGTTGTGCGAGGACTACCGTCTGAGCCGGCCTTTTATTGAGGAACTGGTGCGGCAAAAGCGCTCGCCGGAGACAGGCCCCCAGTACGTCTGCCCGGTCACCAACGACTTGAAGGCATTGGAGCGGGATTACATCGCCTTCCTCCTGCGCTTCTTCGGCGGGGATAAGGATAAGCTCTGCGCCTATCTCCATATGAGCAAGACCACCCTCTGGCGGAAGCTCAACGAGGCTTAGTTCGGAGTTCGCGAAAGCCGCGTGACCACAGGCTTATATTCTGACCGCTCGGCCGTGCCGCTGAAAATACGGCGGGGTGAAACAAGTCCCTGACAACAGCGGACCAGGGCACCGGTGAGGCACTGTGACCGTGCTTTGCCGGTGCCCTTTGCGCCGCATAACGATCTCCTGTCCATCCTCTTTATTTGGTAAAGAGAAAATTGAAAGATTGTGTTGACAAGCCGGATAAGTTCTGCTAAAATAACATTCGTTCCGCACGGCAGAGAACTGCGTGAGGGGCGCCTATTTGGGGGTATAGCTCAGCTGGGAGAGCGCTTGAATGGCATTCAAGAGGTCAGCGGTTCGATCCCGCTTATCTCCACCAAATACAACTGAATATCGTATGTGGGGGTATAGCTCAGCTGGGAGAGCGCTTGAATGGCATTCAAGAGGTCAGCGGTTCGATCCCGCTTATCTCCACCATAACAAAAAGGACATCCAAACGGATGTCCTTTTTGTTATTCCTATCTGCAAATGAAAGGCTGCCTTTGGGAGGGGATTACCACTTGAACCAGCCGCCGGTCTCCCGGCTGTCCAGCACGTCGATGGCGCCGGAGAGAAGGACGGCCGCCTGGGCCCGGGTGAGGGGTTCCTCCAAAGCGGCGGAGGTGGGGATGCCGCAGCTGGCCAGGTTGGAGACGGACTGGTTGGCCCAGGCAGGGGCGGCGGCGAAGGTCTCGGCCACGTCGGTGATGTTCAGGGCCCGGTCCAGCACCACGGCGGCCTCGGCAGCGGTGATGGGGGCGTCAGCCTGAAAGACCACCTGGCCGCTCTCGTCCAGGGTACCCTGGATCAGGCCGGACTTGAGCGCGGAGGAGACGTAGGGCTTGGCCCAGGTGGCCATGACCTCATCGTCGGCAAAGCCGGTGAGGGTCACGCCCTCCATGGCCTCCACCCCGGCGGCGGACATGGCCAGGGCGGTGAACTGGGCCCGGCTGACGGTCTCCTGGGGGTGGAAAAAGTACTGGTCCCCCATCTGCTCGCCCACCAGCAGGCCGGTCTCCGCCAGGCGGACGGCCTCCCGGTGGCCCTCCACGCCGGTCATATCAGAATAGGTGACCTTGGTCTTTTGCTTCTCGATCTTGATGGACACGGTGGCGGGGGCGGAGGTGTTGCCCACCGCGTCGATGGCCACGTAGGTGAAGGCATCCTTGCCGGTCTTGTTCTCATAGGGAGTGTAGGTGAAGCTGGCGGAGCCCTCATCGGCCTGGGTCACGGCGCCCCGGGCGGGCTTGCTCACCAGCTGAAAGGTCAGCAGGTCCCCCTCCGGGTCCACGGCGGCAAAGGTGCCGGTGGCCTCCACATTCTTATAGGTGGTCAGCTCCAGGGCCTCGGCCACAGGGGCGGAGTTGGCGCTGGCCAGGAGATAGAGGCCCACAGTCACGTCCTCGCCCACCTGGCCGCCGGCAAAGACGGGGGCAAAGGTGAAGCTGGTGGAGGAGAGCATAGGGGCGGACAGGGGGGTGAAGCGAAGGCCGGAGACGGCGCTCATGGCCACCTCGCTCCCCTCGGGGATGGCCTGGCCGGCGATGGTGAGCATCCCGGCGCTGGGATCGGGCAGGGAAGTGAGGACGATGGAGGACAGATTCCCGTCCCCGGAAACCCGGAAATCATCGGGGGAGAAGGAAATGACGCCGGTGGCGGGGCCGTTCTTGGAGAAGGCGGCCACCGACGGGACCTCCTGGGCGCCGCCGAACAGGGCGGCGGAGGCGGGCAGGGCCAGGGTGAGGGTGCAGATGACGGCCAGCGCCGTCAGGCGGCGGGAGAGACGTTTCAAAGAAAAAACCTCCTTCGGATGGGCAAAAATAGGGGTCAAGACACTGGCCCTATTTTTTGCTGTCCGAAGGAGATTATACAAAGGATGGGAATATCATTTGTCTTGATTTCCCCAAAAGGTGACGTTGACGGTCTCCGGGTCCTCCCCGGCTTGGCGGAGCAGAGCGGCGTAATCGGCCGGGTCCCTGCCGATCACGTATCCCTCCAGAAGGATGCGTATCCCCCGCAGCGTGTCCAAAAGGGCGGGGTCCGCCGGCGTTTCCGACATGTCGTCCAAGTAGGTTTCCAAGGCGAAAAAGAAACCCTGCAGTTCCCCAAGCTGGTCCCGGTCGAGCCCGAGGGCGGTGCTTTCGTGGAACGGGAAGGAGCACTGTGCCACGGTGTCCAGCCGGGTGCTGAGAACGGCGGCGCTCCGCTGGACCTGGGAGAGGGAGAGCCCCTCCCGCTGTTCGCCCGCGGCGTTGAGATAGCTTTTCACAGCATAGTGGAGATCGACGATGTCATCCTGTACCTCCCAAGCCAGCCCGTCCCGGAGTTCCCAGTACAGCCGGAGGGAAACCTGCCCCAGGAGAAGCGCGGCCACAGCCAAAAGAGCGGTGAGGCATTGGAAGACGCGAAGTGTGGATTTTTTCGGTTTCATCACTAGCCCCCCTTTTCCGCGTTATAACTGGCTCCTGTCCCTCAGCCAGCTGGGCAGGGAGCGGGTCTTGATGGAGGAGACCGCCCCCATGGCGGCGAACATGGTGATGATGGAGGTGCCGCCGTAGCTGAAGAAGGGGAGGGTGAGCCCCACGATGGGGAGGACGTAGAGGCACATGCCGATGTTGAGGACGCACTGGAAGAAGAGCATCCCGGCATAGCCCATGGCGGCCAGGGCGGTCATGGGGCTGGGGGCCCGGCGGGCCACCCAGACGCAGCGGGCGATGATGGCCGCCAGAATGAGGATGACCAGGATACAGCCCACCAGACCGAACTCCTCGCCGCAGACGGCGAAGATCTCGTCGGCGCTGCGGGAGGGGAGGGAGCTCTCATAGGGGCTCTGGGTCTGGATGCCCTGGAGGTAGCCCTGGCCGGAGAGCCCTCCGGAGCCAATGGCCAGGATACTGCGACTCTGCTGCCAGCCCGCCCCTTGGGTCTGTTCATAAAGGGTGGCCTGGTTGCCGGTGATGTGGTCGATGACCACGGTGACCCGCCGGGCGAAGTACTGGTCGCTGATGTGAGGCCAGACGAGGATGATGCCCACGACGCACACCACCGCCCCCAGGGCAAACCACCGCAGCTTCACCCCAGAGGTCCAGGTGAGGACCAGAAAGAGGAACAGGTACACCAGCGCCATGCCCAGATCGTGGGACACCACGGCGATCAGCCCCGCCGTCAGCCCCGTGTGGGCCGCCATCTGAAAGACGGATGAGGGGCGGCTGATGCCCTTTTTCTGAAGCTTGGCGCACTGCCAGGCGAAGAGGAGGATGAAGGTGAGCTTGGTGACCTCGGCGGGCTGTATTTCCAGGGGAAAGCCGGGAATGGCGATCCAGCTGCGGTTGCCGCCGTGGGTGACCCCGATGGGGGTGCGCACCAGCAGGTTGAAGCCCAGATTGAAGGCCAGCAGCCACTTCCAGCTCTTCTCCACCAAAAGCTCCAGGTCCACGGAGGAAAGAATGATGTAGACTACCACCCCCAGGAAAATGCCGAGGCACTGCACCGGGACGCTGCGGCTGTTGTCGTTCCAGCGGGTGGCGGTATAGATGAGCACCAGCCCGTAGCCGCTGGCCAGGAGGCACAGGGCCAGCAACAGCTTGTCCCCCCGGGCCCAGAACTCCCGCAGGGAATCAGAAAACCAGGACAGGATACCCGCCCCCTTCCACGCAAAATCAATGAAAACAGTATACCATTCTTTCCCGTCTTATGCTATACTATATGGGCGTAATTTAGGAAAACATCACAAATTCCGGGCCGGGAGGTGGAGAAATGGAATACCGTACCGCCAGCGAGGCCGAGACCGAAGCCCTGGGGGAAGCCCTGGGCAGGACCCTGTCCCCCGGCGCGGTGGTGGCCTTCACCGGGGACCTGGGGGCGGGAAAGACCGCCTTCACCCGGGGCTTGGCCCGGGGCCTGGACATCGGGGAGCGGGTCACCAGTCCCACCTTTACCATTGTCAACGAGTACGAGGGGGGCCGCCTGCCCCTGTTCCACTTCGATATGTACCGTTTGGGCTCCTCCGACGAGCTCTTCGACATCGGCTGGGAGGACTACCTGCGCCGGGGCGGCGTATGCGCCGTGGAGTGGAGTGAGAAGGTGGCCGATGCCCTCTCCGGCTGTATCCAGGTGGACATCCGCCGGGGGGAGAGGGACTCGGACCGGATCGTCAGCATCAAGGGGGGACACTGAGCATGAAGATACTGGCACTGGAATCCTCCGCCCTGGCCTGCTCGGCGTGCCTGTGCGAGGACGATTTTCCGATCGCACAATTTTATGAGAACAGCGGCATGACCCACTCCAAAACCCTTCTGCCCATGGCGGAGGAACTGCTGAAGCACTGCGGGGTGTCTCTGGGGGACGTGGACGTGGTGGCCGCGGCGGCGGGGCCGGGGTCCTTCACCGGCCTGCGCATCGGCGTGTCGGCGGCCAAGGGGCTGGCCTGGGCGCTGGATAAGCCCTGTGCCAAGGTCTCCACGCTGGAGGCCATGGCCTGGAACCTGGCGGCCCTGCCCGGCCAGATCTGCCCCGTGATGGACGCCAGGAGGAGCCAGGTCTACAACGCCCGTTTCTCCTCCGACGGCGAGGCCATCCGCCGCCTGGCCCCCGACCGGGCCATCGGGCTGGAGGAGCTGGCCGCCGAGCTGGAAACAGAGGGCCAGCCGCAGATTTTAGTTGGAGACGGCGCCCAGCTATGCTATAATGATTTCATCAAACGGGGCCTGAAGGTCCGGATGGTCCCACCCAACCTGCGGTTCCAGAACGCCTGGGGGGTGGCGAGGGCCGCCCTGGACCAGGCGCGGGAGGGCAGGCTCATCCCGGCGTCCGAACTGACGCCCGATTACCACCGGCTCTCCCAGGCGGAGCGGGAGCGGCTGGCGCGAGATAAAGAAAAAGGGGAATGACTGAAATGGATCACATGGAAAAAGTACACGTATTGGACCACCCGCTTCTTCAGCACAAGCTGTGCATCCTCCGGGACGAAAACACCGGCGTCAAGGACTTCCGGGAGGTGGTCAGCGAGATCGCCACCCTGATGTGCTATGAGGCCACCCGGGACCTGCCCCTGGCCGACGTGACCATCAAGACCCCCGTGGCCACCGGCACCTTCAAGCAGCTGGCGGGCAAGAAGCTGGCCATCGTCCCCGTCCTCCGGGCGGGCCTCGGCATGGTGGACGGTATCCTGACCCTGATCCCCTCGGCCAAGGTGGGCCACATCGGCCTCTACCGGGACCCGGACACCCTGGAGCCGGTGGAGTACTACTGCAAGATGCCCACCGACATCTCCGAACGGGAGGTCATCATCCTGGACCCCATGCTGGCCACCGGCGGCTCCGCCTCCGCGGCCATCCAGTTCATCAAGAACTATGACGTTAAGCACATCAAGCTTATGAACATCATTGCCGCCCCCGCCGGCATCGAGCGGGTCCACAAGGACCATCCCGACGTGGACATCTACGTGGCCGCCGTGGACGAGAAGCTCAACGACCACGGCTACATCGTCCCCGGCCTGGGGGACGCGGGCGACCGTATTTTCGGCACGAAGTAAAAACTTGTGCCGGGGCGTGTCCCCGGCCTGCGGGGACAATTTTTAGACCCGGACTTTGCCTGAGACGAAAAAACCATCAAAAAGACGGCTGAACACACCGGTTTCAGCCGCCTTTTTGTACTGTTTACGCCAAAGCATTTGCGGGGAATCCCTTGCAACCGGCAGAGCATTTGTCGTATACTGAACATACTTGGACAAAATGAGGAAAAGGGGCTGACAGGATGGGGAATGATCTTCGGCAGTTACAAAACGGCAGCGACGTGCGGGGTGTGGCGCTGGCCGTCCCCGGCGGCAGGGAAGTGGATCTGACGGGCGGGGCCTGCCAGCGCATCGCCGGGGCCTTTGTGCTGTGGCTCTCCCAACGGACGGGCACGCCCGCCCGGCAGCTGCGCATCGGCGTGGGGCACGACTCCCGCCTGACCGCCTCCCCCCTGAAAGAGGCCGCCGTGCGGGGCATCCGGGCCCAGGGGGCCGAGGCGCTGGACTGCGGCCTGGCCTCCACCCCCGGCATGTTCATGGGGACTGTTTTCCCCGGCACGGCCTTTGACGGCTCCATCATGCTCACCGCCAGCCACCTGCCCGCCGAGCGTAACGGTATGAAGTTTTTCACCCCGGAGGGGGGCCTGGACAAGCCGGACATCACGGCCCTTCTGGAGCTGGCCGGCGGCGTGGAGGAGGCGGAGGGGCCCTCGGAGGCGGAGCCCTCCGAACTGATGGGCCAATACGCCGCTTACCTGCGGGGAAAGATCGTGGAGGGGGCGGACAAGGGCGGGCGGCCCTTGGAAGGCCTTCACATCGTGGTGGACGCGGGGAACGGCGCCGGGGGCTTCTTCGTCACCCAAGTGCTGGAGCCCCTGGGAGCGGACTGTTCCGGCAGCCGGTTCCTGGAACCTGACGGCAATTTTCCCAACCATATCCCCAACCCGGAGGACCGGCAGGCCATGGAGGCCATCCGCTCCGCCGTGTTGGACAGCGGGGCCGACCTGGGCCTCATCTTCGACACCGACGTGGACCGGATGTCCGCCGTCCTCCCGGACGGCGCCGAGGTGAACCGGGACGCCATCATCGCCCTGACCGCCGCCATTCTGGCCCCCGGCCATCCGGGCGGCACCATCGTCACCGACTCGGTGACCTCCGACCGGCTCACCGTTTTCCTGGAGCGGGACCTGGGGCTGAAGCACCGCCGGTTCAAGCGGGGCTACAAAAACGTCATCAACGAGGCCATCCGCCTGAACGCCGAAGGGGTGCCCACCCCCATGGCCATGGAGACTTCGGGCCACGGCGCCCTCCAGGAGAACTACTTCCTGGACGACGGGGCCTATCTGGCGGTGAAGCTGGTGGTGGCCCTGGCCAGGCACGGGCGGCTGGGAGACCTGATCGCCAAGCTGCCCCCCGCCGTGGAGGAAGCGGAAAAGCGCATCCCCCTTTCGGGGGCTGATTTCAAGGAGAAGGGCGCCGCCGCGCTGGAGGCCTTCGCCCACCGGGCGGAGGAGCGGGGCATCCCCCTGGCCCCCACCTGCGAGGGGGTCCGGCTCTCCCTGCCCGAGGGCTGGATGCTCCTGCGGCAGTCCCTCCACGACCCTCTGCTTCCCCTGAACGCCGAGGGGAACCACCCCGGGGACTGCGCCAAGCTCCTGTCCCTGGCGAAAGAATTGCTCACCGGACTGGACGGGCTGGACCTGTCCGTTCTGGACCGATAAAAAGGAAGGATGATATGATGGAAACGCACGCGCTCCGAGGCCTGGCCCTGTCGGCGGCCAAGATCCGCTCCCTGGCCATGGATCAGGTGTACACTGCCGCTTCCGGCCACGTCGGCGGCTCCCTGTCCGTGGCGGATATCCTGGCCGTCCTCTATTTCCACACCATGAAGGTGGACCCCACCGCCCCCAAGGACCCCGACCGGGACCGGCTGGTCCTCTCCAAGGGCCACACCACACCCGCCCTCTACGCCGCCCTGGCGCTGAAGGGCTACTTTCCCAAGGAACAGCTCAAGCTGTTCCGCTCCATCGAGGGGCATATGTCCGGCCACCCCGACATGGTGCACGTCCCCGGCGTGGATATGTCCACCGGCTCCCTGGGCCAGGGGATCTCCGCCGCCGTAGGCATGGCCCTGGCGGGGCAGATCGACCGGAAGGATTACCGGGTCTACGCCATCCTGGGCGACGGTGAGGTGGAGGAGGGCCAGGTGTGGGAGGCCGCCATGGCCGCCGCCAAGTATCACCTGGACAACCTCTGCGCCATCGTGGACGTCAACGGCCTCCAGATCGACGGCTCCACCACCGACGTGATGCCCACCGAGCCCCTGGACGAGAAGTTCGCGGCCTTCAACTGGAACGTTTTGAAGGTGGACGGCCACGACCTGGCCGCCATCGCCGAGGCCCTGGAGCTGGCCGCGGAGTGCAAGGGGATGCCCACCGTCATCCTGGCGAAAACGGTGAAGGGCAAGGGGGTCTCCTTCATGGAGAACGACGCCGGCTGGCACGGCAAGGCCCCCAACGACGAGCAGTACAAGCAGGCTCACGAGGAGCTTTCCGACGGTGTGCGGATCGCCGCCGAGGAGATGGCCGCCGAGGCCATGGACGACGCCGTGGCCACCCTGGAAAAACTGGACCAGGCCTATGAGAACCTGTACGGAAAAGACGAGACGGAGGAGTGGATATAATATGGGAGAGAAGATCGCCACCCGCCAGGCCTACGGCAAGGCCCTCATTGATCTGGCGGAGCAGTACCCCGAACTGGTGGTGCTGGACGCCGACCTGGCCAGCGCCACCAAGACCGACGGCTTTGCCAAGGCCTATCCCGACCGCTTCTTCGACATGGGGATCGCCGAGTGCGACATGGTGGGCGTGGCCGCCGGCCTGGCCACCTGCGGCAAGAAGCCCTTTGCCAACACCTTTGCCATGTTCGCCGCCGGCCGGGCCTTTGAGCAGGTGCGCAACTCGGTGGCCTATCCCCGCCTGAACGTGAAAGTGGTGGGCTCCCACGGCGGGCTGTCCGTGGGGGAGGACGGGGCCACCCACCAGTGCTGCGAGGACTTCGCCACCATGCGGAGCATCCCCGGCATGGTGGTCTGCTGCCCCTGCGACGGCAACGAGATGACCCAGGCCGTGAAAGCCCTCATGGACTACGACGGCCCCGCCTACCTCCGCCTGGGCCGCCTGGCGGTGGAGACCGTCACCGACGCCGTCCCCGACTATAAGTTCGAGCTGGGCAAGGGGGTCACTCTCCGCCCCGGCGGGGACGTGACCATCATCGCCGTGGGCCTCATGGTCCAGAAGGCCCTGGCCGCCGCCGAGCTGCTGGCCCAGGAGGGGATCGACGCCCGGGTCATCGATATGCATACCATCAAGCCCCTGGACGAGAAGCTTGTGGTCAAGGCGGCCTGGGAGACCGGCTGCATCGTCACCACCGAGGAGCACAACGTCATCGGCGGCCTGGGTGAGGCGGTGTGCGCCTGCGTCAGCGCCCAGCACCCGGTGCCCGTGATCCGCCACGGGGTGGAGGACGTCTTTGGCCGCTCGGGCAAGGCCGAGCAGGTGTTGGAGCACTACGGCCTGACCGCCCAGGGCATCGTGGAGAAGGTCAGGAAGGCCCTGGAATTGAAAGGGTAACGGAGATAATTCACTTGAATATCAAACTCATCGCCATGGATATGGACGGCACCCTTTTGGACGCCAACCACGTCACGGTTCCCCAGCGGAATATCACGGCCCTCCGGGCGGCCTCCCGGCTGGGGGTGGCCCTGGCCATCGCCAGCGGCCGGACCTGGAGCCTTATCTCGGACGCCGTGGAGCAGCTGGGATTGATGGATTACGCCCTGGTGGGCAACGGGGCCGCGGTCCGGGATGTGCGGGGCAGAAAGCGGATCTACGAAAAATGTATGCCCAACGCCCAAGCCCTGGACATCATCCGCATCCTTCAGAGCCACCGGCTGCCATTCGAGGTGTACTGCGCCGGGCAGAACTATGTGGAGCGGGGGGACGTGGACCTGGTGCGCCCCCACTGCCTCTCGCCGGAGTTTACCGCCCTCTTTGCCGAAAAGACCCTCTTTCCCGAAAAGCTGGCCGACGCCCTGGCGGGACGGGACGTGGAGAAGTTCAACATTTTCCACGTGCCCCTGGCGGAGCGGGAGCAGGTGGAGCGGGAGGTTCTGGCCACCGGGGCGCTGGAGATCGCCAACGCCTTTGCCCAGAACATGGAGCTGGCCGCCGGAGGCGTGAACAAGGGGACCGCCCTCCAGGCCCTTGCGGCCCACCTGGGCCTGGGGCCGGAGCAGGTCATGGCCTTCGGGGATGCGGGCAACGATCTGGAGATGCTCTCCTGGGCGGGCTGGTCCTTCGCTATGGACAACGCCTCACCCCAGGCGAAAGCCGCCGCCAAATACCGCGCCGCCGCCAACACGGAGGCGGGGGTGGGCCAGGCGGTGGAAAAATATGTGCTGGAACAGGCATAGAGATAAAAAAAGAGCCCGGCGTGTCATCACGCCGGGCTCTTTTTTGTTATGTCTCGTCTTTTTTCCCGCTCTTGTTGTACAGGTCGCACCAGGGCCGCAGGGTGCAGCTTTCGCACACCGGCCCCCGGGCCATGCACACCGCCCGGCCGTGGAGCACCAGCCGGTGGCAGAAGTCGTTGGACTCCTCGGGAGGCAGGATTTTCCGCAGCTGCTCCTCCACCTTGGCCGGGTCCTTGGTGCCGTCGGTGAGGCCCAGGCGGCCCGAGATGCGGATGCAGTGGGTGTCAGCGATGACCACGCCGGGGGTGTGGTACACGTCCCCCAGAATGAGGTTGGCGGTCTTGCGGCCCACGCCGGGGAGCTTCAGCAGGTCCTTCATGGTATTGGGCACCACCCCGCCGTAGTCGGAGAGCAGCATTTGGGATGCGGCCACGATATCCCGGGCCTTGGCCCGGAAGAAGCCGGTGGAGTGTATGTACTCCTCCACCTCGCTCACGTCGGCGGCGGCCAGAGCCTCCAGGGTGGGGAAGCGGGCGAAGAGGGCGGGGGTGACCTGGTTGACCCGCTCGTCGGTGCACTGGGCGGCCAGCCGGACGGAAAACAACAGCTCGTAGGGCTTGGGATATTGAAGGGAACAGATGCCCTCGGGGTAGACTTTTTTCAATTCCTCCACAATCAGGGCCGCGCGTTCCTTTTTTCTCATACAATTCACCTCTTGACGGAATCTTTTATCCATAATATCATACTTTTATCGCGATTGCGACACCAATTTAAAGGGGGAGCAGGTAAATGCTGAAGGAGAACATGGAGCTTATCCAGGCCCAGGACCCGGAGCTGGGCGCCGCCATCCGCGCCGAGTATGACCGCCAGCAGCGCAACATCGAGCTCATCGCGTCGGAGAACTTTACCAGCCAGGCCGTGATGGCCGCCCAGGGGAGCGTCCTCACCAACAAGTACGCCGAGGGGTATCCCGGCCACCGGTACTACGGCGGCTGCCAGTGCGTGGACGTGGTGGAGGAGCTGGCCCGGACCCGCGCCTGCGCCCTCTTCGGCGCCGACCACGTGAACGTCCAGCCCCACTCCGGCGCCCAGGCCAACTACGCCGTCTACGCCGCCTTCTGCGAGCCCGGCGACACGGTGCTGGGCATGGACCTCTCCAACGGCGGACACCTGACCCACGGCTCCCCCGTGAATTTTTCCGGCCGGAACTACAAAATCGTCTCCTACGGCGTGGGCGCCGACGGGCGCATCAACTACGACGAGGTCCGGGAGCTGGCCCGGAAGCACCACCCCAAGATGATCATCGCCGGGGCCTCCGCCTACCCCCGCATCATCGACTTCAAGACCTTCGGCGACATCGCCAAGGAGGTGGGGGCCTACCTCTTCGTGGACATGGCCCACATCGCCGGGCTGGTGGCCGCCGGGCTCCACCCGTCCCCCATCCCCTACGCCGACGTGGTGACCACCACCACCCACAAGACCCTCCGGGGCCCCCGGGGGGGCATGATCTTCTGCAAGGCCGAGTACGCCAAGAAGATCGACTCCGCCATCTTCCCCGGCAGCCAGGGCGGCCCCCTGGAGCACGTCATCGCCGCCAAAGCCGTCATGCTGGGAGAGGCCATGAAGCCCGAGTTCAAGGCCTATGAGGAGCAGATCGTGAAGAACGCCTCCACTTTGGCCAACGCCCTGCTGGCCGAGGGCTTCGACCTGGTGAGCGGCGGCACGGACAACCACATGATGCTGGTTGATTTGCGCAGTATGCACCTCACCGGCAAGGAGCTGGAGCGGCGGCTGGACGAGGTGAACATCACCGCCAATAAGAACGCCGTCCCCAACGACCCGGAGAAGCCCTTCGTCACCAGCGGCGTGCGCATCGGCACCCCCGCCGTTACCACCCGGGGCTTCAAGGAGCCGGAGATGCTCCTCATCGCCAAGTTCATCGGCGCGGCGGCCAAGGATTTCGACGGCCAGGCCGACGCCATCCGGGCCCAGGTGGCCGAGCTCACCGGCCGGTTCCCCCTGTACGAGTAAACAAGCGAAAAGAAGGCAGGCGCGACGGGAGACCGTTGCGCCTGCTTTTTTGCATCTTGCCGGGGGAAAAGGGCCCCTTGCCGGTACGGCCCTTGCAAATCCGGCCCGGAGCGGGTATGCTCAACCTGTCAGCTGGCAAGGAGGAAGGTCCATGAAAATCACAGTGGAACACAGCCAAGTGGAGGAGAACGAGGTCATCCTGCGCTGTCCGGCCCTGGACGAGGAGATGCTGGGCGTGCTGTCCCTGCTCAAGTCCAGCCTGCAAAAGCTCTGCGCCTGGGACCAGGAACGGGAGATGGTGCTGCTTGCCCCCGGAGAGGTCCTCTACGGCGAGTCGGTGGAGGAGCGGACCTATCTGTACACCGCCGGCCAGGTCTACCGCACCGCCCTCACCCTGGGAGAGCTGGAGACCCGGTACGAGGCCTTGGGCTTCTGCCGGGTGAGCAAGTCCATGGCGGTCAACCTCCACGGCATCCGCAGCCTGAAAAGCCGCGGGGCGGGCCGGATCGAGGCGGCCATGAAGAACGGGGAGAGGCTCATGATCTCCCGCCATTACGCGCCCCTGCTGCGGGAGCGGCTTGGGATGTAGGAGGTATTGAAATGAAAGAGTTTTTCAGTTTCTATCGCTGGGGCATGAACATGAAATTCCATATGTCCATCTATACCATCGCCCTGCTTTCCGTCAAAAGCGTGGTCAATCTGCTGCAGGGCAGCGACGTAGTATCCATTTGGACCATGATCGAGATGGTGGTCCTATCCATGGTGCTGGCCATCTGCGAGACCTTCCTGTTCCCGGAGGAGAAGGAATTGCCCTCCGCCGCGCTGCGGAACAGGACGGTGGTTTGGGCGGTGCTGCTGAACGTCCTGTTCCTGGGCGGCAGCCTGTTCTTCCACTGGTTCTCCGGCGTGCCGGCGTGGGGGGCGGCGGCGCTGGTCGCGTTCCTGGAGGGGGGAGCCTTCGCCATGTGGATTGGGATGCATGTGGCCCTGAAAAAAGACACCGCCCGGCTCAACCGAAAGCTGAAGGTCTTTCAGGAGGAGTGAGGCCCAAATCCCACTGTACGGGGGAGAGGCAACGTGATAAAATGGACGAAACGGGACTCCGTTTCGTCCATTTTTTGCTTTTGCGGGAAAGGAAGAATTCCATGAGACGGTTTTTGACAGCCCTGCTCTGTACGGCTCTACTGGCGGGGACAATGCCCGCCGCACTGGGCGCACCCGACTACGTGGGCGGATATTTTAACGGCCGTGCCGCTTTTTCGGAAAACGGCAAGACCGGCTTCCTGGACGAGGAGGGGCGGGTGGTGGTTCCCGCCGTCTACGACGATGTGAGGGTCTACGACGGCGGCTACGCCCGTGTGGCCCAGTGGGTGGGCGATACCCAGCGCTGGGGCGTTTTGGATGTGGAGGGGAACCAGATCCTTTCTCTGGAATACGACTGGATCGGGGAGTTGTGCGAGGGCTTGCGGGCGGTGTCCCTGAATGGGAAGTGGGGCTATCTGGACGAGGCGTTCCAGGCGGCTATCCCCTATCAGTTTACCGGCGGGGCGGAGGACTTTGACGGCGGTTACGCCCAGGTGGCTATACGTGACGAGGACGGTACGCCGCTGTGGGGGCTTATCGACCGGGCGGGGAACCAGGTGGTCCCCTGCCGGTACCTGTGGGCGGCGCGGCCGGATGGCGGCTTGGCCCGGGTCCAGTCCCGGGAGGAGCTCTATGGGGCCGTGGACGTGTCCACGGGGGAGGAGGCTTACCCCTGCCAGTTCCGCTCGGGAGAGGCCCTGTCCCGGGCCATAGAGGAGGGCGTCAGTGACCCGGACCTGCTGTGGAAGGCGGCGGCCCAGGCGGGGGAAAACCAGGGCCTCTCCGTGACCTGGTACCCCGAGTGCGAGGGCCTCATGCGCCGCTACGGCACCGACCGGATGCTGCTGGTGAAGGACGGTAAAAGCGGGCTGTTCGGCCTGGACGGCACGCAGTATACCGGCTTTGTGTTCGACGCGGTGGGGGAATTTGACAACCAGGGCCGGGCTACGGCGGCGAGAGATGGAGCATGGGGCAAAATCGACTTAAACGGCGATACGGTGGTGGATTTTGTCTACGCCACGCAGGAGGAGGCCGCCGACGAGGTGGGGGTTCGCTTCGTGGAACAGTGGGGAGACCAGCCGCCCTACGCCCTGGCGTCCCTGGATGGCAAGCTGCTGACAGGCTATCGGTATTGGGCTTACCGCCCCTTCTCCCACGGCTACGCCATGGTGACGGACGGCGGGGAGGGCTGGGGCTACGTGGACACCACCGGAAGGGAGATCACCCCCCTCCAGTATGGCGGCTACGGGGACCTGGGCAGCGACGATTTCGGCGCCGACGGCTGTGCCGTGGTTCAATACGCCGGAAGGGACTACAACGTGATCGACGGCCAGGGCCGGGAGCTTTTCGCCCAGCGTCAGGGGCGGAAGCCCTGGCGGGCGGGCCTTGGCCTGTGGGGCTATGAGACGGAGGAGGGCGTGGGCTTCGTTGACGGCGCGGGCCGGGTGGTGATCCAGCCCCAATATTTCTACCTGACCGACCCCAAGGGCTTTATGCGGGGAAATGTCTTTGACGAGGCCACCGGCCTGGCCCAGGTCTGGGACAGCCAAAACTCGGAGCCGTACTATATTGACGCCGCCGGAGCCCGGGCGGCGGCCCCGGAGGCGGTGGATGAGAGTGCCCTTTTCCACGAGGGCCTTGCATGGACCCATTCCGAGATGGGTTCCTCCGGTTTCGGCCTGGACTGGGGCATGGGGGCCTGGGGCTTTCAGGACCAGACCGGCGGTCTGGCGGTGCCCCATCTCTACGATGCCGTGGGCTATTTTGACCACGGCTATGCCTCCGTGCAGGTGGACGGAGTCTTTGGTATGCTGAAAAATCCCCTCTGCCGGGAGGATACCTCCCCCTGGGCCGCCCAGGAGTTGGCCCAGGCCCGGGAAGGGGGCTATGTCACACCCCGGTGCGGGACCTATCAGACCTACACCATCACCCGCCTTCAATTTGCTGAGCTGGCGGTAAACTACCTGGAGAAGGCCACGGGGGAGACCGTGGCCCCCGCCCCGGCGGACACCTTCTCCGACACCGCCGACGAGGCGGTCTTGAAGGCCTATGCCGCCGGGATCGTCCAGGGCACCGGGGAGGGCGGATTTTCCCCGGACGGCCCCCTGACCCGGGAACAGCTCGCCGCCATGCTCTGGCGGGCCATGGAGCGGGCGGGCATTGCGGCGGAGTCCGCCGACCTGACGGCCCACGCCGACGGCGGAGAGGTCTCCGACTGGGCCGCCAGGGGCATGTCCGCCCTGGTGGGCCGGAAGGTGCTGGAGGGCACGGGGGAGAACGCCCTGTCCCCCAAGTCTTCGTGCACGGTGGAGCAGGCTGTTTTGCTGGTCTTTCGGGCGGCTAAGTGACGCTTTACAAAGAAGTAGAACATATGTTAGAATGGGGAGGACAAGATCCTCCCCATTTTTTCCCTGGAGGTACGCCGTGAAAACAGACCTAAAAACCATCCCCGGCGTGGGACCCAATATGGAGCGGCGCTTTCTGGGCCTGGGCATCTCCTCGGTGGAGGAGCTGAGGGGCCGGGACCCAGAAGAGCTGTATTTTCTCGACTGCGCACGTTATCCGGGCGGGGTGGATCGGTGCTGTCTCTACGTGTACCGTCTTGCGGTGGCCTTTGCCGAGGGGCGGCTCACGGATCCGGAACAGCGCAAGTGGTGGAGCTGGAAAGATGATAAGGGAGGGGAGCGCCCATGACATACCGGCCTTTGGCGGATGAGATCCGCCCCGAGACCCTGGACGAGGTGGTGGGGCAGAAGCACATTTTAGGCGAGGGGGGCCTTCTCAGACGCATCATCGAGGGGGGGAACATCCCCAACCTCATCTTTTACGGCCCCTCCGGCACCGGCAAGACCACCGTGGCCAACATCATCGCCAAACGCACCAACCGCACCCTGCGGCGCCTCAACGCGACCACGGCCTCCCTGTCCGACGTGAAGGACGTCATCGGGGAGGTGGGGACCCTCCTGGCCCCGGAAGGGGTTTTGCTTTACCTCGACGAGATCCAGTACTTCAACAAGAAGCAGCAGCAATCCCTGCTGGAGGTCATCGAGCGGGGGGACGTGACCCTCATCGCCTCCACCACGGAAAACCCCTATTTCTACGTTTACAACGCCGTCCTCTCCCGCTCCAGCGTCTTTGAGTTCAAGCCCTTGAGCGCCAACGATCTGATCCCCGCCGTGGAGCGGGGGTTCCGGCTGATGGGGGAGCGGCTGGGGGCCAAGGCCAAGTGCGAGAAGGGGGTGGTGGAGCACATCGCCACCGCCTGCGGAGGGGACTGCCGGAAAGCCATGAACGCCGTGGAATTGCTGATGAACTCCGCCGCACGGAAAGGGAAAACCCTTGCCATTACTTTGGAGGACGCCCAGACGGTGGCCCAGAAGTCAGCCATGCGCTACGACCGGGAGGGGGACGACCACTACGACATCGCCTCCGCCCTGATGAAGTCCCTCCGGGGCTCCGACCCGGACGCCGCCCTCCACTACCTGGCCCGGCTGCTGGAGGCGGGGGATATGATCACCGCCATCCGCCGCATTTTGTGCTCAGCCAGCGAGGACGTGGGCATGGCCTATCCCCAGGCGGCCCTTATCGTGAAGGCCTGCGTGGACAACGCACTCCAGCTGGGCCTGCCGGAGGCCCAGCTCCCCCTGGCCCAGGCGGTGGTCCTGCTGGCCACCGCGCCCAAGTCCAACTCCATCGTGGCGGCCATCGGCGCCGCCCGGGCGGACGTAAAGGCGGGGAAGACGGGGGAATACCCCCGGCACCTCCAGAACGTCCACGCCGACTCCGCAGGCCTGGAGCGGGACCAGGGCTATCTCTACCCCCACAATTTCCCCCACCACTGGGTCAAGCAGCAGTATCTGCCCGACATCCTGCTGGGGAGCCAATACTACGTCTATGGCGAGAACAAGACCGAGCAGGCCGCGCGGCAGTACTGGGAAAAAATCAAGGGGGAGGAGGGCTGAAAGAAGCTTCCTCTTTCAATATCTGGCGAAGAAAGCGGGGTGGTAGGATACCGCCCCGCTTTTTGGCTGCTCTTCGGCTCAGGCCCGCATGGTCATTCTGCCCCTCCGGCGTCCTTTTCTCCAGCCCATGTCCGCCGGGGACCGCCGGTCTTTCGATCGCGCTTGGGGGCCGGGTGTCACGAGGGGCCCGGCGCCTGGGCCTCTTTCCAGTTCCGCTTGTCCTCATACATCAGCTGGTCCGCCCGGGAGAGGAGCCTTTCCAGGGTATCGCCGTCCGAAAAACGGAAACGGTCACAGCCGAAGGCGATACTGAGACCGGGGGAATGGGCGGCGCTGTACCGTGCGGCCCCGGCGTCCAGCCGGGCCCGCAGGGCCCGTACGTCCGCCTCGGAGCGGTCGAAGAGGAGGAGGACGAACTCGTCCCCTCCCACGCGGTACACCCGTCCCTCTCCCTCCGCCCCGTCCCGGAGCAGCTCCGCCGCGGCCCGGATGAGGGCGTCCCCGGCGGCGTGGCCCAGGGCGTCGTTGGTCTTTTTCAGATTATTGATGTCGGCGGAGAGGCACCAGATGGAGGAGTGGCGTTCCAGCTTTCCCTCCACCCGGGCCAGCTCCGCCTCGAAGGCCGCGCGGTTGGCAAGGCCGGTGAGGGCGTCGGTGTATGCCATCTGCCGGTAAGTGCTGGAGCGGAGGGAGGTCTCGTAATAGCGCAGGTTCTGCCGCAGCAGATAGCCGGTCTGGAGCAGCAGAAAGGCCAGCACGCCGAGCTGAAAGCCCAGGGCCTTTTGATAGAATACCGGCAGGTAGAAGCGGAAAATATCCGCCAGGGCCCCCACCAGCACGGGGGAGAAGGACAGCACCGGCCACCACCGGCGATTTTTCCCCCAGGCCGCCGACAGGAGCGACGACAGGAGCAGGAGCGCCGACAGCGCCATCAAAAGGTGAGTGAGCGTCAACCCCCTGCGTAGCTCCCAGCCAAAGAAAAGATGCCCCAGCGTCTGGGCGGCGAAGTTGAGGAAGAGGACGCAGCAGTCCGCCGTCAGCAGGGCCCGGAACCGCGCCCCGCACACCTCCGCCGCCAGGGCCAGCAGGGGAAGGGGGATCAGCATGAACAGCAGGAATTCCAACAGGTAGATGGGGTAGGGCTCCGGTATGAACAGGTGGACGGTGTCGGTGATGACGAAGGAGTACAGGGAGAACACCAGGGCGAACAGGCCGATGTGCAGAAAGCTGGCCTGGAAAGCAAGGGCGTCCTCCCGCTGGGCAGCCACCGTGTACAGTGCTTGCAGGCCGCAGATGAGCAGGAACAGGCCGAAGCAAAAGATGGCGGCGGCGATTGCCAGGATGGGCAGTTCGTCCGCCATCATGCCATAGACCAGAGCTCCCTCGGAGCCGACCAGAGGCACGGAGATCTCATAGGGAACGCCCCCGCCCAGGAGGGGCGCGGCCTCGATCCGCAGTGTGCCGGCCTCCTCCGGCAGCGGGAGCAGGGTGAACACCTTGCCTATGGTCCTGTCCTGTCCCGGAGGCCTGCACAGACAGCATCCCAGCTCCGTTCCATTCCAGAGCAGCCGGGTGTTCTGGTATTTGGCGTAAAAGAGCAGGTAACGAGGACTGCCGTCCCCGGTGGGCAGGGAGGTCTCAATACCGTACCCTTCCGGCGGATAAGCCTGTTTGACGGGCAGTGTGACGCTGGCGCCGCCGTCATCAGTCCAGCCGCCCTCCAGCCGCGTCACGTCCATCCGGGGGCGTGGGCAGCCGCCCACGCCCCGTGTCAGTGCCAGCGTAATCAGCACAAGGGCTGCCGACACGCCGATCAGAAGCAGGATCAAGCGTCGGGACATCCGTGGGGTTTGATTTGGGCCGTGGTCGATTTGATTCATGGCCGTGTCCTCCCCCTTTCGGTCTGTTTCCCGCCTGCGGGCCGGTATGGCCCACTCTGCGTCGCTCGGCCTGTATCTTGATTATAACGTACGAAGGAGAAATTCGAAGGCTGCCGGGCCAAAATTGATAAAAAATTGATATTGGGCAGAGAATGGCCGCTTGGAAGATCAAAAAGCACAGCCCATTGGGCTGTGCTTTTTGAAAAGTCCGGCCCTGCCGGCGGGGGTATATTCTCACGAAGAAAAGACCGTCTCCCCGCCCGGCTTCTGGCAGCCGGGGGGCGCGTAGCGCCAGCGGTCCAGAACACCTTCAGTGACGAAATAGCGGGGCGGCTCCGGGACGTCGGCGGGGGGGAGAGTGTCGATGACCAGGAGCTTGAGCTTCATCCGCTCCGGGAGGATGGATTTGATGTAGACTGAGACCCGGTCCCCCTCCCGGATGCCGTCCTTGCACTCGGCCAGCCCTGAGAGATTGGGAGTCAGCTCCACAAAGGTGCCGTAGTCCTTTACACCCCGGGCGTAGCCGGGAACGGTCATGCCTGGGCGAAAGAGGGCGGCGTTTTCCGCCCAGGTGCCCAGCAGCTCCCGGTGGGTCAGAACCACCCGCCCCGCGGCCCGGTCCACCGCCAGCACCGCGGCGTAGATCTCCTGGCCCACCCGCAGCCGGTCCCTGGGATGGGCGATGCGGGAGATGGACAGCCGTTCCACCCCAATCATGGAGGGGACGCCGCAGCCGATGTCGACGAAAGCCCCGAAGGGCTCCAGGTGGGTGACTGTAGCGGGGATCACCTGTCCGGAGGTCCAGGAGAGAATGTCCTCCAAAGCAAGGGCCTGGGCCCGCCGCCGGGAGAGAATGGGGGTGAGGGCCCCCTCCCGCTCCTCCAAGGCCTCCACGGTAAAGCACACCGGCTTGCCCACCCGGGAGAGAATGGCGATGTCCCGTGTGCTGCCGTCGGCGATGCCCAGGGCGGTCTCCTCCCGGGGGATGCGGCCGGTAAGGGACCCCAGTTTCACCAGAAGGTCGTGGTTCTCATCACACAGAAGGGCGACGCCCTCCAACACGGTCCCTGTCTCCATGGCCTGGGCCAGCGCCGCGGGCGTGGCACAGGCGGCCTGATTGGTCCCCGTGGTGAGCAGGCGGCCCTCCGGGAGAAAACGACTCGTCAATTTTACCAAATCCTTTCCGCTTGAACCCGTTGTTTTTCTGGATAGGCCACTATATGCAAAGGGACAACTTGAATTGACAGGGGGAAAAAGGGCTTTTATAATAATAGAAATGGGACAAAGAGGGGGGCGGCCTGACGTGGACATCCATGTGGGAGACGTGCTGGAGCTGAAAAAAGCCCACCCCTGCGGCAGCCATGAATGGCTGGTTCTGCGGGTGGGCATGGACTTCAAACTGCGCTGCGCCGGCTGCGGCCATGAGCTGATGATCCCCCGGGCCAAGGCGGAGAAGAGTGTCAAAAAAATCATACGGGCTGAGGAGAAAAACGGATGAAAGAACTGTGGAGCCAGCGCTGCCGGGGCCTGATCCCCTATACCCCGGGCGAGCAGCCCAAAGGGCGGAAGCTCATCAAGCTCAACACCAACGAGAATCCCTATCCCCCCTCGCCCCAAGCGCTGCGGGCCATCAAGGAGGCGGCGGGGGAGGGCCTGCGGCTCTACCCGGACCCCGAATGCACCGAGCTGCGGGAGGGCATCGCCCTGGCCCTGGACGTGAAGCCGGAGCAGATCTTCGTGGGCAACGGCTCCGACGAGGTGCTGTCCCTGGCCTTCCAGGCCTTTTTCGACCCGGATAAGCCCATCCGCTTTGCCGACATTACATATTCTTTTTATCCCGTTTTTGCCGATTTTTACGGTCTGAGCTACCGGGAGATCCCCCTGGATGAACATTTCAGCCTGCCTTTGGCGCCCTTTCTGGAGCCCGGGGGCGGGGTGGTCCTGGCCAATCCCAACGCCCCCACGGGCCGGGAGCTGGACCTGTGCGACATCCGCTCCATCGTGGCCGCCAATGAAAACAGCGTGGTTGTGGTGGACGAGGCCTACGTGGATTTCGGGAGCCGTTCCGCCGTGGAGCTGGTGAGCCTGTTCCCCAATCTTCTGGTGGTGCGCACCTTCTCCAAGGGCCGGTCCCTGGCGGGGCTCCGGGTGGGCTACGCCGTGGGGGACAAGGACCTCATCGCCGGACTGAACGCGGTGAAAAATTCCTTCAACTCCTACCCTGTGGACCGGCTGGCTCAGGCGGGCGCCCTGGGGGCCATCCGGGACCAGGACTATTTCCGGGCCACCGCCACCAAGATCATCAGCACCCGGGCCTGTACCAGCGGGCACCTGCGCTCCATGGGATTTACCGTGTGTGACTCGGCGGCCAATTTCCTCTTTGTCACCCATGAGACCGTCCCCGCGAAGGTCCTTCTGGAGGGCCTGCGCCAGCGGGGGATCTTGGTCCGCTGGTGGGATAAGCCCCGCATCAGCAATTATCTGCGCATCACCGTGGGCACTGACGAGGATATGCAGACCCTCTGCCAGGCGCTGCGGGAGATCATCGCCGAGCAGGCATGAAAAGACCCCCGGCCTTTTTTGAAAAAGGCCGGGGGTCTTGTTTGAAACGCTTATTTTCGGGCGAACATGACACCGACGGTGGCGGGTCCGCAATGGCTGGAGACGGTGCAGCCGCATCGGATCTCCACCACCTCCTGGAAGGGGGCCAGGGTGGGGATGAGTTCCAGCACCGCGTCTACCGCCTCCCTGGGGGCGTCGGGGTGGACCACGAAGCAGTGACGCAGGTCCAGGTCGTCCCGGTCAATGATGCGGTCCCTGGCGTAGTCGCAAAGAGCCTTGGTGAAGGAGCCCCGGTATTTTTTGCCCACGGTGAGCTCCCCGTCCTTGGCCTCGATGCAGGGCTTGAGCCGCAGGAGGTTGGCCCCAAGGGCCGCGGCGGCGGAGCACCGCCCGCCCTTGCACAGGTAGTCCAGCCGGTCCAAGGTGAAGGTGGTCTCCACCTTGGCGGCGTATGCGGTCATGTAATCCACCAGGGCCTTGGGGTCCATCCCGCTCTCGGCGGCCTCCGCCCCCGCCACGGCCACAAGGCCCTGCCCGGCGGAGAGGGAGCCGGAGTCGATGACGTACACGTTGGAGAAGTCCTGAGCGGCGATGCAGGCGTTTTGATAGCTGGCGGACATTTTGGAGCCGATGTCCACGTTGACGACGGCCTCGTGCAGGGGGGAGAGGCGCTGGAAGAACTCCTGGAACTCCAGGACGCTGACCGCCGAGGTTTTGGGCAGTTCGCCGCCGGCGTCCACGTTGCGGAAGATATCGGCGGGAGAGATCTCCAAGCCATCCTTGTAGCCCTTATCGTTGAGGTGGATGGTCAGAGGCAGAACCTCGATCTGGTAGCGCTCCAACTGCTGGGGCGTCAGGTCGGCGGTACTGTCGGTGGTGATCTTGATAGACATTGGCGGCCGCATCCTTTCTATTATCGGGTGGTTTCGAACTGATTCTACATTTGCCGAGGGGAAAAGTCAAATCCCTTTCCCTGCCAGAAGAGAACAATTTGTAAAAACTTTGGCCGAACCTCTATGCAAAAATGGAAAACTATATTAAAATATAAGGGCGTAAAACATATTACACACAAAGGGGTGTCATGATGTCGAACCCAAAATATAAGCGTGTCCTGCTAAAGATAAGCGGAGAGGCCCTGGCGGGCGACGCCGGGCGGGGCCTGGACTTCGATGTGATCGGCCGGGTATGCGAGGTCATCAAAAAATGCAGCGCTGAGGGCGTCCAGGTGGGCGTCGTGGTGGGCGGCGGCAATTTCTGGCGGGGGGTCAAGGACGGCGGCGACAAGATGGAGCGCACCCGGGCCGACCATATGGGCATGCTGGCCACTACCCTCAACTGCCTGGCGGTGGCCGATGTGCTGGAGCAGCACGGCGTCCCCGTGCGGGTCCAGACCGCCATCGAGATGCGCTCCATCGCCGAGCCTTACATCCGCTCCCGGGCCATCCGGCACCTGGAGAAGGGGCGGGTGGTCATCTTCGGCTGCGGCACCGGCAATCCCTTCTTCTCCACCGACACGGCCGCGGTGCTACGGGCGGCCGAGATCGACGCGGACGTGATCCTTCTGGCCAAGAACATCGACGGGGTGTACTCCGCCGATCCCCGGAAGGACGCCAGCGCCGTGAAATATGACGCCATCACCTATGACGAGATCCTGGCCCAGCATTTGGAGGTCATGGACTCCACGGCCACGTCCCTGTCCATGGACAATAAGATCCCCGTGGTCCTCTTCGCCCTTAAGGACCCGGAGAACATCTACCGGGTGGTCATGGGAGAAAAAATCGGAACGGTCATCAAGGAGGTAAAGTAAAATGCAGGAGTTCAATCAGGAATTTGACCATAAAATGAAAAAGACCCTGGAAGTGGTGGCGGGCGACTTTGCCTCCGTCCGGGCCGGCCGGGCCAACGCCGCGGTGCTGGACAAGATCGCGGTGGACTACTACGGTACCCCCACGCCCATCAACCAGGTGGCGTCCATCTCTTCCCCCGATCCCCGGAGCCTGATGATCCAGCCCTGGGACGCCTCTTTGCTGAAGGCCATCGAGAAGGCCATCCAGACCTCCGAGCTGGGCATCAATCCCCAGAACGACGGCAAGGTCATCCGCCTTCTCTTCCCCCAGCTTACCGAGGAGCGCCGCAAGGAGCTGACCAAGCAGGTGAAGAAGTACGCCGAGGGCGGCAAGGTGGCCGTGCGCAACATCCGCCGGGACGCCATGGAGAAGCTCAAGGCCGCCGAGAAGAAGGGCGACATGACCGAGGACGACCGCAAGGACTGCGAGAAAGAGCTTCAGGATATGACCGACAAGTACTGCAAGGAGCTGGACGAGATGTCCGCCAAAAAGGAAAAGGAGCTCATGGCGGTGTAATGCCGGCGGCTTGTCCCATCATATAGATCAAAACGGACACGGATTTCCCGCCGGCCTGGCCGGCGGGAAATCCGTTGCTGTAACGACGGGAGGCTGCGCAGATGCCCCTTTTTGGGAAAAAAGAAGAGACCAGGGTGGATTACAGCCGCCTGCCAAGCCATGTGGCCATCATCATGGACGGAAATGGCCGCTGGGCCAAGAGCCGGGGTCTGCCCCGGACGGCGGGCCACGCGGCGGGAGCGGAGACCTTCCGCACCATCGCCACCTACTGCCGGGAGATCGGCATCTCCTACCTGACGGTGTACGCCTTCTCCACGGAGAACTGGAAGCGGCCCATGGAGGAGGTCTCCGCCATCATGGGCCTTCTGAGGAAGTATCTGCTGGAGGCCATCACCGATATGGAGAAGGAGAAGGTGCGCTTCTGCTTCTTCGGGGATCTGACCCCGCTGCCCTATGAGCTGCGGGAGCTGTGCCGGCGGGTGGAGAACACCTCATCCAAGTTTGAGGGCTGCCAGGTGAACATCTGCCTCAACTACGGCGGCCGGGACGAGATCCTGCGCTCCGCCCGGGCCTTTGCCGCCGACTGCGTGGCGGGGAAGCGGAAGCCGGAGGAGTTGACGGAGGAGCTGTTCGCCGGCGGCCTCTGGTCCGCCGGGGTGCCCGATCCCGACCTTGTGATCCGGCCCAGCGGAGAGGTGCGGCTTTCCAACTTCCTGCTGTGGCAGTCGGCTTACGCTGAGTTTTACGTCACCGAGGTCAACTGGCCCGACTTCAGCAAAGAGGAACTGCGTAAGGCGCTGGCGGCCTATCAGAGCCGCTCCCGCCGGTTTGGAGGGATTTGACTTGGGTAAACGGATCATGGTGGCGGTGATTTTCATTCCGGTGATCTTTGTGATCTTCTTTTGGCTGCCGCCTGTCGCCCTGCCGGTCGCGGTCTCCATCCTGTCCATGATCGCCGTCCACGAGGTGCTCTGGTCCACCGGCTTTGTGAAAAATATTTGGATCTCGGGGCTGTCCATTGTCCTGGCCGGGGTCATCCCCTTCTGGGTTTTCATCGGCGAGGGGATGCGCTCGGCCCTGTGCGGCATTTTCGGCTTTTTCGTCCTCACCTTTGTGGTGGCCATCGGCAGCCATTATACCGTCACGGTGGAGAAAATGGGCGGCGCCTTCTTTTTTGCCGCTTTCATCCCCTATTTTCTCTCCTCCTTCATCCGCATCGACGCCATGGAGCTGGGGAAATACCTGATCCTGCTGCCCCTGGTGGCCTCCTTCACCAGTGACGCCTTTGCCCTTTTCGCCGGGATGGCCTTCGGCAAGCACAAGCTGGCTCCCGATCTCTCCCCCAAAAAGACGGTGGAGGGCGCCGTGGGAGGCTTTGCCGGCGCCATCGTATGCTGTCTGGTTTACGGCGCCGTGATGCAGCTGGGCTTCGGGCTGTCGGTGAGCTATCTTCGGCTGGCCGTCTACGGAGCGCTGGGGAGCGTTCTGTCCCAGCTGGGTGACCTCTCCTTTTCCTATATCAAGCGGCAGTATGAGCTCAAGGACTTCGGCAACATCTTTCCCGGCCACGGCGGGGTGCTGGACCGGTTCGACAGTGTCCTGTTCTGCGCCCCCCTGATCGAGATCCTGCTCCACTGGCTGCCCGCCATCGGGAGGTGAGGGTATGACAAGGAAGATCGCCCTGCTGGGCTCCACCGGCTCCATCGGCCGGCAGTCCCTAGAAGTCATAGAGGCCCTGGGCCACACCGTCACGGCCCTCACCGCCAACCAAAACGTGAAGCTCCTGGAGGAGCAGTGCCGGAGGTTCCGGCCCCGGCTGGCGGTCTGCATGGACCCGGACGCCGCCGCCGGGCTGAAGATCAAGCTGGCCGATACCGCCGTGGAGGTGGCGTCTGGGATGGAGGGGCTCTTGGAGGCCGCCGCCCTGGAGGACACCGATACCGTCCTCACCGCCGTCATGGGCATGGTGGGGCTCAAGCCCACGCTGGCCGCCCTGGAGCTGGGCCGCCGGGTGGCGCTGGCCAACAAGGAGACCCTGGTGTGCGCCGGGGAGCTGGTGATGGAGACCGCCCGCCGCCGCGGGGGCGAGGTGGTCCCTGTGGATTCCGAGCACTCCGCTATTTTTCAATGCCTTCAGGGCTGCCGGGACCGGGGGGAGGTACGCCGATTGATCCTCACCGCTTCCGGCGGGCCTTTTTTTGGCAAAAAGCGGGCCGAGCTGGAAGGGGTGACGGTGGCCCAGGCCCTCAACCACCCCAACTGGTCCATGGGGGCCAAGATCACCGTGGACTCGGCCACCATGATGAACAAGGGCCTGGAGGTCATCGAGGCCATGCGGCTCTACCGGATGCCCCTGGACCAAATTTCCGTGGTCATCCACCGGGAGAGTATCATTCACTCCCTTGTGGAATACTGTGATAATGCCATCCTGGCGCAGCTGGGTACGGCGGACATGCGCCTGCCCATCCAGTACGCCCTCACCTGGCCGGACCGGGTGCCCGGCCCGGCCAAGCCGCTGGACCTGCTGGCCTGCCCGCCGCTGACCTTCCAGGCCCCCGATTCGGAGAACTTTCCCTGCCTGGCTTTGGCCATGGAGGCGGCCCGCACCGGCGGCACCGCCACCGCCGTTCTCAACGGCGCCAACGAGGCGGCGGTGGGGCGGTTCCTGGCGGGGGAGATCGGCTTTGGGGAGATCCCCCGGCTGGTGGAGCGGGCCCTGGAGACCGTGCCCGTGGTCCCAACCCCCACCCTGGACGACATCTTGTCCGCCGACGCCGACGCCCGCCGGTCGGCGGGAACCGGAAGCTGCGCTTCGCGCTGGAACTGATTTGATGGGAGACTGATCCATGCTTTATATCCTCATTGCCATCCTCATGTTCGGCATCCTCATCGCCTTGCACGAGTTCGGACATTTTGCCGCCGCCAAGCTGTGCGGGGTGAAGGTCAACGAGTTCTCCATCGGCATGGGGCCCCAGGTGATCCACAAGAAGGGGAAGGAGACCGACTATTCCTTCCGGCTCCTGCCCATCGGCGGCTTCTGCGCCATGGAGGGGGAGGAGGAAGGGGAGTCCAGGGACCCCCGGGCCTTCCCCAACCGGCCCTGGTGGCAGCGGTTGATCATCCTGCTGGCGGGGGTTTTTATGAACTTCCTGACGGGCTTTCTCATCATCCTCTGCCTCTTTTCCGGAGCCCAGGGTTTTTATACCCCCGTGATCTCCGGCTTTATGGACGGCTTTCCCCTGGAGGGGGAGCAGGGCCTCAAGGTGGGGGACCGGGTGCTGTCGGTGGACGGCCACGCCGTCTATCTCCAGCAGGACGTGTCCTTTTTCCTGAACCGCACCGACGGGGTGAGCGTGGACCTCACCGTGGAGCGGGACGGGCGGAAGGTGGAGCTGAAGGACCTGCCCCTGGCGCCCCGGGCCTATGAGGTGAACGGGGAGAGCAGGCTCATGTTCGGCCTTTACCTCTCCAATGTGGAGAAGGCCACACTTGGGGCCAAGCTGAAAAACGCCTGGTTCCAGTCGGTGGACTACGTGCGCATGGTCTGGGTGAGCCTGGGAGACCTGGTGACCGGAGCCGTGGGCCTCAGAGATATGTCCGGCCCCCTGGGCATCGTGGATATGGTGGGCCAGGTGGGCGAAGAGGGGGCCCAGGCCGCCCAGGAGGCCGGCACCTCGGCCTTTTTGGGGGCGCTGACCAGTATTTTGAGCCTGGTGGCCTTCATTTCCATCAACCTTTCGGTGATGAACCTGCTGCCCATCCCCGCCCTGGACGGGGGTCAGATCTTGTTCATGGCGGTGAACGGCGTCCTGCTGTCCATCCGGGGCAGGAAGCTGGACCCCAAATACCAGGGCTGGGTCAGCGCCGCCGGGTTCATCTGCCTGATGCTGCTGATGCTGGCGGTGACCGTCAGCGATATCTTGAAAAAATTCGGGGTGTGACAGCATGACGAGACAGATCCGCGTGGGAGGCGTGCCGGTGGGCGGCGGCGCCCCCGTCACCATCCAGTCCATGACCAATACCCCCACCCAGGACGCGGCGGCCACCGTGGCCCAGATCAGGCGTCTGGAACAGGCCGGGTGCGAGATCGTCCGGGTGGCGGTGCCCAATCTGGACGCCGCCCGGGCGGTGGGGGCCATCAAGGCCGCCATTGCCATTCCCCTGGTGGTGGATATCCATTTTGACTACAAGCTGGCCCTGGAGTGCGTCCGCCAGGGCTGTGACGCCGTACGCATCAACCCCGGCAACATCGGCTCCGCCGAAAAGGTCCGGGCGGTGGCCCAGGCCTGCCGGGAGCGGGGGCTCCCCATACGGGTGGGGGTCAACGGCGGCTCCCTGGAAAAGCCCCTGCTGGCCAGGTATGGGGGGGTCACGCCGGAGGCGCTGGTGGAGAGCGCCTTTGGGCACATCAGGCTGCTGGAGGACTGTGGATTCGAGGATATCTGCGTCTCCCTCAAGTCCTCCTCCGTGCCCGTCACCATGCGGGCCTATCAGCTCATGAGCGGGAAAAGCGATTATCCCCTACATATCGGGGTCACGGAGACGGGAACGCTCCGGATGGGCACCCTGAAATCCGCCGTGGGCATCGGCGGCCTGCTGGCCCTGGGCATCGGGGACACCGTGCGGGTGTCCCTCTCCGCCGACCCGGTGGAGGAGGTTTACGCCGCCCGGGACATCCTGAAGGCCGCCGGCGTGCGGCGGGAGGGGCCGGAGCTGGTCTCCTGCCCCACCTGCGGCCGGACGAAGGTGGACCTGATCTCCCTGGCCCAGGAGGTGGAGGAGCGGCTCAAGGCCGTGGACAAGCCCATCACGGTGGCCGTCATGGGCTGCGCCGTCAACGGCCCCGGGGAGGCCGCCGCCGCCGACGTGGGCATTGCCGGGGGCGTGGGAGAGGGCCTTCTCTTCCGAAAAGGGGAGATCGTGAAAAAGGTTCCCCAGGACGCGCTGGTGGACGAGCTGTTTGACTTGATCGCTGAACTTTGATTTTGGATGTGTGAGGGTCCTATGCCGCAGAAGATACCATTTTTAAAATTATTTTCCGCCTTCCCCTCCCAGGGGACCCTGGCCTGCCAGGTGTCCTCCTGGGAGGTGGCCGGGGCGGTCATCGACAAGAAGAACCGGGCCATCAAGGCCAAGGTCCTCTGTCCCGTGCTGCCCCTGGAGGAGATCAGACGCTCCGCCGAGGCCGCCCTGGCGGAGGCCTACCAGGTGGAGCGGGTGGAGCTGGCCCTGGCCGTGGTGGAGCGGGGGACTCCGCCGCCCCCTGTGGAGGAGGTGCCCCTGCCCGAGCCTCCGCCGGAGGAGATCCCCCTGCCTGAGCCGCCCCCCGAGGAGGCCGTCCCGCCCCAGACCGCTCCTCCGGAGGAGGACCCGGCCATGGAGGCCTTCCGCCGCACGGAGGAGATCCGCCGGAAGGCGCTGGAGTCCCTAAAGCGCTCCGGCCCCAAGGAGCGGAAAAAGGACGGCAAGCGGAAGGCCCGGCTTATTTTCGGCCAGCATGAGATCAAGAAGGACCCCATCCCCATGTCGGAGCTCAACCTGGACATGGGCACGGTGGTGGTAAAGGGCGACGTGTTCTCGGTGGAGAACAAGGAGCTGACCAAGCGGAAGGCCTGGGTGGTCAGCTTCGACGTCACCGACTACACCGGCTCGGTGCGGATCAACAAATTCTTCCCCGGAGACGAGGGCAAGGCCCTGGTGGACAACATCCGGGAGGGGATGCACGTGGTGATCCAGGGCCGGCTGAACCTGGACCGGTTCACCAACGACATGGTCATGGAGCCCTACGCCGTCATGGAGGGGGAGAAGGAAGAGCGGAAGGACACCGCCCCGGAAAAGCGGGTGGAGCTCCACCTCCACACCACCATGTCGGCCATGGACGCCCTCACCCCCACCGGCGCCGCCGTGAAGCGGGCGGAGAAGTGGGGCCACCGGGCCATCGCCATCACCGACCACGGGGTGGCCCAGTCCTTCCCGGACGCCTGGCACGCCGCCAAGAACATCAAGATCCTCTACGGCGTGGAGGCCTACTTCATCAACGACGTGGACGACCGGGTGGTGGTCCACGGCACCGACGAGCAGGATTTCCACGGGGAGATCGTCTGCTTCGACATTGAGACCACCGGCCTGAGCAAGCAGCACGACCTCATCACCGAGATCGGCGCCGTGGTGCTGCGGGACGGGCAGGTCTGCGAGACCTTCAACACCTTCGCCGACCCGGGCCGGAAGCTGCCCCGGGAGATCGTGGAGCTCACCGGCATCACTGACAAGATGCTGGAGGGGGCCCCCAGCCAGGCCGAGGCCATCTCCGCCTTCCTGGACTTCGCCGCCGGCCGGCCCCTGGCCGCCCACAACGCCGAGTTCGACATGGGCTTCATCTCGGAGGGCTGCCGCCGGATGGGGCGGCGGTTTGAGAACACCGCCATCGACTCCCTCATCCTGGCCCAAAACCTGCTGCCCGATCTGAACAAACATAAGCTGGACATCGTGGCCGAGCGGCTCAACCTGCCCGCCTTCAACCACCACCGGGCCAGCGACGACGCCGCCACGGTGGCCTACATGCTGGTGCCCTTCTTTCAAATGCTGGAGCACATGGGGGTCCACTCCCTCCAGGCCATCAACCCTGCCATGACCGCCCTCCGGGGCAAGGGCAAGGCCAGGCGGCAGCCCAAGCACCTCATCGTGCTGGCCAAGAACCAGATGGGCCTGCGCAACCTCTACCGGCTTATTTCCGACGGGCATTTGAAGCACTATAAGCGCTATCCCATCATGCCCAAGAGCGAGATCGACAAGTACCGGGAGGGGCTTATCATCGGCTCCGCCTGTCAGGCGGGAGAGCTCTATGAGGCCGTCTCCAAGCGCAAGGACTGGGCGGAGCTGAAGCGCATCGCCTCCTGGTACGACTTCCTGGAGATCCAGCCCCTTTGCAACAATTTCTTCATGCTGCGCAAGGGGATGGTCCGCTCGGAGGAGGAACTGCGGGACTTCAACCGGGACATCCTGGCCCTGGGCCGGGAGCTGGACAAGCCCGTGTGCGCCACGGGGGACGTCCACTTCCTGGACCCGGAGGACGAGGTCTACCGCCACGTCCTGCTGGACTCCAAGGGCTTCGAGGACTGTGACGAGCCCCTGCCCATCTACTTCAAGACCACCGACGAGATGCTGAAGGAGTTCGCCTACCTGGGGAAGGACGACTGCTACGACGTGGTCGTCCGTTACCCCAACCTGGTGGCCGACTGGTGCGAAAAGATGGACCCCCTGCCCCAGGGGCTTTTCGCCCCCAAGCTGGAGAACTCCGCCGGAGAGCTGGAGAGCCTGGTGTACGACAAGGCCCATGAGCTGTACGGCGGCGAGCTGCCCCAGATCGTCCAGGACCGGATCGACCTGGAGCTGCCCGGCATCATCAAACGCAAATACGACGTCATCTACATGTCGGCCCAAAAGCTGGTGCAGAACTCCCTGGAGCACGGCTACCTGGTGGGCTCCCGGGGCTCGGTGGGCTCCTCCATCGTGGCCTTCCTCTCCGGCATCACCGAGGTCAACTCCCTGCCCGCCCACTACCGCTGTCCCAAGTGCAAGCACAGCGATTTCGACGCCGGGAAGGACTACGGCTGCGGGGCGGATATGCCCGACGCGGTGTGCCCGGTGTGCGGCAGCCAATATGTCAAGGACGGCTTCAACATCCCCTTCGAGACCTTCCTGGGCTTCGGCGGCGACAAGGTCCCCGATATCGACCTGAACTTCTCCGGCGAGTACCAGTCCAAGGCACACCGCTATACCTTCGAGCTCTTCGGGGAGAGCCACGTGTTCCGGGCGGGCACCATCGGCACCGTGGCGGAAAAGACAGCCTTCGGCTATGTGAAAAAGTATTTGGAAAAACGGGGGATGCACGTCACCCGGGCCGAGGAGAACCGGCTGGCCAAGGGCTGCACCGGGGTCAAGCGCACCACCGGCCAGCACCCCGGCGGCATGGTGGTCATCCCCCAGGACCGGGAGATCTACGATTTCTGCCCCGTCCAGCACCCCGCCGACGACACCTCCACCGACATCGTCACCACCCACTTTGAATATCACTCCATGGAAAGTAACCTCCTCAAGCTGGACATGCTGGGCCACGATGATCCCACCATGATCCGCATGCTGGAGGATTTGACGGGGGTCAACGCCCGGACGGACATCTCCCTGGACGACCCGGACACCATGAGCCTGTTCACCTCCTCGGAAAAACTGGGCTACGTGGACGACCCCGTGCTGGGCCCCACCGGCGCCGTGGCCATCCCGGAGTTCAACACCCGCTTCACCCGGGGGATGCTGATGGACACCGAGCCCCAGGATTTCAACACCCTGGTGCGGCTGTCCGGCTTCTCCCACGGCACCGACGTGTGGGCGGGCAACGCCCGTGACCTCATCCTGGCGGGTACCGCCAGCGTTCTGGAGACGGTGGGCTGCCGTGACGATATCATGCTCTACCTCATCCAGCAGGGGATGGAGCCCAAGGTGGCCTTCAAGATCATGGAGGCGGTCCGAAAGGGCAAGGTGAAGAAGGGCGGCTTCCAGGACGGCTGGGTGGAGGACATGAAAAAGCACGGCGTGCCCGACTGGTACATCGACTCCCTGGCCAAGATCGGCTATCTGTTCCCCAAGGCCCACGCCGTGGCCTACGTGATGATGGCCTTCCGTATCGCCTGGTTCAAGGTCCACCGGCCCCTGGCCTTCTACGCCGCCTTTTTCTCCATCCGGGCCAAGGCCTTTGACGCAACCATCATGTGCCAGGGCATGGACCTGGTGAAGAGCAAGATGAAGGAGATCAAGGCCAAGATGGACGACAAGTCCGCCTCCGCCGTGGAGGAGGACACCTATACCACCTTGGAGGTGGTCTACGAGTTCTATCTCCGGGGGCTCACCTTCCGGAACGTGGATCTCTACCGCTCCCAGGCCGTCCACTTCGTCCTGGACGGGGAGAACGCCCTCATCCCGCCCTTCACCTCCATCCCCGGCCTGGGGGAGACGGCGGCCCAGTCCATCGTGGAGCAGCGGGTGGGCCGGCAGTTTATCTCCATCGAGGAGTTTTCCTACGCCTGTCCCAAGGTGTCCAAGACCCATATCGAGCAGCTCAAGGCCGCCGGGGCCCTGGACGACATGCCGGAGACCAGCCAGATCACCCTGTTTTAACAAGAAGAAAAAAGCCCACCGCCTTTCGGCGGTGGGCTTTTTTTATTCCTGCTCTGGCTTCTGATATTCCAGCAAGTCTTCGATTTTACAGTCCAGGGCGTAACACACCTTGGCGAAGAAATCCAGGTCGGCCATCTCTATGTTTTCACCCTTGTAATAGCGGTTGATGACATCATATTTTGCGCCGGTAAGCGTCCGCAGACGATTTCGGGTGATCCCACGCTTTTCTAACATGTCGGCCAACTTTACCCTAACGCTGCCATATGCATGGGTTTTGTAGCTGACCACACTTTTGAAATCATCCACGAAATCACCTCTTCTGATAGCAGGTTTATTGTATCAGCGGATTTCCTGTTTGACATTATCCTTATTAAAGGATATCCTTATATAAGGTAAATATGTAAAAGGGGGGGAGAAGGATATGCCAGAAAGAGATGACCAAACTGACCGGGACCCAGGGCAGGCAATAAAGCTGGACCGCTTGGAGCTGGCGGCACAAGCCATTCAGGTGGTGGCCTTGGAAAATCATATGTCGGAGGAGATGGTGCGTGAACAGCTTATGTCTATGATTCTGGAGGGAATGAGCAGTGAGGACCCGGAGGACCAGAAACGGTGGGAGAGAATTCCCAGAGCCGGCGAAATGCCAACACCGGAAGAGTTTATTGCTTTCTGTTCGGAAATGCTTGGTCAATAAAAGAGCGCCTTACCGATTTTCGGTAAGGCGCTCTTTTATCCTGTCTGGATAAAGCAGGAAAGCATTGGTTATCCTACTTCGGTACAGGACTGTCAGACCTTTTTCTTGCGGTCGAAGACCTGGTCGCAGTACTTGCAGCGATAAAGCCCCCGTTCAGCGTCCACCAGCTGAAAGACGTGGGGCAGCTCTTGTTCCACGGAGGTGATGCAGCGGGGATTGGTGCAGTGGATGATGTCGGTGACCGCGGCGGGCAGCTTGAGGCGCTTCTTCTCCACGATCTTGCCGCCGTCGATGATGTTCACGGTGATGTTGGGGTCGATGAAGCCCAGGGCGTCCAAGTCGAGGTCGATGCGGTCCTCGATTTTCATGATGTCCTTGCGGCCGGTCTTGCCGCTGCGGGCGTTCTTGATGATGGCCACGCAGCAATCCAGCTTGTCCAGGCCCAGCACCTTGTAGATCTCCATGCTGCGGCCGGCCTCGATGTGGTCGATGACCAGCCCGCGCTCTACGCTGTCAACATTCATCTCATTCCACCTCCAAAAGCGTCATGATAAGGGCCATGCGGACGTATTTGCCGAAGAGGACCTGGTCAAAATATTTGGCCCTGGGGTCGTCGTCCACCTCCACGGCGATTTCGTTGACCCGGGGGAGGGGATGGAGGACGGTCATGTCCTCCCGGGCCAGCTTCATCTTGGCGGCGTCCAAAATGTAGCTGTCCCGCAGGCGGATGTAGTCCTCCTCGTTGAAGAACCGCTCCCGCTGGACCCGGGTCATGTACAGCACGTCCATCTCCCCGATGGCGTCCTCCAGGCTCTCCACCTCCTGGAAGTCGAAGCCGCCGGCCCGCAGGTCGTCCCGGATGTAGTCGGGCACCCGCAGCTCCGGGGGGCTCACCAGGAGGAAGCGCACCCCCTCGTAGCGGCACATGGCCTTGATGAGGGAGTGGACGGTGCGGCCGAATTTCAAGTCCCCGCACAGCCCCAGGGTCAGGTGGTCCATCCGGCCCTTGAGGCGGTGGATGGTCAGCAGGTCGGTGAGGGTCTGGGTGGGGTGGTGGTGCCCGCCGTCCCCGGCGTTGATGACCGGCACCGTGGCCTTGGCCGCCGCCACGGTGGCCGCGCCCTCCTTGGGGTGGCGCATGGCGATGATGTCGGCGTAGCAGGAGACGGTGCGGGCGGTGTCCGCCACGCTTTCCCCCTTGGACGCGGAGGAGGAATCGGCCGAAGAAAAACCCAATACGCCGCCCCCGAGCTCGAGCATCGCTGCCTCGAAACTTAAACGGGTGCGGGTACTGGGTTCAAAAAACAATGTGGCCAATTTCTTTCCGTCGCACTTATGGGCGAAGGCCTTGGGGTCGTCGACGATGCGGTCGGCCAACGCCAAAAGCGCGTCGGTCTCGTCCACCGTGAGGTCCATGGGACTGATCAAATGTCGCACGCTCATTCCTCCTATCGTATGTATCCGTAATAGGATACACAACCGCGGTAAAAATTGCAAGAGGAAAATTTTACTGATTTCCAAAATTCATTGTGAAGGAGTTTTTACGATATGGCAAAGCGCATCGAATCCACCCCCAAGAAGGACGGCTTCCGCATGCCCGGCGAGTTCGAGCCCCAGAAGCAGATCTGGATGATTTGGCCCGAGCGGCCCGACAACTGGCGCAACGGCGGCAAGCCCGTCCAGAAGGCCTACGTGGAGGTGGCCAAGGCCATCCGCCAGTTCGAGCCGGTGACCATGGTGGTCTCCTACGGCCAGTACGCCCACGCCCGCAACGCCCTGCCCGCCGACATCCGGGTGGTGGAGATGTCTAGCAACGACTCCTGGATGCGGGACTGCGGCCCCACCTTCCTCAAGAACGACCAGACCGGCGAGGTCCGGGCCGTGGATTGGGACTTCAACGCCTGGGGCGGCCTGGTGGACGGGCTCTATTTCCCCTGGGACGCCGACCAGGCCATCGCCCAGAAGGTCTGCGAGATCGAGAACGTGGACACCTATCGCACCCCCGATTTCGTCCTGGAGGGCGGCTCCATCCACGTGGACGGGGAGGGGACCCTCCTCACCACCGAGATGTGCCTCCTCTCCGAGGGCCGCAACCCCCACATGTCCAAGGAGGAAATCGAGGAAAAGCTGAAGGAATACCTGAACCTGGAAAAAATCATCTGGATCAAGGACGGCATCGACCCCGACGAGACCAACGGCCATATCGACGACGTGGCCTGCTTCGTCCGCCCCGGCGAGGTGGCCTGCATCTGGACCGACGACGAGAGCCACCCCTTCTACCACGAGGCCCAGGCCGCCTACAAGACCCTCACCGAGGCCACCGACGCCAAGGGCCGCAAGCTGAAGGTCCACAAGCTGTGCCTCACCAAGGAGCCCATCCTTCTCCAGGGGGCGGACGCCATCGACTCCGTGGAGGGCACCATGCCCCGGGAGGACGGTG
The DNA here is from genome assembly GCF_038439875.1 of Pseudoflavonifractor phocaeensis. NCBI lineage: Bacteria > Bacillati > Bacillota > Clostridia > Eubacteriales > Oscillospiraceae > Pseudoflavonifractor > Pseudoflavonifractor phocaeensis. The sequence goes on from NZ_JBCDMT010000006.1 coordinate 231,337, forward strand.
AGGTGTGCATCGCCTCCTATATGAACTTCCTCATCGTCAACGGCGGCGTCATCGTGCCCCAGTACGGCGACGCCAACGACGCCCTGGCCCTGGAGCAGGTCCAGGCCATGTTCCCCGAGCGGAAGGTGGTGGGCGTCCAGACGAGAGAGGTGGTCTACGGCGGCGGCAACGTCCACTGCATCACCCAGCAGCAGGTCCAATAAAGAAGGAGGGAAAACCACCTCCTGGGAGGGGATCATATGGAAAACGAGAGGAAAAAAGTAAGTCTTTGGCAGACCATTTTGTTCACCATCTGCGGCATCCTGGTGCTAGACACCTTCGTGGCCCCCGCCATCATCGGCGTCAGCTCCATCACCATCTGGATCGTCACCGCCATCATCTTCTTCATCCCCTACGGCCTTTTGAGCGCTGAGCTGGGCTCCGCCTACCCCGACGACGGCGGCATCTACACCTGGGTCCACAAGGCCTTCGGGGAGGCCCCCGCCGTCCTCACCGGCTGGTACTACTGGGTCAACGTGGCCTTCTGGATGCCCTCGGTGTTTGTGGCCTTCGCCTACTGGTTCTCCTACGCCTTCGCCCCCGACGCCAACCCCTGGATTCTGGCCGCCATCGCCATATTGATGTGCTGGCTCATCGTCTGGATCGGCGTCCGGGGAGTGGAGCTGAGCGTGGCGGTGTCCAACGTGGCCGCCATCTGCAAGGTGGCCGTGCTGCTGATTTTCGGCTTCCTGGGCGTGGCCTACGCCATCGAGTTCGGCCTGGCCAACGACTTCAGCCCCCGCAGCTTCATCCCCAGCTTTGACAACACCACCCAGTATATCGCCGCCATCGTCTACAACCTCCTGGGCTTCGAGCTCATCGGCTCCATCGGCTCCAAGATACACGACCCGGGCAAGACCATCCCCAAGATGACCGTCTTCGCTGGCGTCATCATCACCGGGCTTTACGTCTTCGGCACCTTCGGCATCCTGGCCGCCGTGCCCGCCGCCCAGGTGGACACCGTGGACGGTTTCTACTACGCCCTCCAGGAGCTGTGCACCGTCCTGGGCCCCCTGTCCCGACCCGCCTTCTACGTCATCATCGTGGTGGCCATGCTCACCCTGGTGTCCAACATGGTCACCTGGACCCTGGGCGCCAACGAGGCGCTGGCCGCCGCGGAGCTGGACAAGCGCAGCAAGCTGCTGGGTCACCGCAGCGCCAAATACGGCACCCCCGACGGGCTCTATATCATCATGGGCGTGCTGTCCACCATCCTGATTGTCCTCAACTTCTCCCTCTCCGGGGACGCCAACGAGATTTTCTGGACCATCTTCTCCTTCAGCTCGGTCATCTTCCTGCTGCCCTACCTCTTCATGTTCCCGGCGGCGGTGAAGCTGAGAAAGTCCGACCCCAAGACCCCCCGTATCTACAAGGCCCCCGCCCTTACGTTCTGCGCCGTCATCTGCGAGATTTGCGTGGCCGCCTCCATCTTCTTCCTTTTCAAGGACGCGGGCAGCGGCTTCGCCCTGGGCCTGCTCATCGTGGGGACGCTCCTGACCACCCTGGCGGGCTTCTGGCTCTACAAGGCTGGGGATCGGAAGTAACGCCCCCTTGAAACGCAACTTCTCCCGGCTGGCCGCCGGCGCGCTGATGGCCCTGGCGGCCCTGTGCGTCTGGGCCCTGGCCTCCCCCAATCAGACGGCGGCGGCGGTGGCCCTTTCCCCGGAGGCCCTGGGCCCCAGCCTGGGCGTGGTGTCCCTGCTGCCCCCGCTGGTGACGGTGGCCCTGGCCTTCCTCACCAAGGAGGTGGTGACCTCCCTCCTGGCGGGGAGCGCGGTTGGTCTGGCCCTCCTCATCCACGCCGAGGGCGGGGCGGGGGGCCTGGGCCAGGGGGCGCTCTCGGTCCTCCGGCGCTTGTGCGCCACCCTTTTGGAGGTGCTCACCGTCCCGGAAAACTGCGCCATCCTGGCCCTGTGCCTCATCATCGGGGGCCTCACCGCCCTCATCCGGGCGGCGGGGGGCTTCGAGGCCCTGGCGGGGCGCCTCTCCCACCATGTGAAGACGCCCCGGCAGGCCCAGCTTTTGTCCGAGCTTCTGGGGGTGGCGGTCTTTTTCGACGACTACGCCAACTCCCTCATCGTGGGCCCCGTCATGCGCCCCATCACCGACCGGGTGGGGGTATCCCGGGAAAAGCTGGCCTTCCTGGTGGACTCCACCGCCGCCCCTGTGGCGGGCATCGCCCTCATCTCCAGCTGGATCGCCGCCGAGGTGGGGGCCATTGACGCTGGCCTTGCCGCCGCGGGGGTGGAGGCCTCGGCCTACGGCGTCTTTCTCTCCAGCATCCCCTACTGCTTCTATAACCTCTTCTGCCTCGTCTTCATCGTCTGCTCCATCGCCCTGGGCCGGGACTACGGCCCCATGTACCAGGCGGAGCTCCGAGCGAGAGGGGGAAGGCCGGTGCCGGAGGGCTCCCCGGAGCCCGAGGCGGCGGGGGAGGGGAAGGGAAGCGCCGGCCTCTTCATCGCCGTGGGCGCGGTGGCCTTCCTCTGCCTCTACGCCGTGGTGGGATTTTACCACTCGGGCTACCGGGCGGCGGTGGCCGCCGGCCTGCTGGCCCCCGGTTCCCGCTTTTCCCTGTCCACCCTGGCCCTGGCCTTCAGCCACGCCGACACGGTGGGGGTGCTGGTGGAGGCGGCGGTGCTCACCTCCCTGCTGGCCCTGGCGGTGGGGGTGGCCTCGGGGGCCTTCCCCTTCCTGGAGGGGGTCAACGCCTGGCTCCAGGGGGCGGGGGAGCTGCTGTTCACCGCCGTCATCCTGGGCCTTGCGTGGACCCTCTCCAACCTCATCGGGTCGCTGGGCACCGCCTGGTTCCTCTCCGAGCTCATCGCCGTCAGCCTGCCCTTCTGGCTGCTGCCCACCCTCGTCTTTTTGGCCTGCTGCGTCATCAGCTTCGCCGCGGGCAGCTACGGCTGTATGCTGATGATGATGCCCATGACCGTCCCGGTCGTCGTGGCGGTGCTGGTCCGAGCGGGGGAGGCGGTCCGGGACCCGGCGGCCTTCCTGGCCTGCTGTGTGGCCTCGGTGCTGGCCGGGTCCATCTTCGGGGACCACTGCTCCCCGGTGACCGACACCACCATCCTCTCGGCCCAGGGGGCCGGGTGCGCCCTTCTGGCCCACGTCCGCACCCAGCTGCCCTACGCCCTCACCGTGGCCGCCGTCTCCGCCCTCTGCGGCACCCTGCTCACCGGCCTGGGGGCAAGCCCTGTGCTCACCCTGCCCCTGGGGGCCGCGCTCCTCTGGCTCATCCTGCGCTTCGCGGGAAAGAAAATCGAACGACCCCATTGAATATTCAGGAGGTATTTATTATGGTTCGCAATTTTATCGACACCAACGACTTCACCAAGCAGGAGCTGCTGGACATCATCCACCTGTCCCTGAAGATCAAGAAGTGCATCAAGGCGGGCTACTACCCCCCCCTCATGCGCCGCAAGACCCTGGGCATGATTTTCCAGCAGTCCTCCACCCGCACCCGCGTGTCCTTCGAGACCGCCATGGAGCAGCTGGGCGGCCACGCCCAGTACCTCGGCCCCGGCATGATCCAGCTGGGCGGGCACGAGACCATCGAGGACACCGGCAAGGTCCTCTCCCGGCTGTGCGACATCGTTATGGCCCGTGTCATCGAGCACAAGAGCATCGTGGCCCTGGCCAACGCCTGCTCCGTGCCCGTCATCAACGGCATGTCCGACTACAACCACCCCACCCAGGAGATCGGCGACATGTGCACCATCATCGAGCACCTGCCCTCCAACAAGAAGCTGGAGGAGTGCAAGGTGGTCTTCGTGGGCGACGGCACCCAGGTGTGCGCCTCCCTGGGCTTCATCACCACCAAGCTGGGTATGAACTTCGTCCACTACGGCCCCAAGGGCAACCAGCTCAATGAGGAGCACAAGGCCATCCTGGAGGCCAACTGCAAAATGTCCGGCGGCACCTGGCAGGTCACCGACGACCGGGAGAGCGTCCGTGGCGCCGACTTCATCTATACCGACGTCTGGTACGGCCTCTACGAGAGCGAGACCCCCAAGGAGGAGCGGGTGAAGACCTTCCACGACTACCAGGTCAACCGGGAGCTGATGCAGCTGGGGGCCCTGGACTGCAAGTTCATGCACTGCCTGCCCGCCACCCGGGGAGAGGACGTCACCGACGAGGTGATCGACTCCGCCGCCTCCATCTGCTGGGACGAGGCGGAGAACCGCCTCACCGCCATGCGGGGCCTGCTGGTGTATTTCACCCGCTACCAGCACGCCGGCTCCCAGCTTCAGCAGGAGGCCGTCCGGGAGGAACTGGAGGAGTTCATGGACGAGATTTTCGACGGCGATTACAGCTGCGGCTGCGGCTGCTGAGAGGGGAGAGGCCCATGTCACGCATCGTCATCGCCCTGGGGGGCAACGCCCTGGGGAATACACCGCGGGAGCAGATGGCCCGCCTCAACGAGGCGGCCCCCTCCCTCATCGGCCTCATCAAGCAGGGCCATGAGATCATCGTCAGCCACGGCAACGGCCCACAGGTGGGCATGATCAAGCTGGCCTTCGACACCGCCGCCGAGGCGGGGGCCAAGGTGGCCTCCATGGCCCTGCCCGAGTGCACCGCCATGAGCCAGGGCTATATCGGCGCCCATCTGCAAAACGCCATCCTCCGGGAGGTGCGGAAGGAGGGCATGCCCTGGTACGCCGCCACCGTGGTCACCCAGGTGGTGGTGGACAGGGACGACCCCGCCTTCCAGAAGCCCACCAAGCCTATCGGCGCTTTCTACGACGAAAAGACCGCCCGGGAGCTGATGGCGGCCAACCCCGACCTGACCTTCGCCGAGGACTCCGGCCGGGGCTGGCGGCAGATGGTGGCCTCCCCCAAGCCGGTGGACATCGTGGAGAAGGAGTCCATCCTGAACCTGCTGGACCACGAGTTCATCGTCATCGCCTGCGGCGGCGGCGGGGTCCCCGTGGTGAAGAAGGGGGACGGGGACTACGAGCCGGTGCCCGCCGTCATCGACAAGGACTTCGCCTCGGCCAAGCTGGCCGAGCTGGTGGGGGCGGACTACCTCTTCATCCTCACTGCCGTGGACCGGGTGGCCATCCGCTTCGGCACCCCGGAGCAGGAAGACCTGAAGGAACTGACGGTGGCCCAGGCCCAACAGTATTGCGACGAGGGCCATTTCGCCCCCGGCTCCATGCTCCCCAAGGTCCAGGCCGCCATCTCCTTCGCCCAGTCCGGCCCCGGCCGCCACGCGGTCATCGCCTCCCTGGAGAAGGCTCCCCTCGCCATGAAGGGCGAAAGCGGAACCGTTATCCACGCCTGAATAGAAATGTGAAGGCCGGGCCCCCACGCGGATCAATGCGGGGGCCCGGCCTTTGTATTCCCTTTATCAAAAGATTTGAGATTGCCGGAGCCCTATACGGAGGAAAAGTTAAAAATAAAAGCCTTCCCCTGGGGGAAGGTGGCCCCGCAGGGGCCGGATGAGGGGAAGTTAGGAGGAAAGAAGGGGGTTCCGGTCTGCGGCCCTCCTACCCCCCGCGGAAAAGCCTAAAAGCGGCATGATTTTAGATACTGCCGCCCCCTGAGAGACAAACCCGCCGTTGACCTGGGGCCGGTTCTGTAATAAAATAAGACCACTGTGAAAAAAGAGGGATAGGAGAACATTATGCTGCAAGGAAGCGAAGAACTGCGATTTTGTAAGGCGAGGCGAACGGCCATCGAGGGGGAGTTCTCCCACCTGAACCCGGAGCAGCGCAGGGCGGTGCTGGCCACCGAGGGTCCCCTCCTGCTGCTGGCGGGGGCGGGGAGCGGAAAGACCACCGTCCTCATCAACCGGGTGGCCAACCTGATGAAATACGGCCGTGGCTCCGACTGCGACGAGGTGCCCGGCTGGGTCACGGCGGAGGATCTGGCCTTTTTGGAGGACTACGCCGCCCACCCCACGGAAGAGGGGCGGGCGCGGGCGGAGCAGCTTTGCAAGGTAGACCCCGCCGTGCCCTGGTCCATCCTGGCCATCACCTTCACCAACAAGGCTGCCGGGGAGCTCAAGGATCGGCTGGAGCGGATGCTGGGCCCCTCGGCCAACGATATCTGGGCCTCCACCTTCCACTCGGCCTGCTCCCGCATCCTCCGCCGGGACATCGACAAGCTGGGGTACGACACCTCCTTCACCATTTACGATTCCGCCGACGCCGAACGGGTGGTAAAGGACGCCATGAAGGATCTGCGAATGGACGAGAAGGCCTTTCCGCCCAAGTCCATTCTGGGCTACATATCCAGGGCCAAGGACGCCATGAAGCTGGCCCGGGACTACGCCGAGGAGTGCGCCAAGTCGGGGGATTACCGGCTTCAGCGCATTGCCCAGGTATATACCGAGTACGAAAAGCGGCTCAAGGCCGCCAACGCCCTGGACTTCGACGACCTCATCCTCCGCACCGTCCTGCTCCTTCGGCAGGACGAGGAGGTGCGGACCTACTACCAGCGGAAGTTCCGCTACGTGCTGGTGGACGAGTACCAGGACACCAACAACCTCCAATACCAGCTGGCCTCCACCCTGGCGGGGGGCTACGAGAACTTCTGCGTGGTGGGCGACGACGACCAGTCCATCTACCGCTTCCGGGGGGCCACCATCGAGAACATCCTCTCCTTTGAAAACCAGTATCACGGCTGCCGCACCATCCGGCTGGAGCAGAACTACCGCTCCACTCAGAACATCCTGGAGGCGTCCAACGCCGTCATCCGCAACAACCAGGGCCGGAAGGGGAAGGAGCTGTGGACCGACCAGGGGGCGGGGGACAAGGTCCAGGTCTATACCGCCATGAACCAGGACGACGAGGCCCAGTACGTGGCCGCCCAGATCTTGGCCGGGTTCTCCGAGGGCTGCCGCTGGAAGGATTTCGCCATCCTCTACCGGATGAACGCCCAATCCCGGGAGCTGGAAATGGCCATGAAGCGCAACGGCGTGCCCTACCGCATCATCGGTGGCACCCGGTTCTTCGACCGGGCGGAGGTCAAGGATATGCTGGCTTACCTGTGCGTGGTCAACAACCCCGGCGACGACCTGCGGCTCCAGCGTATCATCAACAACCCGCCCCGGGGCATCGGGGCTAAGACCGTGGAGACAGCCCAGATTTTGGCGGCCCGAAACGGCCTGTCCCTCTGGGAGGTGGTGAGCGACGCACGCCGCTATCCCGACCTCCAAAAGGCCGCCGCTAAGTTGGGGGCCTTCGCCGAGCTGATTCGGGGCCTTCGGAAGGCGGCGGGGGAGATGCCCCTCACCCAGTTCTACGAGGTCCTCTGCGCCGACAGCGGCTACGCCGTGGCCCTGGAGGCCAAGGACACGGTGGAGGACCGCACCCGGCTGGAGAATGTGCGGGAGCTGGGCTCCTCCATTCAGAGCTATCTGGAAAACGCCGAGGAGCCGAGCCTCTCCGGCTTTTTGGATGAGATCGCCCTCTATACCGACCTGGACAACCACGACCCCAGCGAGGACTGCTGCGTCATGATGACCATGCACTCGGCCAAGGGTCTGGAATTTCCCGTGGTCTTTGCCGTGGGCATGGAGGAGGGCATTTTCCCCGGGATGCGGGCCATCGGGGACGAGGAGGAGATGGAGGAGGAGCGGCGGCTGTGCTACGTGGCCATGACCCGGGCCAAGCAGCGGCTCCACATGACCTGCGCCGCCCAGCGGATGCTCTACGGCCGCACCTCCGCCAACCGGCCCTCCCGGTTTTTGGGGGAGATCCCCCCCGAGCGGGTGGAGCGCTCCGGGCGCAACCCCCTGTCCATGGGCTATGAAGGGCGGCTCACCGAGAGCGACTGGCGGCCCGAGCGGGAGACGTACGGCGGGGGTGAAAAAAGGCCCCCGGTGGGCGGATACGCCTCCGGCAGGCCTTCTGTGGGCTATGATAAGGGGTACACCGCCCCGGCGGCGCCCAAGGTCCCACCGGTCAAGCTTCCCGGGATCAACGCCCGTCCTCCCGCCGCGCCCCTCCCCGATTTTCAGAAGGGGGAGATGGTCCGGCACAAGGCCTTCGGCAAGGGCATGATCCTCTCCATCATGAAGATGGGAGGGGACGCGCTGGTGGAGGTGGCCTTTGACAACGTGGGCACCAAGAAGCTGATGCTCAAGTCCGCCGCTCAGTATATGGAAAAGCTGTGAGAGAATCTATGTAGGGGGTAAAGCCCTCCAAAGTCCGTACCGCGATCCGGCTGTTCTCCACCACGTCGACCCAGCGTCCGGCGTAAAAGTCGTCGTAGACGCCCACCACGGTGAAGCCGGACTTTGTGGCGGCGGCGCAGTTGTCGGGGGCGTCCTCGAAGAGGACGCAGCGGCCGGGGGGGACGCCGAACCGCTCCGCCGCCATGGGATAGACCGCCGGGTCACGTTTCTCCAGGCCCGCCTCCTGGGCAAAGAAGAGACCCTGGAAGTAGCCCTCCAGACCGTGGTGGGCCAGGGCGGCCCGGCACAGCTCGGGGAGGGAGGCGGTGAGGAGGGCCATGGGCTCCCCCTTGGCCCGGAAGGCCTCCAGCAGCTCCAGCGCCCCCGGCTTCAGGGGGATGGTGCGGGCGTAGGCGTCATAGGCCCTGTCCCGCCACTCCTCCATGATGTCCTCCGGGTTCTCCTCCAGGCCATAGTGTTCCTTCGTGAACCGGGCGGCCGCCGGGAAGATGGAGTGGCTCACCATCTGGATGTACTCCGGTGTGGAGACCAGGCCCCGCTTGGAGAGGAACGCCTCGTCCACTTGGAGCCAGACGCCGTTGGAGTCGATGAGGGTGCCGTCCAGGTCGAAAAAGATCATAGATAAAACCTCCCCACAGGGCAGGCCCCGTGGGGGCCTTAAAAGTTTGAAGTATCGTGGGGCGGAAGGAAATTCCGCCCCCGCTCCGCCGCATAAGCGGCATTGGCGGTTCTATAAATAGAACCGCCAGGGAAAATCTGCCGCCTCCTCGGCGTAGTCGATGCCGATCCGCCGGCCCGTATGGATCGTTTCGGGCCGCTCCCCGCTGTCCAGCAGATACAGCTCGTCTCCCGAGAGGGAGAGGCCGTTCTGCTCGGTGGTAAGAGAAAGTCCTTTACAGAGTTTTCCCGGCCCGTTGAGGAAATTTTTCCTCTGGTAGGCCGACATTTCATGGACTGTACAGCCAAACCGCTTGACGGAAATAGCGTCGGCGTCGGCCTGGGAGACCGGCTCACCGGCCCGGATAAGGACGGCGGCGGGCTCCCCCTCGGCCTCGGTGACGAAGTTGAGGCAGTGGTACATACCGTAGATGAAATAGATATAGGCCGTCCCCGGCGGGGCGAAGAGGGTTTCGGTCCGCTTGGTCCGCTTATAGCCGTAAGCATGGCAGGCCTTGTCCGACCGGCCCACGTAGGCCTCGGTCTCGGTGATCCGCACCGTGAGGGGCACGCCGCCCCAGACCCGGACCAGATGTTTTCCCAGAAGCTCCCGGGCCACGGTCACCGTGTCCCGGTCGAAAAAATCGGAAGTCAGTTTTTCCATTATGCCACCTCATTTGTGTTATTCTATCATACCGAAAGGGCTGTGACAATCTTGAACGAGACCACCATGCGCCGTTTGGCGAAGCCCATGCTCTTCGCCGCGGCCCTCATCTGGGGCTCCTCCTTCTTCATCATGAAGGGGGCCGTGGACATGATCCCCACCTTCTTTCTCCTGGCCATCCGTTTCACCGGCGGGGCGGTGCTGCTGGCCCTGATCTGCTGGAAAAAGTGGAAGGAATTTACCCCGGACTATCTGTGGCGGGGGGCCGTCATCGGCGGGTTCCTCTTCACGGCCTACTCGGTGCAGACCTTCGGCATCATGTGGACCACGCCCTCCAACAACGCCTTTCTGACGGCGGTCTACTGCGTGCTGGTGCCCTTCCTCTACTGGCTGGTGGCCAAGCGGCGGCCGGACCGCTGGAACATCCTGGCGGCGGTCCTCTGTGTGACCGGGGTGGGGCTGGTGTCCCTGAACGGGGGCTTCCGCATCACCGCCGGGGACGCGCTGACCCTGGTGGGGGCGCTGTTCTATGCCTCCCATATCGTGGCGGTGGCCAAGGTCTCCCCCGGGAAGGACATCTATCTGCTGACGGTGTTTCAATTCGCCTTTGCCGCCCTCTTCGCCTGGATCGGCGGGTTTTTGTTCCAGGAGCTTCCCTCCGCCGCCATCCTCAGCCCCGACCTGGTGCTCCAGATGGTTTATCTCACGGCGGTCTGCACCACCGTGGCCCTGCTGTTTCAAAACGTGGGTCAGGTCTGGTCTGATCCCTCCTCGGCGGCCATCATCCTGTCTTTGGAGTCGGTGTTCGGCGTATTGTTCTCGGTGATCTGCTACGGCGACCCGGTGACTCCCCGGCTGCTGGCCGGATTTGCCCTGATCTTCGTGGCGGTAGTTTGCTCCGAAACCAAGCTTTCCTTTCTGCGAAAAAGGGAGAGGGCGGGGGAGGAAGAACCCATCCCTTGACTTTTTGGCATCTTTCACATATACTAGACAAGTTCAAAGGCAGAGAAGGGGAGCAGTACGCCCCAGGGGAAGCGGAGAGAGGGACCGGTTGGTGCAAGGTCCCGTGACCCTGTCGCGGAAGTCGCCCCGGAGCCGTCGGCCTGAATGGAGTAAGGCCGGACGTATCCCACGTTACGGGCAGAGCGCGGGCGTTTTGCGCCCGAATTCAGGTGGTACCGCGGATTTGATTCGCCCTGAGGCCGAGAGGCCTCAGGGCGTTTTTTGCGGGGAGGGACAATATGCGCTTTCAGTTTAAACTGACCTATGCCTTTGAGGACCTGCTGGTGCTCAACCGGGTTGTGAGAAAAACCTACCGGCGGTGGCCTGCCAGGATCAGCCGGGGGTTTGGGTTCTTCTTGTGCGCGCTGTGCGTGCCTCTTGGCATTTTTTTGCTGTATCTGGGAGAAGTGTTCACGGGTTTCCTGGACCTGCTGCTGGGGCTGGTGATCCTGGCGCTGACCATCTGGTATGACCGGATCAACGCCTGGGCCTCCCGGCGGCTTCTGCTGAAGGACACCGGTGAGATCACCGTGACCCTGGAGGAGGACGGGCTGCTGGAGCAAAGCCTGAAGGGGGAGGCGTTCTACCCCTACGGGGCCTTTATCGGCGGTTTTCACTGCCGGGGGCGGTACCTGCTCTTTTTGGACAAGAAGCACGGCGTGATTCTGCCCGAGTGTGCCGTGACCGCCGGGGACCCGGCGGCGCTGGGCGTTTGGCTCACGGAGAAATTAGGGAAAGAGATCACAGAGGTTCGCTGAGGAGGTTGAACATGGAGTTTCTGGTAAAAACTAACCTGGGCACCACAGAGATCATGGCCTATCAGAAGATCGCGGGCAAGACGGTGCAGAAGGTGAAAATGACGGCCCTCCACTGGGGGCTGATCGGATTCGGTCTGCTGGGGCTCACGGCCAGCGGCGCGGCCTTGAGCGTCGCCCGGGGAGGGGCCGGAGCGGTCCTGGGCATTGCCCTCAGCATGCTGGCCTTTGTCTGGGGCGTCAACTGGTACCGCTATCTGACCTTCAAGACTGCCCGGCGGCTCCCCGCCGAGTTCGAGCAGAAGTTTTACTTTGACGACGCCAGCATGGTGGCCCAGGGCGGCACGGAGAAGGTGGTCCACCAATACGGCGAGTTCCGGGACCTGGCGGAGACGGAGGACTACTTCGTCCTCTTCCTGCACAAGGGGGCCGGATATATCCTGGACAAAAAGGGCTTCCTCACCGGCACCCTGGCCCAGTTCGGGGAATTTATCAAAGAAAAGACGGGGAAGGACATCCCCTTCGTGAAGATTTAAGACAGGAGTGAACCGATATGGCAAAGGAATTGCCGAAGGCATATGAACCCCAGGAGGTGGAGCGGCGCATTTACGAGATGTGGGAGAAGGGCGGCTGCTTCGAGGGGCACAGGGACCCCGATAAAAAGCCCTTTACCATCGTCATGCCGCCCCCCAACGTCACCGGGCAGCTCCACATGGGCCACGCCATGGACTGCACCCTTCAGGACATCCTGACCCGGTTCAAGCGCATGGAGGGCTACGCCGCGCTGTGGGTCCCCGGCACCGACCACGCCGGCATCGCCACCCAGATCAAGGTGGAGGAGGCTCTCCGGGAGAACGAGGGCCTGACCCGCTACGACCTGGGCCGGGAGAAGTTTTTGGAGCGGGTGTGGGACTGGAAGGCCAAGTACGGCGCCCGCATCGTGGAGCAGCAGAAGAAGCTGGGCGTGTCCTGCGACTGGTCCCGGTCCCGGTTCACCATGGACGAGGGGCTCAGCAAGGCCGTGCGGCACGTGTTCGTGAGCCTTTACAACAAGGGGCTTATCTACAAGGGCTCCCGCATCATCAACTGGTGCCCCCACTGCGTCACCGCCCTCTCCGACGCCGAGGTGGAGTACAAGGACAAGCCCGGGCACCTGTGGCACATCCGCTACCCCATCCAGGGGGAGAAGGACCGCTGGGTCATCGTGGCCACCACCCGGCCTGAGACCATGCTGGGGGACACCGGCGTGGCCGTGAACCCCGCCGACGAGCGGTACAAGGACATTGTGGGCAAGACCTGCGTTCTGCCCCTGGTGGGCCGGGAGATGCCCATCGTGGCCGACGAGTACGTGGACATGTCCTTTGGCACCGGCTGCGTGAAGATGACCCCCGCCCACGACCCCAACGACTTCGAGGTGGGCCTGCGGCAGCATTTGGAGACCATCCGGGTGCTGGACGACAACGGGAAGGTCGTGGAGGGCTACGGCCGGTACTCCGGCATGGACCGCTACGAGGCCCGGAAGGCCATCGTGGCCGATCTGGAGGAGCAGGGCTACCTTGTGAAGGTGGAGCCCCACCAGCACAACGTGGGCACCTGCTACCGCTGCCACAACGACGTGGAGCCCCTCATCTCCGCCCAGTGGTTCGTAAAGATGGAGCCTTTGGCGAAAGAGGCCCTGCGGGTGGTGAAGGACGGGGAGACCAAGTTCGTCCCCGACCGGTTCTCCAAGACCTATATCAACTGGATGGAGAACGTGCGGGACTGGTGCATCTCCCGGCAGCTTTGGTGGGGGCACCGCATCCCCGCCTGGCAGTGCGACGACTGCGGGGAGATGACGGTTTCCGAGACCGACCCCACCGAGTGCGCCCACTGCCACGGCAAGCACATCCATCAGGAGGAGGACGTGCTGGACACCTGGTTCTCCTCCGCCCTGTGGCCTTTCTCCACCCTGGGCTGGCCCGAGGAAACCGAGGACTTCAAGTATTTCTACCCCACCGACGTGCTGGTCACCGGCTACGACATCATCTTCTTCTGGGTGGCCCGGATGATCTTCTCCGGGTGCGAGCACACGGGGAAGCCGCCCTTCCACACGGTGCTCATCCACGGCCTGGTGCGGGACGACAAGGGGCGGAAGATGTCCAAGTCTCTGGGTAACGGGGTGGACCCCCTGGTGGTGGCCGAGGAATACGGCGCGGACGCCCTGCGGTTCAACCTGGTCACCGGCAATTCCCCCGGAAATGACATGCGCTTCCTCCCCGAGCGGTGCGAGGCCATGCGGAATTTCGCCAACAAGATCTGGAACGCCAGCCGGTTTGTCCAGATGAACCTGACCATCGACCACGTGGAGATGCCGAAGGAGCTGACCAACGAGGACAAGTGGATCTTGTCCAAGCTTAACGACCTCATCCCCGACATGACCACCAACATGGACAGCTACGAGCTGGGGGTGGCCGCCCAGAAGGTCTACGACTTCATCTGGGACGACTACTGCGACTGGTATATCGAGTTCACCAAGGCGCGGCTCCAGGGGGAGGACCAGGGGGCCAAGGAACAGGCCCAGCAGGTGCTTTGCTACGTGCTCACCGAAACCTTGAAGCTTCTTCACCCCTTTATGCCCTTCCTCACCGAGGAGATCTGGCAGGCCCTTCCTCACGAGGGGGATTACCTGATGCTCCAGAAGTGGCCCGAGCGCCGCGCCGAGCTGGAGTTCCCCGCGGAGGAGAAGGCCGTGGACCTGCTCATCGACGCCATCCGGGCCGTCCGGGGCAAGCGGGCCGAGCTCAACGTGCCCCCCTCCAAGAAGGCCCACCTCACCGTCTCCACCGGGGAGATGGACGTGTTCACCCAGGGCATCCCCCTGCTGAAGCGGCTGGCCTACGCCAGCGAGGTGACCGTGGTGGGCGTGACCGAAGCCCCCGAGGGTGAGAAGGGGATGACCAGCGTGGTCACCCCCGTGGCCCGGGTGTTCATGCCCATGGCCGAGCTGGTGGACCTGGAGAAGGAGAAGGCCCGCATCCAGAAGGAGCTGGAGCAGAAGAAAAAGGCTCTGGCCGGTCTGGAGAGCAAGCTGTCCAACCCCGCCTTCCTCAGCAAGGCGCCTGAGAGCGTGGTGGCCGCCGAACGGGAGCGGGCCGACACCCTGCGGGCATTGATGACGAAATTGGAGGAATCTGCCGCTTCTTTGTCCTAAGCGGAGAAAAAGAACAAATTTGAACAATTTTGTCACACATTTGTTGTTGTGCTTTGGCCCGGGGACGGATACAATAGCGTACAAGGCGCGGTGTATCCGCCTGAAGGAGGGGCGCTGCTCATGAAGAAAAAATGGATCCTGCTCTCCGCCGTTTTGGCAGTGGCCCTGTCCGGGTGCGGCCCCCGGGCGGCGGAAGAGACGCCGCCTGCCGCGGCCTCGTCCGCTCTGCCGGCGGTCCCCACCGTGATGGTCACGGTCCGGCCCACGCAGACGCCGCTGGCCGAGAGCCCGGAGGAGACGGAAAAACCGGTGCGCCCCACCGCCGGCGCTCCCGTCGTCACCACGCCGGAACCGACCCTCCAGGCGGAGCCCACCCCTTCGCCGGAGCCGCCGGACGTGCCCTCGGACGAGGCGGTGCTGCTGGCCTACCGCCAGGCGGCGGAGGCCTACAACTGGTTCGTGATGGCCACCCTGCCCGGGGATCAGACTGACCAGCGGGAGGTGGACGGGATCGTCTACACCCGTGTGGCCGATCCCCGTTTCGCCACGTTGGACAACCTGCGGGGCTATTTGAAGAGCCTCTTTTCAGACGAGCTGGTGGATGCCCTTTTACCCACCGGAGGGACCCAGTATGTGGATCTGGACGGGGCCCTCTATGTCCAGGAGGGGGCCCGGGGAGCCGACATCACCAAGGGAGGGGTCACCCTGATCGTGCTCTGGCCCGAGGAGGCCGCCCCCGTCGGCTGTACCGTACAGGCCACCGTGGAAGTGGTGGAGTGGAGCGAGGACATGCTCACCAGCACGGTGGTGGGCCAGGAGACCTATTCCTTCCCCTACCAGAAAGTGGGCGAGAAATGGGTCTTTACCCAATTTGAATCCATATTCTGACAGAATCTACAATTCAGACGCGCTATAATCGCTGTATCCGAACAAGGATACAGCGATTTTTTTGTTTTTTACGAAGAGGAGGAGACCCAAATGCCGGTGACCTGCGCGGAAGAAGGACGGGCCCTGACTGTCCGGGTAGAGGGCGAGGTAGACCATCACGCCGCCCGTCAGCTCATGGAGGAATTGGGCCGGCGGGTGGATACCGCCCTGCCCCGGAGCCTGACGCTGGACCTGGGGGGCGTGAGCTTTATGGACAGTTCCGGCATCGCGGTGGTGCTGCGGACCTGGCGGCGGATGAGCCAGCTGGGGGGCGTCATGACGGTGCGGAACGTGCCGCCCCAGGCGGCCAAGGTGCTGAAAGCCGCCGGGATCGACAAGCTGATCCCCTTTCAGGAATAAGGAGGACGTACATATGAAACCCATCAACGAGGCCAAATTGACCTTCCTCAGCCGTTCGGCCAACGAGGGCTTTGCCCGGACGGCAGCGGCCTGCTTCGCCGCCCAGCTGGACCCCACCCTGGATGAGGTCAACGATATCAAGACCGCCGTCAGCGAGGCGGTGACCAACTGCATCGTCCATGCCTACCCGGACACTTTGGGCACCGTGACCCTGCGGCTGCGGCTCTTCCCCGACAACAGCCTGGAGATCGTGGTGAAGGATACGGGGGTGGGCATCGCCGACGTGGAGCAGGCGCGGACGCCCCTCTACACCACCGGTGGAGCCGACCGCTCCGGCATGGGCTTTACCATCATGGAGAGCTTCATGGACCAGATGAAGGTGCGTTCCGCCCCTGGAAAGGGCACCACCGTGACGATGCGCCGCCGCATCTCCCGGCGGCTGGGAGCGTGAGCGCGGAGACCCTGTCTCTGCTGGAAGCGGCCCGGGAGGGGGACAACGACGCCTGCGCCCGGCTCCTGGAGGAGAACGCCGGCCTGATCTGGAGCGTGGCGCGGCGGTACTTCGGCAGGGGGGTGGACCCGGAGGACCTCTACCAGCTGGGGTGCCTGGGCTTTGTGAAGGCGGTGCGGGGCTTTGACCCGGCCTTCGGCTGTCAGTTCTCCACCTATGCCGTGCCCAAGATCGCCGGTGAGATCCGCCGCTTCCTCCGGGACGACGGCACCGTAAAGGTGAGCCGTGGCCTGCGGGAGCGGGGGGGCAGCATCCGGCAGGCCAGGGACAGGCTGCAAAATGATTTGGGGCGGGAGCCCACCCTCTCCGAGCTGGCGGAGGAGACGGGGCTGGAGGCGGAAGAGATCGCCGCCGCCGAGACCGCCAACGCCCCCGTGGCCTCCCTTCAGATGGACCTGGGGGAGGGCCTCACCCTGGAACAGCTGGTGGGGGACGAGGGGATGGAAGAGGGCGTCCTGGAAAAGCTGGCCCTCCGGGAAGCGGTGAAGAGCCTGCCAGACCGGGAGGGCCAGGTGGTGGCCCTGCGGTATTTCCGGGGCCTTACCCAGGACAAGACGGCCCGCATCCTGGGTGTGAGCCAGGTCCAGGTCTCCCGGATCGAACGCAAGGCCATGGCGAGACTGCGGGAGCTGCTGGAATGAAACTGGGCTGTCAGTTTAAGCTGACAGCCCAGTTTTTCCCTTAGGGGCCTTCGTTAAAATTGTTCCAGCGTCCACCGCTCCAAAACATCCAGCTGTTCCGGGGTGTGGAACCAGTGTTCGCCCTGTTCCATGACGGTGAGACGGCAGGAGAAGCGGCGGGCGAAATCCTCCACCGCTGCCCGGTCCGTCAGGTGGTCGTGTCCGGCGTAGAGGATGCTGGTGGGGAAGGGCCAGTGGACGATGGGGTGTTCCCTGGCGTAGGTCAGGTAGTCCCAGGATAAGGTCTGACCGAAATCGGTGGGGATGGTCCCCTCGGCCTTCAGGCGCTCCTCCGTGACGCCCGCCCAGCCCATCATGGTTTGAATGAGCCTGGTCATGTCCAGAATAGGGGAGACAAAGAGGCAGCGTTCCAGGTTCCTGTCCTGCATGGCCAGCATGCTGAACCAGGCGCCGATGCTGTTGGCGTAGAGAGCGGCCGCGGCCCAATTCGTGCCGACGTGATCCATCACCCGCCGCAGCTCGGGGACCGTGTGCCAGGGGTCAAAAGAATCCGTCTCCTCTGCCCGCTCCCCGTGGCCGGGCAGGTCGACGCTCAACACCTGCCAGCCCCGGGGGCAGGCGGCGCCGCTGAAAGAGGCGGCCTCCTCCTTGCTGCCGCCCTGGCCGTGTACATAGAGAAAGACCCGCTCCGCGGGCGGCCCCCACAGAAGAGCCGGGACGCCGCCCAGGGTGATATGTTCCCGCCGCATAATGTTTCCTCCTGAGAAAGAATTGTGTTCATTTTACCACGGCCTTGAAAAAATGACCAGGGGAGAGGACGGCGTTTCCAGATGAAAGGCGGTGAAAAGGGAACCGGCAGGTTCCCTTTTTCGTCCAAGAAGTGTATAATAAAACCAATACACCAAAGAGGGAGTTGTACCCTGTGAAGGATATCTTATACATCGTGGTCCCCTGCTACAATGAGGAGGAGGTTTTGCCCGAGACTTCCCGCAGGCTCAAGGAGAAGCTGGACAGCCTCATGGCCGCTGGGACGATCTCGGAGAAGAGCCGTATCCTCTTCGTCAACGACGGCTCCAAGGATAAGACCTGGCCGCTTATCGAGGGCCTTCACGCCCAGGACCCGGTGTTTTCCGGGGTGGACCTGTCCCGGAACCGGGGGCACCAAAACGCCCTGCTGGCGGGGCTGATGACGGCCAGGGACAAGTGCGACATGGCCATCTCTATGGACGCCGACCTCCAGGACGACGTGGACGCGGTGGATGCCATGGTGGACAAGTACTATGCCGGCTGCGACATCGTCTACGGCGTGCGCTCGTCCCGGAAGAAGGACACCTTTTTCAAGCGGTTCACCGCCGAGGGGTTTTACCGGGTGATGAACTTTCTAGGGGCGGAGACCGTATTCAACCACGCCGACTACCGGCTGATGTCCAAGCGGGCGCTGGAAGGGCTGGCGGAGTTCAAGGAGGTGAACCTCTTCCTCCGGGGCATCGTGCCCATGATCGGCTACACCGCCGGGACAGTGGAGTATGAGCGGGGGGAGCGGTTCGCCGGGGAGAGCAAGTATCCGCTGAAGAAGATGCTCTCCTTTGCCATGGAGGGCATCACCAGCCTGTCCACCAAGCCCATCCGGTTCATCACAGGGCTGGGCTTCCTTATTTTCCTGATCTCCATCATCATGCTCATCACCTTCGTTGTCAAGTGGGCCCTGGGCATGACGGTGGCGGGCTGGGCCAGCGTGATCTGCTCAGTGTGGGCCATCGGGGGGCTCATCCTGCTGTCCCTGGGGGTCATCGGAGAGTACATCGGGAAAATCTACCTGGAGACAAAGGCCCGGCCCCGGTTCCTCATCCGGGAGGTGCTGGACGATGAGTAAGCTCATCGACGCCTCCATCCCCAAGTTCCTGCTGGTGGGAGTGGGGAACACCCTCCTCTCCATGGTGCTCATGTTTGCCCTGGAGGACTTGGGCTACTGGCCCTCCACCGCCATCGCCTACGTGGCCGGGGCGGTGATGAGCTTTTTCCTCAACCGGCGGTTCACCTTCAAGAGCGAGGAGGCCTTCGGCCGGTCGGCGGTGAAGTTTGCCCTCAATGTGGCGGTGTGCTACGTCCTGGCCTACGGCATCGCCCAGCCTTTGGGCGGGCTGATTCTGGGCTTTACGCCCCTGGACGCGGTTTGGCGGGAACGGCTCACCAAGCTGGGGGGCATGGGGCTGTACACCATTTTGAACTATTTCGGCCAGCGGTTTTTTGCCTTCAAGAAAGGGAAGTAGGGGCGGGCTGCGTCCGTCCATCCACCTGCGGAAAAGGAGGGCTCCATGAAAAAACGGGTTTTGGCGTATGTCCTGGTTCTGGCCCTGTGCGCGGGGCTGTGTCCCGCGCTGGCGGCGGAGGGGGAAGAGGTGTTTCAGCCTGGCGAACTTTGGTGGTACGCGGGATTGGACACGCTGAAGATCTCCGACGACCAGGGGGCCAGTTATGCCGAGCTTCCCGGGGTGCAGGATTACTGCTGGCGCACCGGGCTGGCCCTCAACGATCTGGTCATGGTGACGCCGCTCTCCGGCGGCGGGGTCCGGGTGGAGGCCCAGGGCCAGTGGTACGACGCCGGGGAGGACCGGCTGAAGGCCGGGGATGCGTTTCGGCGGGATTACTCCGCGGACGAGGTGGCTCGGGCCCTGGCCGGGGCCGTCCCCACCCCCATGCGGGTCCTGGCCGCCGACTCCGGCGGTGTGGCCCTGGGCGTCAGGGAGGTCAGAGACACCCCGGACTTCGATTTGGCGGCGGAGGCCTCCAGCGGGCAGTATTTTCCCCCACCCGCTCAGAGCAGGGACCAGCTGCTTCGGACTGCCGACGGCGTCACTTGGGACATCGTGGATCTGCCGGAGCTGACCGGCATTGTTGACGGCTGGTATGACGGCTCCGCGTTCCATGTGATGGGCTATGAGACCGGATTTCGTTCCGTCGACGGCCTGAGCTGGACGGAAGAGCCCCTGGTCTACCGCCCCAGCACCCCGCTGGCCGCCGACCTGGGGCCTTATCACTTTGAGCTGGTGCGGAGCGAGAGCCCGGACGCGTTCGGCTATGAGGTATACATCATGGACACGGTCTCCGGGGACACCGGCGCCCTGCTGCCCCATATGGGGCAGGGCATCCGGGACAAAGGCATGGAGGCAGGAGCCATCCAGGCCTGGTACGGCCCGGACGACACGGTGTTTCTGGCGGTCTATGACCGTTACCGGATGGGACAGCTCGTGGTATGCATCAACTATCCCGTCTCTTCTCTGGACTGGGTGCTGGCAAATCAGAGCGTCCGGTTTCGGACGGTGGAGGTGCAGGCAGACAACGGTACGATCCGCCTGGGGACGGACGGCAGCTGGTATTTGCCGCATGGACTGCTGAGGGACGACGGCTCCGGCTGGAAACGGGTGGCGGACGTGCCCTGGAGGGTCAATATCGAGGTGCTGCCATACAATGGCAAGACCTTCATGGTCTACGACAAAACGGAAGGGGAGCAGCACCTCTACGTCTCCGTTGACGGCTTGTCCTGGACGGTGGTGGACACGCTGCGGCCCCGGGATATCAGAGCCATACAATACGACTACGTCGACTATGCCTTCGCCTGGACGGGAACAGAGTACATTGCCTGCCGGGAGGCGGCGGAGAGCCCGCACGGCATGATGGGCTCTAGCGGCGGCTGGTGGTACGAGGGGAACACCTCGGTCTATTTTTTGAACGAACAATTTCAGCTTACCGGATCCCATGATTTTGGCCGTTTGGTACAGGCGGTTGGTTTCTATGACGGGGCCTACTATGCCCAGGTGGCCAACTCGGACGGGGGCCGGTACGGCTGGACCAGCTACAAAGAGGACGGCAGCGAGTTTGAGCCAAAGGCTTTTAATCAATCCCTGGGCTCCACACTCTACCGCTCCGCCGACAGGGAGAGCTGGGAGGCCCTGCCGGATATCTATATGGATCTTGAACAGATCATGGTGGCTGCCAACGTGCCCCTTCCTCCCTCCGCCGTTCCCACTGGGGACCCGGCAAAGCCCCTGCGCGGAGTGGCCCAGCTGGACGGCTGGCGCTTTGTGCTGGCGGAGGGCACGAGGTGGGATTACGACGAGGCGACAGAGGAGAGCACCTCTTATTTCGGTACTTGGGTCTATCTTTTGAAGGACAGGGCTATGGACTGGGTGGAGCTGCCCGACCTGCGCCATGCCATTCTGGCCAGCTATATCACGCCGGGGGAATTGACCGCCCGGTATGACCCAGACGGCGCGGTGCGGGTGACGGTCACCGACCTCTACACGCCCTCGATGGAGTGTTCCGTCGCCTATGACCCGGCCTCCCTGGACTGGGTGAAGGAGCATATGGGGCAGCTGGGTTATCGGGCCGGTGAACGGGAGGAGCAAAACAAGCCCGGGGTGGCCGATATTATGCTTCTGGAGCTGCCCAACGGGGAGCGGGAGCTGCTCTACCGGACTCCGGCCAACGATGGACAGTATATGTGGTACGACAGCGTGCCCTGGAGCAATTCCATCACTCTGCTGCCCTTCAGCGGTAAGGATTTTATGGTGCTGGACCTGATCGATGGAAAGGTGTATATCTCCTCCGACGGGGTGAATTGGGCCGAGGCCACAGGGGATTGGATTGTGGGGAAGCGGCAGAAGGCCGCCCCGCAATACGCCATGACGTGGGCGGGGGACAAGTACCTGGCCTGCTGCAGGATGGGAACGGCGGTGGACGGGGTGTTTCAGGGCTATGACGACCCGGATAGTGGGAAGGCCCTCTTTTTGAACGAGAATTTGGATTTGATCGGCTCTTACGACTTTGGCAGGCTGATCAGTGAAATCGGGTATCAGGATGGGGTTTATTATGTCATGACGGGGAGCATAGGCTGGGATGAGGCATCGGGTATGTTTAATAAACCGATGAGTGAGGACGCTCCCGTCCTCTGGCGTTCCAATGACGGCGTGAATTGGGAGCGATTCGACGCCTTTCAGGTCCGGGCTTCACTGGTGAGGACGAGATGATGGAATATATCCCCGCCAAGCACATCCTCATCCGCAACAAATCCACCGAATGGTTCGGCACCGACCACACGGTGAACCTGTACCGGGGCTGCTGTCACGGCTGTATCTACTGTGACTCCAGAAGCGAGTGCTACCAAAACGACGATTTCGACACCGTGAAAGCCAAGGAAAACGCCTTGGAGCTTCTGCGGGACGAGCTGCGGCGAAAGGTGCGGCCCGC
Organism: Pseudoflavonifractor phocaeensis; assembly: GCF_038439875.1. Classification (NCBI taxonomy): domain Bacteria; kingdom Bacillati; phylum Bacillota; class Clostridia; order Eubacteriales; family Oscillospiraceae; genus Pseudoflavonifractor; species Pseudoflavonifractor phocaeensis. The sequence continues at coordinate 253,482 of NZ_JBCDMT010000006.1, forward strand.
CTTCATCGGCATGGGCTCCATGTCCGATCCCTACAATCCCTTCGAGGGGGAGCTGGAGCTGACGAGAAAGGCCCTTATGCTCATTTACGCCTACGGCTGCGGGGCGGCCGTGTGCACCAAGTCCGACCTCATTCTCCGGGACGCAGACCTATATGCGGATATCCAGACCCAGGCGCCGGTGGTGTGCAAGCTCACCATCACCACCACCGACGCCGCCCTGGCGGGCAAGGTGGAGCCCTACGTCTCCACTCCAGCCCGGCGGCTGCGGGCGGTGGAGGGCCTGTCCCAAAAGGGGGTCTTTACAGGGGTGGTGCTGATGCCGGTGCTGCCCTTCCTGGAGGACAGCGTGGAGAATGTGCTGGCCGTGGTGGACGCCGCCGCCGATGCCGGGGCCAGGTTTGTCTATCCCGCCTTCGGCATGACCATGCGGGACCGGCAGAGGACCCATTACTACGAACAGCTTGACCAAAAATTTCCCGGCGTGCGGCAGAAATATGAAAAGCAGTACGGGGAGCGGTACTCCTGCCCCAGCCCCAGGGCCAAGGCGCTGTGGGCGGCGTTTTCCCAGCGCTGCCGGGAGCGGGGGCTCCTCTATGAGATGCGGCATATTGTCTCAGCGGCCAAACGGCCCTATGAGGACAGCCAGCTGACCTTTTTTGATATGTAAGCGGGGATGGCGGATGCCATCTCCGCTTTTTTCAGCCCAGGACCTCGATCTCCCCGGCGCATACCAGGTAGAACCGGCGCTGGAGCTCGTTCCAGAGGATGAGGACGGTGCCGATGGAACCCACCACCGTCACGTTCTGAAGGATGAGGCCGCCCACCGTGAAAGTGGCCAGGCGGCTCAGGTTCCGGGCGGAAAGCTCGCTGAGGAGCCCGGAGGCGCAGCCGGCGGGATCGCCGCCGTGAGTGGTGCTGGAACAGGTGCCGCTCTCGGGTGTCAGGGCCCGCAGGATGGCTCTCTGGGCCCGGCGGCCGTTGACCTCGTTATCTTCCTCGCTCCCTTGATCCAGGAGTTGGAAGGCCGCGGCCTTCAGGGCGCAGACGTTGATCTGGTCCGCCGACTGCAGGATAACGCTCCGGGAACCGGCAACGGAGAAGGCCGGGCCCTCCACCTCCAGCAGGTCGTTGCTGCAAGGGGAGAAGCGCAGGAAGGTGCCCGAGGCGGAGACGATGTTGTCGGAGGGGCCGTCGGGCTGGACCGGCGCCGCCGCAGTGTCACTGAGGCTGCCGCCCACGGAGGCGGAGCCGGTGAGGAAGAGGAAGCTGTCAAAGTCCACCAGCTCGTTGAGGGCCGGGTCACACAGAAGTTGGAGGGCGCTGACCATAGAGCTCTTACAGCAGCGGTCCCCGGGACACGGGGCGGGGACGGGAGGGCGGCAGGGGAAGGGGGGCGGTGTGGGAATGGGGCAGGAGGGGGCCAGGGAGGCGCAGAACTCCTCCGCGGAGATGGGGCCCTGCCCATCAAAACAATTCATGCGGGACATATGATCCACTCCAATGTTGGATTTGACGCGGGGGTGTGAGGCCCGCGCAGTCCATTGTATGGCCCATCTGGCCGGCTGGTGAAAGCTGTCCTGTCAAGGCGAATTATGAATTGTTCTTTAATTTCCGCCTATTTACCTTGCGCCGGAGGGCAAAAGAGGTTAGAATGAATACAGAAATCCAAATCGAAAACAGGAGGGAATACCCTATGGCTTTTTTTGACACCTTTAAGGACAAGGCGATGGACCTGGCCCAGACGGGCGTGGCGAAATCCAAGCAGCTGGCGGAGATCGCCAAGCTGAACCTGGCCAACGCCGGAGAAGAGGACAATATCAAAAAGGCATATATCGAGCTGGGCAAGCTTTATTACGCCGAGCGCGGCATGGCCCCCGAGGCTGCCTACGCCGCACTGTGCGAGAAGGTCACTGCCGCCAAGGTGAATATCGAGGAGAACAAGGCGCGGATTGATGAGCTTAAGACCGAGGAAGGCATCCTGGAGGATGATCCGGTCATCATGGAGGTCCACCCCGAGGAGCCTGTGACGCCTCCCGCGCCCCCCGCCGGGGATGACAACGTGCCCCCCGAGGAGCCGCCCCAGTTCTAAGTGAACACAAAAAGCCCCCACACAGTCGTGTGGGGGCTTTTCCTATGTCTGATTCACCGCCCTGTCTGGAGCCATGCCTCCCGGAGCTGGGCGAGGACTTCTTCGCTGGGCGGCGTAGGCTGGAGCTTGGGGCGGCTGAGGTAGTAACCCTGGAGATAGTTGGCGCCCAGGGCCACCACGGTACGCATCTCCTCGGCGGTCTCCACCCCCTCGGCGATGACCTTGATGCCCATGCTCCGGCAAAGGCCCACCAGGTTGCGGAAAATGGCCTGGCGGTTTTCATCCTGGTCGATGTTTCGGACGATGCTCATGTCCATCTTGACATATTGGGGCTGAATGCTGAGCAGGAGGGCGTCGTTGCTGTATCCGGTGCCGAAATCGTCCAGGGCCACCTTTTGATGGTACTGGCGGCAGCGCTGGAACTTGGCGGCGTTGGCGGTATCGTTCATCTCGTCGTTTTCCGTCAGCTCGATAACGGTGCGCTCCAAATAGGGGCCGAAACGGGCGTCATAGATGGCGGTCTCCTCGGGGGTCATGGACTGGCTGGGGATGGAGTTGAGGAAGATGAGGGCTCCCTCGGCCTTGTCGCTCAGGGCGTCAAAGGCCTCGATCCCGCGGCACCAGGTCAGCCACTCCACCTGGTGGAGCTTGGACTGGGTGCGGGCGATGCGCAGCAAGTCCTGGGGAGAGGACAAAATCGTGGAGCGGGGGCGCATAAGGCCCTCATACCCCATGATCGTGCCGTTGGAGCAGTCCACCAGGGGTTGAAAGACAAAGTCCACCGCCTGGGTCTCCAAAATACGGTCCAGCTCGGCGTTGTTGTACAAAAGGAAGGAGTTTTCATGGTAGGCTTGGAGGTCGAAGTCCCGGATGGTGCCCTTGAGGGAGTGCTTGGCCTCGTACATGGCAAAGTCCGCGAAACGGACCAGCTCCTCCAATACGGTGCTGTCGTCGGGGTACCAGGCCACGCCGGCGGAGGCGCGGAGACGGCAGGACTCCCCGCTGGGGAGGAGGATGGAGGTGCTGGTGAAGGCCTCCTGAAGCCGGTCGATGACCTGCTGGAGCTCGGCGCGACTGGTGTATCCGCTGAAAAAGAGATAGAACTCGTCGCCTGAGATGCGGGCCACGACGCAGCGGTCGGCGGAAAAGCGCCGAAGCACGTTGGCGGCGCCTCGGATGTACTCGTCACCGTAATCGTGGCCATAGGTGTCGTTGATGGACTTGAGATTGTCCAGATCCAGCATCATCATGGCCCCCACGCCCAGAGCCCCCGGCTTCTGGGTGAGCTTCTCCAGGTGGGCGTAGAAGGCGCGGCGGTTGAGCAGGCTGGTCAGCAGGTCGTGGTCCCGCTCATATTCGATGCGGCGGCGCTCCAGCCGGGACTCGGTGACGTCCACCAACGCGCCCAGAACGAGATCGCCGCCCTCCTGGGTCACCTGGATCTGCACCCAGCGGGGCGCGCCGGTGACCAGGTCGGTGAGGTGGAGGATGGCCGCCTCGCCGTCCCCGCTCTTCTCCTCCACACACATGGAGAGACTCTGGAGCAGCTCCAGAAAGGCGGGGACATCCGGGGGGATCTCCGGGCTGGGAAGGCCCAGGAGGGAGTAAAAGTCCTCCGTGTAATAGAGAAAGTTGTGGCTCAGGCTCAGCTGGAAGGCGGCCAGGGGAACATGGGCCATCCTGACGATGCGGGACAGCCGGGAGGAGGATTCCGCCACGTCGTGGCTCAGCCCTTCGATGGCGCTGGAGAGGTCATCGATCTCCAGGATCTTGGTAGGCTCCAGATGGACCGGCTTGCTGGGGTCCAGGGTGCGGACCTTCCGGGCCAGGGTCCGCAGGGGGCGGGTGAAGCTGACGCCGGCGATCAGGGATATGGTGATGCCCAGGATCAGGGTGGAAAGGGTCAGAAGGATCATCTGGCTGCGGACGTGGGCGGTAAAGTCCAGCAGGTCGCCGCTCTTGATCGCCGCCACCAGGGCCCAGTGCTGGGTCTCAAAGGGGGCGTTGACGTTGTAGAGCTTCAAATAGCGCACGCTGCAATAGACATCCCCGGCGTTGTGGCCTTGGGCGGGAATGGCCATGTGGAGGTCTCCGTATACGTTCTTGCTGTCCAGCTGGAAGGTGCCGGACTCACCGAAGATCCACCGGGCCGTGGGACCCGAGGTGGATACCGTGCGGAAGGTGATAGGCTGGTCCCCCGCCGCGGGGACCTCGTCCGCGATGGCCAGCAGGTAGGCTCCGTTGGAACCGCCGGAGAGCTCGGTGTAGGGAAGCTGCTGGCGCAGGTAGTCCACCGACAGCTCGATGCCCAGGACCCCGTACGGAAGTCCCTGCGCGTCCAACAGCGGTTGGCTGTATGTAATGACCGTGGTCTGGTCATTTTTCAGGGTGTGGGGCGGGCTCCAGTAGCCCAAGTCCTGGAGGGAGGCGCCGGGGTTTTCGGCGGCGGCCGTGATGGGGGCGTAGAAGGTGTCGGCGTCCCGGTCCACGGAGAGGGTGGGGGCCCAGTTGATGTCCATGGTGAGCCCCAGGCGGTCCACCAGGTCCGCCGAGCAGCGCTTGAGGAGCAGATCGGCGTTGGTGGAGGAGATGGAAGAGGGGTCCATGTCCCGCAGGTACAGGCAGGCCTTGTTCAGGACGCTCCCATCCGCCGGGGCGGCAAGGGCGTCCGGGCCGTTGAAAACGACGAAGGCGCCGTTGACCGAGTTGCGGCGCATGGTGGAGATCAGGGGGTCCGCCAGCCGGGCCAGCAGGTCCACCGTCTGGTCACTGTTGGGGATCAGATCGGCGGAGGTGAGGCCCTGGGCGTCCAAGAAATCGGAGACGATGGCCTCCACCATGTTCTGGGTCCACTCCAGCTCCGACCAGCGCTGGAGCATGTCGTTTTCCAGATAGTTTGTGCGGTTGGAAATCTGCTCGTCGAAGATATCCACGGCGTTCTGGTCCAGCTGGTTGAGGACACCGCCCTGGAAGAGAAAGGCGGCGAACAGGGCGCACTGGAACACAAGTGTGGCGATCAGAAAGGTGGATACGCGAAACAGAAAGGATTTTCCGCGCTGGGGATTGCGCATGGGCTGTCACCAGCCTTTCCAATGATAGGATCAGGAAAAGTAAAAAGCTCAGCCGGCGGCCTGGGCGGCGGAGAGATCGGCCTTGAGCTGGTCTAACCAGCCCTGGAAGTTGGCGTCGGTGTCATACCGGGCCACGGCGTCGGCCAGGGAGGTCCCCTGAGCGGTCAGGGCCAGGATGGCCTGCCGGTCGGCGTCCGCCTTTTCACTCATGGACTTCTCCAGCACGCTGCGGCAGGCGTTTCCGCCGTCGAAGGCGGGGGTGGTGTAGCAAGTGCAGGCGTTGAGTTGATCCAGACCGGCGCTCAGCGTGTCCCGCATCCGGCCGGCGGCGGTGTCATCCGCCTTGCCGCTGAGGGCGCTCTCCAGCACGGGCAGGGTGAGGGCCTCGTTGGTGACGGGGAGGTAGCCGGAGCCGGCGGAGAAGGCGGCGTTGCGGTCGGGGTCCGTGAACCACTTGAGAAAGACGGTAGAGGCATATTCCACGGCGGGGTCGGAGGCGATGACGCACATGCCCGCGCCCTGCTGGACGGCGTAGGGCTCACCCCCGTCAAAGATGGGGGCGGGGTAGACCGCGTAGTCGATGGGATAGCTCTCCAGGTCATTGATGGTGACCTCGGTGGGGAAGTAGGTGGAGCCGGAGGAGGAGCCTACCAGGGCGATGATGGCGCCGGTATGGGCGGCGTCGGTGCGGAAGTTGCCCTGGGCGGAGAACCAGCCGTTAATGTAGGGGACATAGTAGTTGTCCCACAGCTTGCGGAAGACGGCCTCGTCGGCGTTGATGGTTACGCCGTCCTTCCCGCGAGCGAAGAGCTCCACCCCCAGCTGGCGGCTGCCGATAATGAAGTAGTTGGCCATGGCGTCCCGGCCGAAGAAAGCCTTGCCGTCGTCCGGCTCGGGGGTGAGGGAGTCGGTCCACTCATAATAGGTCCGGGCGGTGCGGGTGACCCCCTCGATGGTCTCCAGATCACTGAGGTTGACGCCGGTGGCGGTGGAGAAGGCGGCCCAGTCGGTGGCGTTGAGCATCAAAAGCTCCACCGATTTGGCGATGGGGAAGACCTTGAGGGTGCCGTCGTCAGTGAGGTGCCCCTCGGCGATGAACTCGGGGCGGTAGGCGGCCAGCTCCTCCTCGGAGAGGTAAGGGGTCAGGTCGGCCAGCAGACCCAGCTTATCCACCTGATAGGCGGTGTCCGCGTAGGCGGCAAAGATATCAGGGGTCTCGCTGGCGCCCACCTTGTGGGCGGCGGCGTCCAGTACTTTTGAGGTCAGCTCATTGACATTGCCTTGACTGAAGGCCTCCACCACGATGCCCGTTTCCTGGCCCACGGTCTCGTTGAACTCGGTGACCAGGCTGTCGAAGGCGTCCTTCTGCGGGCCGTTGTAGTAGTGCCAGATCTCCAGCGAGACAGGGGACTCCGGGTCCAGCTTAGGCAGGGCGGGCGCCTTGGGGGAACAGCCGGAGAGGGCCGTCAGGGACAGGGCGGCGGCGAGGGTGAGGCAGGCGAGCTTTTTCATGATACAAGACCCCTTCACATGATTCGGTTTTCGGCTACTGTCCACCGATCAATCGGTGCAAGGGCGGACAATGAAAAAAACTATTATATCATTATACATGGGAATAATTCCTTTGTCAAAAAAAGACGCCACCCTTTGGGTGGCGTCTTTCAACACAAAAAAGAGATCAGAAAATACGGCGGGCGTACACATAGGTATTGTTGTAGTAATTGGAATTAAGGCTGTCGAACTGCACGGCGTATGTGTTGGTGGAGGCATGGATGAACTGGCCGTCGCCCACATAGATGCCCACGTGAGAGACGGGGGTGGAGACCCGGCCGTTGTTGAAAAAGACCAGGTCGCCGGCCTGAAGCTCACTGCGGGAAACCGCGGTGCCGTTGTTGAGCTGGGCGCTGGCGGTGCGGTTCAGGGTATAGCCGAAATGGGCGTATACGTACTTGGTAAAGCCGGAGCAGTCAAAACTGTTGGGGCCGTTGCCGCCCCAGACATAGGGCTTGCCCAGGAACTGCTTGGCGTACTCCACGATCTGCTGGCCCAGGCTGGAGGAGGAAGCGGTCACGGTATCGTCTCCCCGGGAGCCCGCGGAGTCCTTGCAGGTGACCATATAATCGCTGGATACATAACCGTTCATGCCATTATAGGAGATTTTGTACCAACCGGCGTCGATGCCGGTGATGGTGACCACATCCCCGTTGTTCAGGGAGAAGATGTGGGTATACTCGGTACCGGGGCCGGTGCGCACGTTGAGGGTGCCGCCGGTGGTCTGGACAAGGCCGTAGCCGATGGTCACGTCCGCCTGATTGGCCACGGTCAGATACTCGCCGGACATGTAGCCCTCCACGGACTTGTAGTCCACCTTGTACCAGCCGTTGCCGGCGTCCTCCAGAACCACCACGGTGTCCCCGCTGGGGGCGGTGGCCAGGATAGCGGCGTCGGTGCTGGCCTCGGCGCGCATGCGCAGGGCGTCGGCGGTCACGGTGCCCACCCCGAGACTGGCGGCGGAGGCGCCTACCACACACAGAGCGGAGAGAGCGGCGGTCATCACAGCGGCACGCAGGAACTTACCAGAAAAGGACATGGGACTCATCCTACCTTTCTATATCTCTTCTCTTTTGTGTGAGGAACTTACTTGCCGGAGAGAGCCCGCTCCAGCCAGATGGAGCCCACGTCCATGGCGGCATAGAGGCTGTCCTTCTCGCTCTTCTTCACCACCCGGTCCCGGCTTTTCAGGTCGGGGTCGGTGAGCTGGAGCTGGACGGAGACCTTGGTGGCCACGTCCAGATCGCCTTCCTTTTTCGTGGAAAGGATCTGAAGGGCGATGATATATTTGTCGGCCATGCTGCCGTAATAGATCAGGTTATCCTTCCTGCGAAGGGGGTGGCCCTTGTAGACCAGAGGGATATCTTTCATGTCAGGCATCGAATGCCTCCTTTATGTTACTGTTATGTTTCAACGCTTGTAACCAAATTGTAACACATTGATACCAAAGTGTCAACGCCTGTTTGGAAAGAAAAGGTCGAGAAATATTTGCCAAACCGATACGGGGCCAGTATACTAACACCATATGGGAGAGATGCACATGATGACACTTTGGACCCTGGCCGCCACACTTCTCTTTTTGGCGGCTTTTGGAGGGCTGGTCCTGCGCTGGCTGGCCTTCAGCGGGGCGGAGATCCCCGCCCCGTTTTCCGATCCGCTCCCCTCCAGGATCGGGAAAAAACCAGATCAGACAGACCTGTGGAAGGTGTTTCTGGCGGCCCTTTTATTCCGCCTGGCCCTGGCTCTGGGGAGCCTGCTACTCTACAACACCCTCTCCGGCGGGGCGGTGGGGCTGAGGGGACTGCCGGAGCTGTGGAGCCGGTGGGACGCCCTCCACTATATCAAGTTGGTGGAATTGGGCTACGGGGGTTATCTGGAGGATGGACAACCCCTGTTCCTGGTGTTTTATCCCCTCTATGTGTGGATCACCAGGGCGTTTGCCCTGGTGATCCCGGATACCGCCCTGGCCGGGATGGCGGTGAGTTTTCTCTGCTTTGCCTGGGGATGTGTCTACCTCTACCGGCTGGCGGCGGAGGAATACGGGGCGGCGGCCGCCCGCCGGACGCTGGTCCTGCTGTGGGCCTATCCCTTCTCCTTCTTCTTCGGCGGCATCATGACCGAGAGCCTGTTCCTCCTCACCACCGCGGCGGGACTCTACCACATCCGCCGCCACCAGTGGGGCAGGGCGGCGGTCTGGGGGTTCCTGGCCGCTTTGACCCGGATGCAGGGGGTCCTACTGGTGGGGGCCGCGGCGGCGGAGCTGGTCAATGGGGTCAAACCCTTCCGGCACCGGGGGGCGGCCAGGGGACGGGCTTTCCTGGAGATTGGGAAGAAGCTGCCTCTGCTCTGCGTCCCCATCCTGGGCAGTCTGGCTTATTTCGCCCTCAACGCCCACGTCACGGGGAATCCCTTCGCCTTCACGAAAATGCAGGCCCACTGGAGCCAGGGCTTCCAGTGGTTCCCCGGGGTGCTGGGGTATCTGGCGAAAAACGCCCTGACCTGGCCCAGCGTGACCACCCGGTGGGAGATGTGGATCCCGGAGCTGCTGCTCTTTCCTGTTTTCGCCCTGCTGCTGTGGCGAAGCTGGAAAAAGCACCGGAGCATGTTTACCCTGTATGGCTTCGTCTATTTTATTCTGAACTACTGCCTCTCCTGGCTTTTGAGCGCCGGGCGCTACCTCTCCTGCGCGGTGCCCTGCTTCCTCTTCGCCGCCGATGAGCTGGAGGGGAAGCCCAAGAGGACGGCGGCTCTGGTGGCCGTGATGTTGGTTCTCCAGGCGGTGTTTTTATACCGCTATCTGTGCTGGGGGCAGGTAATGTAAGCGAGGATAAAAGGATGCGGAAACCGAGAGGCTTTGGGCGGAACAGTAGGAAAGGGGAGAAAAAGGAATATGCCGACGTACATGGTGTTTTCGGCGCCGGGGGCGCTGACGGCGGAGCAGGAACAGCGGGTGGCCGAGGCCATCACCGCCGCCCACTCCAAATCCACCGGGGCGCCCCGGTACTACGTTCAGGTGATCCTTGGGGCGGGGGAGGGCTGCCGCCGCTTTGTGTGGGGACAGCCCAGCCAAAAACAGCTGTGGATCCGGGGGGACATCCGGGCGGGCCGGAGCGACGAACAGCTCAAGGACCTGCTTCTGGAACTGATGCGGGGGGTGGCCCGGGCGGCGGAGATAGACGAGGAGGACGTGTGGATCGACCTCAATGAGGTGAGGCCCACGGCCATCCTGAAATTTCGGACCGTCTTTCCACCCGCCGGGCGGGAGAAGGAGTGGGAGGAGAGCCTTCCCGCCCCTCTGCGGGAAAAGCTGGGCATCACACCCTGATCGAATAAAAACCGGGCGGCCCCTTATATAAAAAGGTCCGCCCGGTTTTTAGTTTCCAGTGAGGATCCGCCAGAGCGCGTACACCGCGGCGGCCAGGGCCGCCAGCATCAGCAGCCCCTCGCCCAGCTGGGTCCAGGTGAAGCCGAACAGGGAGAGGACCATGACGTAGCGGGTCATGAGGTAGGCGTGATAGCCGCCCAAAGAGGCCAGCTCCGCCGCGGCCGCGGCGGGCGCGTGGGCGGGGGTGACGCAGGCCCACACCACCAGCAGGACCCCGCCCAGGAAGAAATAGCGCTCGTGCATATAGGGCAGGAAGAAGGGGATGCCCAGGCTCAGGGCTGCCCCGGCCAGCAAAAGGGCGGCGTTGTCCGCCTCCTTGCGTTTCCAGAAAAGGAGGGCCAGAACGGCCAGCATGAAGAGGAAGGCCAGCAGGATGCCGGTTTTGGCGGCTCCGGCCCCCAGCTCGGCGCGGTAGGGGATCAGGGTGAACATGGAGGGGGAGTTGTAGTTGATGGTCTGCCAGCCCACGCTGGAGCTGGCCTGATCCAGATAGACGCTGAGGATGTCCCGCACCGGCTTGCCCGCCAGAAGGGCGGGGGCCATGGTCAAAACGAAGGTGCCGGGAAAGACGAAAAGGTGGCGGAATTTGACCCGGCCGGTGAACCACAGGGCGCACCACAGGGGGATGATAAAAATGGCCTGGAGCTTGAAGGAGAAGGCCAGGGCCAGGAGGGCCAGGGAGGACTTGGGCTTCTCCTCCAAAGCGCAGGCCAGGGCGTGGAGGCACAGCGCCCCCCACACGGCGTCGCACTGTCCCCAGCAGGCTCCGTTGAGGACGATGGTGGGGAGGAGGAGCAGGGCGGAAAAGCAGATCAGGGGTGCCTTGGGGCGCTTCGTCAGGCCCCGTACCAGCCGCAGCCCGCCCCAAGCCAGCAAAACGTCGAAGAGGACGGAGAAGAGCTTGATAAGGTAAAGGTCAGGGAGGGGGAGGTAGGAGATCAGGGCTAAAAGATAGAGGTAGGGGACGTTGTAGTTGCCCACCGGGTCCTTCAAGGCGGCAAAGCCGCCGTTCTGCCGGAAGTGCTCCACCCAGTGGGAGAGGAAGTCCTGGTAGTCCAGGGAGGCATAGGAGAAGAGGAAGGCGCGCAAAAACAGGGCCAGGCCGATGGGCAGCAGCATCGTGAGGAGGGTGTCGCGCCCATACCCCGCCCGGTGGAGGAGAAAAAGGGCCAATGCCCCCAGCGCCAGGAGGCAGACCGGGAGGAACATCTGGCTGAGGACGCCGCCGGGCAGGGTATAGCCCCGAAGGGCGGCCAGGGCGGCGAAGAGGAGTCCCAGGGCGGCACAGGGACGGGTCAATTCCTTTTTCAAAACAAAAAGCACCCCCGAAAACGAAAAAAATCTGGATTTCTCCAGATCAAAGGATAAAAATCATTGACTTATGCGGTGTTACATGGTATACTGAAATGCTTCTATCTGCCAGTTTGCCCTATTTCTCCATCATCCTATCGTGTGGTCAGTGTATCACAGACGGGCTGGACTTGCAAGACTGGCGGAACGCTTTTTAACAACCGTTCCGGGCGTTCTAAGAAAGAAAACAGGCGCCCCCTTGTGCGGTTTGACGGAAAAAGTATGACGGACGGCGGAGGATCAAGGCCTGACAAGGGCTTTTCCCTGCCGGAAATACGAAAAACGAGGTGTGATTTCTACATGGTCAAGGACGTCTATTACGGCAAGACCCTGCGTAAGAGCTTCGCCCGCCACGAGGTCCCCTTGGAGATGCCCAATCTCCTGGAGATCCAGAAGAACTCCTACCAGTGGTTCCTGGACAAGGGACTGCGGGAGGTGTTCAAGGACGTGGCCTCTATCACCGACTACGCCGGAAACCTGGAACTGTCCTTCATCGACTACACGATGGATGAGGCCCCCAAGTACGACGTGGACGAGTGCAAGGCCCGGGACTGCACCTACGCCGCCCCCATCAAGGTACGGGTGCGCCTGCGCAACAAGGAGACCGAGGAGATCAAGGAGCAGGAGATCTTCATGGGCGACTTCCCCCTGATGACTAAGGCGGGCACCTTTGTCATCAACGGCGCCGAGCGTGTCATCGTCTCCCAGATCGTCCGCTCCCCCGGCATCTACTATTCCAGAAACGCCGACAAGGCGGACAACCTGACCTACGCCACCACGGTCATCCCCTACCGGGGCGCCTGGCTGGAGTATGAGACCGACCTCTCCGACATCTTCTATGTCCGCATCGACAAGAACCGGAAGATCCCCGTCACCTGCCTGATCCGCGCCGTGGGCCCCCGGACCGACGGCGAGATCCTCGACATGTTCGGCGAGGACCCCCGTATCCTGGCCACCCTGGAGAAGGATACCTGCAAGACCTATGAAGAGGCTATGCTGGAGATCTACCGCAAACTGCGTCCCGGCGAGCCTCCCACGGTGGACTCCGCCGAGAGCCTGATGAACGCCCTCTTCTTCGATGCCCGCCGGTACGACCTGTCCGCCGTGGGCCGCTATAAGTTCAACAAGAAGCTGGCCATCGCCACCCGTCTGGCCGGCCAGACTTTGGTCATGCCCATCGTGGACCCCGCCACCGGCGAGATTCTGGCCGACGCGGGGGAGACCATCACCCGGGACAAGGCCTGGGAGCTCCAGGCCAAGGGCGTCAACGAGGCCGTGGTGGATGTGGACGGCACCCCTGTCAAGGTGTTCTCCAACCACATGGTGAACATGGGGCCCTTCGTCCCCTTCGATCCCGAGGAGTGCGGCATTACCGAGGACGTGCGCTACGCCGTGCTCATGGACCTGATTGCCCAGGCCGGCGGCGATGAGGAGGTCCTCAAGGAGCTGGTGGCCGACCACGCCGACGATCTGGTGCCCAAGCACATCATCGTGGACGACATCATGGCCTCCATCAACTACCTCAACTGCCTGGCCTTCGGCGTGGGCGTGCCCGACGATATCGACCACCTGGGCAACCGCCGCCTGCGCTGCGTGGGCGAGCTGCTGCAAAACCAGTTCCGCATCGGCTTCAGCCGCATGGAGCGGGTCATCCGGGAGCGGATGACCATCCAGGATTTGGACATTGTTACCCCCCAGTCCCTCATCAACATCCGGCCCGTCACCGCCGCCATCAAGGAGTTCTTCGGCTCCAGCCCCCTGAGCCAGTTCATGGACCAGACCAACCCCCTGGCCGAGCTGACCCACAAGCGCCGTGTCTCCGCCCTGGGCCCCGGCGGCCTGAGCCGTGACCGGGCCTCCTTCGACGTGCGGGATATCCACTACTCCCACTACGGCCGCCTGTGCCCCATCGAGACCCCCGAAGGCCCCAACATCGGCCTGATCTCCTACCTGGCCTCCTACGCCAAGGTGAACCGCTACGGCTTCATCGAGACCCCCTACCGCAAGATGGATAAGGAGACCGGCACCATCACCGACGTCATCGAGTATATGACCGCCGACGTGGAGGACCCCTACAACGTGGCCCAGGCCACCGAGCCGGTGGACGAGAACGGCCGCCTGATCAACGACCGTGTCACCTGCCGCCACCGCAACGAGATCATCGACGTGGACCGCAACCAGGTGGACTATATTGACGTCTCTCCCCAGATGATGGTGTCCATCGCCACCGCCATGATCCCCTTCCTGGAGAACGACGACGCCAACCGGGCCCTGATGGGCGCAAACATGCAGCGGCAGGCCGTGCCCCTGCTGACCACCGAGGCCCCCATCGTGGCCACCGGCCAGGAGTACAAGAACTGCATCGACTCCGAGGTGGTCATCCTGGCCGAGGACCCCGGCGAGGTCACCCGGGTCAGCGCCGACTATATCACCATCCGCTACGACGACGGCCGGGTGGTGGACTATAAGCTCACCAAGTTCCAGCGCTCCAACCACACCACCTGTATCAACCAGCGGCCCATCGTCAACGTGGGCCAGCGGGTGGAGAAGGGGGATGTCCTGGTGGACGGCCCCTCCACCTCCAACGGCGAGGTGGCCCTGGGCAAGAACATCCTCATGGGCTTCATGACCTGGGAGGGCTACAACTACGAGGACGCCATTCTCCTCAACGAGCGCATGGTCAAGGACGACGTGTTCACCTCCATCCACATCGAGGAGTACGAGACCGAGGCCCGGGATACCAAGCTGGGTCCCGAGGAAATCACCCGTGATATCCCCAACGTGGGCGAGGACGCCCTGAAGGACCTGGACGAGCGGGGCATCATCCGGGTGGGCGCTGAGGTCACCGCCGGGGACATCCTGGTGGGCAAGGTCACCCCCAAGGGCGAGACCGACCTCACCGCCGAGGAGCGGCTCCTGCGGGCCATCTTCGGTGAGAAGGCCCGGGAGGTCCGTGACACCTCCCTGAAGGTGCCCCACGGCGAGCGGGGCATCGTGGTCAACGTCAATGTATTTACCCGGGAGAACGGCGACGAGCTGTCCCCCGGCGTCAACATGGTGGTCCGGGTCTACATCGCTCAGAAGCGGAAGATCTCCGTGGGCGATAAGATGGCCGGCCGCCACGGCAACAAGGGCGTTGTCTCCCGCATCCTGCCCCAGGAGGATATGCCCTTCCTGCCCGACGGCACCCCCCTGGATATCGTGCTCAACCCCCTGGGCGTGCCTTCCCGTATGAACATCGGCCAGGTGTTGGAGGTCCACTTGGGCTACGCCGCCAAGGCCCTGGGCTGGAAGGTGGCCACCCCCATCTTCAACGGCGCCAACGAGCAGGACATCGAGGACACCCTGAAGATGGCCGGCCTGGCCCTGGACGGTAAGAGCGATATGTACGACGGCCGCACCGGTGAGAAGTTCGACAACCGGGTCACCACCGGCTACGTCTACTTCCTTAAGCTCCACCATCTGGTGGACGATAAGATCCACGCCCGCTCCACCGGCCCTTACTCTCTGGTCACCCAGCAGCCCTTGGGCGGCAAGGCCCAGTTCGGCGGCCAGCGCTTCGGCGAGATGGAGATGTGGGCCCTGGAGGCCTACGGCGCGGCCTATACCCTCCGGGAGATGCTCACCGTGAAGTCCGACGACGTCACCGGCCGTGTCAAGACCTACGAGGCCATCGTGAAGGGCCACAACGTGCCCTCTCCCGGTGTGCCCGAGGCCTTCAAGGTGCTGGTGAAGGAGCTGCAGTCCCTTTGCCTGGACATCCAGGTGCTTGACCGGGACGGCTCCGTCATCGAGCTCAAGGAAGAGGACGAGGACACTTATCCCCCCGACCGTGTCCGGGAGGACGACGATTTCTACCAGTACCGGGACGAGAACGAGTTCGCCGCCGCGGGTTACACCCTCAAGGAGAGCAGCGACGAGGACGACCTGGTCATCGAGGCTGACGATGAGGACGCCGACGAGGACGACCTGGTGGAAGTGGACGACGGGTCCGAGGACGACGAATAAGAGAGGGAGGACGACAATATGAGTTACGCTGAATTTGACGCCATCCGCATCGGCATTGCCTCCCCGGAGCAGATTTTGGAGTGGTCCCACGGTGAAGTGAAAAAGCCGGAGACCATCAACTACCGCACCCTCAAGCCGGAGCGGGACGGTCTGTTCTGCGAGAAGATCTTTGGGCCCACCAAGGATTGGGAGTGCCACTGCGGCAAATATAAGAAGATCCGCTACAAGGGCAAAGTCTGTGACCGCTGCGGCGTGGAGGTCACCCGGGCCAAGGTCCGCCGGGAGCGCATGGGCCACATCGCCCTGGCCGCCCCCGTGTCCCACATCTGGTATTTCAAGGGCATCCCCTCCCGGATGGGCCTGCTGCTGGACATTAGTCCCCGCATCCTGGAAAAGGTGCTTTACTTTGCCTCCTATATCGTCACCGATCCCGGCTTCACCCCCCTGGCCAAGAACCAGATCCTCTCCGAGAAGGAATACCGGGACATGCGGGAGAAGTACGAGGACGATTTCGAGGCCGGCATGGGCGCCGAGGCCGTGAAGAAGCTGCTCCAGCAGCTTGACCTGGAGGAGATGTCCGTCTCCCTCCGTGCCGAGCTGAAGGACGCCTCCGGCCAGAAGAAGGCCCGCATCGTCAAGCGTCTGGAAGTGGTAGACGCCTTCCGTGTCTCCGGCAACAAGCCCGAGTGGATGGTCATCGACGTGCTGCCCGTCATCCCCCCCGAGCTGCGGCCCATGGTCCAGCTGGACGGCGGCCGGTTCGCCACCTCCGACCTCAACGACCTCTACCGCCGGGTCATCAACCGGAATAACCGCCTGAAGCGGCTGATCCAGCTCAACGCCCCCGACATCATTGTCCGCAACGAGAAGCGGATGCTCCAGGAGGCGGTGGACGCCCTCATCGACAACGGCCGCCGGGGCCGGGCCGTCACCGGCGCCAACAACCGGGCGCTGAAGTCCCTGTCCGACATGCTCAAGGGCAAGCAGGGCCGGTTCCGTCAGAACCTCCTGGGCAAGCGTGTGGACTACTCCGGCCGTTCCGTCATCGTGGTGGGCCCCGAGATGAAGATCTACCAGTGCGGCCTGCCCAAGGAGATGGCCATCGAGCTCTTCCGGCCCTTCGTCATGAAGAAGCTGGTGGAGGATGGCACCGCCAACAACATCAAGTCCGCCAAGAAGATGGTGGATAAGGGCAACCCCAAGGTGTGGGACGCCCTGGAGTTCGTCATCAAGGACCACCCCGTCATGCTCAACCGGGCGCCTACCCTCCACCGCCTGGGCATCCAGGCCTTCGAGCCGGTGCTGGTGGAGGGCCGTGCCATCAAGCTCCACCCCCTGGTGTGTACCGCCTTCAACGCCGACTTCGACGGCGACCAGATGGCCGTCCACGTGCCCCTGTCCGCCGAGGCCCAGACCGAGGCCCGGGTGCTCATGCTCTCGGCCAACAACCTGCTGCGGCCTCAGGACGGCGGCCCTGTCACCGTGCCCACCCAGGACATGGTGCTGGGCTCCTACTACCTGACCTATGAGCGCTACCCCGAGCACGCGGAAGGGGAGACCTACGCCGACTGCGACGCGGTTCGGGCCGCCCTCAAGAGCGGCGAGCTCACCGAGGACAGCTATATCTGGGTGAAGAACCCCGGCCAGCCCGACGACATCCCCACCTGCGCCGGCGTGGCCGCCCAGACCCCCGAGGGAGAGCTGCCCCGGGAGATCCTCCACGCCTTTTCCAGCGACGAGGAGGCCCGCCTGGCCTATGACGAGGGCGAGCTGGACCTCCACGAGCCCATCATGGTCCGCCGCTACGTCACCGTTGACGGGGTGGAGCGCCACAAGCTGGTGCGCACCACCGTGGGCCGCCTGATCTTCAACGAGGGCATTCCCCAGGATCTTGGCTTTGTGGACCGTAACGATCCTGAGGCCGCCTTTGAGCCGGAGATCAACTTCATCGTCGGCAAGAAGCAGCTGGGGAAGATCATTGATAAGTGCATCAACAAGCACGGCTTCACCATCTCCGCCGGGGTGCTGGACACCATCAAGGCCAAGGGCTATCACTACTCTACCCAGGGCTCCCTCACCGTCTCCATCTACGATATGACGGTGCCCCCCTCCAAGCCGGAGAAGATCGCCGAGACCGAGCAGGAGATCGTGAAGATCGAGCGCCAGTACAAGCGGGGCTTCATCACCAACGACGAGCGCTACCGCCTGGTGGTGCAGGCCTGGGAAAAGACCACCAAAGAGGTGGCCGACTCCCTGATGGAGGGACTGGACCGCTACAACCCCATCTGGATGATGGCGGACTCCGGCGCCCGTGGCTCCATCGCCCAGATCCGCCAGCTGGCCGGTATGCGCGGCCTGATGGCCGATACCGCCGGCCGTACCATCGAGATCCCCATCAAGGCCAACTTCCGTGAGGGCCTGTCCGTCCTGGAGTACTTCATCTCCGCCAGAGGCGCCCGGAAGGGCCTGGCCGATACCGCCCTTCGTACCGCCGACTCCGGCTACCTGACCCGCCGCCTCGTCGACGTGGCCCAGGAGGTCATCATCCGGGAGCACGACTGCGGCACCCACGACGGCATCCTGGTCAGTGAGATCAGCGAGAACGGCCAGGTCATCGAGACCTTCGGCGAGCGGCTCAAGGGCCGCTACCCCGTGGAGGACGTGGTGGATCCCAAGACCGGCGAGCTACTGGTGAGCCACGACACCATGATGACGGTGGACACCGCCAGGCTGCTGGAGGACCATGGCATCCATGAGGTGATGATCCGCTCTGTGCTGACCTGTGAGTCCCGCAGCGGCGTGTGTACCAAGTGCTACGGCGTCAACCTGGCCATCGGCGAGCCGGTGGGGGCGGGCGAGACCGTGGGCATCATCGCGGCCCAGTCCATCGGCGAGCCGGGCACCCAGCTGACCATGCGCACCTTCCACACCGGCGGCGTGGCCGGCGGCGATATCACCCAGGGTCTTCCCCGTGTCGAGGAGCTCTTCGAGTCCCGCCGTCCCAAGAAGATGGCCCAGCTGGCTGAGATCAGCGGCAAGGTCACCGTGGAGGAGGCCAAGAAGGGCGGTAGCATGTACAACGTCACCATCGTGGCCGACGACGGGGAGACCGTCACCTACGCCCTGCCCCATTCTGCGGGCATCCGGGTGAAGACCGGCGACGTGGTGGAGAAGGGCCTGGCCCTCACCGACGGCGCACTCTATCCCCAGGACGTGCTGCGGGTCCGGGGCATCCACGAGGTGTACAACTACCTGATCCAGGAAGTCCAGAAGCCTTACCGCCAGCAGGGCGTGGATATCAACGACAAGCATATCGAGGTCATCGCCCGCCAGATGATGCGCAAGGTCCGGGTGGAGGAGTCCGGCGACTCCGACCTCCTCAGCGGCTCCACCGTGGAGCTGGTGGAGTTCCTGGATGCCAAGAAGGCGGTCCAGGCCCGCATCGACGCGGGGGAGAAGCGGGAGGACGGCACCGACCTGGTCCTGCCCGCCGCCACCCGTCTGCTGCTGGGCATCACCAAGGCCTCTCTGGCCACCGATTCCTTCCTGTCCGCCGCCTCCTTCCAGGAGACCACCAAGGTCCTCACGGAAGCGGCCATCAAGGGCAAGGTGGACCACCTGCTGGGCCTGAAGGAGAACGTCATCATCGGTAAGCTCATTCCCGCCGGTTCCGGCCTTGACCAGTACCGCAAGTACGACAAGGTGGTGGATTCCGTGGTGGGTACCGACGAGGAAGGGCCCGCCCTTTCCAACGTGAGCGTTTCTATGGCGGAATCTCTGGCCGGCGCCGAAGATTTCGTGACGGAATAAGAGAAGAATAGGAGACGGCGGCATCAAAAAGATGCCGCCGTCTCTCTTTTTCTTTAAAAAATTTCGGACAGCCCCTTTACAAATCGAACCTGCTTTGCTATAATAATCAAGCACGTTTGAGATGCGTCCGTAGTTCAATTGGATAGAGCGTCAGATTCCGGTTCTGAATGTTGGGGGTTCGAGTCCCTCCGGGCGTACCATGGGAAAAGTCCTTGAAAACACTGTGTTTGCAGTGAGTTCAAGGACTTTTTTTATATCCAGTATGCAGTTTTACTAAGGGATTTATGGGGCATATTTGGAGGTTTGCTGCTGGGAAAGGTGCTGGAAAAGGTAATTTGCTTTACAACTCATTTTCTTTGAATAATATACGAGACAGGTTTATAGCGGCTCTGGGGGACTTTTGCTATATGGTTTCATAGAAGGACAGCAGGTTGTGAAGCGCCAGGAAGAGTTGGATACAGTCCCGTTTGCGGACGGGGCGGGTGTTCATTCCGTGTGCGAGAAAGTTCCGGTTGATTGTGGCGGGCTCCTGCTGGAAATTATCACTTTTGGCGAAGAGGGCGTCCAGACAGGCGGTGAGATTGAGATAGGACAGGTTGGTGAAGAGAAATTGCTCGGTCTGAATACCTATTTTCTCTTTCCACTTTTTTACCGCCCGGGCGCCTACAAGGCGGTTGGATTGTTTGGGCTGGTCTCGGATCAGTTTTGCGTCGATCAGGCTGAACAGCAGCATGGCGCAGGCCTTGTAATGCTTCTGCTGGTAGTTGAAAATAGCCGAGTTCAGGTCTTGGTGGTTCATCCTTTGGTTCCGCAGAGATTGAAAGAGCGATTCCATGGCGGATGGGGTGCAATAGGCCAGGAGGGCTTTGTGGGGGTCGTCAAAATGGCTGGGGCCGTCGCGGAAGAGGCGGTAGGGGGCGATGGGGATTGTGGTCCAGCCAAGGGCGCCCCATTGGATGTAGTGGTTCATGAGACGCCGCTTATCCGCGTCTGTATAGGTTGGGACAGTGATCTTGGCCAGGATGTCTATCAAGTTTTCTTGGAAGGCTGTAAACAAGGGAGAGAGAGACTCTGACATCTGTGCGAGGGCGCGTGTCATATTTGAGGCCGTGTCTTCTAGTTGCTTTTTAGCCTTAGCGATTGCGGCGGAAAATTCTTTCATTATCTGATCAACATATTGAGAATACGCGGATTGAAAGCGCTCTTCAGGGGGCAGGGCTTCATCGGTTGCTTGATAGAAGGGGAGCAGCTTTTCCTGGCTTTCCGTGACCGCCGTGATATACGCCGCGATCGCGGGTGCGGAGCGCTCCTGACAGAGGTCCTCCAGGCTGGGAGGGGAGGGCTCGTTTTTGAGTTTTTCACAGATGATTGCGGCAATGGCGTACTTTGGGCCGTCCGTTTCCAGGGTCAAAAAATAGAGCTCTTCCTCTTCCAGAGAAAGACGAGAGGAAATCGTGTAGGATTTTTCATTGATCGTCAAATTGATGTAGGGTTCCTTGGGGGTGGAAAAGTTGAGTTGATGTGTTTCCGGCTCCATGGCAATCGCTCCGTTTTTCTTTTGATGTGGCATAGGTAGATTTATTATAGCAAATTGAGGCGGTGTTTGGATATGCGCTCGATTTGTGAAAAATCATTTTTGACAGTCGGGAGCGCTGCGGGGCAGCGTGTCCCGGCTTTTGTTATACATTTTGTTGGAAAAAATCGTCGTTTTGACGGGTTAAAAATCGATGTTTCCCCTCGTACCTATATACAGACAAGTTTGTGTGACCGCTGGGAGAGTTCCCGGCGGTTTTATTTTACTCGTATGGAGGAGGTGGAGACATGGGTAGCAGAGGTACCGGCGGTCGGGGGAAGGGGAAGAGTGAGCACCTTTTCACACCGGAGGAGTTGGAGGCGAAGCTCAGTGAATACATGGACAAGTGTCGGGAGGAAGGGAGACGGCCCACCCGGCCGGGGATTCGGTTGGCGCTGAATATCTCGGAGGATACCCTTCTTCGGTATGAGGGGGGAGAGGGCAATTACAGGGAGCTTGCGAGGCCTTTAAAAAGGGCGATGGATCGGATCCAGGACGAGCTGGAGCAGGGGAAAGATTCCATGAATATCTTCCTTTTGAAACAGCCGTGCTATGGAGGGTATGCCGATAAACCCGCAAACGACTGGGACAGAACGGTAAACGTCAATATCTCCTTTGGTGGAGAGAGCGGAGGCAATTACGGGAAGTAAGCATAATACCCATTTTGTTTACTTCGGTGTAATTGGCCAATAGACTGGGGCGCAATGAGTTTGAGGTTCTTGAGCCTGCCTTGGTGAACAAAAGGCAAAACGGGGGCGCGGGCTTGGGCAGGTTGACGAAGGCATGAGAGGCCTATTTGGGAGGGGGTAAGCCCCCACCCCCACCCCCCAGGGGGCACCGGAAAAAGAGGGGGTGGCGGAAAAACGGGTATAGCCCTGTTTCTGCACAGCCACCAAAATTTCAAAAAAGAGAGAAAAAGACATCCATTTTGCAAGCAGGCGGAAAGAACGTATCTATTCAGGCGTGGGGCGTAAAAACAAGCCCTTGAACGGGCGGAAAAATGGGGTCCCCGGGAAGCTGTGAAACGGCTTTCTGGGGAGAGGACGAACACCGGAATGAGTGAGCCCTGGCCTTTAAGCCGGGGCGAGGAATATGGAGGTTGTGAGGACGATGGCTGGGAGAGGGAGACCGAAGCAGGGGGTCAAGGGTGTCATCGAGCTGGACTTTGGGGCGCCCAACGCCAAACAGAAGAAGTTCCTCTCCTCCAGGAGCCGGTATACCGCCTACGGCGGGGCCCGGGGCGGGGGGAAGAGCTGGGCGGTGCGGGCCAAGGCCGCCGCCGGGGCCCTCAACTACGCCGGGATCAAGATTTTGATGCTCCGGCGGACCTACCCGGAGCTGGAGGCCACCCTCATCTCCCCTCTGGTGGAGTTTTTGAACACCGCCCGGGTGGAGGGCAAGCCCGCGGGGGATAGGCTGTTCACCTACAACGCCACCATGCGGACCTTGTTTTTTACCAACGGCTCCGTCATCAAGTTCGGCCACCTCCAGAGCCCCAACGCCATCACCGAGTACCAGGGGCAGGAGTACGACTGGATTTTCATGGACGAGGCCACCCACTTCACCGAGTGGGAGTTCCGTACCCTGGCCGCCACCCTCCGGGGGGTGAACAAGATCCCCAAGCGGTTCTACCTCACCTGTAACCCCGGCGGGGTGGGGCATTTGTGGGTGAAGCGGCTGTTCATCGAGCGGGACTTCAAGCCGGAGGAGACGCCGGGGGACTACACGTTTATCCCCGCCACCGTGGAGGACAACACGGTGCTGATGGCCTCCAGCCCCGACTACATCCAAATGCTGGACCTGCTGCCGGACGACATCCGGGCGGCTCACCGCTACGGCGACTGGGACGCCATGGCGGGGCAGTTCTTCCCCGAGTTCACCAGGGCCAGCCACGTGGTGAAGCCCTTTGTGGTGCCCCAGGAGTGGCCCCGCTACCGGGCCATCGACTACGGCTTGGATATGTTCGCCTGTCTGTGGATCGCCGTGGACTTCTCGGGGCGGGCCTGGGTCTACCGGGAGGTCCAGCAGCCGGGGCTCATCGTCTCCCAGGCGGCGGAGCTGGCCCGGAGCCTGACCCTGCCGGAGGAGCGGGTGCAGTACACCATCGCCCCGCCGGATTTGTGGTCCACCCAGAAGGACACGGGGCGGACCATGGCGGAGGTGTTCACCCAGAACGGGGTTGGGCTTGTGAGGGCAAGCAACAGCCGGGTGCAGGGGTGGCTGACCCTGAAAGAGTATTTGAAGCCGGGGTCGGATGGGCGGCCCATGCTACTGGTGAGCGAGGACTGCCCCTGCCTCATTCGGAACCTGCCCGCCCTCCAGCACAGCGAGAAGAACCCCTCGGACTGTTCCACCGAGCCCCACGACATCACCCATATCTGCGACGCCGCCCGGTATTTTGTCCAGTTCCGCACCCTTGGGGCCATCCGGGCCCAGGAGCGGGAGGAGGACGAGCCGGGGGAGCGGATGGGGTATGAGGAGGCCATGTGCGGGGGAGAGGTTGACGAGAGTTATTTGTTGGCATGAGGGGGGCCCAGGGCGGAGGCGTGGGAGGGGAGCGGGAGGTTCCCCTCATCCGCCCCCTCCGGGGGCACCTTCCCCCGAGGGGAAGGCTTGGGGAGGCGGGCGGACACATAGGTCCGCCCGTGCGGAGGCAGGGAAGGCTTAGAGGGCGGTTTTGGAAGGAGAGAGATATGGTGATTTTGGCTGTGGCGCTGGCCGCCGTGGCGCTGGGGGTGGCGGGGGCCGCATTGGCGTTGGCGCTGGCGGGGACGGTTTGGAAAGAGCGGAGGGCCGCCGGGAGCGCCGGGGCGGCGGAGGAGCCGGAGGAGGAGCGGCGGAAGGCCGAGGAGGCGGAGAAGCGGATGCGGGAAGGGCTGGACCATCTGATGGACTTTGACCCCTTTCGGAAGGGGGAGGGTGAATGAGGCGGGAAGCGCCGACGGCCCAAGCTGTGTGGGCCGAGTTTGAGAAGGGGATCGCCTTCAAAAACCAAATCAACCTCTACGACACGGTGAAGCGCAACGAGGACTTTTTCATCGGCAAGCAGTGGGAGGGGGTGCAGTCCAACGGCCTGCCCACGCCGGTGTTCAACTTCATCAAGCGCATCATCCTCTTTCTGGTGGCCTCCACCGCCACCGACAACATCAAGATGTCGGCCTCCCCCCTCTCCTCCACCGGGCTCTACGGCGCCGGGGAGGTGGAGCGGCTTTGCGCCGTGGTGAACGCCCAGTTCGAGGCCCTTTTCGAGCAGAACAAGGTAGGCAAGCTCACCCGGGACTTTATGAGGAACGCCGCCGTGGACGGGGACGGGTGCCTGTATAGCTGGTTTGACCCGGAGGTGGAGACCGGCCAGGAGGCCCGGGGGGCCATCCGCACCGAGCTGTTGGAGAACACCCGGGTCATCTTCGGCAATCCCAACGCCCGGGACCCCCAGGGCCAGCCCTACATCCTGGTGACCCGGCGGGAGCTGGTGGAGGAGGTCCGGCGGCAGGCCAAGGAGATGGGCGGGGAGCCGGACGGGGTCCGGCCCGACGCCGACGAGGCCGACGACCGGTTCGACGCCCTCACCGACGGGAAGGTGACCACCCTCACCCGGCTGTGGCGGGGGGAGGAGGGCACCATCTGGTGCCAGAAGTCGGTGAAGGACGGCATCGTGCGCAAAGCCTGGGACACGGGGCAGAAGCGGTATCCCATCGTGTGGATGAGCTGGGACTACGTGCCGGGGTGCTGCCACGGACAGGCCGCCGTCACGGGGCTCATCCCCAATCAGGTCTTTGTCAACAAGATGTTCGCCATGACCATGATCTCCCTGATGACCACGGCCTACCCCAAGGTGGTCTACGACAAGACCCGGGTGGCCAAGTGGTCCGCCGCCGTGGGACAGGCCATCGGGGTGAACGGCGGGGACGTGGGGACGGTGGCCAAGACCATCGACCCGCCCGCCATCTCCCCCCAGGTGGGGCAGTTCATCTCCCTGGCCATCGACCTGACCAAGGAGTTCATGGGGGCCACCGACGCCGCCTTGGGGGACACCAGGCCGGACAACACCTCCGCCATCATCGCCCTGCAGAAGGCTTCCTCGGTGCCCATGGAGCTGACGAAGCAGAATTTGTTCCAGGCCATCGAGGATTTGGGGAACGTGTGGCTGGATCTGATGCGGGTGTACTACGGGCAGAGGTACGTAGAGATGGAGGGGGAGGCCCGCTCTCCGGCGGGTGACCTCACAGTTCAGCAAGGCGTGCGGGCGGATGATATCCGCCCCTACATGCAAAACCGAAGCCCAGCGGAGCGGGTTCGGTTTTGGGAGGAGGGGCAAAGGAGCGCAGCGCAGTTTTCCGGT
This sequence comes from Pseudoflavonifractor phocaeensis, assembly GCF_038439875.1. Classification (NCBI taxonomy): domain Bacteria; kingdom Bacillati; phylum Bacillota; class Clostridia; order Eubacteriales; family Oscillospiraceae; genus Pseudoflavonifractor; species Pseudoflavonifractor phocaeensis. Next base: position 278,661 of record NZ_JBCDMT010000006.1, read on the forward strand.
TTGGCGGGAAATGGAGCGGAGCGGATTGAAGGTGAATTGGCCCAAGGGGCCAAGAGAGGCTGGCCTGGGCCATCGCCCCGACGAGGACCGGCGCTATTCGATTTTTCCGTGCTGGATTCTGTGCCTTTGAGCCTGAAGCTGGACGTGGGCGGGTCGGCCTACTGGTCGGAGATCGCCCAGATGAATACCTTGGACAATCTGTTGACCCAGGGGAAGATCTCCGTTATCGACTACCTGGAGCGGGTGCCCAGCGGGTATATCTCCAATCAGCAGGAGCTGATCGAGACCTTGAAGGACAGGCAGGCCGCCATGACCGGGATGGGGCCGGGAGTCGGCGGCGGGAACGTGGCCGATCCGGGCCTGCCCGACCAGGTGTCCGGCGGCAGCGGGTACGGAGAGCTCCAGAGAAAGCTCAATACCGTAGGGGCCGAAGGATTGAAGCTGATGAAGAGTTGAGGACACAATGGGGCGGACCAGCCCTTTGTGAATAGAGTGCCCGACCATAGGCACAGGAGGGATTTGAAATGGAAGAGAACAGCGAGAGCTTGGACCAGCAGATTGGCGGAGCCTGGGAGGAGACCGAACCCGAGACCACGGGGGAGGACCTTGGCGAGGCTGGAGAGAATGGAGAGGCCAAGTTGGCCCAGCCGGAGGAGAATGGGGCGGAGACCCCCAGCGGGGAGACGCCCGCCCAGCCGGAGCAGCCGGAGAAGGCGGCGGAGCCCGGGGCGGAGACCTTCACCCTGAAGCACCTGGACGAGGTGCGGCAGGTGGGGAAGGAGGAGGTGGTCTCCCTGGCCCAGAAGGGGCTGGACTATGACCGCATCCGCACCGAGCGGGATGAGCTGCGCCAATACCGGCAGGAGGCCGACCCGGCGCTGGCCCTGGTGAAGGGCTACGCCGAGAAGAACGCCATGACGGTGGAGGAGTACATCGACTACTGCCGCCGGCAGGAACTTGTGGCCCAGGGGGTCAACGAGCCCACCGCCCGGGCCCAGGTGGAGCTGGAGAAGCGGCAGGCGCGGATGGAGGCCCAGACCAGGGCCGAGACCGAGGCCCAGCGGCGGCAGGAGGCCATCCTCCAGCAGGCCAGGGAGCGGCAGGAGGCCAGGAAGAAGGACATGACGGCCTTCCTGGAGGCCTTTCCCGGCGTGAAGGGGGAGGACGTCCCCCGGGAGGTATGGGCCAAGGTGGCCGCCGGGGAGAGCTTAGTCACCGCCTACACCATGTACCAGAACCAGCAGCTTCAGCTTCAGTTGGCCGCCCAGCGGCAGAACAGGGAAAACGCCGCCCGGACGCCGGGCAGCATGAGCACCCAGGGGGAGAAGGCGGGAAAGACGCTGGGAGACCTCTGGGATGAGGTGGGCGAATGAGCCCACAGAAAGGGAGATTAAAGTATGGGTAACATTAATTACGCGCAGGCCTTCGCCCCCAAGGTGGCGGAGACCTTCAAGAAGGAGTCGCTCACCGATTCCGCCACTGGCAAGGGGTACAGCTTTTCCGGTGTGCGGTCCATCAAGGTCATGAGCGTGGACACCGTACCCCTCAACGACTACAGGCGCAGCGGGTCCAACCGCTACGGCGAGCCCGTGGAGCTGGGGGACACCGTCCAGGAGCTGACCATGCGGGATGACAAGTCCTTCGCCATGACCATCGACAAGGGCAATCAGTCCGACCAGATGAATCTGAAGGGGGCCGCCCGGGCCATGCGCCGGGAGACCGAGCAGGTGATGGTCCCCTACGTGGACAAGTACCGCTTCCGGGAGTGGGCGGCCAACGCCGGGATCGTCAAGGGCCTGTCCGCCGCCCCCGCCAAGAACACCATCGTGGACGCGGTGTTCGACGCCGGGTGCGACATGGACAACCTCATGGTGCCCGGCGCCGGGCGGACGCTGTTCCTGCCCAACACCTACTACAAGCTGCTGGCCCTCTCCGACCAGTTTCTTGGGGTGGACAAGCTGGGAGCCAAGGTGCTGACCAAGGGGGAGATGGGGGAGATCGACGGCATGACCGTGAAGCGGGTGCCCGACAGCTACTTCCCCGAGAACGTCTACTTCATGGTCAAGTACAAGGGCTGCACGGTGGACCCGGTGAAGCTCAACGAGGCCAATATCCACACCGACCCTCCCGGCATCTCCGGCAACCTGATGGAGGGGCGGTTCTACCACGACGCCTTTGTGCTGGGGGCCAAGGCGAACGGCCTCTACGTGGCGGCCGTGGCCGGGAAGGTGGCTGCGGCCCCCACCTTTACCGAGGCCAATTCCAAGGTGACGCTGGCCTCCACCACCACCGGGGCGGTGATTCGCTACACCGACGACGGCAGCGACCCCCGGTATTCCGCCAGCGCCAAGGTGTACGCCGCCCCCTTCGACGTACCCACGGGCAAGAAGGTGCGGGCCTTCGCCCGGAAGGACGGGGAATACGCCTCCGTTGTGAGCGAGAAGGCGTACTGAGCTGGGAAGGTTCCCCTCATCCGTCAGCGGCGAAGCCGCTGACACCTGGAGGTGAATTGCCCCGTAGGGGCAAGAGAGGCCACCCTGGGGTGTCCCCCGAGGGGAAGGCTTACGAGAGAAATATGCCCCGGATGGGAGACCGTCCGGGGCCCTATGGGAGAGACGGGGGCGTGACCCTGGCTTTCCCACCAGAATGGAAAAGGAGCCATAGCGTTAAGAAAACGCGCCAGTGGCGCGTTTTTAGCGGTGGCCGGACAGCTGTGCCGCCCGGGGACGTGTGGATAGGAGCGGCGGGCGGATATTATCCGCCCCTACATGGGCCGGAGATGTGTAATTGGAAGGGGCGACGAGGACGTGACAAATGCGCAGACGGTGTTTGAGATGGCGATGCACCTGATGGATGAGGTGAACGAGTCCACCGGAAAGGCGGACACCGCCGATACCAAGGAGTACAAGAACCGGACGGTGCCCATCCTCAACATTTTGCGGGTGGAGTGCTACCCCTACTCGGACACCTACGTGGTGGAGACGCCGGGGAAACGGCCCGTGTGCGACATCATCATGGGGTTCGACGATCCCATTGGGCTGGACGACGGCATCTGTCAGGGGGTGCTGCCCTATGGGCTGGCCGCCCATTTGCTGCTGGGAGAGGACGACGAGAAGGCGTCCTACTTTAACCAGCGGTATGAGGAAAAGCTGGCGCAGCTGGCCAGGGGCATCCCCTCCGGCGGGGAGGAGATCGATTTGCCCTATGGGGGGATCGAGTTCGGGGAGTTTGCGAAATGGGGATAGGTTCCCCTCATCCGCCCCAGTTTGCGAACTGGGGCACCTTCCCCCGAGGGGAAGGCTAAAAGAGCGGTAGAAAAGGGGTCCCCGGCGAAACCGAAGGTTTCGTTGGGGAAAGGACGAACAACGGATTGGAGCGGATACCCGGCCTTGGCCGGGTGGAGCGGAAAGGAGTTTGTGAGGACGCGGTGGCTGAGATCGGCGGCGGGGCTGGGAAGAGCGTGTTTCAGATTGACAAGTGGCTGGGGCTCAATGAGTCCCCCGATGGGGACACCGGGTTGAAAAACGGTGAGGCCGCCCAGATGCGCAACTTCCGGGTGACCCGGGAGCGGCATTTGCAGATCCGGCCGGGGTACGCCCCGGTATGTGTCCTTGCCCAGGGCCAGCCGGTGCGGGGGCTGTGGCGGGGATACGTGGACGGTCAGATCAGACTGCTGGCGGCCTGCGGAGGGCATCTGTGGTCCGTGGACCCTGCCGGGTGGAGCAAGACCGACTTGGGAGAGATTGCTGACGCCCCCACCTCCTTCTTCGGCTTCGCCAAAAAAGTGTATCTGCTCACCGGGGAGGAGTATTACTGCTGGGACGGAACGGGGCAGGTGAAGGTGGTGGAGGGGTACGTGCCCATCGTGGCCACTGCCACGGTGCCCTCCGGCGGCGGCACCCTGCTGGAGCAGGTGAACAAACTTACCGGCCTGCGCCGCCAGCAGTTCTCCCCCGACGGGACGGCCAAGGACTTCATGCTGGTGGAGACGGGCATCGACGAGATCGTGAAGGTGGAGGGGACGGGCGTTTCCTACACCGTGGACAAGGGGGCGGGAAAGGTGAGCTTTGCCTCCGCCCCCGCCAAGGGGACCAACACCGTCACCATCACCTGGAGGAAGGGGGAGGGAGACCGGGGAAAGGTCACTGGGATGCGGTTTTCCGAGCTCTTCAACGGCGCCTCCGACTCCCGGGTGTTCCTCTACGGGGACGGCACCAACGAGGCGGTCTACTCCGGGCTGGATGAGACGGGGCAGGCCACGGCGGAGTATTTCCCGGACCTCAACACCATGGCGGTGGACTCCGCCAACACCCCCATCACCGGGATGATCCGGCACTATGACCGATTGCTGGTGTTCAAGCCGGACAGCGCCTATTCCGCCCAGTACGGCACCCTGACCCTGGCCGACGGCTCGGCCACGGCGGCCTTCTACGCCTCGGCGCTGAACCGGGAGATCGGCTGCTCGGCTCCTGGGCAGGTGCGGCTGGTGAAGAACAATCCAAGGACCCTGTTCGGCTCGGCCTGCTACGAGTGGGCCCTGGCCATCGGCTCCACCCGGGACGAGCGCAACGCCAAGCGGCTGTCCGACCCGGTGACCGCCACACTGGCGGCCTTCGCCCTGGAGCAGGCGGTAACCTTCGACGACGAGGCCGAGCAGGAGTATTACGTGGTGTGCGCCGACCGGGCCATCGTCCACAACTACGGCTGCGACGCCTGGTATTACTACACCAACGTGCCGATGACGTGTTTGGAAAAGGTGGGGGACGGGCTGTACTTCGGCACCCCGGACGGGCGGCTGATGGAGTTCTCCCGGCGGTATCGAAACGACGATCTGGAGCCCATCGACGCCTACTGGGAGTCCGGGTCTATGGCCTTTGAGCGGGAGTGGATGCGCAAGTATTCCTCCCTGGTGTGGGTGGGCATCAAGCCGGAGACCCAGGCGGTGCTGTACATGACGGCCCAGTCCAACATCAAGTCGGATTACCCCGTGAAGGTCATCGCCTCGGGGCTTTCCAACTTTACTCATGCCAGCTTCGCCCACTGGAGCTTCGGGACCAACCGGAAGCCCCAGGTGATCCGGGCCAAGCTGAAGGTGAAGAAGGCTACCTTTTATAAGCTGATTCTGTATTCCAAGTCGGCGTCGGCCACCGCCACCATTTTGAGCGTGGACGTGCAGGTGAGGTATACGGGGAATGTAAAGTGAGGAGGCGGAAGTGTGGCAATCGAACGCTTTGAGAAGGATTTGAATATTGTTCAGACCTTGGTCATTCCGGGGCTGGACACCGATTTGGACGTGATCCAAAAGCTGGACGACGAGCCCAACGACGTGGGCGGGCTGTCTCCCGCCGAGCTGAAGGCCAAGTTCGACGAGGCGGGGAATCTCATCAAGGGGTATGTCAACGATACCCTGCTGCCCGCCGTCAGCGACACCGTGGCCGAGCACGACCAGCGGGAGGCCGCCGAGCGGCAGCGGCAGGCCCAGGAGGAGGACCGGGAGGCGGCCGAGGCCGGACGGGTGAGTGCGGAAGAGGCCCGGGTCCGGGCGGAGACGCTGCGCTCCGCCGCGGAGGAGGCCCGGGTCCAGGCGGAGGAGGCCAGAGGGGCGGCGGAACGGCTGCGGGCGCTGGCGGAGAGCGGCCGGGCCGGGAGCGAGGAGGTCCGGGTCCAGGCCGAGACAGCCAGGGTCAACGCCGAGGCCGCCAGAGTGGCGGCGGAAGATCTGCGGGCCCGGGCGGAAGAGGCCCGGGCGACCGCGGAGGCCGCCCGTGTGTCGGCGGAGACAGAGAGAGCCGCCGCCGAGACCGCCAGAGCGGCGGAAGAGGGCAGACAGGTGACGGCGGAGACGGACAGGGCCGGGGCGGAGCGGTTGCGGATAGCCGCCGAGGAGGTCCGGGGCTCTGCCGAAACCGCCCGGGCGGTGGCCGAAGAGGAACGGGACGCCGCGGAGGAGGCGAGAGTGGCCGCCGAGACCGGCCGGGGGCTGGAGGAGGCCGCGCGAAAGACCGCCGAGGAGGGCCGTGTGACCGCCGAGGAGGGCCGCCGGAGCGCCGAAGCCGGACGGGAGGAGGCGGAGGAGGCCCGGAACCTATGGGACGACTACGACCCAGCCAGGGCCTACACGCCGGGGAACAAGACGGCCTTCAACGGCTCGTCCTACCTGTGTACGGCGGCCACCACCGGGCACCCACCCACGGACAGGGCGTATTGGCGGCTCATCGCCGCCAAGGGCGCGGACGGGCAGGGGGCCGGGGATATGACGGCGGCGGTGTACGACCCCACCGGGAAAGCCCGGGACGTGTTCGCCTACGCCGACCAGAGCGCCGCGGAGCTGGTTTCCGACCTCCCACTCAAGAAGCTGGTTGGGACGGCGGAGCATCCGATCGACTTGGACACACTGACCCAGGTGGGGACCTACTATGTTCTGGGAAGCATTCTGGACAATGGATCGCCCGGTGTGTCGGATATAGGGTCAACGCTGCAGATTGGAACGCCGCTGTACGTGTATGACAATCTACATGGGCAGATTCTGCAGATGGTCTTTCTTTCCGGCGGCATCCTGTATAGGATTCGCGAAAATAGTGTGTGGACGTTTGGGGAAGTCGCCTTCCTGTCTCAATCGGTGAACGTCACCCTCACCGCCGCGGGGTGGAGCGGGAGCGGGCCGTTTACCCAGACGGTAAGCGTGAGTGGTCTCAGCGCCGATAAAAACGGCTCCATTGGTCTCGCCCAGAGCGCCACGGCGGAGCAACGGGCGGCGGCGCGGGACGCTATGATCTCCATCACAGGGCAGACCGATGGGAGTTTGATTGTGACGGCGGACGGGGAGAAACCGACGGTCAACCTTCCTGCCATTGTGACGCTACTGGGATGAGGAGGAAAACTTGGGGCTCTCGCCGAAGCCCAGCGGAGCGGGTTCGGTGGGGAGAGGACGAGCAACGAAACGGAGCGGATACCCGGCCTTGGACGGGTGGAGCGGAATGGAGTTTGTGAGGACGACATGGCGATTATGAGCATGTTTCCCAGCGGGGGCGGCGGGGTCAAGGTGTCGGAGCTGGAGGAGATGTGGAGGTTTGAGGGGTATACGAACCCTGTCAGAGCCGTCGCAGTAGACGCCAGCGGAAACGTCTACAGCGGGAGCGGCGACAGAACCGTGCGCAAGCTGAACAGCAGCGGCACTCAGATTTGGAGCTTCACGGGGCATACGCAAGATGTCAGAGCCGTCGCCGTGGACGCCAGCGGGAACATCTACAGCGGAAGCACAGACAACACCGTCCGCAAGCTGAACAGCAGCGGCACTCAGATTTGGAGCTTCACGGGGCATACGGACTGGGTCACCGCCGTTGCGGTGGACGCCTCCGGCAACGTCTACAGCGGGGGAGAAGACAAGACCGTCCGCAAGATAAACAGCAGTGGTACGCAAGTGTGGAGCTTCACGGGGCATACGAGCTATGTCAAAGCTGTCGCCGTAGACGCCTCCGGCAACGTGTACAGTGGGAGCGGCGACAGAACCGTGCGCAAGCTGAACAGCAGCGGCACTCAGATTTGGAGCTTCACGGGGCATACGGGCCCCGTCGAAGCCGTCGCTGTAGACGCCTCTGGCAACGTATATAGCGGGAGCCAGGACAAAACAGTCCGAAAGCTGAACAGCAGCGGGGCACAGGTCTGGAGTTTCACGGGGCATACGAACTGGGTCACCGCCGTTGCGGTGGACGCCTCCGGCAACGTCTACAGCGGGGGCTACGACAAGACCGTCCGCAAGATAAACAGCAGTGGTACGCAAGTGTGGAGCTTCACGGGGCATACGGACGTTGTCCTCTCCGTCGCGGTAGATTCTAGCGGCAACGTGTACAGTGGGAGCCAAGACAGAACCGTGCGCAAAATTGCTCAGCCTGTCGCCGTGCTGACGGCCCGGAAGAACGAGACTCTTCCCTCTCCGCTGACGGTGTATCGAATGGAGGACAGCGGGGACCCGCCTTGGGAGAGGTGGAGCTTCACGGGGCATACGGAAGCTGGTAGTGACGTTGCGGTAGACACCGCCGGCAACGTGTACAGCGGGAGCAGCGACAAAACCGTCCGCAAAATCAATAGCAGTGGCGCTCAAGTGTGGAGCTTTACGGGGCATACGGACTTTGTTCAGGCCGTCGCAGTAGACGCCAGCGGCAATGTCTATAGCGGGAGCACAGACAACACCGTCCGCAAGCTCAACAGCGGCGGCACGCAGGTCTGGAGCTTTACGGGGCATACGAGCTGGGTCAACGCCGTTGCAGTAGACTCCAGCGGCAACGTGTACAGCGGGAGCAGCGACAAAACCGTCCGCAAAATCAACAGTAGCGGCACCCAGGTATGGAGCTTCACGGGGCATACGGACGCTGTCTATGGCGTCGACAGCGACGCCTCCGGCAACGTGTACAGCGGGAGCAAGGACAAAACAGTCCGAAAGCTGAACAGCAGTGGGGCCCAGGTCTGGAGTTTCATGGGGCATACGAGCTGGGTCAACGCCGTTGCGGTGGACGCCTCCGGGAACGTGTACAGCGGAGGCTACGACAAGACCGTCCGCAAGCTCAACAGCAGTGGGACGCAGATATGGAGTTTCACGGGGCATACGAACACTGTCCGCGGAATTGCTGTAGACGCCAGCGGGAACATCTACAGCGGAAGCACAGACAACACCGTCCGCAAGCTCAACAGCGGCGGCTCGCAGGTCTGGAGCTTTACGGGGTATACGACCTATTTCAACGCCGTGGCGGTGGACGCCTCCGGGAACGTGTACAGCGGGAGCAGCGATAAAACCGTTCGTAAAATTAAGCAGGTCTATAAAATCTATTAAAAGTAGGAGGAAAACAATTATGAGCAAGAAATTCATTCAGGTGGACAACGGGCGGGTCATGCTGATCCACAATATGCCCTTTGACCCGGTGAACGGGCTGGGCAAGACCGAGGCGGAGCTGAACCAAATGGGGGTGCTCCTGGAGGAGGACCAGATTACCGAGCCGGAGAAGCGGCCCGGCAAGACGGCGCTGCCCTACTACACCCCGGAGAAGGGGTTCTACTGGGAGTATGAGGATGCCCCCTCCGGTCCTGCCTCCACCGATGATATCCAGGCGTTGGAGGCCAAGCTGGACTACATGGGCATGATGCTCGACGTGATGTGAGGACGGCGGGCGGCTGATAGCCGCCCCTACAGGAACGAGAGACGCGGGCCGTCGGGGACGCCGGCCCCTACGATGAAAGGAGCGCGTAAATCATGTTGGATTTTGAGACCATCAAGAAGTATTTCGACAAGGGGCTGTGGACTGAGGCCATGGTGGGCAACGCCGTGGGGAAGGGGAAAATCACCGCCGGGGAATACGAGACGATCACCGGCGAAAAGTACCAGAGGTAAGGATGTGGAGATACATAGGGCCTGGCCGTGCCACCCGCGCAACTACCAGGGTGGGCGGAGCCAGAGGGTCAAATATCTGGTGATCCACTACGTGGGGGCGCTGGGGGACGCGGAGCAAAACGCCTACTATTACGGAACCACGCCTGGGATTGGGTCGTCCGCCCACTACTTCGTGGACCACGGTCCCGAGGCTGAGGTCTGGGCCAGCGTGGCCGAGGACTGCGTGGCCTCCCACTGCGGGCGAACCGACGGCAAGTACAGGCATCCGGAGTGCCGCAACGCCAACTCCATCAGCATCGAGATGTGCTGCCGCCAGAGGGCGGACGGGACATGGTATTTTGACGACGAGACTGTGGATGCCACGGTGGAGCTGGCACGGGATATCATGGCCCGCTATGGCATCGACGTGAACCATGTTCTGAGGCACTACGACGTGACCGGGAAGATCTGCCCGGCGCCCTACGTCAATGACCCGGTGGCGTGGGAGGCATTTAGGAGGAGGCTCACAGAGCCGGAAAGTGAGGACGGTATGAAGTTGTACCAGTACGTGGCGGAGATGCCCCAGTGGGCGCGGGAGGCGGCTACGAAGGCTATCCGTAACGGTATCATCAAAATGGATGGTACCGGAGCCGTGGGGGTATGGGAAGCCAACCTTCAGGCGTTGGTTTGGATGGACCGGGCGGGTCTGCTGGACACCGCAGCGTTAAAAGAATGAGCCGGTGGCTCATTCTTAGCGTAGGCCGGATAGCTGTGCTGGCCGGGTCTCTTTTGGAAAGGAGAACATGAAAGTGATGGAGCATATCAACGGGATCAAGGCGGCAATTACCGCCGCCCTGGCGGCTCTGACGGCCCTGTGGGGGTGGTTTGGGTGGCTCATCGTGGCCTGGGCGGCCTGTATGGGCATCGACGTATTGACGGGCATGGCGGCAGGGATGAAAAACGGAGAATGGTCCTCCTCTGTGGCCCGAGAGGGATTGTGGCACAAGATGGGATGTGTGGCCGCCGTGACCATCTCCGGCATCCTGGACTTGGTGGTGGGGCAGCTCCTAGCTAACCTGCCGGGTCTGGCCCTGCCTTTTGAGTATACTGTGTTCCTCTGCCCTCTGGTGGTGGTGTGGTACCTCCTGACCGAGGCGGGGAGCATCGTGGAGAACGCCGGGGCCATGGGGGCGCCTATCCCGGCATGGCTGAAGAAGGCGGTGGCCGCCCTCAAGGACAAGGTGGACGACGCCGCCGGAAAGACAGAGTAGGAGGGGGAGAATATGGCGTCTATTTTTAAGCCTGGATCTACGGGGTGGATTCAGGACCAGAGAGCCCAGGCGGCGAAGCAGGGGACCTCTTCCGCGGGAGGCGGAGTGTCCACCCCCACGGGGGGCGGGAGCTCCGTTGGGAGCGTGTCCACTCCCGTGGGCGGCGGGGGCGGGAACAACGCCTACGTCACGGGGAAGGACGACTATGGAAACACGGACTGGAGCGCGGCGTGGGACGCCGCCGTGGCCCGGGGGGCGGGGTATGACGAGCTGGCCCAGATCGCGCAGAACCGCAAGACCAAGATCGAGACAAATGCGGCGCAGAACCCCGGATACAACCAATATTACAACGATGCCAAACAGCAGGAGATGGATGCCTATCTGGGCCGCATCCAGCCCCAGACCCCGACGGTGGAGTACCAGCAGCCGGCGGTGAACGACTACTCCGCGTACATCGAGGAGATGAACCGGTTGGCCCGGGAGTCGGCGCTGGCGGAGCTGCGGGGGGCCTACGAGAAAAATTTGGCGGGGCTGGACCGTACCCAGCAGGCCATTGCCCCCACCTATCAGGCCGCCCGGAACCAGGCGGCGGGGCAGGCGGAGCTGCAAAAGCGGCAGTTTGCCGAGTACGCCGCCGCCAACGGGCTCAACTCCGGGGCCGGGGGACAGGCCCAGCTGGCCATGAACAATGCCCTTCAGGGGAGCCTGTCCAATCTGAGCACCCAGGAGGCCTCTTCCCTGGCGGATTTGGAGCTTCAGAGGAGCCAGACCGAGAGCGACTACAACAACGCCATCGCCCAGGCCCGGGCCAACGGGGACTACCAGCTGGCCAACCAGCTCTACCAGGAGAAGGTGCGGGCGGATGAGGCCATGCGGGAACAGATGATGTGGCAGGCCCAGCAGGACTTCCAGAACGCTCAGTTCGACTGGCAGAAGCAGGTGACCCAGGGGCAGATGGACTCCGACGCCGCCCAGCAGCGGTTTGATAATCTGATGTCCCTGGCCAAGTATCAGGCGGAGCAGACGGGGGATTACTCCCTCTTTGCCCAGTTCGGATACACGGCGGAACAGATCGCCGCCCTGGAGGAGGCGTGGAAGCGGGAGCACATGCAGCTATCCAACGGCGGCCTTTCCTGGGCCAGGAGCGGTGGTGGGGGAAGCTCCGGGACGCAAAAGCCGACCCTTACCGCCGCGCAGGTCATGAGCGCCATTGAAAGCGGCATGGTGACGCCGGGGGTGAGGTCGGCCTTTGAATATTATTATGGGATTCCCTATGATGAGCAGTTCAAGGAGACGGAGGGGTCCAAGCCCGGAACCCAGGGAGACACCGGGCTGGCCACGCTTCCGGGACCGGTCAATCCGGCATGGAATCCCCAGGTGGCCGCAAATGGTGTCATGAATGCCGCGGGCATGGTGGATCTTCTGCCGTGGACCCAAAGTGGACAGAGCTTGAGCACGGCGGGAAACACCATATTGAACCAGCTGCGGACGATCCCGGGGCTCACGGAAGAAAATAAAGTGGCCATCATACGGGACGCTCTTTCCAACGGGCGCATCAGTGAAGCGGACGCGCAGGCGTTGTTGACGGCAGTCGGATATTAAGAAAGTGTATCCTCAGGCGGGATTGACGGCAGCACCCTATCTGGAGGTTTTTATGACTAATATTTCGGAACGCCTGAGGCTGGCCAATGAGGCGGCTAAGGCCAATGACAAGAAGAACGTTGATGCCCGTCCCAATGCTGTTCAGAGCAAGCCCAGGCAAGGAGATACGCTGCCCCAGGCGGTGAGCATGGGCCGAAACGTGGAGCGGACACGGGAAGTGGTGACGCTGCCTGTCAGGACGAAGGGCGGGGACGGGCCCTCTCAGTCAGTCCGAAGAGCTGACACAAGGGGCCCCCTCTCAGTCAGCTTCGCTGACAGCTCCCCCGGAGGGGGAGCCAAGAAAAGCGGGCCGATGGGGACATCGGCCCCTACGGTCCCGAAGGGGAAGGTGATGGAGCTACCGCGGATCGTGGAGACCGCCGGGCAGAGAGCCAACCGGCTGAAGCTGGAGGCGCAGAACAAGCGGGAGGCCGCCGTCCAGATGGGCGGGACCTCCGACGCGGCCGTGGGCCTCACCCGGGCGGCCGACGCCCTGGAGGAGAAGTCAGGGGCGCTGGCCGGGCGGCGGGCGGCGGTGGAGAACGAGAGCTACCACGCCAGGCGGCAGAGCCGCCGGGACTATTACGAGACCTTGGCCCGGCGGGAGGGCTTCCAGACCAGCGTGGAGGCGGGAGAGCGGGCCGACTTTTCCGGGGAGACCCTTCTCCCCACGGCCCAGGGGAGGGCCAAGCGGGCCACCATGGCGCTGCGGAACGGGGATTTTTCCCAGCAGCGGAATCTGGCCTACCTGACCGGGGACGAGCGGGACACCTTTCTGGCTTACATCGGGCGGCGAGATTACGAAAGCGCCTGGGACTACCTGGACACCATCTCCTGGGAGCTGAACGCCCGGGCGCAGGGGGAGAGGTCCGCCCGGGACGTGGAGACGGCCAAGGCCCATCCGCTGGCGGCCTCGGTGGGCAACGTGGTGAACGGGTATCTCCAGCCCTTCGCCTACGCCGCCAACACGGCCCAGGCGGTGAAGAACCTGGCGGCGGGGGAGTATGAGCCCACCGACCCAAACTCTCAGTGGTTCAGCGGGGCCCATGGGGTGGCGGATACCGCCGCCGGGGTCCACGCCGCGGCGGTGGAGTGGGGCGGCGAGGGGGCCGGGTTCCTGGCGGACACCGGTCTTTCCATCCTGCGCAACCTGTCCCAGCTCCCTCTGGGCCAGCCGGGGGCGCTGATGATGATGTCGGCGGGGGCCGCCGGGGGGCAGACCCTTTCTGACCTGGAGGCGGGGGCTACCCCGGGGCAGGCGGCGGTGTCGGCCACCCTGGTGGGGGCGGCGGAGTACGTGACGGAAAAGCTGCCCATCGACAACCTCTTTCGGCTGGGGCGGACCGCTCCGGCCAGCCTGCGGCAGTTCGCCAAGGAGCTGGGGAAGCAGATGGCCTCCGAGGCGGTGGGGGAATCCCTGGCGGAGGTCATCGAGAACGCCGTCAACTACTGCATCTACAACGGCACCGGCATGTCCGACTTTGAACAGATGGTCGACCGGCTCGTGGCCGAAGGGATGAGCGAAGAGGAGGCCAAGAAGGCCGCCTTCTACCAGATCGGCGTGGTCAACGTGGGCCTGGCCGGGCTGGGCGGGGCAATTTCCGGCGGCGTGATGGGCGCCGGGGCCCAGGCCGTCGGGTATATGGGGCAGGCTGGGGAGCGCAGAACCGGCCGGGCCATCGACAGCGCCTATGAGGCCATGGGCCGGTATGGGCTGTTCTCCAGCGAGGCCGCCAAGGCCAGGGGGCAGGCGAACCAGACCATGGGGCTGCCCATGTTCCGGGAGCGCGGCGGTTTGACACTGCCGGACAACATCCGGGAAGAGAGTACCGGGGCGGTTGACACGGCCGGGGACGGGCCGTACAATGGAGCAAAGGAGGCGGTGAGCCGTGGACGAGAAGAAGCCGAAGTTTACCCTGGAGGAGTATATGAGAGCAGTAGGGTTGGAGCCCCATCCGAAGCTGACGCCGGAGGAGCGGGAACACCTCCACAAGCTGATCGGGGAGTATATCGACAGCAAGCAGGGCAAAGGCCCCTCGCAGGCTGGGCCGAAGGACACGTCCGGGAAGTAGGCGCAGAGATCCCGGCGGGACGATCCGCCGAAATCTCAAAGAGCTATATTCCGGACGTTGTAGTTGTAGAGGACAGTGCGCTAAAGGCGAGAAAGATGGATGCGCTGGCGCTCACCTCCGACGGTGTGATCTATCTGTCTGATGCCATTCCTGCGGAATTGGAAGTCCCGGTAGGATATCATGAAGTGGTCCATGCGGTTGAGCAGCGGGGGAGTCTGGAGTATCAAAACTTTATCGATAGTGTAGGCTTACGCCTTGACCGGGAAAGTCCTGATTTGGAATTTGTGATAGCGGCAGTGACCAAGGGAAAGAGTTTTGAGGGGAAAAGCCTGATTGAATTAAATCTGAAAGAGGCTTCAGTTGCTTTTGACGAACTCAACGCTTTGGTCTGGGGCTTTTATAAGGCCGACCCGGAGAATGCCCGGGCCCAATTCGCCGGGGTATTTCGGGATTACGACGCCTATATCTCCGAGCTGGACGCCATCATGGAAGGGGCCAAGGGGCCGGGGCTGGACGGTCCGGGCGGAACGCCGCCCGGGGGAGAGGGCGGATCGGGAAGCAGGTTGGGACGTGGTATGGGAGCGGAAGGTTCCCCTCATCCGTCAGCCCGGAGGGCTGACACCTTCCCCCAGGGGAAGGCTTTGGATGGGTCCGTGGGGGCGGCACAGGCCGGGTTTGACCCCTTTTCCCACCTGCAAAATGAGACCGGCTCCTTCCACCCGGACGGTGAAAAGGCCGCCCGGCAGGTGGACGTGCCCACCCAGGACGGGGAGGGGCGGAGCATCCCAAAATCTGCCGCCACGGTGCTGGAGGCCGGGGCCACCCCGGACAGCGCCGTGGGGGTCATCCAGGACGCCATCGCCCGGGGGGAGTTTTCCTTCGATACCGTCACCGACGCCGCCGCCCAGGCCAGGGCCCGAAAGACGGTCACCGACAACGGCTTCGACGGGGCCAAGGTCCTCTTCCACCAGGCCGCCGCGGGCGGGAGGGTGAGCAAGGACACCATGGCCCTTGGTCAGGTATTACTGAACAACGCTATGAACGCCGGGGACTCCAGGGCGGTCATTGATTTGCTGACCGACTACTCCGCCCTGTCCACTGCCTCCGCCCAGGCCATGCAGGCCCAGCGGATGCTGAAGAAGCTCTCCCCGGAGGGGCAGCTCTACGCTGCCCAGAGGAGCCTTGAAAATTACCAGGCCCAGCTCCAAAAGCGGTTGGGGGACAAAGCCCCGGAGATCACTGTGGACCCGGCGCTCTACCAGCGGTTTTTGGAGGCGGGGGACGCGCCGGGGCGGGACGCGGCTTTGGGGGACATCCTCCAGAGCGTGGCGGATCAGGTGCCCGCCACCTGGCGGGACAAGTGGAACGCCTGGCGGTACCTGTCCATGCTGGGCAACCCCCGCACCCACGTGCGCAACATCGTGGGCAACGCCGGGTTCGTGCCGGTGCGGATGGTGAAGGACGCCATCGCCACCGCCCTGGAGGCGGGGGCGGACTATCTCTCTCCCAAGGGCATCACCCGGACCAAGGCGGCGCTAAACCCCCTGTCCGCCGGGGACCGGGCGCTGGTGACGGCGGCCTTTGGGGACATCGCCAACGTAGAGGAGGAGCTGCTGGGCTCCGGCAAGTATATGGAGTCGGCCCAGGGGCAGATCAACGACCGGCGGACCATCTTCGCGGCCAAGCCCCTGGAGGCTCTTCGGAAGGCCAACTCCACCGCCATGGACGTGGAGGACACCTGGTTTTCCAAGCCCGCCTACGCCGGGGCCCTGGCGGGGTATCTGAAGGCCAACGGGGTGACGGCGGAGGCGTTTACCGGCGGCACGGCGGATGCCGCCGTGGTGGACGCGGCCCGGGCCTATGCCGTCCGGGAGGCCCAGAGGGCCACCTACCGGGACGCCAACGCCCTGTCCGACTTTGTGGCAAGGGCCGGAAAGTTCTCCCAGAGCGAAAATCCGGTGGCCCGTGGCTTTGGCTTTTTTGTGGAGGGGGTGCTCCCCTTCAAGCGGACCCCGGCCAACATCCTGGCCCGGGGGCTGGAATACTCCCCGGCGGGGCTGGTGAAAAGTCTGTTCCCAGGGAAAATCGGGGCGCTGGAGGGAGATCTCTACAAGGTCCGCCGGGGGAAGATGACGGCGGCGGAGGCCATCGACAACGCCGCCGCCGGGCTGACCGGCGTCGGGCTGCTGGCCCTGGGCCTCTTTTTGGCGGCCCAGGGGCTGGTATCCGGAGGCGGCGGGGACGACCGCAAGCAGGACGCCCAGGACGATTTGACCGGAGGGCAGGCTTACGCCCTGTCCGTGGGCGGAAAAAACTACACCCTGGACTGGCTGGCCCCGGAAGCGCTGCCCTTTTTTGTGGGGGTGGAGCTGTGGAACGTGATGGACGGCGGGGAAGGGGAGGCCCTCACCGCCAAAGACGCCCTGGCGGCTATGGAGCGGGTGACGGACCCCATGCTGGAGATGTCCATGCTCCAGGGGCTTCAGGACGCCCTGGCGGCGGTGAAGTACAACGACGCCGGACAGCTCCCCGCGGTGGCGGCCAACGCGGCGGTGGGGTATCTCTCCCAGGGCATCCCCACCCTCTTTGGACAGTTGGAGCGGACCTTGGAGCGTGAGCGGCAGACCACCTTCGTGGACCGGGAATCGGGGCTCCCCAACGACACCCAGTATTTACTGGGGAAGATGATGAACAAGTTGCCGGGGGAGTTCCAGCAGGTCCCCTACATCGACGCCTGGGGGCGCAGGGAGGAGACCGGGAGCCTGCCCGAGCGGGCGGTGAACAACTTCCTGAATCCGGCCTATGTTTCCCGGGAGACCGTCACGGAGGCGGACCGGGAGGTGCAGCGGCTACACGACGCCGGGTTCGATGGGGTGTTCCCCCAGCGGGTGAGCCAGAGTGAGCAGGTGGAGGGGCGGCACCTCACGGCGGATGGGTACGTGGCGTACGCCACCATCACCGGTCGGACCACCTACGAGCTGGTGAGCGACCTTATCGCCTCGCCGGAGTACAAGACCCTGACGGACCAGGAGAAGGCCGACGCCGTGGCCCTGGCCTACCGCTACGCCAAGGCGGTGGGGAAGGAGGCTGTGAGCGGCTATGAGCCGGAGGCCTGGGTCTCCAAGGCCCAGACGGCCCGGAAGGAGCTTGGGCTCTCCGAGGCGGAGTATTTGCTGCTGTACCGGGCCTACGGTGGGGCGCTGGTGAACGGCGACAAGGTGCGCGAGGCCTATGCGGCCGGGATGGCGCCGGAGGATTATCTGGCCTACGCCGCGGGACTGAGCGGGTACAATGCCGATGGGAAGGGGGGCTTGAGCCTCTCGGAACAGGAAAAGGCCATTGACGGCAGCGGGCTTTCTCAGGATCAGCGGGAAA
The DNA here is from genome assembly GCF_038439875.1 of Pseudoflavonifractor phocaeensis. NCBI lineage: Bacteria > Bacillati > Bacillota > Clostridia > Eubacteriales > Oscillospiraceae > Pseudoflavonifractor > Pseudoflavonifractor phocaeensis. The sequence continues at coordinate 296,381 of NZ_JBCDMT010000006.1, forward strand.
TCTTGTGGCTTTTGCAGCACCCGGAGTGGGCGGAGAAGGCCGGGGAGGCCGGGGTATCTCTCGGGGAGTATATCGAGTATAAGGCCGTTACGGCTGGGTGCGCCAAAAAGGCAGAAAAGCTGCGGGCGCTCCAGGAGCATGGGATGAGCTATGTTCAGGCAGCGAGGCTTTACGGGAGGATCGAAAAATGAGAAAGCGGGAGCCATAGCGCCGCAGAGAGCGAAGCGAACGTAGGCCGCTTGCCGGGGGCAAGCGGGGACGTGGGAGGAGGGCGAAGGGGTTCGAGCGGTGGCCGGGCGGCTATGCCGCCCGGGGACGTGTGGATAGTAGATGAAAGTCAAAAAAGCGGGAGGCCCTAGGGTGGGTCTCCCGCTTCTTGTTTGACTTTTTTCCACGCCCGCTTCAATAGGCGGGTGAGCTGGGCTCCGGAGAGGCCCATTTCACAGGCCAGACGGCGTTTCGGTGTGCCGGAGGCGATGGAGAGGAGGGCGGCGCGCTCCGGGCCGGGGGGCCACGCCGCAGCGATGCGGCGGGACAAGATCCGGTCCTCGGCGGAGTGGTCCGGGGGCGGCGGGGGAGAGGGGAGGGTGTCGTCGAAGCCTGTCTCCGGCGGGGCCTGGGCGCGCAGGTGGTCCACCATGGCGTTGTGGATGCAGGCCTTGGCGAAGGGGATGAAGGGGCGTTGCCCGTCCCATTTTTCCGTGGCCTTCCACAGGCCGATCATACCGCATTGGAGAAGGTCGGGGTCGGAGGCATGGGCAGGGAAGCGGCGCCGGGCAACGGTGTCCACCAGGGAACGGTGGCGCTCCAGGAGGGCGTCCGGGCGGTCGGGGGAGGTCATGAGTGTGCCTCCAAAACGTTCTCAATT
>NZ_JBCDMT010000007.1:0-263671 GCF_038439875.1 Pseudoflavonifractor phocaeensis
GTTCGCCTCCAAGCGGTTCCTTCTTCGCCACTTGATGATACAGGCGGCGCTGACGCCGATGGAGCGGGCGATCTGGCTGTCGTTTTGCCCCATGTCGTACAGGATGCGGGCCATAGTCTCGTCCATGGTCACCTTGCGGCCCCCGGCGTTTTTGAGTCTGGCGGTCCGCGGAGTGCTGGAAGATGGCACGATGGTGATCTGCTGGGGCTTGTATTCCCGCTTGCCGGTCTGGCGGACGGTGCAGTTTTCCACGGTGCCGCCTCTGAGATGACCAACCCGGGCGGCGTAGTCACACAGGTGGCCGCTGTGGGGTGCCGCCCGGTATTTGCAGCCGTTGCAAAGGGTCATGGCGTCGCCTCGGGCATCCCGTAAATAGTCCTATACATCCGCTCGGCCGCTTCCGGGCTTTTCGTTTTTGCGTACTCATTGGCAGCCTGTTCGATGGATCTCCAAAGTTTGACCGCATGGTCCCCGCACTTGTCTCTAAAGGCGCTGGCCTGCGTGGCATTGTTGTATACCCGCACAAGCTTTTTCTTTTCCGCCTTGCCCGTCTCCCGGTCGATCAGGCCAATAGACATCTGGTAGTACAGCATCCGCAGAGACAAGAAAAGTTGTTGTTCTTCCCTGCTCAACCCTGACGGCATCTCTTCCCTGCGCATGGCCGCCTGTTCAAACGGAAATTCCATTTTACCTCACATCCGTCCTGTAACTTCTGTGACTGTCTGTAACTTAAAGTTACAGACGCACAACCATTGGTAACACTAAGTTTTTTGCTTTTCTGTAACTCTGTAACCAAATCCCCCGTTTTTCTACACGCGAGGGATATTCGTTTTTTCGTTGACATTTGTCCACCGATTTACGCGAATATACTTTCCTAAAAAAGTATTGCGGGGGGAGGAAAAGTTACAGAAGCATATCAAAACCGCAAGTGACTGCCGCACAGCGTATCCAGGATTTTATTTTTCTGTAACCACCTAAAAAAGTTACAGAAACCAACATTTTGACGAATGCGCCGTTACGGTAACAAATCCTCGCTTTGATCGTCGTTTTCGGGCAGTTTTAGCCACACACAGTTCGGAGATTGTCCGCCCCCAATGTACTTCGCCTTGGTGTACCCCTTCTCTCCGGTGATGATGAGCCCTTTCGTTTTCAGATGGCTCAAGAGGGCCTTGGCGTTGATCTTATTCTCCTCGCAGACATGGTTCCACACTGACCGGATGATGTAGGCTACGTTGTCCTCCACCTTGCCATAGCAATCCCCCGTCTCAGCCACACCACGCAGCTTTGTGGCGTTGACAGCCACCCAGTCGCACATGACCTCATAGCCCCGGTCTGACGCGCTGACGGCCTCTCTCGTCTTTAAAAACTCCCCAATATCCTTGGCGGTCAGGGCGCGGCAGTCCCGAAAGATCCACTCTGTGGCCAAGTGGTCCGCCGTCAGGATCAGCGCCGCCGCCATGGCCTGTTTTTCCGTGGTGTCGTCCTGGAGGCAGGCCGCGTAATAAGTCTCGTAGAGCGCCGCCGCCTGCTCCTTCCCGCCGTCCTCGCACAGCTTTTCAACGAAGATCCGCCCAGCCCACCCATAGTTCGCCTTCAGGGCGTTGGCGGTGCGGTGGCCGTCTTTGATGACCTTATCGTCTGCCCGGCACTCAATCTCGATGACCCGGTTCACCGCTCCGGCGCCATCGTTCTCTCCGACGATGGGGGTCTCCCCCGAAGTGATGAAGCAGTTGGCCCAGGTAGGCGTATAATTTAGCCCAAGGGCCTTGTTGCTGCGCAGTTTGCCGCTGCCGGAGGCAAGGTCATAAACGCTGAATACGATGTTCCCATGCTTGTCCTTGGTGAGCTGGAGCTCGTCCAAAAAGAGCGGCAGGGAGTGCAGAAATCCGGCCATCATCTCAAAACCGACGGTAGTTCCCCGGAACGTCGGGAAAAACGCCTGCCCCGGCGCCGGGTTTGCCCACACGGATGCCCCCAGCATTTGGGCCACCGTCTTGCCCGTGCCGCTGTCCATGCCCCACAGGTGGACGAAAAATGGCAGGCAGCCCACCGGCTCGATCAGGACCGAGGCGAAGGACGCCGCCAGCACGATCCTGGCGGTAATGCTGTAACTTCGGGCGTCTCTGGCCTCCGCCAGCCAGCCTTCCAGTGTCCCAACCTGGGCGATGGCCTGATAGGCACTGCGGAAGCTGTCGGCGCTATCAAATACGATTCCGTCGACGTAGGGGGAAAAACCCTCCTCATTCCAGCCCATCCGGGACACGCTTTTGACCTGTGGGATCACGTCGTGGTTCAGGTCCCTCATATCCCGCAGATAGTCCACTAGGGCGTTGGCCCGCTCTCCACTGGTTACGGATACCCCTACCGCGGAAAGTCTGTCCACGATCTTCGTGGCGGAAGCGATGTCCCTGGCGTCCACGACGACATCACTCCAAACCTTCCTTTGTCCGTAGCCCCGCCGGTAAAAAAGCCGCACCTTGATCAGTCCGGTGTCCACCCCAATCAACGTCTGCACCGGCATGATGGGATGAGTACAGGCGTAGATGGCGTTCCCGTTGGAACCGCCGTACTTCCAAACACCGCTCTCGTCCGCGTGCCACGACCCGGTATTGAGCTCAAAGGGCTGCTCCCCGAAATCGCTGATTCCGTCCTCCGTCACCATCGGGAGCGACACGGCTCTAAGCTTGTCTTTATAGAGCCTGAACAGTCTCTTGAAATCTCTAAATCTAAGTTCTGTGGCCAACTGTGCCATCCGGCGCTCTTCCATGCCCTGCTCATACGGATCTTTGATATTAGTGAGGTATTCGAAAACACGCCCGCGGTCAAAATCCTCATAGCTGAAGGTTTTCTCGTCTATCTGGATCACCTCCCCAAATGCTCATCCAGCCAATATTCCAGGTAAGGGAGGCGTTTTACCGCTTCCACGTACAGAGGATGGAAGAAGCCGCCGGTCTCCCGCGTGGGCGCAAAAACCTTAGCGGCTTCCTGCCAGTAGCGGAACTCCGAAGCCAAGAAAGCGTAGTCAACTCGCTCCTGCTCCCTCCTGGCGGCCTCTGCGCGCCGCTCTGCCAGGATTTCAGACGCCTCTTGAGGCGTTGCCCTTGTTGGGGCCAATCCCAGCTTAAAATCGAAGCTGAGGCGGATCACCGCCTGTTGGAAGCTCAGGCCGAACAGGGCCATCACGAAATCGATCACGGACCCGCCCTGGTTGCATCCAAAGCAGTACCAGCCGCGCCCGGCTTCTTTGTACAGCATGAGGCTGGCTGTTTTCTCATGATGGAACGGACAGCTTATGTACCCGGCCCGGTTTGGCTCAAATCCGTAGAACTCACCGACCTGCCGCCCGGACAGGCAGCGCTTGACCTCATCCGCAACATTCATCCGGCAGCGCCTCCAGACGTTCCTTCAACTCCCGGAACAGGATATCGTGGATGAGCTTCCCGCTGGTCGCCGGAGAACAAAACAGCACTTGGCAGTCATACCGCGCCAGCCATGCCAGAATACTGGCCACAAGGGCGGACGGCCCCATTTTGCTGCGGTAATCCCCGGAGTAGGCTTTCTCCCAGTCCGCGTTCTCCACCAACAGGTAGAGCTTGGCCCCGGCCTGCCTTGCCCGCTCAAACTCACGGGCAAAGCGGGGCCGGTCCTTGCAGTAGCAGTTACACAGCTCGTCCAGACTCATCTTGCGCTCTACCGCCACAAGCTCAGTTAGATCCAGCCGGTCACACCTGGCGGAATAGTCGCCGAAGCTGAGGGCCTTCCTCTCGTAGGGGACGCCCAGATCACGCAGGCGCCTTCTGGCCCTGATGGTGTCCTGCTCCCTGGTATCCACCAGGACCGTCATGGTCTTGAGGGCAGAGGCAACATCAAAGGGATTCATCAGCTCTTCCAGGGAAGGTCGCTGTCATCCGCCTGGGCCGCCCAGTTGTTCTGCCCGCTGTCCCGCTTCAGGGGCTTGTCTTTCGGGGTTCTGAACGTCTCCTGCCGGATACTGTCCACGTCAGTCAAGAAGCAGCACTCCGTAGTCCAGCCGGTGTTTCCGTTGAACTCCCACTCCTTGTTGCGGAAAAGGACGCCCACCAGCTTGTCCTTCAGGCCGGCCTCGTTCCAGTCCCAATGATAGCCGGGATTACTCTGCTCAAAAGACCAGATGACGCCGCCCAAGGTCTTCTTGCTCCAGCCGTCCTTCTCACTGCCGTCCTCCTTGGGCAGATACATACGGTACACGCCCCGCCACTTCTTGTCCTCCTGGGTCTGGGCGTCGAAGTCTTTCTGGAAGAAGCCGCGGTAGTCCCCCTCGCAGATCTCAAAGTAAACGACCAGGCGCTCCCCATAGTCGGTATTTTCTACCATGGCGGCTTGGACCCTGGCCACATAGCCGCCGGCGGGAAGGATCTCACGGCCCTTTTGGGGCTCGGCTTTCACATCGTTGTACGCTCTCATTTTTTGTCCTCCTTCATGTTCAGCGGGGCAATCCCCCAATATTCCCGGATGGCCGTATCCACGGCCTTCAGGTCATTGTCGATGAGCCGGTCTTGGAACATGCCCACCGGCGACTTCACCGTGTCCGCGCCGTTGGTCTGGGTAGCGAAGCTGTACTTCCCGTCCGTGACCACCGTCTTCAGCACGATGGTGAACAACCCCTCCAAGGTGACTTTCTCATCCAGCAGCTTGCCGATGGTCTTGAACTTCTCGTTCCCGTTGGCGTCGATGTCCACGTGGCCCAGGAAGTAGATGACCCTATCCTCCGGCAGCTGGATCGCCGTCTGGACCAGGGTCCAGAAATTGAGGGCCATGTCCGTAAACTTCTGATAGCCGGAGGTCTTGGCCCCCCGCATAAATTCATTGGTCATGAGGTACGTGGCATCGTCAATAATGATGGCCCTGGTAGGGGCCACTTTGACGGCGCGGTCGATCTCCATGTAGTTGTCACAGTTGAAGGTTTTATGTTGGTTTTTGAACGGCAGCGGCTTCCCGCTCACATTGATGATACAGACCTCGTCCGGGGTAAAGTTCCGCAGACTGGTGGATTTTCCAGACCCGGACTGGCCAAAGACCATAACAGGGGTTCCCAATTATTTTTCCTCCTCTTCAAACACGACCGGGCACTCGTTGCCCCGGCTGGTAAACGGGTACAGAAGGTACTCCCCCGTCAGAAGGCAGCGGTGCCGCTTAAGACTGTCCTCTGTACGAACGAAGGGACACCACTGACAGACGGTTTTCCCTTCGGGAAAGGGCACAGGCAAAGTGGCGTGACCTGTGGTATAGTAAGAGACGCCGTGGTCATCCATCAGCTCACCCGCTCCATGTCGATGCCCAGCTCCAGGGCCAGGCCGCGGGGATCATGATTCAGCCGTCCAAGGATCTCCTTTTTGTAGCACTCCTCACAGACCATGCGGCCATAAAGAAGATAAGTAGTTTGACCGGGCCAGATCTCTCCGCCGCAGTCCGGACAAAAATCGGCTGGGGGATCGTCCTGAATGTCCCGAATCGGATTTTTAAACATTTGACATTTTCCTCTCTATGCCTTACAATAAAGGCGGATTTTTTCTGCTTTGCCGCTTTCAGTGTTCGCAGCACTGGAGGCGGCCCTTTTTATCCCCTTGGATGCTCACAGCACCCACCGCCCCAGGCCAATGCCGACACACAGGATCAGAGCCAACGCCGCCAGTCCCTTGATCCAGGCCTCCGCCTTCTGCTGGAGGCGTTTCTCCTCCCGGGTGAGCGGCTTTACCCGCTTGCCTTTGTAGTTCATGATTCTTGCTCCTCTCCTCCGGTCCCGCAGTGCTCCGCGGCTGCGTCGAACCGATCTATGTCCTCCCTGCGGAAGACGTAAGGCCCAATACGTCCTCCTCCAGTGTTGATTGCGGTCATGCGTCCACTACGTACCCAGCGGCGAACGGTATCGACTGTGCGATGATAGCGAAGCGCAACCTGGTCAATAGTGTAGGTTACTTCAAGTTCAGGCATTGTAGTGCCTCCTTTCTTGGTCCGTTTTATAGGACTATTGTTGTGGTATCCTTATCTTTCCAGATGCGTGGTCTATAAATGCGCCGATAGCCGTCCCGACCATGCAGGCAAACAGCCGGGCTAACCAATCATGCTCTAATTGTTTTAGCCGTCGTTCGTGGCTTTCTAAAATATCAGTAATTGGGGTCTGTTCAACTATTTTCATTGCTTTCGCTTTCTTGGGTCTTCTCCCCATCGTCAATTTGTCCCAGCAGGGTCACAATGCGGTTGTTCAACAGTTCAATGGCCTCCATGCTGTCCGGGTTCACCCCTTCGTCTAGGATATAGCCCAACTCGGAGCTGATCTCCACCATACAGGCGATGACCTCCCCGTCGACCTTAAAATAGCGTTTTATAATATTACCCCCCTTTTTTAGATGTGTTTTATACATATTGGCGCTGTGGCATACTTGTCTTACTAGAAAGAAAATGGTAGAGTATTGATGAAAGGATGTGATGAAATGCCTATTTCCGATGCAATCAAAACCGTGTCTGAGCCGGCCAACAAGTTGCTTGTACCGTTAGCCTCCGCAGCCGGTAGCACACTGCAAGACATATGGGACCTTGTGTTCGGAAGCTTCGGCAGCTATGTGGAGAAAAAACGCATTGTCAGAGCGAGAGACTTGGAAAATTTTAGGGCATCCCTTTTAGATAAGGTTTCGGCCATACCGGAGGAACGCCTATGTGAGCCGCCTCTGTCCATCGTGGGGCCTGCGCTGGAGGCATCGAAGTACTACTTTGAAGAGCCGGATCTCCGGGAGATGTTCGCAAAGCTGATTGCGGCTTCTATGGATAGCGAAAAGGCACCAGCTATCCACCCGTCTTTTACAGAGATTATTCGCCATCTGTCCCCTCTGGACGCCCAAAACCTCACCTACTTTACAGGCCCGGCCTCTTTTAAACAAATACTTCCACTAGGGGAATACCGAGTCAAAGCGCTTTCGGATAAGTCCTATAAAGTAGTTCAAACTAATTTGTTCTTGTCAAATCCGAAAGAGCAATCACTTACGCGGCAGGCGGTTTCTATTGCAAATCTGGCACGGCTGGGCTTGGCAGAAACCACCTTTGAAAGATATTTGATTGATAAATCGCTCTATGAACCCTTTGAACAGACCAAGGAATACCGCGACATCTTGGATTACTGTTCACGCGAAGAAGACCAAACACCTACAATGAAGAAAGGCGAGGTATTCTTAACGCCTATGGGAGAGGCCTTTTGTGCTATTTGCATTTCTGGCGAAGTCGGTCAGGTAGTCGGCTGACTGCTGCAAGAGGTCGGTGGTGTCTTTAATGTAGCGGTCGATTTTGTGGAAGCACAGCTTGGCGGTCACTGTCGCCACCAGCCAGGATACAAGGGCGGAAACCGCCACAACTTGAATCATCCCGTTCTCTCCTTTCTCAACTTAAGTAACCCCTTCCAGAGCCAGCCGGAGGTTTCCGCCCCCGGCTGGCTTTTTATGTACCGTCCTGGGTGTCGCTCAAGTCCAACAGGCATTCCGTGGTACAATGGAACAGCTTGACTATGCATTTACTCACGCATCTTCCCCCTTTCCTTTTTCGTGCGGTATTGTGGTTTGTGCTGTTGTCCAAACTGATCGAATGTCCTAAATTTAGTCCACTTGACATGATTCTGTGCAAAGAATAGTCCGTTTTATGGGACATCTCTTGTGGTATCCTGGTCTTGCCCCAGAAAGCTACCGACTACCTAAAATGGTCCTTTGTGCTGTTGTCCAAACTAGTCGAATGTGATAATATCGCTCCATAAGGAGGTGATGAGATGAGTCCAGAAAAACTGTCCATCTTGAAATACCTCAACATCACCGGTTCACAATCTGCCGCTGAAATTGCCCAGCACTTCTGTGGGCAAGATTTACAGGCTTATATGGGTTGGTATGATCGCTTAGCGGATATGAAAACTGAAAATCTAGTGCGTTTCAAAAATGACAATTCTTTTCCTCTTTGCTCGATCATCCTTGCTCCACATGGAGAAGATGTATTAGCCGAGTTTGAGCAGCGCCATGAGGAGAAGGCCAAGGAAGAACGACAAAAGCAATTTGAAAATAAGGTTTCTCTGGCATCGGTGCTTGTACCTGTGATAACGTTCGTCCTCGGCTTGGTTATTGAGCATATTTTGGGCGTTATGGGAACCATTTTCTCTCTTTTTGGCTAACTCAGTTTCAAATTTAGACCAGAACAGCTCAAAAGCATCTGTATTGTAGCCCTCGTCTACCTTTGGGCAAATGCCGGCTTCAATGGCTGCCAAAAGGGCAATCCCTTTTGTGGTGATGCAAATGCGATCCATGTCTCCCCTCCCTTGTTAGATGACCTTCTGGCCTTGTTCCTGGAAGTCACGCTTCCTCAAGCGCTCCTCCTCTTTTAAAATGTGCCCTTGCATCCCCTTCAAGTCCCGTGGTAGAATGTGGGCGAAAGGAGGTGCTAAAAGTGACTCGTACAATCAGCGCGAGAACCGAGATACACGATGTATGCTCTGACAATTTTATTGTTAACTCAGGCGGAGAACTTGTTGTGCATGGGATTCTAAACGGCGATATACAGATTAATGCCGGTGGCAGTCTTCTCCTTTACGGCACTATGAACGGAAACATTTCTATTTCTCATGCCGCCTTGGCAAATGTATATGGCATTTTATCCGCAAATTCCATATCTGGAAGTGGTTGCTTACAGATTTATGGAATTTTGAACTGCAAGAAATGCTCAGCTATCCTAGAGGTAAAAAGCGGAGCCATCGTGAATGGAAATAAGCATTAGCTCCGTTCTTTGGGCAAACAAAGCGAATCAATATGGCGGTCAGCTTCCCGCAGAAGCTCCACCAGTTGGTTCGCTTTTTCTATTGCGACATCCAACTGTTCCCCATTTATCACAATATTGATGATACGTTCAGCCATAATTTATCCCCCTTCTTTTTTAACTAAAGTAACCCATTCCAGAGCCAGCCGGAGATTTCCACCCCGGCTGGCTTTTTATGTACCGTCCTGGGTGTCGCTCAAGCCCAACAGGTAGTCCGTGGTACAATGGAACAGCTGGGACATCTTCAAGAGGATATCCGATGGAATAGCAGTATCTCCTCGCACGTAGGAAAGGTACGTTTTTGAGGTGATACGCAACTGTGCAGCGAGCTCCTCTTTTGTAAGTTGAAGCCGCCCGCGTTCGGCCTCAATGTTATAATTCAACTGAATCACCGCCTTTCAATAATCTAGATTCTAGAATCTATGTACAGAATAATCTAGATAATAGATTTTGTCAAGGTCTTTTAGGAAAACGCTTTCTAGAATCTAGAATTTTTTTATTGACTACAAGAAATAACTGTTATACTATTGTATTGTCCAGAAAGTGCTGACAAAGGAGGCCGATATGAAGTTTCACATTAAAGAGGCCAGAGAAAGCGCCGGTTATTCGCAAAAAGAACTTGCTGAAATAGTCGGTGTGGCCCCGAACACCTTTCACGGATATGAAAGCGGAAAGCATGACCCAAAATCGGACCTACTTGTAAAAATCGCCACTGCCTGCCACGTAACGGTTGATTTTCTACTTGGTGCCTCTACCCCCCAAGCCGTAAAAAAAGCCCCCTCCGAGTTACCGGAAGAGGCTTTGAACATTGCCAAGGATTACGCCGTCTTGAGTAAACATGCCAAGGGTGCAGTTAAGGCTATCCTGGAATATGAAATTAAGGACACCGCTGGGGAAGAGCCCACCGAGGAGCCGGGTAATGCATCCGTTATATCCTTCCCTAAAGCGAAAAAAACTAAAAGTGGCATTGTAGAGCTCAAGACCTACGATCAGCCCGCCGCAGCTGGCCTGGGGAACTATCTAGACGAACCCGACTACCATATTGAGCAGTATCCAGACGGGGTGATTCCCTCCAAAACCGATTTTGGTATTATAATCTCAGGCGACAGTATGGAGCCTAAGGTACACAACGGCGGCACGGTCTTTGTCCAGGCTAGTCCCAGCATAGATCCTGGCCGCATCGGGATCTTCGTCCTGAATGGGCAAGCGTACTGCAAAAAGTTGATGGTGGATCACGAAAACCGTCAAATTCATCTGGTATCCATCAACAAAGCATACGACGATATAGTTGTAGGAGAATTTGATCGTTTTAAAACCATAGGTCTTGTCTTGGGCCAGTGGACAAAAGGGTACAAGCAGGATATATTTGGTTGGTAATAATTAAGCCGCCCCCGGAGTTGCGACCTCCGAGAGCGGCAGAGCAAAGGCCCCAGCAGTTCAAACCAAGGTACCATTGCGCCCTTTTATTGTATCCCACTGGGCGCAAAATATCAATAGAAGGAGTGTTCGAGCATGAAAAACGCCAACGGAGATGGTAGCCTCCGCCAACGTAAGGATGGCACATGGGAGTATCGGATTAGCGTGGAAGGACGAAAGACGCCGCTGTCCTTTTACAGTAAAGATGCGGATGGCCGGGGCGCCAAAAAAAAGTATCGGGAATGGTTTAAAAAGACAGGTGGGAAAGCGGTCAAAGAGGTCAAACTTGTTAAGCAATGGGCCGAAGTCTGGCTGTCCCTTAAAAAGGCAGACGTATCCGCTGGATCGTTGGCATACGGGACATACGCAAATTACGAACGTTATACAAACGACTATATCCTCCCAGCGCTTGGAGGCAAAAAGTTGGATGCTGTAATGCCGTTTCATATTGCTCAACTCTATGCTAGTGAAAGGGTAGTCAAGCTCTCAAACAGCGCAAAAAATGAGATCCGGGTTTGCCTGAACGGGATATTTAAAAGTGCCAAGAAAAACCGCCTATGCTCTGAAAACCCAGTGGAAGACGAGACTTTTGCGCGTAGCCCTGAAAAAAGCAAACCAAAAGTGTATTCCCTAGAAGATGTAAATAAAATTTTGGCCTACGCCCCAGGCCACAAGTGGGGCAGCCACGTCCAAATTGCGTTGTTTACCGGCCTGCGAACTGAGGAGCTCTGTGCCTTGATGTGGTCCGACATACACCTGGACGGGGACACGCCATATATCCTGATTCGCCAGGTAATTGCTAAGGTCGAAAACGCAGATCCGACAGTTAAACTTCCGCCGGATAAAAGCGGAAAAACAAAACGCCCGCGTGCATATGCGCTGCGGGAAACTACAAAAAGCAAAAAAGACCGGGTGGTGGCACTCACAGATGAAGGCGCAGCAGTGTTTAACAGTCTGCCACGGGATGGGCTATTTGTCTTCCCTGGCCTAAAGGGTCAGCCCTATCTTACGCCGCCACAATTTGCGTATCGTTATGGGGCCGTTCTGCGTGATCTCAACGCCACGTTAATCCCATCAGAACAGGTGCCGATACTCTCGCCTCACAAAGCACGGCACACTTACGCAACTCATTTGCTAAACGGCGGCGCTAATATTCGAGCCGTGCAGGAGCAGTTGGGGCACAGCAAAATTTCCACGACCCAAATTTATACTGAGGTCGATTTGGATGCCCGAAAGAATAACGTATCCAAACTGTCGTATTGACACCCAAACGAAAGCGTTGTAGACTTATACCACGAAAAAACGTTTGGGTACAGTTTGGGTACCGTCCCTTGTTATATGGTCGAGTGCTTGCGGCGCAAAGCACAGATAGCAGGTTAAAACAAACTGTAAATCTGTTGCGTATCGCTTCGGTGGTTCGAATCCACCCTCCTCCACCAAAATAGCTGTCTCAATCGAGGCGGCTATTTTTCTTTTCTTTTTCTTCATGGTATTCCTCCTTTTTTGATGAAACATTTGTTCTATCACTGGGGATATATTACCACCTACCTATCCGCAGCGTCAATACAACTAAGCAAAAAGCCCCCGCCAAACTGACGGGGGCAGTCCTGTTTTGCGGACACAGGATATTTAGGCCATTTTCTAAATGTCTATTGACAGCGCCATTTTTATGGGCTATTATTTTGACAGACTTCTAAATAACGAGGTGAGATCATGAGCTTCCAGGAGACCTTCAAAGCCCTCGGCGACCCTACCCGGCGGGCCATCCTGGACCTTTTGAAGGACGGAGCCAAGACGGCGGGAGAGATCGGGAGCCATTTCGACATGACGGGGGCCACCGTCTCCCACCACCTCTCCGTTTTGAAGGAGGCGGGGCTTGTCAGCGACGAGCGCCGGGGAAAGTATATCTGTTATGAGCTCAACCTGTCGGTGCTGGACGAGATCACCGGCTGGGTGGCCGCTTTGAAAGGAGCGAAGCGAGATGAAAAGTAAAAAAGCCATCGTTACGATGTGGATATTCGCCCTTCTGCCGGCGGCGCTGGTGCTGGCCTTTACCCCCCTCCTGCCGGAGCGGGTGCCCACCCACTGGAATCTGGACGGCACGGTGACTTACGGCTCCGTGGGCACCCTGTGGCTCATCGCCGCCCTCTCCCCCGCCCTGGCGGCTCTCTTCCAGTTCATGCCCAGAATAGACCCCAGGAAGGGGAATTACGAAAAGTTTCAGGACAAGTATGACACCCTGGGGGTGCTGATGCCCCTGATCCTGCTGGTATGCCTGCTCATCACCATCTCCGAGAGCCTCCAGCCGGGGCGCATCAACGTGGGCCGGACGGTGGGCGTGCTGGTCGGCCTGCTGTTCGTCGTGATCGGCAACATGATGGGCAAGGTAAAGAGCAACTTTTTCCTGGGCTTCCGCACCCCCTGGGCCCTCAGCGACCCCGACGTGTGGAACAAGACCCAGCGGATGGGGGGCTTCGTGTTCTTCTTCTCCGGGCTGGCCGCCGTGGTGCTGGGGTTGTTTGCGCCGGAGAAGGTGTTCTTCTGGGTGTTCCTCCTGCTGCTGGCCGGTGGGCTGGGCGCCACCTTCTTCATGAGCTGGAAATGGTATCAGGAGAAGGGGTGAATTTACCTTCATGGGAGACTGTGCCCTCCGGGAAGGAGCTTTGATTTTCTCCCCCCGGCCTTCTTCTGAAAACTTCCCCAATCTGTCCACAAAAGTGCAAGAAACCCCCGGGGCCGCTACGAAGTGCGGCCCCGGGGGTTGTATGTTCTTAGGCTTCCCCTGGGGGAAGCTGGCGAGCGGAGCGAGACTGATGAGGGGAGCTTATCAGTGTAGCAGAGCCTTTTCCCATGTCCCCAGTTCCCCTCATCCGTCAGCCCTTCGGGCTGCCACCTTCCCCCAGGGGGAAGGCTAAAGACCAGGCTGTATCAAGAAGCTATCAGCGCCAGCGGCGCTGGAAGGACCACGGGTCACACGGACGTCCCCGTGCTTTTCCCCCATCAATGGGCAGTAGACCTTCTACCGGGAAGGAAACCTGCGCCCAGGTCTGCACCCAAGACTTTTCTTTGGGGGTCTGGGGGACGCACGTCCCGACGTGCAGTCAGCGGACAACTAGGCGGAATCCCTCTCCCATGCGTTCAGCTGTTCCAGCACCCCCATCAGTTTTTTCGCCTCAGGTGGCTGGTCAAAGCTCACCCAAACGATGCGGTCCTCCCACAGGGCCAGCCAGTTGCGCTCCCGCGACTCCCCGTAGAGCGCCGTGGCCCCCAGGATTTGGGGCCACGGTTCCCACTCGGAGGAGGTGTTGTGTCGGCCATCGGTGTACATGTCCAAGCACAGGTCGTAGACAAATGGGGCCTTCACGTCCACGATCTGGTACCAGTACCCCTCGTCCCCGCCCCAGGCGATAGCCGCCAGCGGGGAACTCTGATAGGTATAGTGGTCGGACACAGGTGGCGTTGGCTCTCTCCGCCCCGCCACGGCCGTGACCCCCAACCACGCCAGCGCCGCCAGGGCCAGGGCAAGAATGACGGCCTGGCCCCGCCGGTAGACCACCCGGACCGACTTCCCCTTCCGCCAGGCCAAATAGCAGCCCAGGCTGAACAGGCCGAACAGGCCGAGCAGCACCTGCGCGGCCGCAATGGTCAGCTTCGGGCCGTCGGACAGGGCAATCACGGAAAAAGCGCGCAGCTCATCCATAAAGCCCAGGATACCCAGCAGACCTATCGCCAGGAACAGCACGGCGCCGACCATCCATCTGCGCCGCTTCCCATTCCCCAGTTCTGGCTCCTCATAGGGAAAGTCCATCAGCATTTTAGGCAGCTTCATAAAATCCCCCTCTCAAAACACGCAAAGGCCGCCCGCTGGGTGAGCGGACGGCCTTGTTTCTTAAAAGTCGGCGCTGCCCACCGTGCGGGGGTGGGGCAGGACATCCCGGATGTTGGAGATGCCGGTGAGGTACATGACCAGCCGCTCGAAGCCCAGGCCGAAGCCCGCGTGCTTGCAGGAGCCGTAGCGGCGCAGATCCAGGTACCACCAGTAGTCGGCGGGGTCCATGCCCAGCTCCCGGATACGGGCCTCCAGCAGGTCCAGCCGCTCCTCCCGCTGGCTGCCGCCGATGATCTCCCCAATGCCGGGCACCAGGCAGTCGGCGGCGGCCACGGTCTTCCCGTCGTCGTTGGCCCGCATATAGAAGGCCTTGATCTCCTTGGGGTAGTCGGTGACGAAGACCGGCTTCTTAAAGTGCTGCTCGGTCAAATACCGCTCGTGCTCGGTCTGGAGGTCGCAGCCCCAGGAGACGGGGTACTCGAACTTCTGACCGGACTTCTCCAGAATCTCAATGGCCTCGGTGTAGCTCACCCGGCCGAAGGCGCTGGAGGCCACGTGCTCCAGCCGCTCCTTGAGGCCCTTGTCCACAAAGGAGTTGAAAAACTCCATCTCGTCGGGGCACTTGGCCATGACCTCGGTGATGACAGATTTGATCATGGCCTCGGCCACGTCCATGTCGCCCGCCAGGTCGCAGAAGGCCATCTCCGGCTCGATCATCCAGAACTCGGCGGCGTGGCGCTGGGTGTTGGACTTCTCCGCCCGGAAGGTGGGGCCGAAGGTGTACACGTCCCCGAAGGCCATGGCGAAGTTCTCGGCGTTGAGCTGGCCCGAAACCGTGAGGCTGGCGGCCTTGCCGAAGAAGTCCTGGGCGCAGTCCACCACGCCTTCGGCGGTGCGGGGCGGATCGTTGGGGTTCAGGGTGGTGACCCGGAACATCTCCCCCGCCCCCTCACAGTCGGAGGCGGTGATGATGGGGGTGTGGACGTACACAAAGCCCCGCTCCTGAAAGAAGTTGTGGATGGCGTAGGCGGCGGCGGAGCGCACCCGGAAGGCGGCGGAGAACAGGTTGGTCCGGGGCCGAAGGTGCTGGATGGTGCGGAGGAACTCCACCGAGTGGCGCTTCTTCTGCAGGGGGTAGTCCGGGGAGGAGGGGCCCTCCACCTGGATGGAGGCGGCCTTCACCTCCAAGGGCTGCTTGGCCTCGGGGGTGAGGACCACGGTGCCGGTGACCACCAGGGCGGCCCCCACGTTCTGCCTGGCGATGTCCTTGAAGTTCTCCAGGCCCTCGGCCTCCATGACCACCTGGAGGTTCTTGAAGCAGGAGCCGTCGTTGAGCTCGATGAAGCCGAAGGTTTTCATATCCCGGATGGTGCGGGCCCAGCCGCAGACGGTGACCTCCTTGCCGCCGAATGTCTCCTGGTCCGCGTAAATGCGGGCGATCTGTGTGCGTTCCATTGGATGATCCCTCTCTCTACGTCTTTGTAGGTTTTGACAGATGCTTACATTATACGGACTTTGGCGGCATTTTACAAGGGATTTGTGGGAAAAGAAGGGCGGGGACTATCCGTCCGCCCCCCATTTTCTCCTCGCCCAGCGCCACGCCGCGCCCACGGCCTCCCCCAGCAGGGCGCATCCGGCGTAGGCCACGGCCTGCCGCCAGTCGTAGGGCACGTTGGGCCACAGCAGATTCGGCAAAAAGGCCAGCCCCGCCGCCAGGGGCACTAGGGGGCAGAAGCCGTTCTTCTCCCCCGCCGCGATGCCCACTCCCACGGCGGTGAAGGGATAGGCCAGCACGGGCAGCACCAGCGCCCGGAGCAGGGGGACGGCGTAGTCGTCCAACACCTCCGCCAGGGGCCGCAGGAGGAGGAACAGGGCGCACAGCAGGAGGATATGGGGCAGGTTTTCCCGCCAGCCCAGGAGGGACCGCTTGCGCCCCTCTTTTTGCGTATTTACCATATCCACTCCCCCCTTTTGTCTCCAGTATAGGCGAAAAGGGGCGGGCTGTCCATGGGGTTCGGACAGCCCGCCCTTCCGGCGGGAGATTTGATGTCAGGAGATGGCCTGAGCCCCCACAGAGTAGGTCCAGGACCCGTCATCGCCCATTTGGGCGGTGCAGTCCAGGAAATAATAAGCCCCCAGGCCCGAGCGCCACTTCTGGGCGTCGAAGGCGGCAAGGCGGGGTTCCTCCCCCTTGCCCAGGGCGGGGAGGCTCCAGGCCGCGTCGGGGTCGGTGGTGATGGAGAAGAGGATACCGTCGGGCCAGTACAGCTCCTCCCCGTCGATATAGCCCTCCTCCACCAGCTCGTCCCAGGTGCCGGTGACCAGCTCCAGGCCGTGGAGCTGGGCGAAGCGCCAGGCCACAGCGCTTTTCTCCCCGTCGGTGAGGGCGGTGAGGCCGGAGAGGTCCACCCCCAGGTAGGTCAGGGCGCCTTCATTAAGGCCCGGGTCCTCGTTCCACAGGTCCTCCAGGACTTGGAGGTAGAGGCCGCAGCGGTCGTCCACCGTATCGGATTCCCCGGCCAGCGTCTGGGGGGCCGTGAACCGGGCGGGCCAGGTCTCCTCCACGCCGCCGGTGTGCCCCACCCAGACCTTCATCCCGTCCCGCAGCTCGGAGGCGCCGGAGGAGCCGCCGTCCATCGTCACCGCCAAATCCTGCACGCTGAGGGTATAAATCTCGCCGCTCTCCTCGTCGGCCAGCAGCAGTTCCCCGATGTCCGCCCCGTCCACGATCCGGCAGGGGGTCAGGTTCCAGGGGTTTTCCGTCTCGGCGGGGGCAGGCAGGGCGGTGGGCCCCGCCGGTGTCGGCTCCACCGCCCCGGCGGCGCAGCCGCACAGCAGGGATAGGGCGAGCACAGGGGGTAAAAGTCTCTTTCCGTTCATGGTTCCAGCCTCCTTTTTTCCTTTAGACGCCGGGAGGAAAAATTTGTTCCTCTTTTTTGCGTTTTGGCCCTTGACAGCGGGCCCCAAATAGATATACTAAACTTATGCTTAATACATAAACTTTCATAAAGGAGGCCAGGCCATGACCCAACGGGAACGGGAGCTTTTGAACTGGATCGCGGAAAATCCCCTGATCTCCCAGCAGGAGCTGGCTGACCGGGCGGGGATCACCCGCTCGTCGGTGGCGGTGCACATCTCCAACCTGATGAAGAAGGGCTACATCGCCGGAAAGGGCTACGTGCTCCGCTCCGCCTCCTACGCCGCGGTGGTGGGGGGCGTGAACATGGACATCGGGGGCCGGTCCGCCGCGCCTTTGGTGGCCGCCGACTCCAATCCCGGCACGGTGCGCATGTCCCTGGGGGGCGTGGGGCGGAACATCGCCCACAACCTGGCTTTGCTGGGGGTGGACGTGCGGATGCTCACCGCCTTCGGCGACGACCTCTACGCCCAGAAAATCGCCGCCTCCTGCGGGGAGCTGGGCATCGATATCTCCCAGGCCCTCCAGGTCCCGGGGGCGGCCACCTCCACCTACCTCTTTATCTCCGGGGACGACGGGGACATGGCCCTGGCGGTGAGCGACATGGACATCTACGACCACGTGACCCCCGCCTACCTCCAGTCCCGGCGGGCCCTGCTGGACAACGCCCAGGTCATCGTCACCGACACCAACATCCCCGCCGAGTCCATCCAATGGCTGTGCGAGAATGTGAAGGTCCCCATCTTTGCCGACCCGGTCTCCACAGCCAAGGCGGTGAAGCTGAAGCCGGTGCTGGGGAAGCTCCACACCCTCAAGCCCAACCGCATGGAGGCCGAGCTCCTCTCCGGGGTGGCCATCACCGACGACGCCAGCCTGGAGCGGGCGGCCAAGGCCCTGCTGGACACCGGCCTGCGGCGGGTGTTCATCTCCCTGGGGAGCGACGGGGTCTACGCCGCCGACCACGCCGGGGCCCTGCGCCTGCCCTGCTGTCCGGCCCGGATGGTGAACGCCACCGGGGCGGGGGACGCCTTCATGGCCGCCCTGGCCTGGGCCTATCTGGAAGGCACCGCCCTGGAACCCACCGCCCAGTGCGCCCAGGCCGCCGCCGCCATCGCCATCGAGGGGGCGGAGACCATCAACCCGGAGCTGAACGCCGGAGTGGTCAAGGCCCGGGCCGGGCTTTGACCCCCTCCGACTTTTCATGGGACACACAGGGCGTGCCCGCCCGAGAGACCGGACGCTGTAAAACAGGAGAAAAAAGATGATCATATTGATAACAGGCGCGTCGCACACAGGGAAGACCGCGCTTGCTCAAAAACTGCTGGAAAGATATCAATATCCATATTTATCAATCGACCACTTGAAAATGGGGCTCATCCGCAGCGGCCGCACCAAGCTCACGCCCGAGGACAACCTTGCGCTTACGGATTATTTGTGGCCCATTCTCCGCGAAATGATCAAAACCGCCATAGAAAACCGGCAAAATCTGATTGTCGAAGGATGCTATATCCCCTTTGACTGGCCAAAAGATTTTGAGAAGGGTGATCTGGAGCAGATAAAATACTGCTGTCTCGTCATGAGTGGGAACTATATAAAAAACCACTTTGAAAGCATAAAAAGGTACGCCAACGTCATAGAAAACCGTTTGGACGACGCGTGGTGTACGATGGAACACGTTTTGGAGGATAACGCGCGGTTTTTGGAACTTGCTCAAAGGCACAACGTAAATTATGTGCTTATTGATGATAAATACGAGATAGACTTTGATTTATCCTGACCGCTTCCAGCTTGCCAAATTTGTCCCCCGCCCGGGATGGGCAGAATTCTTTTAAGTATTACTGATCCCGCATCCGTTCATTTTGATTTGTACAGGAGGTAAAAACATGAATCTCAACAAGTATCTGGACGTCTCCCCCGAGGTGGCCGAGGCCGTCAAAAACCACAAGCCCGTGGTGGCTTTGGAGTCCACCATCATCTCCCACGGCATGCCCTATCCCCAGAACGTGGAGACCGCCCTCAAGGTGGAGGAGATCATCCGGGAAAACGGCGCCGTACCCGCCACCATCGCCATCATCGGCGGGCGGCTGAAGGCCGGCTGCACCCGGGAGGAGATCGAGCACCTGGGCAGGAAGGGCCTGAACGTGGCCAAGGCCAGCCGCCGGGACCTGGCGGTGCTGTGCGCCCGGGGAGAGGACGGGGCCACCACCGTCACCACCACCATGATCATCGCCCACATGGCGGGCATCCAGATCTTCGCCACCGGCGGCATCGGCGGCGTCCACCGGGGGGCCGAGACCACCATGGACATCTCCGCCGACCTGGAGGAACTGGCCCACACCCCCGTGATGGTGGTGTGCGCCGGGGCCAAATCCATCCTGGACCTGGGGCTGACTCTGGAGTACCTGGAGACCCACGGCGTCCCCGTCATCGGCTATGGCACCAAGGAGCTGCCCGCCTTCTACACCCGCAAGTCCGGCTTCGCCGTGGACTATGAGATCGACACCCCCGCCGACCTGGCCAAGGCCTTCTCCGTCCAGCACGAGCTGGGCCTAGGGGGCGGCATGCTGGTCACCAACCCCATCCCCGAGGAGTGGTCCATGGACCCGGCGGTCATCAACAAGGCCATCGACGACGCCGTGGCCGAGGCCAACGCCCTGGGCGTCCACGGCAAGGACATCACCCCCTTCCTCCTGGACAAGATCCAGAAGCTCACCGGCGGGGACTCCCTGGCCTCCAACATCCAGCTGGTGTTCAACAACGCCCGGCTGGCCGCCCGGACGGCGGCGGAGCTGAGCCGGCTGTAAAATCCCAAATCCACTCGAAATGGAGAGAGCCGGCCCACCGGGCCGGCTCTCTCTTCGCGCCCGGCGGCCAGATCCGCCGGGCGCCCTTTTTTCGTGATTTACATCCCGCACCGGCGCGTCTATAATGGGAGCACCAATGTCGGGAGGCATGCCTATGAAACACCCTGTCCAAACCTATTGGAAGCTCTTTTCCTCCACCTTCCTGCTCAGCACCTTCACCTTCGGCGGGGGCTACGTCATCGTGCCCCTGATGAAAAAGCGGTTCGTGGACGACCTGGGCTGGCTGGAGGAGCAGGAGATGCTGGACCTCACCGCCATCGCCCAGTCCGCCCCCGGCCCCATCGCGGTCAACGCCTCCATTCTGGTGGGCTACCGGGTGGCGGGGGCGCCGGGAGCCGCCCTCACCATCCTGGGCACGGTGCTCCCCCCCTTCCTCATTCTGTCTGCGGTCTCCCTCTTTTACGAGGCCTTCCGCTCCAACCGCATCGTGGCGGCCCTGCTGCGGGGGATGCAGGCGGGGGTGGCCGCCGTCATCTGCAGTGTGGTGGTGGACATGGCGGGCAGCGTCCTCAAAGAGAAAAAGGTACTGTCCGACTTCCTCATGGCGGCGGTCTTTCTCGTCACCCTGCTGCTGCCCAAGCTCAACGTCATCTGGATTATCCTGGCCTGCGCCGGGCTGGGCGTCGCCGCCGCCCTGTGGGGGGCGCGCCGGAACAGGGAGGCGGGGAAGAAATGATCTATCTTCAGCTTTTCTGGAGCTTTTTTCAAATCGGCCTGTTCAGCTTCGGGGGCGGGTACGCCGCCCTGCCGCTGATCCAGACCCAGGTGGTGGACCTGCACCACTGGCTGAGCATGTCGGAGTTCATGGACCTCATCACCATCTCCCAGATGACTCCCGGCCCCATCGCCATCAACTCGGCCACCTTTGTGGGCATCCAGATCGCGGGGCCCTGGGGGGCGGTGGTCTCCACCCTGGGGTGCATCCTCCCCTCCTGTCTGGTGGTCTCCCTCCTGGCCTTTCTCTACTACAAATACCGCTCCCTCGCCGCCATCCAGGGGGCTTTGTCCGGCCTGCGCCCGGCGGTGGTGGCCCTGATCGCCTCGGCAGGACTGACACTGCTCACCACCGCGTTCTGGGGAGAGGGGGGCTTTTCCCCCACCCTGCCCGACCCGGCGGCTGTGGTTTTGTGCCTGGGGGCCTTCGCCGTCCTGCGCCGCTGGAAGCCCGACCCCATCGTGGTCATGCTGGGCTGCGGCGCCCTAGGCATGGCGGTCTACCTCCTGGTTCCCGGATTGATGTAGCGGGAACCGGTATTTTTGTGTTACGTTTCCATTACACCGCCGCCGGGGTGATTGCCTTTTCTCCCCTGGTAAATTATAATAAAGTCACCTTTAAACCCGCAAAAAAGCAAAGAGAGGCGAATGTTGATGAATCACTGCAAGCGCGTTCTGGCGGGCGCCCTGTCCGCCGCCATGCTGCTGGGGCTCTCCGGCGGGGCTCTGGCCGCGGACAAGAAATCCGACACCTTTACCTTAGGCATCTATTCCACCACCGACATGCACGGCAAGTGCTACGACCTCAACCCCATCACCGGCAAAGAGGTGACCAACAGCTACCTGAAGGTGGCCACCGCTATGAAGGCTGAGCGGGAGGCCAACGACGGCACCATCCTCATCGACAACGGCGACATTATCCAGGGCACGCCCATCATCTCCTACAACATGAACATGGAGGGCGGCAAGGACAACCCCATGGCCATCTGCCTGCGCTACATCGGCTATGACGCCCTGGTGCTGGGCAACCATGAGTTCAACTTCAGCCAGGACGTCCAGCAGATCTTCTACGATATGCTCTCCGACGAGACCGACCGGTATCCCGGCACTCCCGTGGACGTGGTCTGCGCCAACTACATCGACGTCAAGACCCAGGAGCCCAAGATGGACCCCTACAAGGTCATGACCTTCCAGGTAGGCGGCAAGGACTTCAAGGTGGGCATCCTGGGCCTGGAGAACGTGAATGTGCCCAACTGGGACCTGCCCAGCCACTATGAGGGGGCCGACTTCGTCCACGAGGGCAACACCGAGCGCTCCTACGCTTACGAGTGGGTCAACTACTGGCAGAAGGAGCTGCGGGAGGAGCAGAAGTGCGACTTCGTCATCGTCTCCGCCCACTCCGGCGAGGGCGGAGACGCCGTGGGCGCTGGGGACCAGGGGGCCGTGGGCGACGTCTCCGCGGAGTTCAACAAGGAAAACCAGGTGGCCCACCTGATCCAGAACACCACCGGCATCGACATGGTGGTGGCCGGCCACAACCACGTGCCCGGCGTGAGCACCTTCCAAAACGCCGACGGCAAGGACGTCCCCGTGGTCAACGGCGGCACCTCCACCCTCACCAAGACCGTGGTGACCATCAAGAAGGACGGCTCCTTCACCATCGGCCAGAGCGAGAACCTGGACCTCACCGGCTACGAGAACGACGCCGGGCTCAAGGCCCTCATGGAGCCCTACTACGAGCGCACCGTGCCCTTCGTCAACGAGGAGATCGGCACCCTCAGCGGCGACTGGGACTCCGTCACCGACCTCTTCCACGTGGAGAGCGACACCATGAACCTGGTCCACGAGGCCCAGCTCTGGGCCACCGGGGCCGACGTGTCCCTGGCCTCCCCCGTGGCCAACAAGGATTTCTGCATCTCCCAGCTCCTTGGGAGCAAGGCCAAGGGCCCCATCAGCCTGAAGGACTGCTACTCCTTCTACAAGTACGACAACAACCTCCTCTACATGGTGGAGATGACCGGCCGCCAGCTCAAGGACTGGCTGGAGGACTGCGTGAAGGATTACACCGTGGCCGAGGACGGCACCATCACCGGCGGCGGCTTCGGCACCGACCAGCTCTACGGCATCAGCTACGACGTGTACCTGGGCAACCCCGAAGGGGTCCGGGTGGCCAACCTGGTCTACCAGGGCAAGCCCGTCACCGCCGAGCAGACCTTCAAGGTGGCCGTCAACTCCTACCGCCTGTCCGCCAACGCCGCCGGCGATGAGTACGGCTGGTACGCCGTCACCGGCATCACCATGGGCAGCGACAAGGTGCTGTGGGACGGCTCGGTCTCCGAGGAGTTCGGCTCCATCGGCGGCTCCGTGACCCTTATCATCGCCGAGTACATCAAGGCCCTCACCGCCCAGGGGAAGGAGATCACGCCCCCCGAGCCCAGGAGCCTGTGGACCCTGAACGCCGCCACCAGCGCCGAGGCCCTGGCCCCCGTCACCCGGCTGGAGTTTGTGGAGGCCCTGTACCAGGCCCAGAACGACGGCAAGCCCGCCGCGGCCGCCGTGGCTGATTTCACCGACCTGACCGAAAACAACGACGCCGTCAACTGGGCCTACACCCACGGGATCGCCGCCGGCAACGGCGAGGGCCAGTTCCTCCCCGACGCCCCTGTGACCCGGGAGCAGGCCGTAGTGATGCTGCTGCGCTATGACGTGGCCCGCGAGCAGGGCCCCTCCGGCGCCTGGGCCACCCGCGTGCCCTATACCGACGCCGCCAACGCCTCCGCCTGGGCCTCCGAGGCCATGATGTGGAACGTGCTGAAGGGCTATCTCTCCGCCGACGCCTCCGGGAACTTCCGTCCCCAGGGGGACCTGACCGCCGCCGATCTGGACGCCGCCCTGGCTGTCCTGGCCGCGGAGCAATAAGTACAACGAAAAAGGAGCCCCACCTTTCAGGCGGGGCTCCTTTTTTGTCCTTCTTTACTTTTCCACGTGTCCCCGGATCCGCTCCACGATCATGTCCAGGGCCACGGTGTTGTAGCCCCCCTCGGGGACGATGATGTCGGCGTATTTCTTGGAGGGCTCCACGAAGGCGTCGTGCATGGGCTTCACCGTGGTGAGATATTGGCTCACCACCGAGTCCAGGGTCCGCCCCCGCTTGTTCACGTCCCGCACCAGCCGCCGCAGGATGCGCACGTCGGCGTCGGTGTCTACAAAGATCTTGATGTCCATCAGATCCCGCAGGGCCTTGTTCTCAAAGATCAGGATACCCTCCACCAAAATCACCCGGGTGGGACGCACCTCCACCGTATTGGGGGAGCGGTCGTGGATGGTGTAGTCGTAGGTGGGGCACTGGATGGCCTCCCCCCGGCGCAGGGCCTCCAGGTCCCGGACGAAGCGGTCGGTCTCAAAGGCGTCCGGGTGGTCGTAGTTGAGCTTGGCCCGCTCCTCATAGGGCATCTCCGAGTGGCTTTTGTAGTAGTTGTCGTGGAAGAGGACGGACACGTCCTCCCCGAACCGCTCCTTCAGCTTTTCGGTCAGCGTGGTTTTCCCCGAGCCGGTGCCCCCCGCGATGCCGATGACCATGATGTCCATAAACAGCGCCCCCTGTTTGATTTTGTAAAATGATATCACAGGTCCCTGGGATTTGCGGTATCATTTTTACCTATTCTTTTGATTGCCTCCAGCGGAGACGGGAAAAAGGATTTTCTTGTTATTTTATCACACATGGCCCGAAAAGTGTAGTATAATGACTTCCATATTATCTGTGGAACAAAGGAGTCAATGCCCATGGATTACGCCGCGGAATCCCTCAAGCTTCACTACCAGTGGAACGGCAAGCTGGACACGGTGCCCAAGATGCCGGTGGACAGCAAGGAGGCCCTCTCCCTGGCCTACACCCCCGGGGTGGCCGCCCCCTGCCTGAAGATCAAGGAACAGCCCGGAGAGGTGTGGAAGCTCACCGACCGGGCCAACACCGTGGCGGTGGTCACCGACGGCTCCGCCGTGCTGGGCCTGGGCAACATCGGCGCCGAGGCCAGCCTGCCCGTCATGGAGGGGAAATGCGTCCTCTTCAAGGCCTTCGGCGGGGTGAACGCCGTGCCCCTGTGCATCGGGAGCCAGGAGGTGGAGGATATCGTCAGCGCCGTGCGGCTCATCGCCCCCTCCTTCGGGGGCATCAACCTGGAGGACATCGCCGCCCCCCGGTGTTTCGAGGTGGAGCGGCGGCTGCGGCAGGAATGCGGCATCCCCGTCTTTCACGACGACCAGCACGGCACCGCAATCGTGGCGGCGGCTGCGGTGCAAAACGCCTGCAAGGTGGTGGGCAAGGAGCTCAAGGATATGAAGGCGGTCTTTTCCGGGGCCGGGGCGGCGGGCACCGCCATCTTCAAGCTCCTCCACCGGCTGGGGCTGCGGGAGGCCACCCTCTACGACATCAACGGCGTGGTCTACCCCGGCCGGGCCGATTTGGAGGGGGACCCCTATCTGGCCGAGCTGGCGGCCCTGAGCCGTCCGGCGGTCACCGAGGGCGGGCTCTCCGCAGCCCTCAAGGGGGCCGACCTCTTCATTGGGGTGTCCGCCCCGGGGCTGGTGACGGCCAACATGGTCCGCTCCATGGCCCCCAGGCCCATTCTCTTCCCCATGGCCAACCCCACCCCCGAGATCATGCCCGACGAGGCCCGCTCCGCCGGGGCGGCGGTGGTGGGCACGGGCCGCAGTGACTTCCCCAACCAGATCAACAACGTACTGGTTTTCCCCGGCGTGTTCCGGGGGGCCCTGGACGCCGGGGCCGTCGAGATCAACGAGGAAATGGAGCTGGCCGCGGTGGAGGCTCTGGCGGGGCTGGTGGGGGAGGACCTCTCCCCCGACTACATCCTCCCTGCCCCCTTCGATGAGCGGGTCTGCCCCGCCGTGGCGGCGGCGGTGGCCGACGCGGCAAGGCGGACCGGAGCGGTCAGGCCGGGGCGCTGAGGCCCAGAGGGGCGGAAAAAGGACTTGCATTTGCCCCAAAATTGTGCTAATATATAGTTCCTGTGAAAGAAAGGGCGTATTGCGCCCCAATTTTAGATATCACTTCGCTCCACACCCGGGGCGGAAAGGAACGATGAACGATGAACATTCCTCAGCTGATCCTGTCTATTATCCTCTTCCTGCTCTCCCTGTTCCTGGTGGCCGTGGTGCTGCTGCAGGAGGGCAAGACCGCCGGCCTGTCCGGGGCTATCTCCGGCGGCGCCGACACTTTCCTGTCCAAGAACAAGGCCAAGAGCTGGGACGCCAAGCTGGCCCGCTGGACCAAGTGGGTCGCCATTATTTTCATGGTCGTCTGCCTGGTTCTTTCCCTGGTGTAAGGAACTCAAGAGCGCCCTCCCACCTCCGGGAGGGCGCTCTTTCTTATTTTTCCCCAGCCTGGGCATACTTCCATAAACCCCGCCAATGAAATGAGGTTCCATATTTATGATTGAAAAAAAGAACATTACCGGCCGCTACCAGGGCTCGGGCCGGGGCTTCGGCTTCTTCATCCCCGAGGACGGCGCGGGCCGGGGGGACGACAGCTTCGTCCCGCCCCGCCGGGAGAACGGCGCCTGGGACGGCGACACGGTGGAAGCCGCCGTAGAGGCCGACCCCTCCCAGCCCGGCCGCAGCACCGCCCGGATCACCAAAATCGTGGAGCGGGGCAACAAGACGGTCACCGGCATCATCCAAAAGCTGAACCACGAGGTCTGGCTGCGGCCCGACTCCGACCGGCTCCCCGCCGCCATCAAGGTGGTGGGCAAGGCCAAGGTCCGGGAGGGGGAGAAGGCCGCCGTGGCCGTGACCAGCTACGGCTCGGCCAAGACTCCGCCTCTGGGCACCCTGAAGGAGACCTTCGGCCCCGCCGGCTCCCGCGCCGCCGCCGTGGAGGCCGTCCTTTACCAGCTGGACATCCAGCGGGAGTTCCCCGAGCCGGTGTCCGCCGAGGCCTCCGCCGTGCCCCAGAAGGTCTCCGCCCCCCAGCGCAAGGGGCGGCTGGACCTCAGGGAAAAGACCATCATCACCATCGACGGGGCCTCCTCCAAGGATCTGGACGACGCCGTGTCTTTGGAACAGGACGACAAGGGCAACTGGGTGCTGGGGGTCCATATCGCCGACGTGAGCCACTACGTCCACCCCGGCGCGCCTCTCGATTTGGAGGCCTTCCACCGGGGCACCTCGGTCTATTTTGCCGACCAGGTGGTGCCCATGCTGCCGGTGGCCCTCTCCAACGGCATCTGCTCTCTGAACCCTCAGGTGGACCGGCTGGCATTGTCCTGCCTCATGACCCTGGACAAGACCGGGGCCCTGCTGGACCACACCATTG
Organism: Pseudoflavonifractor phocaeensis; assembly: GCF_038439875.1. Lineage (NCBI taxonomy): Bacteria > Bacillati > Bacillota > Clostridia > Eubacteriales > Oscillospiraceae > Pseudoflavonifractor > Pseudoflavonifractor phocaeensis. The sequence continues at coordinate 26,889 of NZ_JBCDMT010000007.1, forward strand.
CCGCCAGCGTCATCCGCTCCACCGAGCGGATGACCTACGAGGACTGCAACGTCCTGCTGTCCGGGGGCGACAAGACCCTGGAGGAGCGCTACGCCCGCATCCTGCCCATGCTCCGGGACATGGCCGCCCTGGCCCGGGCCCTGGAAAAGCGGCGGAAGGCCCGGGGGAGCCTGGACTTGGACAGCGCCGAGAGCTATATCGTCTGCGATGACGCAGGCCGGCCCGTGGACATTGTGGCCCGGAGCCAGGGGGAGAGCGAAAAGCTCATCGAGAGCTTCATGCTCATCGCCAACGAGACGGTGGCCAAGCACCTCTTCGACCTGAAAAAGGCCGCCGTATACCGGGTCCACGAAAAGCCCTCCCAGGATAAGACCGAGACGTTGAAGGCCATGCTCTCCCCCTTGGGCTACGCCATCAAGGAGGCGGACAACGCCTCCCTCCAGAAGGTGCTGGAATCCGTCAAGGGCAAGCCGGAGGCCCCGGCGGTGAACATGATGGTGCTGCGCTCGCTGATGAAGGCCCGGTACGACGTGGAAAACCTGGGGCACTTCGGCCTGGCCGCCCCCTTCTACTGCCACTTCACCTCCCCCATCCGCCGCTACCCCGACCTGATGGTCCACCGCTGCCTCCACGCCCTGCTGGAGGGGAAGCTGGGCCCCGCCGGGGAAAAGAAGCTGGCCAAAAGCTGCGAGAAGGCCGCCGTACAGTCCTCCCAGCGGGAGATCGCCGCCCAGAGCGCCGAACGGGACATCGACAAGCTCTACTTCGCGGAATATATGCTGGACCACCTGGGGGAGACCTTTGACGCCGCCGTCTCCGGGGTCACCAAATTTGGCCTCTTCGCCGCCCTCCCCTCCGGGGTGGAGGGCCTCATCCCCGTGGAGAGCCTCCCCGAGGACCGCTACGTCTACGACGAGACACGCATGACCCTCACCGGGGAGCGGGCCAATCGGGTGTTCACCTTCGGCATGGCCCTCCAGGTGGTGTGCGTGGCCGCCGACCCCTCCACCGGCCGGGTGGACTTCCGCCTCCCCGGCATGGAGGACGCCCCCGGCCGGGCGGCCCCCGCCGTCAAGCCCCTCCCCGTCCCGGGGAAGAAAAAGCCCCAGGGGGGCCGTCCCCAGGGTAAGGCTCCGGGCAAGCGCAGGGGGAGCGGCAAGCCCGCCATGCACGTGCCCAAGGGGAGGAGAAAGGGGAAAAAGGGATGACGAAACGGAATCTGGTCCCCCTTTTATTGCTCTTTGTATTTGCTTTTACCACTGGCTGCGGCCCCTGGGAGACCGTCCAGACCACCGCCCCCTCCCAGGCGGCGGAGGCCGTCCCGTCCCCCACGCCCACCGGGGTGAGTACCCCCGCGCCAACCCCCGAACCCGACCCCATCGCCCAGCAGGTGGCCGCCCTCTCCACCGAGGAGAAGGTCGGCCAGCTCTTGGTGGCGGGCATCGAGGGGACATCTCCCGGCGACGACGCCCGGTGGGCCATCCGGGAGGCCAGGGCGGGGGGCATCATCCTCTTTGGCCGGAACGTGGCCAGCGCCGGGCAGCTTGCCCAGCTCAACAGCGACCTGAAAGCCCTCAATTCAGCCGCCGGGAACGCCCTCCTCTTCCTCTGCGTGGACGAGGAGGGGGGAATGGTCTCCCGAATGCCGCCCGAGGTGGCCGACCTGCCCTCCGCCTATGACTTCATCCGCTCCGGGGGCGACCCCGCCGCCCGGGGGGCCGCCCTGGCGGCGGAGTGCGCCGCCTTCGGCTTCAACGTGGACTTCGCCCCCTCCCTGGATGTGTGGAGCAACCCCCAGAACACCGTCATCGGCAGGCGGGCTTTCGGCACCGACGCCCAGACCGTGACCGAGGCCGGGACAGCCTGTACTTACGCCATGATGAACGCCGGGGTCATCCCGGTGGTGAAGCACTTCCCCGGCCACGGGGACACCCTCACCGACTCCCACGTGGGCCTGCCGGTGGTGGAGAAGGGCCGGGAGGCCCTCCTGGAAAACGAGCTGGCCCCCTTCCGCGCCGCCATCGACGGGGGCGCCCCCGCCGTGATGGTGGCCCATATCCTCATGACCCAGCTTGACCCCCAGCGGCCCGCCTCCCTCTCCCCCGCCGTGGTCACCGGCCTTCTGCGGGAGGAGCTGGGCTTTGACGGGGTGGTGTTCACCGACGACCTGACCATGGGGGCCGTCTCCCAGACCTACGGCATGGGGGAGGCCGCCGTGCTGGCGGTGGAGGCCGGGTGCGACATGGCCCTGGTGTGCCACCGCTCGGACAACCTGAAGGCGGCCCGGTCCGCCCTGCTGGAGGCCGTGGACAGCGGCCGCATCAGCATGGAACGGCTGGACGAGAGCGTGTACCGCATCCTGGCGCTGAAGGCGGCCTACGGCCTCTCCGACGGCCCGGTGGTGGCGCCGGACGTGGCGGCGCTCAACCGGGAGATCGAGGCCGTTTTGCCTTGACGTCTCCACGGGGCCGTGGGACCCCCTCTCCGTCAGCTTCGCTGACACCTCCCCCGAAGGGGGAGGTCAGGCTGTCGAAAAAGTCCATTGGACTTTCCCAACAGCCTTCACAATGCCGATACTTTCCCGAGGCTTTGCCCCTGGAAAGTCCTCGCTTTGCTCGCCGAGCGCCCGCTGACGCGGGCTTTTCGGGGCATTTGATCCCACACGAGGCGGGCTGCCGCCCCCTCGTGCTCCCCCACCGCAGACCGGAAGAAATTTCTGAAATACAGGTTCTTCGACAAGCTGAAAATGACCCGGGGGCCTTTTATGAAAAGGCTTCCGGGTCATTTGTCACTCTTTTTTACCATTTGTCACCGTTTTGGCCTGGAAGCCCCTCCCAATGCATGATAGACTGGAGCCCTGAAAGGAGTGCTTCCACTATGAAACGCACGCTGTCTCTCCTCCTGGCCGCTGGGCTGGGAGTTTCCTTATGCGCCTGCAAGGCCCCCGCGGAGCCTTCCGCGCCGCCCGCGGCGGCCACCCCCGCCCCTTCCCAGTACGTCTTTACCCGGGAGAACTTCCCCCGGCTTGACGGCTCCACCGCCACGGTGCCCCTGGGGCAGGCGGTGGCGGCGGTACTGCTGGGGGAGAGCCGGGAGGAGGTGGACGACCTCATCCAGTTCAACAAGACCTCCCGGGCCTACTACAACCTGGTGGACGGGGAGGCCGACCTCCTCATCGTGGCCGAGGGGGGCGAGGACTCCTATTCCTACCGGGACGAGCGGGGCATGTCCTGGCGGATGGAACCCGTGGCCGCCGAGACCCTGGTGTTCTTCGTCAACGCCGACAACCCGGTGGATAATCTGACCCTGGACCAGGTGCGGGACATCTATTCCGGGAAGCTCACCAACTGGAGCCAGGTGGGGGGCTCCGACGCCCCCATCCAGGCCTACCAGCGGCCCGCCGGGGGCGGCAGCCAGGCCATCATGGAGAAGGAGGTCATGGGGGACACCCCCATGATGGAGCCCTACAACACCGACTACGTGGTCTCCTCCATGGAGGGCATCATCCAGGCCGTCCGGGCCTGGGACGACCAGCCCGACGCCATGGGCTACACCGTCTACTACTACGCCACCGACATGGGCATGGCCGACGGGCTGAAGCTGCTCTCCATCGACGGGGTGGCCCCCACCGACGAGACCATCCGGGACGGCAGCTACCCCATCCACACCGCCTATTACGCCGTCATGGATTCCGAGACCCCGGCGGACAGCCCCGCGGGCGTCCTCTTCGACTGGCTCCTCTCCCAGGAGGGGCAGAACCTGGTCGCCCACGAGGGGTATGTCTCCGTGAAGGAGCCCACCCAATGAGAAAGCCCTCTCTCCTGGCGGCGGGGCTGGCCCTGGCCCTGCTGGCGGGCTGCGCCGCCCCCGTCCCCCAGGAGACGGCCGCTCCCGCGCCCACGCCGGAGGCCGCCGCCCCCTCACCCGAGGCCACGGTGCCCCCGCTGCCCACCAACTATTTCCACACCCTCTGTTACCTCCGTCCCACCGTCTATCTTGACAAAGCCGTCCTGGATACCCAGGGGTACCCCCTGACCTGTTCCTTCGAGATCCCGCTGTTCGAGGAGAGCACGGAGGGTTACCAGGTCATCAACGCCTTCTTCCAGGACCTGCGGGACGCCTTCTTTGACCCGAAGGGCGGGGAGGGCTCCGCCCAGGCCGCCTGGGACAGCGTGACATCGGCCGGCGACCCGGACTACCGCTATTTTTACGAGCGCTCCGTCCGGGTCCTGACCCAGACCGATACCCTCGTCAGCGTCTACCTGGACTGGTACTGGTACATGGGCGGGGTCAACGACACCGGCGGCGACTGCTACAACTTCGACCCGGCCACCGGGGAGCGGCTCTATCTCTCCGACCTCATCGCCGAGCCGGAGGATAAGGCCCTGGCCCTCATCCGCTCGGTCATCGAGGAAAACGGCTACGGGGGCGCCTCCGTGGAGGGCCGCACCCTGGACAGCTTCGACTTTTATGTGGACGAGGGAAAGGTCTTTCTCCAGTTCGACCGCTACGAGATCACCGTCGGCGCCGGGGGCAGCCCCGTGCTGGAGCTGCCCGTGAAGCTGAAATAGCTCCCCCCCTGGAAAGGACGCACCATGAAACACGCCATCTCCTTGGGCCTGGCCCTGGCCCTGTTCCTCACCGGCTGCAAGGCCCCCGCGCCAGCACCCAGCGGGCCGCCGGAGGCGGCGGAAAGCCTGTCCCCCGTCTACGCCGACTGGTCCAGGCTGACCCCCTACGAGACGCCGGAGCGTGCGGAGGTCTATCCCCGCCGGGACGGCCCCCACGACACCCTTCTCCCCGCCCCGGACTACGGCCCCCTGGTGCCCTTCCCCGGCGCGGTCATGACCACCACCTGGTACGCCGGGGAGCGGGTCACCTCCTATCTCTACGGCCTCATGACCCTGGAGGGGGAGGCGGTAGTGGACCCGGTGTACTCCTCCGTCACGCTTTTGACCCGGTGGAACAGGGGCGACACCCCGGACCCCCTCCCCGCCATGGTCCTCACCCGTTACACCGGGGAAAAAGACCCCGAGACCGGCGAGGCGGTGTTCCGCTCCGCCCTGGCCGCCCGGGACGGGAGCTGGGTCACGGAGGAGGTCTACACCTTTGACCCCGACCTGCAGTACGGCGGCATGGGGGTGGAGCCGGGCCAGTTTTTCGCCCTCCGGGACGAAAACGTCCTGGTCCTGCTGGACCCGGAGACCGGCGCGGAGCTTTTTTCCGCCCCCCTCCCCGGCGCCCTGTCCCGGGACAGCCGGTACGACGCGCTGTGGAGCGCCCAGGCCGGTGACGGGCGGGTCACCGGCTCCTGCTATGACGCCTTCGCGGGCCAGACCTACCACCCCCTCTGCTGGACCCTGGAGGGCCAGGCCGTCCCCCTGCCGGAGGAAGTCACTCAGGTGGGCCGGTTCTCCCAGGGCCTCGCCCCCGCCCGGAACGGCGGCGGCCAATGGGGCTATCTGGACGCGAACGGGGCGTGGGCCATCCCGCCTCAATATTCATACGCCCGCCCCTTTGAAAACGGCTCCGCCCTGGTCCGGGGCGGCGGCTTCTCCCTCATCTCCCCCGCCGGGGAAACCCTCGTCGGCCCCGTGGCGGCGGACACCTGTTTCCAGCGGGGCGGCTGTTGGTACTTCCTGGGGTACAGCGGCGACCCCGGCCTGGTGCTGGACGAAAACCTCCAGGCCGTCGCCTCCCCCCTCCTCTACCAAACCGAGTACTTCCTCCTGGACGGCGGCTGGATCACCCTGTGGAAGGACGGCGTCCAAAGCGTCGTCCGGGGCGCGGAGCAATGGCCCCTCCCGGCGGGCTGGGAGGACAGCCAGTTGATTTGCGCCCGGGAGGAGCAAATCTTCCTTACAAGCCCGGAGCGGTGGGCGGCGTGGACGCCCCAGACCGGCGCCCTGGCCGTCTTTCCCGGCGCCCTGGAGAACGTGGACCGGGACCCGGTAACCGGGACGGGCTGCTGCCGGGTGTCCCTGCCGGACGGCTCACGGCGGCTCACCGCCCTGGACGGCGCCGTCCTCTTCGACGGCCTGCCCGAGGACGCCGTCCCCTCCCTCCTGGGCGGGCTGTGCCAGCTCTCCCGCGGCGACTCCACCACCATCCTCTCCCCCGACGGGACCGTCCTCCTGCAACGGTACTGGGACGACGGCATGGATTGAAAGGAACGAAACGAAATGAAACGACTGTGTTTGACCGCCCTGGCCCTGGCCCTCCTCCTCTCCGGGTGCAAGTCCGCCCCGGCTCAGGAGAGCCCGGCGGCGGAATCCCTCTCCCCGGTGTACGCCGACTGGTCCCACCTCACCCCCTATGAGGCCCCCCAGGAGGTCTACACCCGGCGGTACGAGGACTTCAACGACACCCTGACCCCCAGGGACGATTATGGCCCCCTCCTCCCCTTCCAGGGGGCCTCCCTCATCCGCCACGAATACGGCTTTGACGACCCCTACACCCTCTACGGCCTCGCCACCCTGGAGGGGGAGGTCATCGTGGACCCGGTATATACCTCCGCCTTCGCCCTCCGGCAGTACGGCCCCGACGGCCAAACCGGCTACGACCCCTATGCCCTCCTCCTCACCAAGACCTTCCCCGTCCCCGGTGGGGAGCCGGAGGCCAGGAGCGCCGTCTGCGCCCGGGACGGGAGCTGGTGCACCGATTTCCTCTACACCTATGACTGGGAACTCTTCTACGGCATGGACATGACCCACGGCATCCCCCTGCTCAAGGGGGACACCCAGCTGGTCTTCCTGGACGCCGGTGACGGCACGGAGCGGCGGGTCATCGACATCCAGCCCTACCGGGACATGGGCTTGGAGTACGGCTGGGAGCTCATCGGCAACATCGTCCCCGGCGAGCGGTACGCCCCCTTCTCGGTCCGGGACTCCCAGGGCGACTCTTTCCGCTATTACCTGGCCGACCTGGACACCGGCGAGGCCCTCCCGCTCCCGGGCGACGTGATGTACGCCGGCCCGCTCCACGACGGCCTCTTCCGGGCCCAGGGCGGCTCGGGCTACGGCTGCCTGGACGAGCAGGGCCGGTGGGTCATCGACCCCATCTACAACGAGCTGGGCGACTTTTACGAGGGAGTAGCCGCCGCCCGGACCATGGGGGGCGGGTGGTGCTTCCTGGACCGGCAGGGGACCGTCCTCAAGGAGCTGCCCCCGGAATACGACTCTCTCTACTATGAAAAGGGCTTTTGGAAATGCTACGGGGCCGACGTCCCCGACCGCCTCTTCCGCGCCGACCTGACGGAGGTGGAGCTGCCCCAGGGGGCCTGGGACTCCGCCATCCTGGGGGACGGCTGGGTGTCCTGGCTCCGGGCGGGGGGCGGGACCACCCTGTGGAAGGACGGGGTGAGCCGGGACCTCCCGCCCGAACTGGGCAGCGCCTGGTCCGGGGAGGGGGGTTACGCCCTGCTGCACGCCCCCGACGCGGAGGAGTCCTCCCTCCTGAATTTGGAAACCTTTGAGACCGTGCCCCTCCCCGGCAGCTTTACCGCCATGTTCCAGACCGACGAGCTCACCGGGGAGCGCTACATCTGGACCAGCTCCAACGAGCTGCAGTGCTGGCGGCTCTTCGACCTGGAGGGGAACCTGCTGTCCAGCCAGCCCTATTCCCAGGGCGGCGGCCAGGACCAGCTGGTGGGCGGGCTTTTGTTCCACACCCGCCCGGACCGCAGCACCCTGACTACCCGGGACGGGAAGGTGGTCTTTCAGTGGTTGATCCCCCAGGCTTCCGATTGATTCCAAAAATTTTTGGGAACTTGTTTGCGGTTTCGCCGTCCAAGAGAAGCGAAACTAAAAAACAAAGGAGTTTTGACCCCTATGAAGCACATCCGTATCCCCGCGCTGGCCCTGACCGGCGCCCTGTCCCTGTCCCTTCTCCTCGCCGCCTGCGGCGGCAAGGCCGATCCCACCCCCACCCCCGAGCTCACCGAGAGTCCCGCTGTCACCGAGAGCGCAACCCCCACCGAGACGCCCGAGGTCAGCGAGCTCCCCGAGGACACCGAGACCCCGGACATCGACGCCCCCGTCTCCACCCCCACCGCCCCGGCGGAGACCGCCAAGCCCACCGAAAAGCCCTCTGAGCCCACCCAGGCTCCCAGCGAGGCCCCCTCCGGCGAGTCCAAGGTCCAGGCCGTCTGGACCGGCATCTCCGCCAAGGAGCTGCCCGGCTTCATGGATCTGGACGGCGAGACCCTCTCCGCCCTCTACGGCATCAGCGCCGATGACCTGGTGGAGTACGTAGGCAAGGTGCCCATGGTCAGCGTCCAGGCCACCGAGTTCTTCATCGCCCAGGTGAAGGAGGGCAAGATGGACACCGTGAAGGCGGGCATCGCCAAGCGGCAGGCCGACCTTGTGGAGCAGTGGAAACAGTATCTCCCCGCCCAGCTGGAGCTGGTGGAGAACTACAAGCTGGTCACCAACGGCAGCTACGTCATGTTCGCCGTCACCGAGTACGCCGACGACGTGGTATCCATTTTCAACGACTGTACAAAATAAGAAAAAGGTTCTATAATGCGAAGGGCGCTTGGGCAACCGGCGCCCTTCCTCCCTGCATCCCGTTCTTTTTATATTAACTTTCCGGGGGTGGCCCATGGTCTTTTCCACCTTATTTTTTCTCTTCACCTATTTTCCCATCGTGCTGCTGCTTCACTCCATCACCCCGCTGAAGTACCGCAACGCCGTGCTTTTGGTGGTAAACCTGTTCTTCTACGGCTGGAAAAGGCCGGTCTACCTGCTCATCATGTTCGCCTCCATCGGCATCGACTATGTCCACGGCATCCTGGTGGAGCGGGCCAAGGCGGACGGCAACGACAGGCGGGCCCGGCGGTTCGTGGCCCAGTCTGTGGTGTTCAATCTGCTGCTCCTGGGCTTTTTCAAGTACTGGGACTTCATCGCGGGCAGCCTTCATGCCGTGGGCCTGGGCTTCATGCCCGTCCTGGGGCTGGAGCTGCCCGTGGGCATCTCCTTCTACACCTTCCAGACCATGTCCTACACCATCGACGTCTACCGGGGGGACGCCAAGGCCCAGCGGAACATCGTCAACTTCGGCACCTTCGTCACCCTCTTCCCCCAGCTCATCGCCGGCCCCATTCTGAAATACAAGGACCTGGCCGACCAGATCGATGAGCGGGATTACCCCGTGGAGCGCTTCGCCGCCGGGACCCAGATCTTTGTGGTGGGCCTTGCCAAAAAGGTCCTCCTGGCCAACAACCTGGGGGCGCTGTGGGAGGCCTACAAGGCCATGCCGGTCTCTCAGCTCACCACCCTGGGGGCCTGGCTGGGAGTGCTGGCCTTCGCCTTCCAGCTCTACTTCGACTTCTCCGGCTACTCCGATATGGCCGTGGGCCTGGGGCGGATGCTGGGCTTCGAGTTCCTGGGCAACTTTAATTACCCCTATCTGGCCAAGTCCATCACCGACTTCTGGCGGCGCTGGCACATCTCCCTCTCGTCCTGGTTCCGGGATTACCTTTATATCCCCCTGGGGGGCAGCCGGGTGGGCAAGGGGCGGCTTGTGTTCAACCTGATGGTGGTCTGGGGGGCCACCGGCATCTGGCACGGGGCCAACTGGAACTTCCTCCTCTGGGGCCTCTACTACGGCGTCCTCCTGGTGCTGGAGAAGGTGGTCTGGGGCAAGTCCCTGGAGCGGCTCCCCGGCTGGGTGCGGCACGGGTACACCCTTCTCCTGGTAATGGTGGGCTGGGCCCTCTTCTCCCTGGAGAACTTCGCCCAGCTTGGGCCCTACCTGGGGGCCATGTTCGGCCTCGCCGGGGCGGGGGGAGCGGACGGGGCGACCCTCTACTACCTGCGCTCCTACCTGCCCATGTTCCTCATCGCCGGCGTGGCCGCCACCCCCCTGGGCAAGCATCTGTGGTACAAGTTCCCCGAAAGGGCCCAAAAAATCGCCTGCCCCCTCCTCATGCTGGCGGGGCTCCTCCTCTCCACCGCCTATCTGGTGGACGGCACCTATAACCCCTTCCTCTACTTCCAATTCTAACTTCCTTTTCTTGAAAGAAAAGGAAGCCAAAGAACTTCCATAACGCGATTCTGAGAGGTGATATTATGTCGAAACATTACGCCAAGTTTTTGTCTGCCTTCTTCTGCTGCTTCCTGGCCCTCCTCTTCGCCGCCAACGCCTTGACCCCCGACAGCGCCTTTTCCGAGGTGGAGAACCGCCCCCTGGCCCAGCGGCCCTCTCCCACGGTGAAAAACGTCCTCTCCGGCCAGTTCATGACCGACTACGAGACCTACGTCACCGACCAGTTTGTCGCCCGGGACGCCTGGGTGGCGGCCAAGGCGTACTCCGAGCGGGCGGTGGGCAAGCAGGAGAACAACGGCGTCTACTTCTGCGATGACGCCACCCTCATCACCCGCTTCGACGCCCCCGACGCCGAAAAGGTTGCGAATAATATAAATTATGTCAACTCTTTTGCGGCAAAGTCCCCGGTGCCAGTGTACTTCGGCCTCATTCCCGGAGCCGCCACCGTGTGGGCCGACAAGCTGCCCCAGGGCGCGCCCAACTACGACCAGAAGCTCATTATCGACCAGGCCGCCCAGTCCTCCGCCGCCCAGTTTGTGGACCTCTACACCCCCCTGATGGAGCACAAGGGGGAGGACATCTTCTACCGCACTGACCACCACTGGACCTCCCTGGGGGCCTACTACGGCTACACCGGCCTGTCCGGGGCCCTGGGCTTCACCCCCGTCCCTCTCACCGACTATATCAAAACCGCCGTGTCCACCGAGTTTTACGGCACCGTCTTCTCCTCCTCCGGCGTGCGGTGGGTGCGCCCCGACGAGATGGACACCTATGTCCCCGAGGACGGCGTCACCGTCACCTCCTATACCTATGACATGAAGGGCAACCCGGTGGAGGAGCCCCGCCAGCTCTATGATGAGAGCTATCTGGCCAAGAAGGACAAGTACGCCATGTTCCTAGGAGGACAGCAGGCTTTGGGCGTGGTGCGCACGGGCAATCCCGACAAGCCCAAGCTCCTCCTCATCCGGGACAGCTATTCCGACTCCCTGGTGCCCTTCCTCACCCCTCACTTCTCCGAGATCCACCTCATCGACCTGCGGTACTATAAGCAGTCCGCCGTGCAGTACATCCAGGATAACGGCATCGATATGGCGGTGGTGCTTTACTCCGTGCCCAACTTTGTCAGCGATACCAACTTCGTCTGGCTGGGGCGGTGACGGGGGACCGTTTGATTTTAACTGCTTGCGCGTCAAACGTGCGCTTTTCTGGGGGACATTTCTTTTCGATCTCAGGGAAGGGTGACCTGGCCGGCATAGCCGGCCAGCCTCCGCTAAAAATGCGCCACCGGCGCATTTTCTTCACGCTGCGGCCCCAGACCCCCAAAGAAAAGTCTTGGGTGCAAACCTGCTCGCAGGTTCCCTTTTCAGTAGGAGGTCTACTGCCCGAAGCTAGGGGTATAAGCACGGGAGCGTCTGTGCGACACGTGGTTCCCCCAGCGCCGCTGCCGCTGACGTATGCTTGATTGAGGGGCGGGTGAGTTCGGGCGGATAATATCCGCCCCTACAAATACGTGGCACCACTCATAGCCCGGCTTTTCTTGTTATAAATATGCGAAACTGCGCATAACGAGGGCTTTCCATGTGGGGGCGGCTATTAGCCGCCCGCCCCTCGTCTTCCGTCCCCCGCAAAAACCGAACCCCGTGCCCGCTACGAAGTGCGGCCACGGGGTTTTCCCACGCTCTTGTGAACATCCCGGGGTGATTTCCAAAGGAGGGGGACCGCAGTCCCCCTCCTTTGGTCGTTGAGAAGGGGTCTTGGGGGAGAGAGTCGAAACTCTCCCCCAAGCGTCTTTTCTGGGGGGTCTGGGGGTGCCATCTTTTCCACGCAGAAAAGATGGTCCCCCAGAAGGCACCACCTCCCGGAGGTAGGCCCATCCTCCCCCAGGAACAAATCTACCCCACCAAATCGCCCACAATCTTCCCCAACAACAAACACAGCACCACAAAGAACATGGGCCGGATGACCTTTGCCCCCTTCTTCAGCGCCAGGGAGGCCCCCACATAATGCCCCCCGATGGAGCACACCGCCGCGGGCAGCCCCAAGGCCCAAACCACCTTCCCCGCCAGGGCGAAGCTGACGAACGCTGCCAGATTGGAGCACAAATTCACCACTTTGGCGTTCCCCGAGGCGGTGACCAGGTCAAACCCGCACAGCCCGGTAAAGGCCAATATCATGAAGGTCCCCGCCCCGGGCCCGAAGAATCCGTCGTAGGCCCCCAGCAGCAGCCCGATCCCCCCGGCCAGGGCTCCCACCGCCCCGGGGGAGAGCTTGTCCACCCGGCTCTCCGCCCCAAAGTCCCGGTGGAAGAGGAGGAAGAGGGCGATGACGGGCAGCAGGCCGATGAGCACGTAATGGAGGGCCCGCTCGCTCAAAAAGAGGTTCAGCCGGCTCCCCAGAGCGGAGCCCGCCAGCGCCGTCACCGCCGAGACGGCCGCCGCCCGCCGGTGGTACCGCCCCCGCCTCAAAAACCGGACGGTGGACACCGCCGTCCCGAAGACCGACCCGCACTTGTTGGTGGCTGAGGCGTAGTGGGGCGGCAGTCCGGCCACCAGATAGGCGGGCAGGGAGATGAGCCCCCCGCCCCCGGCCACCGCGTCCACCAGCCCCGCCAGGAAAATGAGCGGGCACACGATTGCCAGCATTTGAAGCGTAACTTCCATAAAAACCTCCCGGCCGGAATTTTCTCCTTGTATCCAACAAAAATAATGATACAATAGAACAGAATGATTTGGAAAGGGAACGGTACCAAGGATGAGAGTAGGTTTTGACAACGATAAATACTTAGAGACGCAGTCCCTCCACATCCGGGAGCGCATCGCCCAGTTCGGCGGCAAGCTCTACCTGGAGTTCGGCGGCAAGCTCTTCGACGACCACCACGCCGCCCGGGTGCTCCCCGGCTTCGCCCCCGACAGCAAGATAAAGATGCTCACCCAGCTCAAGGACCAGGTGGAGATCGTCATCGCCATCAACGCCGCCGACATCGAGAAAAACAAGGTCCGGGGCGATTTGGGCATCACCTACGACGTGGACGTGCTGCGCCTCATCGACGCCTTCCGGGGCATGGGCCTGCTGGTGGGCAGCGTGGTCATCACCCGCTACGCCGCCCAGTCCGCCGCCGATGTCTTTCAGCACCGGCTGGAGGATTTGGGGATCAAGGTCTACCGCCACTACTCCATCGAGGGCTACCCCCACAACATCCCCCTCATCGTCAGCGACGAGGGCTACGGCAAAAACCAGTTCATCGAGACCGCGCGGCCCCTGGTGGTGGTCACCGCCCCCGGCCCCGGCAGCGGCAAGATGGCGGTGTGCCTGAGCCAACTTTACCACGAACACCGCCGGGGGGTCAAGGCGGGCTACGCCAAGTTCGAGACCTTCCCCATCTGGAACCTCCCCCTCAACCACCCGGTCAACCTGGCCTACGAGGCGGCCACCGCCGACCTCAACGACGTGAACATGATAGACCCCTTCCACCTGGCCGCCTACGGGGTGACCACGGTGAACTACAACCGGGACGTGGAGGTCTTCCCCGTCCTCTCCGCCCTCTTCGAGACCATCACCGGCGAGAGCCCCTACAAATCCCCCACCGACATGGGGGTGAACATGGTGGGCAGCTGCATCGTGGACGACGACGTGGTCTGCGCCGCCGCCCGGCAGGAGATCGTCCGCCGGTATTACGAGGCCCTCTGCGACCGGCGGGAGGGCCGGGGCAGCGACGAGGCGGTGTACAAGCTGGAGCTTCTCATGAAGCAGGCCAAGGTGGATGCCTCCATCCGCCCCGTGATCGCCGCCTCCCTGGCGGTGGCCGAGGAGACCGGCGCCCCCGCCGTGGCCATTGAGCTGCCCGACGGCCGGGTGGTCACCGGCAAGACCACCGACCTGATGGGGGCCTCCGCCGGCGCTCTTTTGAACGCCCTGAAGACCCTGGCGGGTATCGAGAAGGCCGTCCACCTCATCTCCCCCGACGCCATCCTCCCCATCCAGAAGGTGAAGGTGGAGCACCTGGGCAGCTCCAACCCCCGCCTCCACTCCGACGAGGTGCTCATCGCCCTGGCCATCTCCGCCACCTCCAACCCCGTGGCCGCCAAGGCCCTGGACCAGCTGGCCCGCCTCCGGGACTGCCAGGCCCACGCCACCGTCATCCTCTCGGCCACCGACTCCGCCATCTACAAAAAGCTGGGCCTCCAGATGACCTGCGAGCCCCAGTACGAGACCAACAAGCTCTACCACCGGTAAATAGAAAGCCGCCCTGGCGCAGACAGCGCCGGGGCGGTCTTTTAAATGCGCGCATGACCCCAATCAGCCATGACCCCATCGGCCCGGCAAACTGGTCGCTGTCACTCGGCAAGTCTTTTCAAGGTATCTCCGGCAATTCGATATACCGTCCAATCCGACATCGGTTCCGCCCCCAGTGACAAGTAAAAGTCAACGCTGGGCTTGTTCCAGTCAAGGCACCACCACTCCAATCTTCCGCAGCCCCGCTCCACCGCGATTGCCGCCAGCTTTTTCAGAATGGCCTTCCCATAGCCCTTCCCCCGATATTCCGGCTGTACGTATAAATCTTCCAGATAAATTCCCGCCCGTCCAAGGAACGTAGAGAAATTATAAAAGAACAAGGCAAACCCAATTTCCTTGCCGCTTTCCAGCAAAAAAATCACTTCCGCCTTCTGTCGATCAAAAATCCACTCCTCCAGTGTTTTTTCATCCGCCACAACTTCATCCAGCATCTTTTCGTAGTCAGCCAGTTCCTTGATAAACCGCAAAATCAACGCGGTGTCTTTTCGTTCGGCATATCTGAATTCCACGTGTTTTCCTCCCCAAATCCCGCTCAAAACAAACGCCCGGGTAGTTTTTCAGAAGTGCTGGTCAAAGCTGATGACCTGCTCCTCTCCCCCGTCCGCCGGCATCCGGCACAGGGCCGTGGCGCCCCTCATGCCCTCGTCCAGCGTGATTTCCCCTTCATAGGACGGGCGGTTATAGTAGACGTAGTCCCCGATCACGGTGAAACCGCTCACGTAGAGCCCCTCCGCCAGCACCGTGGGGGGCAGGTCCCAGTCGTCCAGCCGGTAGAGGGTCCCGGTATTGTACCCCGCGTCGCCGGTACGGACGGTGTAGTACAGCGTGTCCCCCACCGCCTGGGTGTCCTCCACCACGTCGTCCACGGGTAGGAAACCATAAGCCCCGCTCTTATAGTCGTAGACCGCGATGCCGCAGGGGTACAGCGGGTAGGCCTCCGAGTAGTAGAAGCTGATGGGCACGTAGAACCGCTCCCCGGACAGCGAGGCGCCCCCCAGGGTATAATAGTCCCGCCAGCCCTCGGCCTTCGCGCCGCTGGTCAGCCGGGCCGCCGTCTCCCCCGTCTCCAGATCCAGCACCCAGCCCCCGGGGCTGAAGAGCAGCCCGTCCCGGAGGGCGAAGTAGCCGATGCCCGCCCCCTCGTCCCGGAAGGGCACCTCCTCCACGTTCCCCCCGTCCAGGTCCATCCTGCCGAAGCCCACGCCGGGAAGTACGCCGTAGACATGGTCCTCGTAGACGTACAGCTCCCCCACGTTCTTGTCCGTCAGCGCCTTCTTTTCCCCGGTGGCCAGGTCGTAGGCGGCGAAAGCCAGGTTGTCCCCCTCGGAACCGAACCGCCCGTACAGCTTCCCCCCGTAGGGCTGGCAGATCGCCCCCAGCAGGGGCAGCACCCGGACGGACTGGTCCACCAGCGAGATCTGCAGGGTCCCCCGGAAGGAGAAGGCGTAGAGATACACCCCGTCGGTAGAAAAATCATCGTAGAGGAAATGGGTGGGCAGGGCCCCGGGCGTCCAGAGGAGTGCGGCGTTCCTCTCCTGGTCCCAGAGCACGTCGCAGCCTGCCGCCTGGGCCACCGCACGGACCGGCACCAGGGTGCGCCCCTCCACCGCCATGGGCGGCACATCCAGAGCTTGGGACACGCCGACCACCCTCATCTCCGCCTTCCCCAGCTCCAGCTCCACCCGATGCTCCGGGGAGACGGCGGTGATACCCGTCCCCCCGTCCCAGTCCACCCGATAGCCCAGCGCCTCAAAGATGGTCCGCACCGGCACCAGGGTCCGCCCCTCCACCGCCGTGGGGGCGGTGTCAAAGGTGAGGGGCGTCCCGTCCAGGCAGACCCCAATTTCCCCCTCCGCCGCCAAGGCGGGCAGGCACAGCGCCGCCGCCAAGGCCCAGACGGCGCACAGCAGCTTTTTCATCCCGGCACCTCCATCCTCACTTCTTCAGTATCCGCTCTACCGCCGCCGCGTCCAGCAGGTTCACCGTCTGGAGATTCCCCTTGTAAAACACGGCCCAGTTGTTGAACGCGCAGGGCAGCCCCTTGGCCTGTTCCAGGCTGTCCACCAGGACGAAGGACGCCTCCACGCCCTTCTCCCCGCAGTAGGCCCGGAGGTCCTCCACCTTCTGATAAATGAAGGGGCACTGCATATCGTAATAGACGGCCAGCCCCTTTTCCTCAATTTCCCCCCGCCTTGCCCGCTCCGTGAACCGGGGCGCGGTCCCGTCAAAGGAGAGGGCAAGCAGCTCGTACCCGTCCTCCGTCTCGTCCACGGCCTGGAACCCGTACCGCTTGGCGAAGGACTGGTCGGAGAGCCACGCCTTCTGCTTCTTCGCCCCCAGCATGCACACGCCGGATTTCCCCCTCTCCCGTGTGTCGGCCAGGCAGTATTCCATCAGCGCCTTCCCGTATCCCTTCCCCTTCACGTCCCCGCCGGAGACCCACAGGCAGTAGATGTAGAGGTAGTTGTCCCCCACCACGGGCACCCACGCCGTCTCCAGGGGGGCATACTCGATGAAGACCACGGCCTTGGCGTCCAGCTTCCGAAAGACGTGGCCCTCCTCCAGCCGCCGGGCCAGCCATTGCCGCTTGGCCTCCACCCCCGGATGGGGCTTTTTGCTGCGGATGATACAGCACAAATGCTCCCCCGCCAGATTTTCCGGCGTCAGGTTGATAAACTCGGCTCCCATACCCGTTCCCCTCCAAACCGTTTCTTGTTTTCAGTATAGCACAAATCGGCACCCCAGGGGAAAATTTCGTCTTGACGCGGGGCGGGAACGGAAGTAGAATAAAAAGGATTTTTCTGTAAGTAAAAGGAAATTAAAAAAGCCTTTGGGGCAAGGGCGTCCCATCGCGAATGGGAGGAATGACACATGGCAGTCAAATACATCTTCGTCACCGGCGGCGTGGTCTCGGGCCTGGGCAAGGGCATCGCGGCGGCCTCCCTGGGCCGTCTCCTCAAGGCCCGGGGCTGTAAGGTCACCATCCAGAAGTTCGACCCCTATCTCAACGTGGACCCCGGCACCATGAGCCCCTACCAGCACGGGGAGGTCTTCGTCACCGAGGACGGGGCGGAGACCGACCTGGACCTGGGCCACTACGAGCGCTTCATCGACGAAAACCTCACCGTCCACTCCTCGGTGACCTCGGGCAAGGTCTACTGGACGGTGCTGAGCCGGGAGCGGGAGGGCGGCTACCTGGGGGGCACCGTCCAGGTCATCCCCCACATCACCGACGAGATCAAGCGCCGGGTCTACGCCGTGGGGGAGGCGGACAGCCCCGACGTGGTCATCACCGAGATCGGCGGCACCGTGGGGGACATCGAGTCCCAGCCCTTCCTGGAGGCCATCCGTCAGGTGGCCAACGAGGTGGGCCGGGAGAACTGCATGTTCCTCCACGTCTCCCTCGTGGTGTCCATCCCCGGCTCCGGGGAGCTGAAGTCCAAGCCCACCCAGCACTCCGCCAAGGAGCTGCTGGCCCTGGGCATCCAGCCCGACGTGATCCTCTGCCGCTCGGATTCGGAGATTCCCCGGGACGTGCTGGACAAAATCTCCCTCTTCTGCAACCTCCCGGCGGAGAACGTCATCCCCAACCTCACCGCCCCCATTCTCTACGAGGTGCCCCTCCTCCTGGAGAAGGCGGGGCTGGCCCGGGTGGCCTGCAAGCGCCTGGGCCTGGCGGACAAGGCCCCGGACCTGGCCGGCTGGAAGGCCATGGTGGACCGGGCCAAGGGGGCCCAGGCCCGGGTCCGCGTCGCCATGGTGGGCAAGTATATGGGCCTCCACGACGCCTACCTCTCGGTGGCCGAGGCCCTCACCCACGGCGGCATCGAGAACGGCGTGCAGGTGGACATCGACTGGGTGGACTCCGAGACGGTCACCGACGCCAACGCCGCCGACCTTTTCAAGGACTGCGACGGCATTCTGGTCCCCGGCGGCTTCGGGGAGCGGGGAGTGGAGGGCATGATCTCCGCCGTCCGCTATGCCCGGGAGCGTAACGTCCCCTACTTCGGCATCTGCCTGGGGATGCAGATGGCGGTCATCGAGTTCGCCCGCCACGCGGCGGGGCTGGCGGAGGCCCACTCCAGCGAACTGCGGGAGGACACCCCCCACCCGGTCATCGACCTGATGCCCGACCAGCGGGGGGTCACCGCCAAGGGGGGCACCATGCGCCTGGGGGCCTACCCCTGCCGGGTGACCGCCCATACCAGCAAGACCTACGCCGCCTACGGCGCGGACGCCGTCCAGGAGCGCCACCGCCACCGCTACGAGTTCAACAACGACTACCGGGACACCCTCACCGCCGCCGGCCTGGAGCTGGCGGGCCTCTCCCCCGACGGGCGGCTGGTGGAAATTGTGGAGCTGCCGGACCACCCCTGGTTCGTGGGGGTCCAGTTCCACCCGGAGTTCAAGAGCCGCCCCAACAGGGCCCACCCTCTCTTCCGGGCCTTCATCGCCGCGGCCAAGACCCACCATAAATAAACGCGGGCCCCGGACGGACAAGCTCCGCCCGGGGCCTGCCGTCTCCATCGCCTAGAAAATACAAGTTGTCTTTTCCCCACCCAAATGATACAATATTTTTACATTCCCAGCGTGCCAAAATCGAAAAGGAAAAGGTGAAAACGCGTATGAAATGGAGAAAACCCCTCTCCCTGGCGCTGTCCGCGGCGCTGAGCCTGTCCCTTGCCGTCCCGGCTCTGGCCGCGGACGAGACCCCCGCCCCCTGGTACGCCGAGGCCCAGGCCTATGTGACCGACAAGGGCTACATGACCGGCACCGACAAGGGCTTTGAGCCCGACGGCACCGTGGACCGGGCCACCGTGTTCCAGACCCTCTACAACCTGGAGGGCAAGCCCACCGAGGGCATCGAGAAGGCCGCCTTCAATGACATTGAGGGCAAGTGGTTCGCCCCCGCCGCCCACTGGGCGGGCTTCACCGGCGTCGCCGCCGGGGACGAGAACGGCGCCTTCAACGGCGAGCGGGCCATCACCCGGGCCGAGATCGCCACCATCCTGGCCCGGTACGCCGCCGGCAAGGGCCTGACCTCCACCGAGGGCGGCATGTCCATGAAGGAGGCCCCCGACTACGACGCCATCCCCGCCTGGGCTCTGGAGGGCATGAGCTTCTGCTACTACGCCGGGCTGATGACCGGTGACCAGAACGGGAACCTGAACCCCACCGCCAACGCCGTCCGGGCCGAGCTGGCCACCGTGCTGATGAAGTTCGACGCCCTCACCCCCGGCTATGTGGAGCAGACCGTCACTTACCAGAGCGGCGAGCGCACCGTCCCCGCCGTGGTCACCCTCCCCTCCGGCGAGGGCCCCTTCCCCGCGGTGGTCATGAACCACGGCCACGGCGGCAGCAAAGACGAGAACGTGGGCTTCGTGGGCGTGGCCCGGGCCCTGGCCCAGGCCGGCTTCGCCACCATCCGCATGGACTTCCCCGGCTGCGGGGACTCCGAGGCGTCCTTCCAGGACAACACCATGACCAACATGATTGCCGACTCCAACGCGGGTCTGGCCTACCTGCTGGACAACTACCCCATCGACGCCGACCGCCTGGGCATCCTGGGCTACTCCATGGGCGGGCGCATCGCCAGCGAAATCGTGGGCGCCGAGAATAACCCCTACAAGGCCGTGGTCCTCCTCTCCGCCGCCGCCGTGGACGCCGAGACCCTGGCCCCCAGCATCTTCGGCGACCTGGAGACCTACAATGAGCTCAAGGCGACCGCCGAGAAGGACGGCTTCGCCACCTTCACCACCATCTACGGCCAGACCCAGGAGCTGTCCAAGGCCTGGTTTGCCGACATGGAGGCGGGCAAGCCTCTGGAGTCCCTGACCAAGTTCACCGGCCCCGTGCTGGTGCTCCACGGCGACCAGGATGTGGTGGTCACCGACGAGATGAACAAGGCCATCGTCTCCGCCTACCCCGCCGCCCAGGAGATCGTGGTCCCCGACGCCGACCACGGCTACGGCTTCTACTCCGACCAGCCGGAGGTCACCGCCCTGGTGGAGACCTCCATCACCGACTTCTTCACCCTGAACCTTTACCCCTCCGTCTCCCTGGACGAGTACCTGAAGACCACCGGCGAGAGCTGGTTCGTCACCGGCAAGACCGAGTACACCATCCAGGGCATGATGGTCTCCAAGGAGACCTCCTTCCATAACCCCCTGGAGGTCACCGACTACACCGTCACCGACGACGGCGTCAGCGTGGTGCTCAAGGGCACCTCCGGCGAGCAGTGGGTCTCCAAGCTGGAAAAGGTGGCCAAGACCTACACCAAGGCCGACGGCTCTGAAATCACCGCCAAGGACTTCGCCAAGAAGGACGTCTTCATCGACCTGAAAACCAAGGCCGAGCCCGACACCAACCTGGCCATGTTCGTCCCCGCCGGCCTCTCCGTCACTGTCAACACCGCCTGGGGCGACGTGCTCCACACCAACCTGCCCAACGCCCCCCACGGCGACGGCGACTTCCTGGTCTGCCGGGCCGACAAGGACGGTAAGCCCGACCTCACCGACGTCTGGGTGGTCAACGGCGTCACCTTCCCCAGCACCTACGACCTCTCCCGCCGCCCCGTCACCGGCGCGGTCACCGAGATTGAGAAGTACGGCCACGCCGTGCTGGACGTGACCATCGCCGATTTCGAGGCCCTGGGCTTCACCCTGGGCGACGTGGTCACCGTCACCGCCGGGGCCTACACCGCCGACATGCCCTACCTGGACGGCTACTACGTGGACTCCGGCGAGGCCATGCTCCGTGCCTACCCCGGCAAGGACTACCTGGCCGTGTGCATCAACTACGGCAAGTTCAACGAGGTCGCCAAGGTGGACGTGGGCTCTCCCATCACCATCACCATGAAGGAAAAGGGCGGCGCCGCCGCCCTCCAGGCCACCTACTCCCTCAAGTACACCAATGACCGGGCCGATTACGCCACCGACGAGATTTTCGCCAACTTCCGTCCTGTGGTCATGGGAGACATCGCCGAGGGTAAGCTCTACCGCTCCGCCTCCCCGGTGAACGACGAAAACAGCCGGGCCGCCACCGCCGACAAGCTCATCAAGGCCGCCGGCGTGAAGGCCGTCATGAACCTGGCCGACACCGACGAGGAGATGGCCGAATACATGGCCGCCGAAGGCTTCGCCTCCCCCTACTACAAGTCCCTGGTGGACGCCCAGGCCGTCATCGCCCTGGGCATGCCCGTCAACTACGCCTCCGAGGAGTTCGGTGAGGGCATCGTCAAGGGCCTGACCTTCCTGGCCCAGCACGACGGCCCCTACCTGGTCCACTGCACCGAGGGCAAGGACCGGGCCGGCTTCACCTCCGCCCTGCTGGAGGCCCTGATGGGCGCCAAGCTGGAGGACATCGTGGCCGACTATATGACGAGTTATGTCAACTACTACCACATTGACCCCGTGGCCGACAAGGACAAGTACGACCTGATCGCCGAGGGCAACGTGATGGAGATGCTCCGGGCCGTCGCGGGCCTTGAGAAGGGCGCGGACCTGTCCAAGACCGACCTGGCCAAGGCCGCCGAGAGCTACCTCACCGCCCACGGCATGACGGCCGAGGACCTGGCCGCCCTCAAGGCCAACCTGTCCAAGTAAACCTGTCCCTTTTAAACCAAAGGCCCCGGCGTCCTATGGACGCCGGGGCCTTTTTGTAGTCAGTCCGTCGGGAAGGAGAGACAAACCTTGCTATTTGCGGTACACGCTTACGCCGTCCTTGATGGTCTCCAACACCTGAATGTCCCGGATCTTCATAGGCTCCACCGCGGTGGGGTCGGCGTCCAGGAGCACGAAGTCCGCCCGTTTTCCGGGGGCGATGCTCCCCCGCTCGGACTCCATAAAGTACTGGTAGGCGGCATGGATGGTGAAGGCCTTGAGGGCGGTCTCCGCCGTCACCGCAAGCCCGCACCCCAGCTTCCGGCCCTTCCGGGTCACCCGGTTGACGGCGCACCAAACGCTCTCCAGGACGTTTGGCTCGATGACCGGGCTGTCCTGGTGCATGGTGAAGGGCAGGCCAAGCTCCTGGGCCCATTTCAGGGGACTGATGTGGCTGGCCCGCTCCGGCCCGAAGTTTTTCCAGTGGGTGTCCCCCCAGTACCAGATATGGGCGGCAAAAAAGGAGGGAATCATGGAAAACCGCCCCATCCGCTCCAGCTGGTCCCGGCGGACCAGCTGGGCGTGGATCATGACGGGCCGGTGGGTATCCCCCGCCCCCATCCTCTGCCGGGCGGCGGCAAAGCAGCGCAGATATTGCTCGGCGGCGGCGTCTCCGTTGCAGTGGGCAAGAATTTGCCGCCCCTCCCCCAGGGCCAGGGAGAGGAAGGCGGTGACCTGCTCGTCGGTCCAGGCGGGGTAGCCGGCGTAGTCCGCCTCCCCCTCATAGGGCCGGCTCATCCAGGCGGTCCACCCCTGGGGGGAGCCGTCCAGAAAGATCTTGTAGCCCCCCATGGAAAAGCGGCCCACCGGGGGCTCCTTGGCCAGCTCGGGGGCGTTGCGGAGGTCGGCATAGCCCACCACATCCAGCGGGAGGCCCGCCCGGGCCCCGGCGGCGAGGAGGGCGTACTCCGCCTTTCCCGTCATACCGTCCTGGGCCAATACATACCCCTGGGAGAGGTACTTCTCCTGGGCGGCCCGCAGGTCGTCCAGGGCCTCCTCCGCCGTGGGCCGGGGCACAAAGCCCGCCGCCAGCCGGATGAAGGCGTTCTCCTCCAGGTAGCCGTTGGGCGTGCCGTCCTCCTCCCGGCCGATCTTTCCGCCCGCAGGGTCGGGAGTAGCGGCGGTGATGCCCATGCGCCGCAGCGCCTCGGTATTGGCCACCCCCATATGGCCGGAGGCGTGGGTGATCAGGCAGGGGTTTTCCGGCAGGGCGGCGTCCAACACCTGCCGGGTGGGGTGGGCCCCCTCAACCAGCAGGTTGTGGTCATAGCCGTTGCCCACCACCCACTCCCCTGCCGGGACCCGGCGCTCCGTCCGGAAGTCCCCCAAGGCCTTTTCGATCTGACTGAAGCTCTCCGCTGTCCCCATCTGGGCCAGGGAGATGGTGGAGGCCACGGCGGAAAGATGGCCGTGGGGATCCAAAAAGGCGGGCAGAAGGGTCCGCCCCGCCAGGTCCACGGCCCTGGCTTTGGGGTCCAGGGCCTTTAGCTCCTCGTTCGTGCCCACGGCCACGATCCTGCCGCCCGACACCAGCACCCCTTCGGGCCTGGGGCCGGGCTCCATGGTCAGGATGGGGCCGCCGAAATAACGCTCTGACAGCATATGATTGCTCCTTACTTTCGCTCGTAACGAGCCGGTTTGATCTTAGAATACACAATTTCCTGGGCGGTATACAGTCCGCCGTAGCCGGACACCAGATAGCTGACGGCGCAGACGGCGGCATACATCCCAAGCCCCTGGCCGCCGAAGAGCTCATAGGCCAGGAACACGGAGGTCATGGGGCAGTTGGTGACCCCGCAGAAGACCGCCACCATCCCGGCGGCGGCGGAGAAGGAGGCGGGCAGGCCCAGCAGGGGCCCCACCACACAGCCGAAGGTGGCCCCTGTGAAGAAGACGGGGACGATCTCGCCCCCCTTGTAGCCCGCCCCCAGGGTGAGGGCGGTGAAGAGCATCTTCAGCAAAAAAGCGTAGGGGACGGCGGTCCCCGCCACGGCGGCGGAGATGACCTGGCCCCCGGCGCCGTTGTAGTCCCGGGTGCCCAGCAGGACGGTGAGGGCGATGACGATCCCGCCGCCCACGGCGGCCCGGACGTAGGGGTTGGGGATGTAGCGCTGGTAGAAATCATGGGTGGTGTGCATCAGCTGGCAGAAAATGATGGCCACCACGGCACACAGCACCCCCAGGCCCACGGCCTGGAGGAGGGAGAGGGGGGAAAGTTCGGGCACCCGGGCCACCGCGTAGGAGGTGGGCACCGCCCCAAACCCGCGCTCCGCCAGGTAGGAGGCGATGAGGGAGGAGAGGGTGGCGGGGACGATGGCGGCGTAGTGCATCACCCCCACGTGGACCACCTCCATGGCAAAGACGGCGGCGGCCAGCGGGGTGCCGAAGAGGGCGGAGAAGGCGGCGGCCATCCCGCACACGATGAGGATGCGCCGGTCCTCCTGGTCAAAGCCCAGCCGCCGCCCCGCGCTGGAGGCGATGGCGCCGCCGATCTGGAGGGCGGCCCCCTCCCGGCCGGAGGAGCCGCCGCACAGGTGGGTCAGGGCGGAGGCGATGAAGATGAGGGGGGCGGTGCGGAAGGACATATTGGACTCCCCCCGGACGGCGTTCATCACCAGGTTGGTGCCCTTGTCCTCGTAGATGCCCGCCAGGTGGTAGAGGGCCACGATGGCAAGCCCCGCCAGAGGCAGAAGGTAGAGGAGCCAGGGATTGTCCACCCGGGTCTGGGTGGCCCAGGCCACCGCCATGTGGAAGGCCACGCCCACCAGCCCCACTCCAAGGCCCACGACACAGGCGATGAGGGACCACTTCACCAGGACCCCCAAATGGGCCCCCAGGCCCTTGACCTCGCCGGAAAGTTCGTCTTTCAGCTTGTTCATACCACACACCCGCTCCATAAACGTCGAAATCAACCATATTATAGCACAGTTTCCCTCCACTGTCATGATATGTGGGACTGCTTGTCCTTTGGACTCCGGGCAGACAGCGGGTCAATGGCCCCCTTTTTCCGTTTTCTCGTGCATTTTTTCCCGCGCTGTGCTATACTGGCTGTAACCATTTGACACTCAAAGGAGGAATTCTCTGTGGGAGACCCCACACTGCCCCGATTATTGATCGAGCTGGTGCTGCTGTCCCTGGGCGCCCTGGGCGCCGCCGGGGAGGCCGCCCTCAAGGAGCTGGCCAACGACCCCCTCATCCGGGAGGAGGGGGACCCCCTGGCCGTCCTGGCCCGCTCCCCCGCCCACGCCCTGGCCGCCTGCCGCATCCTGCTGACGGCGGAGTCCTTTGCCGCCGCGGTCACCTGCGTGCGCTGGTTCTCCTTCCCCTTTGACTGGGCCCGGAGACATCCGGCGCTGGACGCCGGTTTGGTGCTGGCCCTGCTGGGACTGGTCCATCTGGTGCTGGTGAGCTATCTCCCCCGCAGGGTGGCCATCCACGCCCCGGAAAAGACCGGCCGGGCCCTGCGGGCCCCCCTGGTTTTTCTCTCCGTCCTGCTGCGGCCCGTCTCCTGGCTCATCTCCGGCCTCACCGGAGCCCTCCTGCGGCTCTTTCGCATCGATCCCCACGCGGAGGCGGAGGGGGTCTCGGAGGAGGACATCCGCCTCATGGTGGACATGGGGGAGGAGAAAGGGGCCATCGAGAAGGAGGAAAAGGAGCTCATCGAGAATGTTTTTGAGTTCAACAACTCCGCGGCCGGAGACGTGATGATCCACCGCACCGACGTGGTGATGATCTGGGTGGACGACACCGACGAGGAGATCATGGAGGCCATCCGCTCCTCGGGCTTGTCCCGGTTCCCTGTCTACGAGGAGGACCAGGACGACATCATCGGCACCCTCAATACCCGGGACTATCTCCTCAACGCTCGCTCGGAGCAGCCCAAGCCCCTGCGGCAGCTGCTTCGGAAGGCCTATTTCGTCCCCGAGACGGTGCGCACCGACGTGCTGTTCCGGGATATGCAGAGCCGGAAGATCCACTTTGCCGTGGTGGTGGACGAATACGGCGGCACCAGCGGCATCATCACCATGGAGGACCTGCTGGAAGAGCTGGTGGGCAACATCTACGACGAGTTCGATCCCCAGGAGGACCAGGAGATCGTGCCCCTGGGGGAAAACCTCTGGCGGGTGGCGGGCTCCGCCGAGCTGGAGGAGCTGGCCGAAGCCCTGGACGTGGAATTCCCTGAAGAGGAGGAGGCCGAGACCCTGGGCGGTCTGGTCTTTGCCCGGCTGGATGTGATCCCCGCCGACGGCAGCCACCCGGTGGTGGAGGCCGACGGCCTGCGCATCGAGGTAGAGGAACTGGCCGACCGGCGGGTGGAGTGGGCCAAGGTCTCCAAGCTCCAGCCGGCGGAAGAACATACGGGAAAATCGAATAAGGAGGCAGGGTCATGAAACTTACTTTCTTCGGCGCCGCCCGTGCTGTCACGGGGAGCTGCCACTGTGTAGAATGCAACGGCCGCAAATACCTCATCGACTGCGGGCTCCAGCAGGGCCGGGACGAGAAGGACAACAGCGTCCTGGATTTCGCCCCCGGCATGGTGGAGGCGGTCATCGTCACCCACGCCCACATCGACCACTCGGGGCGGCTGCCCCTGCTGGTCAAGCAGGGCTTCGACGGGGACATCTACTGCACCCGCCTCACCGCAAAACTGCTGGGCATCATGCTGCTGGACTCCGCCCACATCCAGGAGAGCGACGCCCAGTGGGAGAACCAGAAGGGCAAGCGGGCGGGCAAGGAGCTGGTGGAGCCCCTCTACACCATCGCCGACGCCCAGGAGACCCTGAAGCACCTGGTCCCCGTGGAGTACGGCAAGCGGATCAAGCTTCAGGACGACGTGGAGCTGGAGTTTGTGGACGCCGGGCACCTGCTGGGCTCGGCGGAGGCCCAGCTCTGGCTCACCGAGGCCGGGGTCACCAAGAAGATCGTCTTTTCCGGGGACCTGGGCAACCTGGACCAGCCCATCATCCGGGACCCCCAGCCCATCCAGGGCGGCGCCGACTACGTGGTGACCGAGAGCACCTACGGCGACCGCCTCCACGGCAAGGTGGGCTCCTATAAGGAAGAGCTGGCCGCCATCATCGACGACACCATGGCCAAGGGCGGCAACGTGGTCATCCCCTCCTTCGCCGTAGGCCGCACCCAGGAGCTTCTCTACTTCATCCGGGAGATCAAGGAGGAGGGCCTGGTCAAGAGCAATCCCAATTTTGAGGTGGTGGTGGACTCCCCCCTGGCCAAGGAGGCCACGGAGATCTTCTCCGGGGACCTGACGGGCTACCTGGACGAGGACGCCATCGCCGCCATCAAGCGGGGCAACCTCTTCCAGTTTCCCAACCTGACCCTCACCGAGACGGTGGAGGAGTCCAAGGCCCTGAACGCCGACGGCAAGAGCCGGGTCATCCTGTCCGCCTCCGGCATGTGCGACGCCGGCCGGATCCGCCACCATCTGAAGCACAACCTCTGGCGGGAGGAGAGCACCGTGGTCTTCGTGGGCTATCAGGCCGAAGGCAGCCTGGGCCGCCGCCTGCTGGAGGGGGCCGAGCGGGTCAAGCTCTTCGGCGAGGAGATCGTGGTCCGGGCCAAGATCACCCGGGTGGAGGGCCTGTCCTCCCACGCCGACCAGAACGGCCTGCTGGACTGGATCAGCCATTTCGACGCCCCCAAGCCCCAGCAGGTCTTCGTGGTCCACGGGGACCAGGATGTGACCGTGATCTACGCCGACCTTCTGAAGGAGCGGGGCTTCGCCGCCCACGCCCCCGACTACGAGGAGGTCTATGACCTGCTGGCGGGCCGCATGCTGGCCCCGGGCATCCCCCCCGCCGTCAAGGAGTCCCTGCCCACCTCCCCCGCCGGTTCCCCGGCCTACCGGAGGCTGGAGGAGGCGGGACAGCAGCTTCTCACCGTCATCCGCCACAACAAGGGGGGCGCCAACAAGGACCTGGGACGGTTTGCCGACCAGATCCGGGCCCTCATCAAGAAGTGGGACCGGTAAAATATACGCCGCACCAACGGGCCGCCCAGTTTTCTGGGTGGCCCGTTTTCATATCCCGTCCAGGAGACTGGGCGGCCCGTTTCTCCGCCCGCCTCCCTGTCATACTTCCAGGGCTCGTCTCATATAGTATCCTGACAATACGGACAGGAGCGTGACACAAATGGAGACCAGCTGGAACAGGAACCAAGCCGCCCTGCGGGGGCGGGCGGGCGGCCAGCCCCGTTTTTCCCACACCAATCACGGCATGACCTATCTCACCTTTCCTCTGGAGGTGGCCCGGCTCAGCGGCGCCATGGACACCCTCAACGTGGTGGTCTCGGAGGACATGCTCTCCGCCTGCCCGGTGGAGCCGGGAGGGGAATACCAGGTGACGGGGGAGGTCCGCTCGTTCAATAACCGCAGCGGCGTGGGAAGCCGCCTGGTCATCACCTTCTTCGCCCGCACCCTGGCCCCCGCCCAGGGGGAGCACGCCAACCAGCTGGAGCTGACGGGGGTGCTGTGCAAGGAGCCGGTGGTCCGCCGCACCCCCCTGGGGCGGGAGATCTGCGACCTGCTCCTGGCCGTCAACCGCCGGTACGGCCGGGCGGACTACCTGCCCTGCATCGTCTGGGGCTCCCTGGCCCGCTCCTGCGGGCAGCTGGAGGTGGGGGACGCCGTCCATATGACCGGCCGCCTGCAGAGCCGGAAGTACCACAAGCTGGAGGAGGGCCGGGAGACGGAGCGCACCGCCTACGAGGTCTCCGTCATGTCCCTGGAGCCGGCGGAGATTTGAGCCCGGTGATCAAAAGAGCGCCCGCATCGTGACGATGCGGGCGCTCTTTTGATTATGTCTCAGGCCTCAGAGCTGGGAGCGGAGGAATAGTCGATGATCATGCCGTCCAGGCGGTTGAAGTCGTCCTCCGTGATGATGTAATACCCGTCGGTGTCCTTCTCCAGCTGCACGGTGGTGGACTGGCTCTCCAGGTTGCTGGTCTCGGGCAGCTTCTCCAGGTAGAGGTCCACGATCATCCGGGCCCACTCCTCGTCCATGGCCTGGTATTCCTCGTCGGTCATGCTGTTCTGCACGTCCATGGTGTACTTCTCGTAGAAGGGGTCCATGACCTCTTCCCAATCCGCCTCCACCAGCTGGACGATGTTGATGGGCTCCACGTTGATCTTCACGGAGAAGGAGCCGTCGTCCTGCTCGGCGGCGGAGACCACCTCAAACTTGGCGTGCTTGTAGATCTCGGCGTACATGTCCTTGATCTCCTGGCGCATCTCGTCGGTGGGGTACTCAATGTCGTAGAAGTACAGGAAGAACTCGGTCTCGGCCTCCAGGCTGGTCTCGTAGGTCTCCTGGGCCTCGGTCTCGTCGATGCCCACCAGCTCCATATAGTTCTTGTCGAACTCACCCAGGTAGGTCTCCTTCAGGAGGCCGTCCATGTAGGCCACGGCGTCGAATTTGCTCAGGCCGCCGCCACCGCAGGCGGTCAGGGACAGTCCCAGGCCGATGGCCAGGGCAAGGGCGCTCAAGCGCTTGGTCAGTTTCTTCATTCTCTTTTCTCCTTAATCTCATTCTAGCTTTATCTGCACAGCTCAGCGATGGCCAGGGCGAAGATCTTGGCGGAGAGCAGCAGATTCTCCACGCTGGCCTGTTCGTTGGCTGAATGCATTTTGGGGTCGAAGCCGGGGAAGTCGCAGCCGAAGGCCACGCCGCCGGGGATATCGTGGACATAGGTGCCGCCGCCGATGGCGATGGGCTTGGCGTCCTTCACGCCGGTGTAAGTCTCATAGCAGCTCAGAAGGGTCTTGACCAGGGGGGAGTCCGCCGGGACCATGTGGACGGCGGTCATCTCCCCGTCGCCGGTGACGGAGATGCCGTATTTGGCCAGGCTGGCCTCGCAGGCCTTTTTGCAGGTCTCCTCGGTGGCGCACACGGGGAACCGGGCGTCAAACTTGGCGGTAAAGCCGGTCTCCGTCAGGGTCATGAGGGCCAGGTTGAGGGTCAGTTCCCCGCTCTCGGCATCGGACTGGGCGATGCCCAGGGCCCTGCCCCGGTTATCCCCGAAGGGGAACAGGGCGTGCATCCCCAGGAGGGCCTGGGTGGAGGGACAGTCGGCCAGGGGCAGCCGGGAGAGCAGTTCCAATAGGGCGGCGATGGCGTTGATGCCGTCGTCGGGGCTGGCGGCGTGGGCGTTGCGGCCGGCGCAGCGGACCGTCACGCCCTGGCCGGCGTCGGTGCAGGTGAAGCGGGCCCCGGTGGCCTCCTCCAGTCCGGGACACAGGGGGGCCACGTCGGCGGCCTTCAGCCCCAAGATCTCCGCCTGGGCCTCCGGAGGCACCACGTTGTGGCGGAAGCCGCCGGTGAGGGCCGTCACCCGGGGAAGGGCGGAAGCGGCGGCCCAGGAGGCGCCGAAGTCGGGGTGGTAGTGCCCCTTCTCGATGTTGATCACCGGGAAATCGGCGTCAGGGGTGAATGCCTGGGGGGCGTAGGGCTCCCGGGCGTAGTAATAGGCGATGTCCTCCGAGCCCGACTCCTCGTCGGTGCCCAGGATGAGCCGGACGTTCTTGCTGACGGGCAGGCCCAGGTCCCGCACAGCCTTCATTGCCAGCAGGGCGGCGCACACGGGGCCCTTGTCGTCGCTGACCCCCCGGCCGTAGAGCATCCCGTCCTTCTCCACGCAGGTGTAGGGGTCGGTGTCCCAGCCGGTGCCCTCCCCCACCACGTCCAGATGTCCCAGGATGTGGAGCTGGGTGGGCTTGTCGTTCAGGTCGGCCAGGCCCACATAGTGGTCGTAGTCCCGGGTGGCGAAGCCCAGCTCTGAGCAGAGCTTCAAGGCCTCGTCCAGGGCGGCCCGGGGGCCGGGGCCGAAGGGGGCGCCGGGGGCGGGCGCTTCCCGCACGCTCTTCACCCCCACCAGCCGGGACACGGCGGCCACCAGCTCGGCCCGGCGGGCGGGATCGTCAAAATAGGCGCTGATCTGCTCCTTGTACATCCTGTC
This sequence comes from Pseudoflavonifractor phocaeensis, assembly GCF_038439875.1. Lineage (NCBI taxonomy): Bacteria > Bacillati > Bacillota > Clostridia > Eubacteriales > Oscillospiraceae > Pseudoflavonifractor > Pseudoflavonifractor phocaeensis. The sequence goes on from NZ_JBCDMT010000007.1 coordinate 57,860, forward strand.
ACTCTTTCCGGGCGGTGGCCTTCTCCTCGGCCAGCTCCCCTAAATATTTGTATACGGTGTAGCGGGACACCTTGAGCCGGGAGGCCACGAAGGGCACCGACTTGCGGAAGGAAAAGGCGTTTTTCTGGTCCATCAGGGCCACCAGCTTCATCCGCTCCCGCTTGTTCAGCTCGTCGATGGGCTTGCCCAGGGAGGCCAGGCACTCCTCGAAGATCTGGCTGAGCTGGCCCTCCCCGCCGGTCCACAGGGCGCTTTGCAGGTCCGCGTCGGCGCTCATGAGGCCCACCAGGGTCCGGTTGGCATAGGCCAGGGAGGTAAAGTCGAAGTCGATCCCCAGGGCCAGATTGAAGCCCTCCCCCATGAGATGGAAGGTGGAGGATTTGATCTGCTGCCCCGAGGGGGTGGTGGCAAATAAGTTGACATAATCCGTGGTAAGCTGGGTGGCATCCAGGCTCTTGTCAGAGCCCAGAATGTCCAAAGTGGAGCCCACCTCCCGGCCGGAGACCTGGCCGTTGTAGATGGACAAAATGGGGTGATTGGGATTTCCCATATCCTGCACCAGCGTCTCGCAGGAGGCGCCGAAGGTTTCGGCGATCCCCCGGGCGGTCCGGTCCAAAAATTCGAAGGCCTCCTCTTTTGTCACAGGTGTTGCCCCACCTTTCTTTTTTCCGGCAAATAAGTGAGTTTATTTTAACACCAAATAAAGGGAAAATCAAGCTGTTTTCCGCCTCTTTCCCACACCTTTGCCTTTGCGTCCGTGGTCTTCCTATGATATAATATCGGCAAACGGTGTGCGGCCGCGCCGGCACGCTAGGGTTTTGCCGGGATATTGCATGTGAAATTTCCTGCGATTGGTGCCGCGCCACAGGGGAAACGGCCGGCGGCTTTCTGCCGCCCGGGCCCCTTTCGGTTTGAACCTGTGGTTATGATAGCTGTTCTTGCCGCGGCCGCACGCAGGCCGCCATTAACGGACAAGGGAGGGGAACAAATTGGACGCGTTGGATGGACAGGCCCGCCGGGAGGCTATCCTGGCCCGGCTGGGCGGGACCCACACGCCGGTGAGCGCCGCGGCGCTGGCCAGGGAGCTGGGCGTCAGCCGTCAGATCATCGTGGGAGACGTGGCCCTCCTCCGTGCGGGAGGACACCCCATCTCGGCCACCCCCCGGGGCTACCTGACGGAGCGGGCGCCCGGAACCGCCCGCACCCTGGCCTGCGTCCATCCCCCGGAGGGGATGGGGGCGGAGCTCTACGCCATCGTGGACGCCGGCTGTGAGGTGGTGGACGTCATCGTGGAGCACCCCCTCTACGGCCAGCTCACGGGGGCCCTGCGGCTGCGCTCCCGGTATGACGTGGGCCAGTTTTTGGAACAGGTGGCCGCCAATGAGGCCCGGCCCCTGTCCGATCTGACCGACGGTATCCATCTGCACACCATCCGCGCCTTCGAGCCGGCTGCCCTGGACCGGGCGGCCCAGGCCCTCCGGGCGCTGGGGTACCTGCTGGAGGAAGGGACGGGGCCGGAGGCCCGCTGAAAACAGATCTCATTACATAGAGAAAGAAGGATGAATCAGATGCAGTATACCACTACCTACTCCTCTCCCCTGGGAGAGATGCTCCTCTCCGGGGATGGCGAACATCTGAACGGGCTGTGGTTCCTGGGCCAAAAGTATTTCGGCAGCACCCTGGAGCCGGGCCGCCAGGAGGGGGAGATCCCCGTGTTCCAGCAGGCAAAGCGCTGGCTCGACCTCTATTTCCAGGGCCTTGTTCCCGACTTTATGCCCCCTCTGGCCCCCCAGGGCTCCCCCTTCCGCCGGGAGGTCTGGGACGTGCTGGCGCAGATCCCCCGCGGAACGGTCATGACCTACGGAGAGATCGGCGCCCTCCTCGCCAAACGGCGGGGCACCGCCGCCATGTCCGCCCAGGCGGTGGGCGGGGCGGTGGGCCACAACCCCATCTCCATCCTCATCCCCTGCCACCGGGTGGTGGGGAGCAGCGGCAGTCTGACGGGCTACGCCGGGGGCCTGGACCGGAAGGTCAAGCTGCTGGAACTGGAAAAGGCCGACACGGCCCATCTTCATCTTCCCAAAAAGGGGACGGCGCTGTAAGGGACCGTACCCATAAGGACGGGCCCAGTACCTTCCCCCGGGAAGAAAATATTTCCGCCCCCCTCTTGACAAAAGGTTCATTTTCGAATAGACTAAGCTCACTTAAAAGGGAGTAGTAGCAAGTTCCGCCATCAACATCACGGCCTTACAGCCTGGTGGCGGACGCCGGCCTTCCGGTTACAAGACTTTTGAGTATGTTCTCGACCAAAGGGTGGAGCGCATACTCAAAAGTCTTTTTTGTTATCCGGTCATCGTTTGGGCCACACTACTTTCAAGAGAAAAAAGGAGCGATGTCCTATGGAGCCCAAAACCCCCTATTATCAGCGCACCGGCCGGGAATCCCTGGAGCTTCTCAGCGCCACCACCGCCGGACTCACCGCCCAGGAGGCCCGGCAACGGCTGGAAGAGCACGGCCCCAACGCCCTGGCCGAGGGGAAGAAGCAATCGGTCCTCCAGGTCTTTCTGGAGCAGTTCAAGGACCTGATGGTATTCATCCTCATGATCGCCGCCGTCATCTCCTTTTTCTCGGAAAACGCCGAGAGCACCATCGTCATCTTCGCCGTCCTCATCCTCAACGCCATCCTGGGCACCGTCCAGCACGTGAAGGCGGAAAAATCCTTGGAGAGCCTCAAGGCCATGTCCGCCCCCACGGCCAAGGTCCTGCGGGACGGCCGCCGGACCCTGGTCCCCTCGGCCCAAGTGGTCCCCGGGGACATCGTGGAGCTGGAGGCCGGGGATATGGTGGTGGCCGACGGCCGCATTCTGGAAAACTACTCCCTCAAGGTCAACGAGAGCTCTCTCACCGGCGAGAGCGAGGGGGTGGACAAGACCGCCGACGCCATCACCGGTGGGGAGGTGGCCCTGGGGGACCAGAAAAACATGGTTTTCTCCGGCTCCCTGGTGACCTACGGCCGGGCCGCTGTGGTGGTCACCGCCACCGGCATGTCCACCGAGCTGGGCCGGGTGGCCGCGCTGATGAACCAGGCCAAGGAGCGGCGCACCCCCCTCCAGATCAGCCTGGACGCCTTTAGCAAAAAGCTGGCCTTCTGCATCATGGCCATCTGCGCCGTGGTGTTCGCCATGTCCCTCTTCCACCAGGCGGCGGTGCTGGACGCCCTCATGTTCGCCGTGGCCCTGGCGGTGGCCGCAATCCCGGAGGCCCTGGGCTCCATCATCACCATCGTCCAGGCCATGGGCACCCAGAAGATGGCCAAACAGCACGCCATCATCAAGGACCTGAAGGCGGTGGAGACCCTAGGGTGCGTGTCGGTCATCTGCTCGGACAAAACGGGCACCCTGACCCTCAACCAGATGACCCCCCAGGAGCTCTACACCGACGGCAGGGTCTTCCCCGCCGACCGCATCGACCTCTCCAACGAGCCCTGCCATATCCTTCTCAAATCCGCCCTCCTGGCCAGTGACGCCACCACCGGGGCCCAGGCCGTGGGCGACCCCACCGAGATCGCCCTGGTGATGCTGGGCGACATGCTGGGGGTGGAGGAGACCGTCTACCGGGCCCAGCACCCCCGCCTGGGGGAGCTGGCCTTCGACTCCGACCGCAAGCTCATGTCCACCCTCCACGAGATTGAGGGGGTGCCTACCCTCTACACCAAGGGGGCCCTGGACGTGCTCCTTCCCCGCTGCACCCACATCCTCACCAGCCAGGGGCGGGTCCCCATGACCCAGGACCACCGGCAGGAGATCACCCGGCAGAACGCCCAGTGGTCCGACCAGGGCCTTCGGGTCCTCTCCTTCGCCTTCCGGGATCTGGACGCCGTCCGTCCCCTGGAGCTGGCCGATGAGCGGGAGTTCACCTTCCTGGGCCTCATCTCCATGATCGACCCGCCCCGGACCGAGGCCATCCAGGCCGTGGCCGACGCCAAGCGGGGCGGCATCCGCACCGTCATGATCACCGGCGACCATAAATCCACCGCCGCCGCCATCGCCCGGCAGCTGGGCATCTTCCGGGAGGGGGACGAGGCCGTGTCCGGCCCCGAGCTGGACGCCATGGACCAGTCCGAGCTGGACCGCCGCCTGGAGCACATTTCGGTATACGCCCGGGTATCTCCCGAGCATAAAATACGCATCGTAGAGGCCTGGCAGCGCAAGGGGAAGATCGTCTCCATGACCGGCGACGGCGTCAACGACGCCCCCGCCCTCAAGGCCGCCGACATCGGCGTGGCCATGGGCATCACGGGCACCGAGGTCTCCAAGGACGCCGCCTCCATGATTCTCACCGACGACAACTTCGCCACCATCGTGGGGGCGGTGGTCAATGGCCGGGGGGTCTACGCCAACATCAAAAACGCCATCAACTTCCTCCTCTCGGGCAACATGGCCGCCATCTTCTGTGTCTTTCTCACCTCCGTGCTGGGGCTGACCATGCCCTTCGCCCCGGTCCACCTGCTGTTCATCAACCTGCTTACCGACTCCCTCCCCGCCATCGCCATCGGCATGGAGCCCGCCGGCTCCGGCCTGCTGGACCAGCCCCCCCGGGACCCCAAGGAGCCCATCCTCACCCGGAACTTCATGGGGCGCATCCTCTCCTACGGCGCTCTCATCGCCGCGGCCACCCTGGGAGCCTACTTCATCGGCCTCAAGGACGGGGGTGCGGGCCTCGGTATGACCCTGGCCTTTTCCACCCTCACCCTGGCCCGTCTGTTCCACGGCTTCAGCTGCCGGGGGGAGGGCTCCATCTTTAAGCTGGGCCTTGCCACCAACCCGTACAGCCTGGGCGCCTTCGCCGTGGGCGTGGTCCTCCTGGCCTCGGTCCTCTTCATTCCCGGCCTGTCCCGCCTGTTCCAGGTCAGCCCCTTCTCCTCCCGCGAGATCGGTCTGGTGGCCTTGCTGGCCTTCCTGCCCACCCTGCTGATCCAGCTCTACAAGGTGTTTTTCCTGGATCGGAAAAAGAAAAACTCTTAAGTTCAAGCCAATTTACAGTTTATTCATAGTTCCGTCAAAGTTTGGCCGTAATTGTTTGGTATCTTAAGGATGGACACAGGAAGAGCCAAAACAAACACACATCCTCCCAAAACCATCCCTCTCCAACTCTCTGCGACAACACACACACCCAAAAAGCCCCTGGCCGTTTGGCCAGGGGCTTTTTGGGCCTTTGGGCACAAATGGGCCGCTCTTGCGTTTCCTTTGAAATCAGGGTAAAATAAGTCTCAATAAAAGGAGGTCTTTTCCATGCGGGACGGATTTATCAAGGTGGCCGCCGGCACCCCCAAGATCAAGGTGGCCGACTGCCGCTATAACGCCGAGCAGATTTTCACCCTCATGCGGGAGGCGTCCCGCCAGGGGGTCCGGGTGCTCTGCCTGCCCGAGCTGTGCCTGACGGGTTACACCTGCGGGGACTTGTTTTTGCAGGACACCCTTTTGAAGGGGGCCGACGAGGGGCTGGCCACCATCCTGGAGGCCACCAAGAGCCTGGACATGGTCACCGCCCTGGGCCTGCCGGTGCGGTGTGACAACAAATTGTATAACTGCGCCGCTTTATTGCACAAGGGAGAAATTTTGGGCCTGATCCCCAAGACCAACATCCCCAATTATGGGGAGTTTTACGAGGGGCGCTGGTTTGCCTCCGGCCTGGACCGGGACGACCGGGTCTTTCTGGCCGGCCAGTGGGTCACCATGACCACCCAGAACATCTACGCCTGTGAGGAGATGCCCGGCCTGCGCATCGGCGTGGAGATCTGCGAGGACCTGTGGGCTCCCCTGCCCCCCTCCACCCGGCTGGCCCAAGCCGGGGCCACCCTTATTCTGAACCTCTCCGCCAGCGACGAGGTGGTGGGCAAGGCGGATTTCCGCCGGGCCCTGGTCACCAGCCAGTCCGCCCGGATCATGTGCGGCTATGTCTACGCCGACGCCGGGGAGGGGGAGTCCACCACCGACCTGGTGTTTACCGGCCACGACCTCATCGCGGAAAACGGGGCCCTGCTGGCCGAGCGCCGGTTCTCCACCGGCCTCACCATCTCGGAGATCGACGTGGACAAGCTGGCCTACGAGCGCCGCCGGGTCAACACCTTCGCCGCCGGGCCGGAGGGCGGGGAGATCTGGACTTCCGACTTCTCCCTGGAGCGGGCCACCACCACCCTGACCCGCCGGATCTCCCCCACCCCCTTCGTCCCCGAGGACGCGGCGGACCGGGCCCAGCGGTGCGACGAGGTCCTGCGCATTGCCGCCCTGGGCCTCAAGCACCGGCTGGAGCACACCGGGGCCAGGACCGCCGTGGTGGGCCTGTCCGGGGGTCTGGATTCCACCCTGGCCATCCTCATCACCGGGGTGGCCATGAAGCTGCTGGACCGGCCCGCCAGCGACATCATCGCCGTCACCATGCCCTGTTTCGGCACCACCGACCGCACCCGGGACAACGCCGTGGAGCTGGCCTCCCGGCTGGGGGCCACCCTGAAGCGCATCGACATCAGCGAGGCCGTCAAGCAGCACTTCAGGGACATCGGCCAGTCCATGGAGGACCACGACGTCACCTTTGAGAACGGCCAGGCCCGGGAGCGGACCCAGGTCCTTATGGACATCGCCAACCAGACCGGGGGGCTGGTGGTGGGCACCGGCGACCTCTCCGAGCTGGCCCTGGGCTGGGCCACCTACAACGGCGACCACATGTCCATGTACGGCGTCAACGCCTCCATCCCCAAGACCCTGGTGCGCCACCTGGTCTCCTTCGTGGCCGGGGACAAGGCCGAGGAGGACGAGCGCCTCTCCGCCGTCCTCACCGATATCCTGGACACCCCCGTCTCCCCCGAGCTCCTCCCCGCAATCGAGGGGAAGATCAGCCAAAAGACGGAGGACCTGGTGGGCCCCTACGAGCTCCACGACTTCTTCCTCTATTACGCCGTCCGATGGGGCTTCTCCCCCCGGAAGGTGCTGCGGCTGGCCGAGCAGGCCTTCGGCCGGGCCTATGACCGCCCCACCCTTTTGAAGTGGCTGAAAAACTTCTACCGCCGGTTCTTCTCCCAGCAGTTCAAGCGCTCCTGCCTTCCCGACGGCCCCAAGGTGGGCTCCGTGACCCTCTCCCCCCGGGGTGACTGGCGGATGCCCTCCGACGCCTCGGCCGCCCTCTGGCTGGATGAACTGGAGGGGTTGGAGTGAATATCACCGCCGCAGGCCGCATATCTCCCGCCGCTCCTCCTCTCCCCGGCAAAGCCGTCCGGCTTTGCCGGGGAATCCACTGCCACGCGGGAAAGGCGGTGCCTGCCTCACTATGAACCTCTATCTGGATTTATTTTTGACCTTCGCCCAGATTGGCGTGTGTACCTTCGGCGGGGGCCTGGCCATGCTGCCCATCCTCCAGCGGGAGGTGGTGGGCAAAAAGGGCTGGTGCACCGACGAGGAGCTGGCCGATTACTACGCCATCGGCCAGTGCACCCCCGGCATCATCGCCGTCAACACCGCCACCTTCGTGGGCCACAAGCAGAAGGGGAACCTCGGGGGCATCGTCGCCACCCTGGGGGTGGTTTTCCCCTCGGTGGTCATCATCGTGCTCATCGCCGCCTTCCTCAGGAACTTCGCCCACATCTCCGCCGTGGCCCACGCCTTCAACGGCGTCCGGGCCGCCGTGGTGGCCCTCATCGCCTCCAGCGTCCTCAAGCTGGGCAAGTCCACCCTGGTCTCCCCCTCCGCTGTGGCGGTCTATGTGGGGGTGCTGCTCCTCTCCCTCTTCTCCTCTGAACTGGCCGCCCTGCTGCCCGCGGTGGGCTTTCTCTTCAGCCCCGTGACCTACGTGGTCCTGGCCGGGGCCTGCGGCCTCCTCATTTCAGCGGCGGGGAGGCGGAAGGGATGATCTATCTGCGCCTTTTTTATGAGTTTTTCAAGGTGGGGCTCTTCTCCGTGGGGGGCGGCCTGGCCACCATCCCCTTTCTCCAGCACCTTGGGGAGACCTCCGGCTGGTTTTCCGCCGCCGATCTGGCAGACATGATCGCCGTCAGCGAGTCCACCCCCGGCCCCATGGGGGTGAACATGTCCACCTACGTGGGCTTCACCTGCGGCGGCGTCCCCGGCGCCGTGGCGGCCGTGCTGGGGCTGGTGACCCCCTCCATTCTCGTCATCCTCATCGTGGCGGGCTTCCTGAAGCGCTTCCGCCAGAGCCGGGTGGTGGAGGGCGTCTTTTCCGGACTGCGGCCCGCCTCCACCGCCCTTATCACCTCCGCGGGGCTTTCGGTGGCCTTTATCGCCCTGATCCAGGAGATCCCGGTGGATACCGCCAGCATGAACGCCTACGTCCCCTACTGGCCCGCCATCGCCCTGGCCGCCGGGGTCTTTCTGTGCCTGCGCCTGCCCAAGCTGAGAGATCTTCACCCTATCCTCTATATCGCCCTGGCCGCCGGGGCCGGGGTCCTGTTCCAGATGTGAGCCCAGACCGCCGGCAGCGGCGGCCTTACAATATTATATTAGGAGGATCCTTCCATGAAAAAACCCTGTCAGCTCGCCCTGGCCCTGACCTGCGCCGCCGCCCTGGCGGCGGGGACGGCGGCGGCCTCCAGCGCCATCACCACCAAGACCTTGCAGGCCCAGTATATGGACATCGCCCTTCAGGTCAACGGCCAGACCGTCACCCCCGTGGATGGAAGCGGGGCCCCGGCCCAGCCCTTCGCCGTGGACGGGACCATCTATATCCCCGTCCGCACCCTGGGCGGCATCCTGGGCAAGGAGGTGGTCTGGGATGAGGAGTCCCACACCGTAATGGTAGGCCAGGCCCCCTTCGTGGAGGACGCCCTGCAGCTCATCTCCCTGACCGAGAGCGCCCACCCCGCCTTCCCCCTGGAGCTGGTGCCCCAGGGCTATGAGGAGGCCAAGGCCCAGCTCCTCGCCGTGGCGGAGGACCCCGAGACCACCCTTTACGACTTCAGCTGGGCCGCCCTGGCCTATACCGCCTCCCTCCACGACGGCCACACCAACATCAACGTGTTCGGCAACGGCCCCCAGGCCTCTCTGGAGGGACAGTGGACGGCCCAGGAAGAGGCCCTCTATTGGAATGGGCGGCCGGTGACCAGCGTGGGCGGGATCCCCGTGGCCCAGCTCTTCGCCGTAGTGGACAAGTACATCCCGGCGGAGAACGCCTCCGGGCGGGATGTGAATCATGCCGCCTGGAGCACCAATAAAAACCTCCTCCATGTGGCCGGGGCCGCTTTCACCGATGACGGCGTCGCCGTCACCGTGGAGGGGAAGGAGGAAACGGCCGCTCTGACTCTGCCCCAGGCCGTGGATTCCATGCCTCCCATCGCCGCCGGGGAACAGATGGGCGACGTCTATTACGTAGATTTGAACCAGTGCATCCTGGGGGATGAGGTGGACGCCGTTTCCGGCCAGCTGGCCCAGGCGGTCAAGAAGGGGACCCACAAGGTCATCATCGACGTCCGGGGCAACGGCGGCGGAAACTCCGAGGCCTGCTATCAGTTCTTGGAGACTTTGGGGATGGATATCCCCCTCTATGGGGAATACGTCCGCTACTCCACCCTGGCGCTGGATGAGGTCCAGGATCCCTATAAGCCCTATCCCTATGAGCGGGGCTACACCCAGACGGAGGGGGCCGAGCTCGCTGAGGCCCCTGACCTGACCACCGCCAAGGCAAACCCCGACATCGACCTGGTGGTCCTCACCGACGAGGCCACGTACAGCTCGGCCACCATGCTGGGCGTGTGGGTCCAGGACGGCGGGCTGGGCACGGTCATTGGCCGGGCCAGCGCCAACGCCCCCAGCAGCTATGGGGACATCCTCCTCTATCAGCTGGACAACACCGGTATGATGGGCACCATCTCCCACAAGCAGTGGCAGCGGCCCGACACCCAGGCCGACCCCTCCACCCTGGTGCCGGACATTGAGACCGCCCCCGGGGAGGACGCCCTGGAAACGGCCCTGGCCTTTTTGAAGGACAAATGAAAGAATAGCTTCTTCAGCTATTTTACGGCATATGGCCCTCCGGGCCATACCCTGGATTTCAGGCAGCGGCCGGGACGGCCGCATGCCGTTTTTATGGTTGAGCAGAGCTCAGCTATAAAAGAAAAGAGCCGCCGGCAGCTGCCGGCGGCTCTTCTTTTTTCCTCAATCCCCGATGTCCATGACCGTGCCCAGGAAGAGAGGGAGATTGGTATTGGTGTCGACGATCATGCAGACAAAAGGACGGTCCAGGTGGATGGTCTTGACCTCCACCGGCGCCGCGGAGCCGCATTCCATCTCCACTACGGTGACGGCCCCCGCCTTCGTGCCCTGCTCATCCACCGACAGACAGGTCCTATGGAGCACACGGCTGAGATAGAGGTTCCCCGCCTCGCTGTGTCCCAGCCCGGAAAAGTCCGCCCGGTCCGCGTCGAAGGCGTCCGTCATGCCCAGCGCCCGGAGCTGTTCGCTCAGCTCGGTCCCATACTCCAGCTCAAACTTGGGGATAGCCGCGTCTACGGTGGCCGTCCCGGCGTTTTCCAGGATCTCCACCAGCCGCTCCCCAGTAAGGGACTCCAGGTACCCGTCCATTTCCACCCCCTCGTCCGGAAGGAGGGCGGCAAAGGCGTACCGTCCCCCGGCGTAGGCCTTCAGCAGGCCGACGGCGTTTTCATCCTCCAGATAACGCCCCTCCTCCGAATACATCAGCGTTACCTTCCGCGCCTCCCCGTTCTCCGTGGTGAACAGGGCCTCCTGGGCCTGGCCTTCCACATAGGGGTTTTCCCACTTGGCGTCAAAGGCCAGGGCATTGATCAGATAGGTCACAGCGTCCCCGGGGATCTCGTCCAGGATCTTCCCGATCATGCCGTCGGTGTTCTTCCCGACCCAATCGTTGATCGCCCGGCAGGTGGTCTCGTCAAAGGGCGCCCGGTAAGCCCCCGCCTCGTACCAGTTGGCGTTGGCCTGGAGGAACTCCTCCTCCACGGTCAAACCGCCGCTGTCCCGGAACCAGATGGAGTTGGCGGCATGGAACTGGTCGGAGGGCGGGAACAAGGATGCGTAGACAGCCAGGTTCAGTTCGGTCAGGGGCAGGCCCAGCACCCCCTCCATCTGTGCCAGGGTCTCGCCTTGGGCGCCGTTGGCCGTCATGCCCAGGGCGCTGACGATGGACAGAGGGGACAGCAGGACGTTTTCCCCCTCCCCGGCGTTTTCCCGCAGAAGGGCCAGGGAAAAATCGCTGAGTCCGGCAATCTGCTCCGGCGAAGGCCCCTGTTTGGGTGGGCGCTGGCCCCCGTCCGGCCATATCCCCTTCATCAGATCCACCGCCTCCGCCGGGGCGCCGCAGCCGGAGCAGGACAAGAGCAGCGGCAGGGTCAGGGCAAGAGCAAGGATACGCTTTTTCATGCCAAGGACCTCCTTCCTTTTTCCCTTTGGACGAACCGGGCTGGGAAAGGTTCCCTTGCCAATCGGGTAAAAGGAAGGGGAGCGGCCTATGGCCGCTCCCCCTCTAAGCTGTACAGAAAATCTTACTTCTTCAGGTTGAAGAAAGCCTCCCGGCCCAGGTACTCCGCCACGCCGTCTCGTCGGGCCAAGCTGCGTATCCTTCGCCTCCGCCTGGCGGCGAAGGCTCACTCACTCTGCCGCCCCTCCTCTCCCCAACAAGGCCTTCTGGCCTTGTTGGGGCCCCGAGCTGGATGACACGAAGAAGGGGAGCGGCCTATGGCCGCTCCCCTTCTAAGCTGTACAGAAAATCTTACTTCTTCAGGTTGAAGAAAGCCTCCCGGCCCAGATACTCCGCCACGTCGTCCAGCTCCTCCTCGATGCGCAGGAGCTGGTTGTACTTGGCCACCCGGTCGGTACGGCTGGGGGCGCCGGTCTTGATCTGGCCGGCGTTCATGCCCACCACGATGTCGGCGATGGTCACGTCCTCGGTCTCGCCGGAGCGGTGGGACACGATGGTGGTGTAGCCCGCCCGGTTGGCCTTCTGGATGGTGTCCAGGGTCTCGGTGAGGGTGCCGATCTGGTTGACCTTAATGAGCACGGAGTTGGCCACGTGGAGGTCCAGGCCCTTCTGCACCCGCTGGGTGTTGGTGACGAACAGGTCGTCGCCCACCAGCTGGACCTTGTCGCCGATGGCCTTGGTGAGCATGGCCCAGCCCTCCCAGTCGTCCTCGCCCATGCCGTCCTCCAGGGAGATGATGGGATAGGTCTCGGCAAACTTCTTCCACATGTTCACGAGCTGCTGGCGGGTCAGCTTCTTGCCGGACTTGGGCTGGATATAGCACTCCTCCTCGGCGTTCCACCACTCGGAGGAGGCGGCGTCGATGGCGATCATGAAGTCCTCGCCGGGCTTGAAGCCGGCCTCGGTGATGGCCTGGACGATGACCTTCAGGGCGTCCTCGTCCTTCTTGAGGTTGGGGGCGTAGCCGCCCTCGTCGCCCACGCCGGCGGCGGGGGTGCCGTTGGCCTTCAGGGTGCCCTTGAGGGTGTGGAACACCTGGGTGCACCAGCGCAGGGCCTCCCGCCAGGAGGGGGCGCCCACGGGCATAATCATGAACTCCTGGATCTCCACGTTGTTGGTGGCGTGGGCGCCGCCGTTCAAAATGTTCATCATGGGCACGGGCAGGACCTTGGCGTTGACGCCGCCAATGTAGTTATAGAGGGACACGCCCAGGCTCTCGGCGGCGGCCTTGGCGCAGGCCATGGAGGCGCCCAGGATGGCGTTGGCCCCCAGGCGGGTCTTGTTGGTGGTGCCGTCCAGCTCGATCATGGCCTTGTCGATGGCCACCTGGTCCAGGACGTTCATGCCCACCAGGCACTCGGCGATCTCGGAGTTGACGTTCTCCACGGCCTTGAGGACGCCCTTGCCCATATAGCGGTCCTTGTCGCCGTCCCGGAGCTCGCAGGCCTCGTAGATGCCGGTGGAGGCGCCGGAGGGCACGGCGGCACGGCCTACGGTGCCGTCCTCCAGGTAGACTTCCACTTCGACGGTGGGGTTGCCCCGGGAATCCAGGATCTCGCGGCCGAGGACGTCAACGATTTCAATGATCTGCTTCATACGTGTAGTGCTCCTTTCAAAATGAGGAATTATCAACAGCGGCGGACATGGTCCGCGCCTGCGGGGAAACAGGTCAGGCCGGACCGGGTCAGGAGACGATGAGAGTCTCCCCGTCCATCTCCTGGGGCTTTTTCAGGCCCATCAGGTCCAGCATGGTGGGGGCGATGTCGGAGAGCTTGCCGTCCCGCAGCTTCACGTTGGCCCCCACGATATAGAAGGGCACCAGGTTGGTGGTGTGGGCGGTGTAGGGAGTGACCCCGTCGTCCTCCAGCATCCGGTCGGCGTTGCCGTGGTCGGCGGTGATGAGGGAGATGCCACCCATCTTGGAGGTGGCCTCCACCACCTGGCCCACGCACTCGTCCACCGTCTCCACGGCCAGGCGGGCGGCCTCGTAGACGCCGGTGTGGCCCACCATGTCGCAGTTGGCGAAGTTGAGGATGATGACGTCGTACTCCCCGCTCTCGATGCGCTTTACCGCTTCGGCGGCCACCTCACGGGCGGACATGTCGGGCTTCAAATCGTAGGTGGGCACCTTGGGGGAGGGGATGAGGGCCCGGTCCTCCCCGGGGAAGACGGTCTCCTGCCCGCCGTTGAAGAAGAAGGTGACGTGGGCGTACTTCTCCGTTTCGGCGATGCGCAGCTGGGTCAGGCCCAGGGAGCTGATATACTCTCCAAAGACGTTCTCCAGCGGCTTTTTGGGGAAGGCCACCGTCACATTGGGCATGGAGGCGTCGTACTCGGTGGTGCAGACAAACTGGACGGAAATAAAGTCCCGGGTCACGTCGGTGAAGTCGGGGTCCACGAAGCAGCGGGTGATCTCCCGGGCCCGGTCGGGGCGGAAGTTCATGAAGACGATGGAGTCCCCCGCCTTCACGCCGGGGTAGTCCCCCACCACCACGGGCACCACGAACTCGTCGGTGACGTCCTGGTCGTAGGAGGCCTGGACGGCGGCCACCGGGTCGGCGGCGGAGACGCCCTGGGCCTTGGCGATGGCGTCGTAGGCAAGCTGCACCCGGTCCCAGCGCTTGTCCCGGTCCATGGCGTAATAGCGGCCCGCCACGGTGGCGATTTTTCCCACGCCCAGCGCGGCGCACTTGTCGGCCAGCGCGGCCACGAAGTCCTTGCCGGAGGAGGGGGGCACGTCCCGGCCGTCCAGGAAAGCGTGGACGTAGACCTCAGTAAGGCCCTGAGCCTTGGCCAGCTCCAGCAGGGCGTAGATATGGGTGTTATGGCTGTGGACGCCGCCGTCGGAGAGGAGGCCGAAGACGTGGAGGGCGGTGCCCTTCTCCTTACAGGCCGCCATGGCGGCGAGGTAGGCCTCGTTCTGGAAGAAGTCCCCGTCGGCGATGGCCTTGGTGATCTTGGGCAGGTCTTGGAATACCACCCGGCCCGCGCCGATGTTGGTGTGGCCCACCTCGGAGTTGCCCATCTGCCCCTCGGGCAGGCCCACGTCCAGCCCGGAGGCGGACAGCTTACAGCCGGGGCACTCGGCAAAGACCTTGTCCAGGAAGGGCTTGCGGGCATTGGCGATGGCGTTGCCCGTGGTGTCGTCCCGCAGGCCGAACCCGTCCATGATAATGAGAGTGGTAGGTGTTTTACTCATACATTGCCTCAATTCTAAAATTTAGAAAGATGTTTGGCCTCAGTCCTGGTTCGCGGCGTTGATGATCCCCCAGAACGCAGGCGTTCCGGGGACCCCTTTGGATCAAAATCCTCGGGTGAACTGAATTCGCCCTGCGGGAATTCTCCGCTTCGCTCCGAATTCACGCACCACCCGGCGCGGGAGACCATCAACGCCAAACAGGTGCTTCCAGTCTCAGTCCTGGTTCGCGGCGTTGATGATCTCCACGAACTGGTCCGGCTTCAGGGCCGCGCCGCCGATGAGGCCGCCGTCCACGTCGGGCTGGGCCAGCAGCTCGAAGGCGTTCTTGGGATTCATGGACCCACCGTACTGGATGGTGACGGCCCGGGCCACCCGGGCCCCGTAGAGCTTGCGGATGATGGTGCGGATGGTCTCGCACACCTCCCCCGCCTCCTGGGCGGTAGCGGTCTTGCCGGTGCCGATGGCCCAGATGGGCTCGTAGGCAAAGACCACGTGGCGCATCTTCTCAGCGGGCACCCCGGCCAGGGCGCACTTGACCTGATAGTTGATGAGCTCCAGGGTCACCCCCAGCTCCCGCTGCTCCAGGCTCTCCCCCACGCACACGATGGGCCGGAGGCCGGCCTCCAGGGCGGCGTGGACCTTCTTGTTGACGGTAAAATCAGTCTCGTTGTAGTACTGGCGCCGCTCGGAGTGGCCGATGACCACGTACTTCACGCCCAGCTCCTTGAGCATCTCGGCGGACACCTCGCCGGTATAGGCCCCAGAGGACTCATAGTGGCAGTTCTCCGCACCGATGGCGATCCGGCAGTCCTTGAACAGCCGGGTGGCGGCGGGGATGTTGACGTAGGGCACACACAGCACCACCTCGCACCACTTGGGGCGGCCCAGCAGGGGCTTGAGCTCCTCGGCAAAGGCCCGGGTCTCGGAGAGGGTCTTGTTCATCTTCCAGTTGCCCGCGATGATGGTCTTTCGGTATCTTCTATTCATTGGACACAAGCTCCTTCATTCTATCTCAATGGGGAAACCGCCCCAATTCTTCGGTAAAAACAGGCCGGCTTATTTGTCGAGCAGGCAGGCCACGCCCGGCAGCTCCTTGCCCTCCATAAACTCCAGCGAGGCGCCGCCGCCTCGTCGGAGCAAACTCCATATCCCTCGCTTCCGCCTCACGGCGAAAGCTCGCTCATTTCGTTTGCTCCTCCTCTCCCCACAAAGCCCTACGGCTTTGCGGGGACCCCGGGTCCACCGACGGCGTCGCCCGGTGAGGGCTTTTTATTTGTCGAGGAGACAGGCCACGCCCGGCAGCTCTTTGCCCTCCATAAACTCCAGCGAGGCGCCGCCGCCGGTGGAAATGTGGGTCATCTTGTCGGCGTAGCCAAGCTGCTGCACGGCCGCCGCGGAGTCGCCGCCGCCGATGATGGTGATGGCATTCGTATTCGCCAGGGCCTCGGCCACGGCCTTGGTGCCCACGGCGAAGGCGGGGAACTCAAAGACCCCCATGGGGCCGTTCCAGATGACGGTGCCCGCGTCCTTCACCGCGTCGCAGTAAAGCTTCACGGTCTCGGGCCCGATGTCCAAGCCCTGCCAGCCGTCGGGGATCTCGCCGGACGCCACCACCTTATGGTTGGCGTCGGGGGCGAAGGCGTCGGCGATAACGGTGTCCACGGGCAGGAGGAGCTTCACGCCCTTGGCCTTTGCCTTGGCCACCATCTCCTTGGAGTAGTCCTCCCAGTCGGCCTCCAGCAGGCTGTCGCCCACCTTGCCGCCCTCGGCGGCGGAGAAGGTGTAGGCCATGCCGCCGCCGATGATGATGGTGTCGGCGATCTCCAGCAGGTTATTGATGACGCCGATCTTGGAGGAGACCTTGCTGCCGCCCAGGATGGCCACCAGGGGCCGCTTGGGGTCGGCCAGGGCCCCGCCGATGATCTCCAGCTCCTTCTGGATGAGGAAGCCGCTGACAGCGGGGAGGTAGTCGGCCACGCCGGCGGTGGAGGCATGGGCGCGGTGCACCGCGCCGAAGGCGTCGGAGACGTAAACCTCGGCCATGGAGGCCATCTTCTTGGCCAGCTCCGGGTCGTTCTTGGTCTCGCCCTTCTCGAAGCGGGTGTTCTCCAGCAGCATGATCTCGCCGGGCTTCAAAGCGGCGGCCTTGGCGGTGGCGTCGGGGCCCACCACGTCGGCGGCCATGATGACCGGCTTGCCCAGCAGCTCGGCAAGGCGCCCCGCCACGGGGGCCAGGCTCAGCTTGGGATCGGGCCCCTCCTTGGGCTTGCCCAAGTGGGAACAGGCGATGACGGCGGCGCCGTTGTCCAGCAAGTACTGGATGGTGGGCAGGGCGGCCACGATGCGCTTATCGTCGGTGATGGCGCCGGTGGCCTTATCCTGGGGAACATTGAAGTCACAGCGCAGAAGGACCTTTTTGCCCTTCACGTCCACGTCTTTGACGGTCTTCTTGTTGTAATTCATACCTATTGACCTCCTATTCAGATGTGGGATATGCCATCTCCCCCGCCTCCCTCAGGCCGGGGAACCCGGTCTGGCGCAGGGCCTCATAGGCGAGGATGGCCACGGAATTGGAAAGGTTCAGACACCGGGCCTCCGCCCGGATGGGGATGCGGATACAGCGTTCCCGGTGCTTCTCCCGGAAATCCTCGGGCAGGCCCTTGGTCTCCTTGCCGAAGAACAGCCAGCAATCGTCCCGGAAGGTGACGGAGGGATCCGTGTAGCTCCGGGGCGCCTTGGCGGTGGCCAGCCAGAAGTCCTCCGGACGGCACCGGCTGAACAGGTCGTCCAGGCCGGAGTAGACGTGCAGGTCCACCAGATGCCAGTAGTCCAGCCCGGCCCGCCGCACCGCCTTCTCGCTGATATCGAAGCCCAGGGGCTCCACCAGGTGGAGCCGGGCCCCGGTGGCGGCGCAGGTACGGGCGATATTGCCCGTGTTTTGGGGGATTTCCGGCTCTACCAACACGATATTGAGCACAAAACCCCCCCCTTGAACACTCGCAGGGGATATTGTACCCCATTTGTCGGATGATTTCAACAGAAATCAGGTTAAAATGGAGAAAACCATTCAGTTTTCTTTCAGTTGGGCAAAAATTTTTCAGACTTTGTCCCTTTTTCGTATGATTCTCCAAAAATGCTTTTTTCATCTCCCCTATCCTCTTTGTTTCCACAGAAAAGTGTGCTATGATGGTGAGCATCCATAGAACACAAGAAGGGGGGCTTCCCCATGGAAGCACAGCGGATCGTCGTCAAGGTGGGCACCTCTACCCTCCTGCGGGAGGGGGGCGGGGTCAACCTGCGGCGGATGGACGGCCTGGCCCGGGTGCTGGCCGACCTGAAAAACATGGGCCATCAGGTCATCCTGGTCTCCTCCGGCGCCATCGGCGTGGGGGCGGGCAAGCTGGGGATGAAGGCCCGGCCCACCGAGCTGCGGCAGAAGCAGGCCGTGGCCGCCGTGGGCCAGTGCGAGCTGATGCACCTCTACGACAAGTTCTTCGCCGAGTACGGCCAGACCGTGGCCCAGATTTTGCTGACCGATGAGGACGTGGACGTGCCCAGCCGGGCCGAGCACCTGTCGGGCACCTTCACCGCCCTTTTGGAGCTGGGCTGCATCCCGGTGGTCAACGAGAACGACTCCGTGTCCTCCACCGAGATCGAGACCGGCCAGAAAAAGGTGCTGGGCGACAACGACACTCTCTCCGCCATCGTGGCCGGGCTGTGCGGGGCCGACCTGCTGGTCCTCCTCAGCGACATCGACGGGCTCTACGACGCCGACCCCCACAAGTGCCCCGGCGCCAAACTCATCCACCGGGTGGAGGCCATCACCCCCGAGATCGAGGCTCTGGCCGGGGGCGGAGGCACCCAGTGGGGCACCGGGGGCATGTACACCAAGCTCACCGCCGCCCGCCGGGCCATGGACCACGGCATCGACATGGTCATCGCCAATTCGGAGCATCTGGACGCCCTTTACGACATCGTGGAGGGCAGAGACGTGGGCACCCGGTTCGCGGCCGCCCGGCGGCCCACCTCCGTGGGCTGACCGCCCCAGCCTTCCAATCCCCCTCCTCCCCAAATCTCTCACAGAAAGGTGGTCATCTTTATGACAGTCATGGAAACCCAGGGTCTCGCCGCCAAACACGCCGCCCGGCGGCTGGCCGCCGCCTCCATGGAGGAAAAGAACAGGGCCCTGGCCGCCGTGGCCGACGCCCTGCTCCGCCGCCAGGACGAGTGGCTGGCCGCAAACGCCGCCGACCTGGAGGCCGCCAGGGCCGCCGGGATGCGCCCCGCCCTGCTGGACCGGCTGGCCCTGGACGAGGGCCGTGTGGCCGGCATCGCCGAGGGCGTCCGGCAGGTGGCCGCCCTCCCCGACCCCATCGGCCAGGTGGTCAAGACTATCCGCCGCCCCAACGGGCTGAAAATCGAACAGCGCCGGGTCCCCCTGGGGGTGGCGGGCATCATCTACGAGGCCCGGCCCAACGTCACGGTGGACGCCGCCGTCCTCTGCCTCAAGGCGGGCAACGCCGTCCTCCTCCGGGGCGGGAAAGAGGCCTTCCGCTCCAACAAGGCGGTGGTGGCCATCCTCCGGGACGCCCTGGAAGCCAGCGGCCTGCCCCGGGACTGCGTGGCCCTGGTGGAGGACACCAGCCGCCAGAGCGCCCAGGAGATGATGGACCTGACGGGCTATCTGGACGTGCTCATCCCCCGGGGCGGGCCGGGGCTCATCCGCTCGGTGGCGGCCAACGCCCACGTACCCGTCATCCGCACCGGCGAGGGGGTGTGCCACGTCTACGTCCACCAGGACGCGGACCTGGACATGGCCGCCCGCATCCTTTACAACGCCAAGTGCTCCCGCCCCTCGGTGTGCAACGCCGCCGAGTGCGTACTCATCGACCGGGCGGTGGCGGAGGATTTCCTCCCCATGGCCTGGGAGTACCTCAAGAACAAAAACGTGGTCCTCCACGGCGGCCCCGAGGCCCGGGATATCCTGGGGGACTTTGTGGTCCCCGCCACGGAGGAGGACTGGGACACGGAGTACGGCGACTACCAGCTGGCGGTGAAGGTGGTCTCCGGCTTCGACGAGGCGGTGGATTTCATCGCCGCCCACTCCACCGGCCACTCCGAGGCCATCGTCACTAAGAATTACACTGTGGCCCAGCGGTTCCTGGATGCGGTGGACGCGGCGGCGGTGTACGTCAACGCCTCCACCCGGTTCACCGACGGCTTTGAGTTCGGCCTAGGAGCGGAGATCGGCATCTCTACCCAGAAGATGCACGCCAGAGGCCCCATGGGGCTGGAGGAGCTGACCTCCACCAAGTACGTCATCTACGGCTCCGGGCAGGTCCGGGAGTAAGGCTTCCCATTTTATTAAAAAAAGACCGTTCCCCTCTCGGGGAACGGTCTTTTTGCGCTGTCCTTACTTCCCGGACAGGACGTCCTTCAGGGCGGTGACCTGCTCGGCGGTCAGGCCCACGGTGTCGGTGAGGTAGGTCTCGGCGGCCTTGACCAGGTCCGCCTTGTCCAGGGCCTTCTCGTCCTCCGCACCGGTGAGCTTGAGGAGGTTGGAGATGATGTTGCTCTGGGCGATGCGGGTCCAGCGGTCGGAGCCGTGCTCCACGCCGTAGTAGTTTTCAAAGGAGAGCATGTAGTCGTTCACGATCTCGTCCTTCTTGCCGCCCATCAGGGCCTCCAGCAGCATGGAGACGAAGCCGGCCCGGTCCTTGCCCTCGGTGCAGTGGATGAGGTAGGGGCCCTCGTTGGCGATCATGAATTCCAGGCCGG
Source organism: Pseudoflavonifractor phocaeensis (assembly GCF_038439875.1). Classification (NCBI taxonomy): domain Bacteria; kingdom Bacillati; phylum Bacillota; class Clostridia; order Eubacteriales; family Oscillospiraceae; genus Pseudoflavonifractor; species Pseudoflavonifractor phocaeensis. The sequence continues at coordinate 78,294 of NZ_JBCDMT010000007.1, forward strand.
TCTTGAGCTTTTCGGCGAACTCGGGGGCGGCGAAATCCACGCCCATATTGAGGGCGGCCACGTTCTGCTTGCCGTAGTAGCTCTCGGCATAGCCCTCGTAAGCCTTCAGGGTCTCCTCGTCGTCGGCCAGGTTGATGAAGGTCTTGACCCCCGCCTTCTTGGCCAGGGCGTCGGCGTAGGTGTTCCGGCCCAGCTCGGGGTTGACGGGGCTGGCGGAGCGGTAGAGGGTGCCGGCGGCGATATCGCCCATCTTGATCTCACGGAAGTTGGCGAAGATCTCGTCGGACTTGTAGTCCTTGCGGTCGTTGGTGCGCAGGGAGTCGATGTTGCGGATCTCGTACTCCTCCAGGTAGCCTTCCTTCTCGCCCATGGAGAAGACGATGGGGGTCTCCTCGGTGACGCTGTAGGTCCCGGCGAAGTTGCCCATGTTGATGGCGATGGCCACGGTGCCGGTGTCGCCGTCGGGCAGAACGATGACGCTGCCGGTGTCCACGTTGGAATAGCCGGTGCCGTAGGGGGCCTCGATGGTGGTGTCACCCACGGTGACCTTCAGGATGTCGCCCGTACAATAGCCGGCGCCGTCAAAGACGGACACGGGCATGGTAGTGGTCACGTTGCCGTACTTGCTGACGGAGAGGGCGTAGGCGGGCTCCAGGGCACCGTTAAGGGTCTCCTCCAGGAAGCCGATGCCCACGTTGATGACACTGCCGATGGTGGGATAGCCGCTCTCGGCCTCGGTAAAGACGTTGTAGGTGTGGTCGGCACCCTCCGCGATCCAGGTCCGTCCGTTCTGGGCGGCCTTCTGGATGGCCTCGGCGTTGTCCATGGGTACCACGTCGTCCTTATCGCCGTTGATGGCCAGGACGGGAGCAGCGATCTTGGCGGTCTCCTTGAGGACGTCGGTCTCTTTGACCTCCCGGAACCAGCGCTCGCCCACCTGGAGGGGCTCCCGCCAGTCGAACTCCATGGTGTAGGCCCCGTCCTTCTTGGCGGCGGCGTAAGCCTGGTCAAAGGTCTTGTCGCCGAAGAGGCTCACCCCGTCCAGCTTGGTGGCGCCGGACCAGGTGATGACGGCCTTGAAGGTCTCGGGATAAGCGGCGGCGGCCAGCAGGGCGTTGGTGCCGCCCTGACTCCAGCCCATGACGGCCAGCTTGCCGCCGTCCACGGCGTCCAGGGCGGCCATGTAGTCGGCGGCGGCCTTGGCGTCGATGTTGGCGGAGGTGTAGTTATAGTCGGAGTAGTCAGCCTCAGACTCGCCGTTGCCCATGAAGTCGAAGCGGATGGTGGCGATGCCGGAGGCGGCCATGGCGGGGGCGGCCAGATCGTAGCCGCCGCCGGCCTCGTGCTTATCGGAGCCGGTGCCGTGGAGCATCACCACGGCGGGGAAGGTCCCCTCGCCGCCGGGGATGGTGACGATGGCGGGGATGGTGTGGGCGGGGATGCCGTCGGTCTCAGGCACCTCAATGGCGACGGTCTCCTCGGTGTAGGCGGGCACCAGGGTGTCCAGCTTCATCAGGAGGGTGGCCAGTTCCGCCCGGGAGGCGGTGGCGGCGGGGTTCAGGTTCCCGTTCTGGTCGCCAGTCATCAGCCCCAGCTCATAGCAGACGGCCATGTCCTCAGCGGCCCAGGCGGGGACGGCGGCGTAGTCGGCGGCCTCCGCCACGGCGCTGTCCGTGACGTCCACCATCCAGCCGTCCATCTGGGCATAGCGGGAGAAGATGGCGGCGATCTCGGCCCGGGTGATGGCCCGCTCGCCGTTGAAGAGCTTATCCTCGGGGACTTTCGCAAGCCCGGCGTCCACCGCCCAGTTGGCGGCGTTGGAATACCACGTCGCGGTGGTATCGGTGAAGTAGGCGCTGGCCGCGTCCACTTCCCAGCCGCCGTCCGTCAGAACGGTGGAGTTCTCGGGGGCGGGCTTGCCCTCCAAGTTGTAGAGGGTCTGGAACACGGTGGCCCGGTCCACGGTGCCGTCGGGCTCGAAGCCCTTGTCGGTGCCGGTCATATAGCCCTTGTCGGTCACATAGGCCTGGGCCTCGGCGTACCAGGGGGCGGGGGTCTCGTCCGCGGCAAAGGCCGGGACGGCCAAAGACAGGGACAGTGCGGCGGAAAGCGCCAGAGAGAGGGGTTTTCTCCAATTCATATGCGTTCACCTTTCCTTTTCATGGTTTCTATCGCGGCGGCTTGGAATGTACTATTATCTTACCATTCCTATACATAAAACACAAATATATTTTACCAAAACCTTTGGAACTGATAAAGAAAAAGGACCCGGGGATGAATTCATCCCCGGGTCCTTTGCATGCTGTTCGGATCAGAGGGCCGCTCAGGCGGCCTTGGCGGGAGCGCTCTCGGTGGTGAACGCCTCCAGGTTGACCAGGACCTGGGCCCACTCGGCCCGGGTCAGCTGGCCGGCGGGCACCAGCGCGCCAGCCTCGTTGCCGGTCATGATGCCGGCCTCGAAGCAGTAACCCACGCCGGCCACGTCGGCCTCGGGGACCTGGTCGTAGTCGGGGGCCTCCTTGACGGCCATGCCGCCCTCCACGGCCAGATCCTTGCTCTGGCAGTAGTTGGCCACGATAGTGGCCAGGGCGGAGCGGGTGATAACGGCGTCGGCGTCAAAGCTCTCGGCAGTGTAGAGCCCGGCGTTGAACGCCCAGTTGATGGCGTCGGCGTACCAGGCACCCTCGGGCATGGTGACGGTCTTGGCGTCCTCAGCGGCGGCGGGCTTGCCCTCGATGTTGTAGAGGGTCTGGTAGACGGTGGCCACAGTCACGTTGGCGGCAGCGTCAAAGCCCTTGTCGGTGCCCTTCAGGTAGCCGTTGTCAAGCACCTGGATGGCGGCGGCGTAGTACCACTCGTTGGCGTCCAGATCGGCGGGACGGTTGACGATGGTGATGCGGCCGGCGGCCTCGCCGTACTGCTCAGCGGTAATGGTGCCCTTGAGAACCTCGGTGGTGTAATTAATGAGCGCGTCATCCAGAGAAACGCCCACATCTTTCCAACCTCCCACGGCCTTAAACACGCCGAAGGTGTCGCCGCCCTTGGCGGTGAAGTCGTTGGTGGCAATGGTATAGGTGGCCTCAGGGTCAAAAGCGTTCTCACCCACGGTCAGGATCTCCACCCGGTTGATGGTCTTGGGGGCGAAGTAGGTAGAGGCGGGATACTGCTCACCCTGGTCGTAGCTGTTGGAGGTGTTGATGACGAACTCGATGCCGGAAACCTGGGGGAAGGCGCCGATGGCGTCTGGGGTGGTGGAGGTAGCGGCCTCCAAGGCTTCCAACAGTTGGGCGCCGGTGACATCAATAGTCGCCACGGTGTTGCCGAAGGGGAACACCGCCAGCAGGTCCAGCTTAGAGATATCGCCCTTGGCGATGGTCTCGCGGATGCCGCCGCCATTGGTGAGGGCCATATCTACCTTATCCTCGCCCAGGGTCTTGCGGGCCTGCCACAGAATGGCGTCGGCGGCAAAATCGCCCAGGTTGGTCTCCGCAGTGCGGTTGCCGATACCGTCGGGGAAGTTGACAACAGTCTTGGTGTTGGTGGCGGTGGAATCACCGCCGGAGCGGGAACCGTTCAGGTCGACCTCAGTCACGGCAATCTTCTCACCGTACATCTTGTTCACTTCGTCGTTGCGGTCGCTGATCATCTTGGCAACGGCCTCGTCCACTTTGGTGTACTCGGCGGCGGGAACCAGGGAGTCGGTCAGCGTCTTGGCGTCCTTGTCGTAAACGACCACGCCCACGTTTACAAGAGCGGTGCCGGTGGAGACGATCTTGGTGCCGTTGACCACATTGGTCTCGCCAGCCTCGGCCTTGGCAACGGCGGCGGTGACCTCTTCGGTCGTGGAGTGGCTATGGCCGTCCACAAACAGGTCGATACCGTTGACGTTCTCGCACAGGTCAATGGACTGGTTGCCGGCGCTCTCGTCAGCGATGCCCAGGTGACCCAGGCACACGATGAGGTCCGCTCCGTCCTTCTTGAGGGCATCGACCTGAGCCTGCGCGCACTTGTAGAGTTCTTCCTTCTCGGGGAAGGTAATGCCCTCCATCTTGGAGGCGTCAGCCTTGGTCAGGGTCTCGGGGGTGGCCAAGCCAAAGACGCCGACCTTCACGCCGCCCAGATCAAAGATCTTGTTGGCCTCGAAGACGGGCTTATTGGTCTTGGCGTCCAGGATGTCAGCGCCCAGGATGGGGAACTCGGCCAGCTTGGCCAGCTCCTTGAGGTTATCATAACCAAAGTCCATCTCGTGGTTGCCCACAGTCATGGCATCGTAACCGGCGGCGTTCATGAACTCGATGGCGCTCTTGCCCTTGTCGGCGCTCACCAGGGGCTTGCCCATGATGGAGTCGCCGGCGTTGACCAGAAGCACCTTGGCACCGGCGGCCTCGAAGTCGGCCTTCAGTGCGGCCACACCAGCGGTGCCAATGGTTTTGCCCTCCACGGCCATATCGGCGCCGTGGGTGTCGTTGGTGTGGAGAATAACAATTTTATCCTTCACATCAGCAGGGACGGTGTAGGGGGTAACGGGGGTCTCTTCCTCATCGGCCGCCATGACGGGGGCCGCAAGGGAGAAGGCCATGACCAGGGAAAGCGCCAGGGACAGAAGTTTTTTCTTCTTCATGGACATTCACCTTTTCCTTTATTTTTTTGCCGGGAAAATATAAGATTTATGACATTTATAATTGTAACAAAATGGTGACAAAAAAACAATAGCCTGTCCCAAAGAAAATAAAAGAAAAGGCCATCCTTATATTAAGGATGGCCTTAGTTTGTGCCGTCAATGAGATATTCATAGGAAACCTTAAAATACCTGGCCAGCAAACGCACTTCTAAATCACTGACCGCCCGGTCTCCGTTTTCCATTCGCTTTACCACACCTCGTTCAGATGTCATTCCCAAAAGCTGTAACTGTGTCATCAATTCTTCTTGGGAAAGTCCCGCTTTCTGCCGCAGGGCCCGGACACGGGGTCCAACCAGGTTTTTGCTCCCGTCCTCCGCTCTCATGTCATTCTTCACCATCAATTAAATATTGATAAGAAACTTTAAAGACCTTCGCCAAAGCCCGAATTTCCAAATCTGTCACATATCGCTTGTTGGTTTCAATTCGGGTAATCACATTCTTATCCATATCAAAGCCCATCAGCTGAAGTCTACGCGCCAAATCGCGTTGAGACATCTTCTCCCTGGCTCTCAACAGTTTGAGCCTTGCACCAACCAAATTTTTCTCCCCTGTTTCTGTTCTGGGCTTTGGCATACCATCACCGCCTTGTATCACTTTTCGCACTTTTTCTTGATTTTATACGAAGCGCGTGATACAATCGGTTGTAAAAATGATACACGGAGGAAAAACTATGCCGGATTCTACTATGGACCTCATCACTCATGAGATTGGCCGGATGGTTGTACAGTACTTGCTCCCCCCGGATCTGCACATTTTGGAGGAGCGTGTCAACAGCGAGGCAATTCAGACCTTGGACGCCATCCGAGCCACGCTGGACGACGAGGATTTGGAGGATTTCTACTGTCTTGACCAAATTGTGGAGATTATGAACAACGCCGGGTTGATTACCTCACGGCACGATTTTGGGTAGGGCAGGTTCCCCTCATCAGTCTTCTTCGCAGACAGCTTCCCCCGAGGGGAAGCCTAAGGGCTGCCGAACCCCGGACCCGTTACGGAGTAAGGGGACGGGGTTTTCCCACATTCTTGTGGACGGCCCCGGGGGATGAATCCAAACAAGGGGGCCGAGGCCCCCTTGGCTGGCCGTTGAGCGAGGAGGTCTCGGGGGAGAGAGAGTCGGAACTCTCTCCCCCGAGTGCTTTTCTGGGGGGCCTGGGGGGAGGTCTTTTCCAGAAAAGACCTCCCCCAGATTTCCCCCACCTTTCAAAAGGCGGAAAACAAATTGGGACGGACACCCCCTCGGGCATCCGTCCCAATCCCTTATTTGGTCACCCAGTTCCCGGTAGCGCTGCACTTCAGATACGCGTTGATGAACCCGTCCAGATCCCCGTCCATCACGCCGTTGACGTTGCTGGTCTCATACCCCGTGCGGTTGTCCTTCACCAGCTGATAGGGCATGAACACGTAGGAGCGGATCTGGCTGCCCCACTCGATCTTGAGCTGGACGCCCTTGATGTCGGAGATCTTCTCGGCGTGGGCCTCCATCTTCATCTGCACCAGCTTGGAGCGGAGCATCTTCATACAGGTCTCTTTGTTCTGGAACTGGCTGCGCTCGGTCTGGCAGGCCACCACCACGCCGGTGGGCTTGTGAATGAGCCGGACGGCGGAGGAGGTCTTGTTGATGTGCTGGCCGCCGGCACCGGAGGAGCGGTAGACCTGCATCTCGATGTCCTCGGGGCGGATATCCACCTCCACGTCGTCCTCGATCTCGGGCATGACCTCCAGCGCGGCGAAGGAGGTCTGCCTTCTCGCGTTGGCGTCAAAGGGAGAGACCCGCACCAGGCGGTGGACGCCGTGCTCACTCTTCAGGTGGCCGTAGGCGTTATCTCCCTCGATCATGATGGTGGCGGACTTGATGCCAGCCTCGTCCCCGTCGGTGACCTCGGCCACCTTGCACTCGTACCCGTGGCGCTCGGCCCAGCGGGTATACATCCGCAGAAGCATCTGGGCCCAGTCCTGGGCCTCGGTGCCACCGGCACCGGCGTGGATGGTAAGGATGACGTTGGAGCTGTCGTACTCACCGTTCAGCAGGGTGGAAAGCCGGGCCTCCTCCATCTCGCTCTCCAGCTTGGCGTAGCCCTCCTCCAGCTCGGGCAGGAGGCTCTCGTCCTCTTCCTCGTTGCCCATCTCGCAGAGGGTCATAAGGTCGTCCCACTCGCTCTCCCGCTTGCGCTGGCTCTCCAGCTTGCCCCGGAGGGAATTCATCCGCCGGGTGGCCTTCTGGGACTTCTCCAAATCGTCCCAAAACCCATCGGAAGCGCTCTCTGACTCCAGCATTTCCAGCTCACGGGCGGCGCTGTCCAGGTCCAAGGCCTGGCTCAGCTCGTCCAAGGCGGGCTTTAGATTGTTGAGCTTGATCTTATATTCATCAAATTGCAGCATATGTTCCACACTCGCATTCTTAAAATCAGCGGATATTATTATATCCAAAAGCGCCCGGCTTGTAAAGGGAAAGATACACAAAAACCGCCCCTTCGGGCGGTCTTTGGTCCTTTTATCGGTCGCTGGGAATGGGTGCGGACTGAATGGGAAATATGAGGTCGTCCACGTCGCCCTTTTCCCCACCCGCCCGGATGGGAAGGTTTTTTTCCTCCATAGCGGCGCCTCCTCTCTAAAAAACAGCGGTTCCCCCTATCTTATGCGGGGGCCCCAAAAAAGATACTTGGAATTTTTCCTTGACACTGCGTGTATCCTATGGTATAGTAGTTAAGCACTTGAGAGGCCCGTGTCATCCATGCCGGAGTGGCGGAATTGGTAGACGCCCGGGACTTAAAATCCTGTGTTCCCAACAGAACGTGCCGGTTCGATCCCGGTCTCCGGCACCACAAATTCATATCGCGGGGTAGAGCAGTTCGGTAGCTCGTCGGGCTCATAACCCGGAGGTCGCAGGTTCAAATCCTGTCCCCGCAACCAGAAAAGCATCTGATTTCTTTGGAAATCAGATGCTTTTTTTACTTTTTAATTCAAATTGTTGAGGCCGCTTTTTTGTGATGCTTATCTGATGCTTATGCGATGCTTATTTTACTTTTTCTGATGCTTATCCCTTACATCGCGAGTCCCGAAAAGCCAAAATAGTGTCGTCCACCATTCTCATACACCCCCTTTAGTTTTTTCACGCTCACCTTTACGGGAATTCATCACTTCGGAAGACGATTTGAAATGCTATCTCTGTGAGCATAATGCTCAGTTTGTGGCATCTTATTATTCAGGGATAGACGTTTCAATTAGTCATTTTCTCGCAGAGGATTCAAACTTCGATACCCAGGCGTTGGAAACAAAGAAAATCTCGAAGAAGGATGGGGTATCGCCAAACTAATTGAAATTCCTACCATTCTTCTCTTAAACAGTCCACAAATGAATCGAAGCTGTGGAGTATTGTGATGCTCCACAGCTTCGATTCATTCTTTTTAACCACGGTGCCCCGAGGTGGAATCTTCCAGGCCATTTGCCCCAGTCCTATGCTGGGAACGCTGTCCCTCAACAAAAGAAGGACCTTCATCCCGTCATGGATGAAGGTCCTTTTTCTCTTCCAGCAGCTACTTGCGCAGAATTTTCTCCATAGGTTTCCCTTTCGCGAGCTCATCCACGAGCTTGTCCAAATACCGTATGTCTTGCATCAGGGGGTCCTCGATGTCCTGCACCTTGATCCCGCAGACCGAGCCATCGATCAACCTCCTGTTTTCATTCAAGGCCGGAGCGCCCTGGAAAAAGGCTGCGTAGCTGGTGGGCCGTGCCAGGACCTTCTCCAGCTCCTCCTGGCTGTACCCCGTGAGCCAGCGGGTAACTTCGTCCACCTCGGCCCTGGTCCGGCCCTTTTTCTCGGCCTTGCTGACCAGCAGCGGGTAGACCTTGGAGACGTCCATTTGATATACCTTGTCAGGCTCCATGCTGGCCCTCCCTCCGTTCATAGACCAAGTCCACGATCCCATTGTAGTGCTCCGTCTTCACCAGACGCAGCGTGTGCGCCTGGTCCAGTTCCCCGAAGAGGCGGGCGCCGCCGCCCAGGATGGTGGGGATGACGGAGATGTGGAAAGCGTCAATGAGGTTCTCCCGCAGCAGCGGCTGGATGATATTCGGCCCGCCGCAGACCCAGATGCCCTTCCCCGGCTCCCGCTTCAGACGCCGGACCAGGTCACAGGCGTCCTCGTCGACAAACCGAATCCCGTCCGCCGGGGGCAGGGTTCTGTGGGTGAGCACGTAACTGGTAAGCTCCCCATACGGCCATACATCCGGGGACAGCTCCGTGGCAACCTGGTGGTAGGTGTTCCAGCCCATCAGGACCGTGTCTACGTCCTTGATAAACGCCTGGTAGCTCACCATATCGTCTGCTCCCGGCGTTTCCCCTTGCAGCCAGTCCACCCTGGCGTCTGCGTCGGCGATACGTCCGTCCAGGCTCATGGCGATGAAGAGTGTGACTTTCCTCATTATTTCCTCCATCGTTTAGCCGCCCCCTATGGGAGCATCGCAGATAAAACCCTGTGGGTATTCTGTCCTGTATCCTAAGCCTCTAACCCCTGGACGCCCCTGCCGGAACCCTGTCCGGGGCGGTTTTCAGCAGGACGGAGGCATAGAACATGCCGTTCTTCTGTTCAAACTGCGCCGTACCGCCGTACCGGGCCGCGATCTCCCGCACGGAGACGACCCCGATCCCGGCCCCCTCCCGCTTGGAGGAGAGGGGCGTGTCCCCGTCGAACACGATGGGCGCCGTACATGGATTGTCCACCAGGATCAAAAGCGACGGGCCCCGCCGCTTCACCCGAAGCTGTATGGTTTTCAGCTCCCCCGTCTCCCGCTTGCAGGCTTCCACGGCGTTTTCCAGCAGATTCCCCAGCAGCACCGTGATGTCCGTCCCGGACACCGGGCAGTCCTCCGGGTAGTCCACCCCGGCTTCAAACTCAACGCCGCTGTCCCGGGCCAGGGCCGCGTAGTAGCAGACGATGGCGTTCACCATGTCATTTTGGCAATACCGCTCCCGCATGTCCGGGGGCAGCCTGCCGCGGTAGAGGTCGATGTAATCCGAAAGGCCCGCCTTGTCGTCCCGCTCTATGTAGGACCGCACCACGGCCAAATGCTGCCGGAGGTCGTGACGGGCCCTCCGCATTTCCTCCATATTGGCGGCCAGCGCGTCAAACTGCTTTTTCTGCGCCAGGAGGCTCCGGTCGGCATAGATGAGGGCGGCCTCCAGCCGCGTCCGGGCGCGGGAGCTCTCCAGCACCTTCAAAGCCACGTAAGACACATAGCAGGCGCCGAACAGCATGAGGTAGCGGGATACGAGGAACTGCCACGAGGCGTAGGCGTAAACGTCCGTCACGGTGCAGTAGAGCATCCCGAACAGCGTGGAAAACAGCGGGATGATCCACAGGTGCCGCCACATGGCCTTGTCATCGATCTTCAGTGCGTCCGCCACCGTGCGGCTGAAAAACCGCAGCAAAAACGGACAGGTGATCAGGTAGACCGCCACCCGGGCGAGGTTGTAGACCAGGTACGGATGCAGATCGGAAAAATCCCAGAAAAACCGGCTCTCGATGTAGTTCGCGTTCCCCATGACGAAAAACGACCACGCCAGCAGCAGCAGATAGGTGAACATCAGCTTTGGAAAGCTGTCCTTGATCAGCAGGAACGCGAGGGCGAGGAAAACCAGCAGAAAGAAGTAGCGCGTGATCGTCGTCCACCGGGCCGCCGCCTCGTAGCCCCCCAGATTGATGTAGTAAAAGACCGCGCTGTACACCGCCGACAGGGCGATTTGCAGCGCCACCACGTACCGAAAGGGGATGCGGAGCTTGCCCCGAAACAGCCAGTACCGGGGCAGGGTGAAGGGCAGGGAATCGAGGAACGGGAACAGCAGCACCATCAGTGTGTCCACGGCATCCATCATAACAGCGCCTCCTCTCTTTCCCGCTGGAACAGATAGGAGCTGTACAGCTCTTCCAGCCGTTTTTTCTCCCGCCGCGCGAAGGGGACCTTCTCCCCGGTGTCCATCACGAAATCCAGCCCGTCAATGGTTACCGCCCGCTCCGCGTTGACGACGCACCCCTTGTAGCAGGGCAGAAACTGCGGAAAGGGGGCCAGCAGTCCGGACAGCTCCCCGAAGGGGAGGCGGAAGCGGAGGACGCCGCGTCCGTCGGTGTGGACCTGGCTGTAATGCGCGTCCCGGTCGCACCAGAGGATCTCCCGGAGCAGGACCTTCTCCCGCTCCACGCGGATGGCCCGGGCGCCGCGTATCTTCTCCACCCCGGCCAGGTCCATGGTCCTTGCAAAGTCCTCGTACCCGTAGGGCTTCACCAGATAGCCGCAGGCCCGTACCCCGTAGCTCTCCACGGCGTGGCCCACGCTGGTGGTGACGAACACCAGCGCCGCCAGGGCGTCCCGCTCCCGGATGGCCCGGGCCGTCTCGATCCCGGAGAGCCCGGGCATGTACTGGTCGATAAAAATGATGTCCCACGCCTGTGGCGTGAAATGGGAGAGGAACTCCTCCCCGCTGGAAAACTCCGCGGCATCGGGCGCCTCCCCGGCGTAATGCTCGTTCCAGTACCGGTCCAGGCAGTTCCGCAGGTCCTCCCGGCACAGGTCCATGTCGTCTATAATAGCGGCTCTCACACCAGAAGCCCTCCTTCCGCAAATCCTTTTCCAAAACCAGTTTACCGCAAAAATACGGTTTGGACAATGCAATTTGAGGCCAAAAACCGCAAATTGCGGCCACCCCCTTGAAACTCCGCCTTGATCCCCCTATTGTGAAATCATGAAAAGGCCTAAAAAAGGGGGTGCGCCTATGTGGAGCATGATCGTCTGCGACGATGACGCGGCGGAGCGGGAGCGGCTGATGGACCTGGCCCGGCGGTGTCTGGCGGAGCGGGGGGCGGAGGCGAAGGTCACCGGCTGCGCGGACTGGCCGGAGCTGGACGCGGCGGTGAAGCGGGCGCTGCCGGACGGTGTGCTCGTGGCCCAGGACGGCGTGGAGGGCCTCAACACCATCACCAGCGCAAAGCTCCTGTCCCGGAAGCTCATCTGGTTCTCCGACCTGGACTTCGGCGTCCAGGCGTACCGGCTGTGTGTCCCGTTCTTCTGCCAAAAGCCGGTGTCCCGGCGGAAGATGGAGCAGGCCCTCTCCCGGCTCATGGAGGGCGGCCCGGAGGCCGGAGAGAGATAAGAAGATATGGAGAGGGTCACCTCTCTTCACACGCCTACGGAGCAGGCGCGTGAAACCTCTGGCCACAATGGCCCGGATTCGAAGGAGGAATCGACCATGAAACATCCCATCACCCACAAACTGCTCTCCCTGCTGGCCGCCGCCTGCCTGCTGCTAGCACTGCTGCCCCCGGCGGCGCTGGCGGTGGACGTGGTACTCTATGACGGCCTGACCATCACCGGCGAAGCCGTCACCCAGGCGGACGACGGCCAGATCACGCTGGGCGGCGGCGGGCCCTACACCATCTCAGGCGAGTGGACGGGAAGCATGAGCGCCACCCAGAGTAATCCGAAGGCCGTGATCACGGTGCCGGACGGCGTGGAGGCCGAGATCTCGCTGGACGGCGTGACTATCGAGGCCACTGGGGATTACCTGTGCGCCTTTTCGGTGGCGCCGGGCGGAACGGCCCGCGTGACCCTCTTCGGCGACAGCGTCCTGAAAAGCGGCTTCTTTTACCCCGGCCTGTCCGTGCCGGAGGGCGCGGCGCTCTTCCTCACCGGCGGCGAAGCAGACAGCCTGTCCGCCACCGGCGGCGGATATGGCGCGGGCATCGGAGGAGGGTACGGAACCTACAAGGGAATTGACGGCGGCGCCATCTCCATCAGCGGCGGAACAGTCACGGCTGTCGGCACTACTGCCGCGGGCATCGGAGGAGGCGCCAGTGCAGACTATACGGGCGGCGCCGGCGGGACCATCACCATCGACGGCACCGCCCGGGTGACGGCCTTCGGGGCCGGCAACAGCGCGGGCATCGGAGGAGGCGCCAGCGGCGGCGGTGGGTTTAATACAGGCGCTCCCGGCGGGACCATCACCATCGGGGACTCCGCCTGGGTGGAGGCCCATGGCGGCAGCAGCCATGGCTACGGCGCGGGCATCGGAGGAGGGGGCGTATTCAACTCCCTCACGCTCGGCGGCGACAGCGGGACCATCCAAATCGGGGAAAACGCCGTGGTGTTCGCCTATGGCGGGGGGAGCTGCGACCACATTGGAGCCGGGGGCAACGGCTCCGAAGAAGGCGGCGTGGGCTCCAACGACGGCGTCTCCAGGAACGGCGGCGTCATCTTCGAGGGGGATCAGGGCGCGGTGTACGGCGGCGTGACCCTGCCCCGCGGCCTGACCATCCCGGACGGCGTGACCCTGACGGTGCCGGACAGCGCGGCGCTGACGATCCCCGACGGCACAACCCTGACCGTGGAGAGCGGCGGGACTATCACCAACGGCGGAACCATCAACAACAGCGGGGCCATCAGCAACAGCGGCACCATCAGCAACAGCGGCTCCTTTACGAACGGCGGCGCCGTCAACAATCTGCCCGGCGGCGCGATCACCGGGTCGGTGGATGGCGCCTCCCCCTTCTATACCGTGACGTTGGAGACAAACGGACACGCCGCCGCCACCGGAGGCGGGAGCTATCAGGCGGGTGATACCGTGACCCTCTCCGCCGTGCCCATAGACGGCTATCAGTTCGACGGCTGGCAGGCCGACCCGGGGACCGTGACGGTGGAAAACAACATCTTTACCATGCCCCCGGAAAACGTGACGGTGACGGCGCTCTGTTCGCCCATCCCCAGCACGGGCGGCTCTTCCGACGATTCCGGCCCCAGCTACGAACGCCGCACCCTCACCGACAAGGCCACCGGCGTGAAGGTGGCGGGCAAACAGGTCTACTCCGCCGCCAAGCTGACGGTGGAGGCGGGAAAGCTCCACGCCGCCGGGGACCCGGGCTGTGACCTCCTCCGGGCGGCCCGGGACGCGGGTCACGTGCTGGGGGCCTGGGACCTGACCCTCTCCAAGGCCCCCAAGGGCGGCGTCACCGTCTCCCTCCCCGCGGAGGGCATGGACGGGAAGACCCTCACCGTGGCCCACTGCGGGGACGGGACGCTGGTCCTCACCGACGTGGAGGTAGCGGACGGCTACGCGGCGGTGGCGGCGGACAGCCTCTCCCCCTTCGCCGTGCTGGACGGGGCGTACACCCTGGCGGACTTGGAGGCGCTGGCCGCGCCCCCGGCGGAAAACCCCTTCACGGACGTGGCGGAGGGCGACTGGTTCTACGACGCGGCGCTCTATGTTTATACCAGCGGCCTGATGACCGGCACCACGGAGACCGCCTTCAGTCCCGGCGTCAGCATGACCCGGGGCATGTTCGTCACGGTTCTTTATCGTCTCGCGGGTTCCCCGCAAGACGGCGGTGAAGGCGGAGCCTTCACCGATATCCCCGCCGGCGCCTACTGCGCCGCCGCGGTGGACTGGGCCGCCGCCCGCGGCATCGTGAGGGGCACCTCCGATGATACCTTCGAGCCCGACCGGGCCGTCACCCGGCAGGAGATGGCGGTCATCCTGGCAAATTATCTCCAAGCCTGGGGCCGGACCCTGCCCCAGGTCCCCGCCCCCGCGGCCTTCACCGACGGGGACGCCGTCGCGGGCTGGGCCGTGGACGCGGTGGAGGTCATGCGGACCACGGGCGTTTTGCAGGGAAAGGACGGCGGGCGTTTCGACCCCGCCGGCACGGCCACCCGGGCGGAGGCCGCCGCCCTGTTCCAGCGCCTGGCCCATGCGCTGGAAGACTGACACACGGAACATTTACGCCGAAGCGGAAAGGGATGGTCACGGATATGGAAGAACTTGATGTGCTGAGAGTGGAAAACGACCACCTCCGCCTTCTCGCGCAGCAGGACTCCCTGACAGGGCTGCTCAACCGCGGCGCCGTGGAGGCGCGCGTCGCCGCGCTGCTGCGGGAGCATACCCCCGGTGTCCTGCTGATGATCGACGTGGACCATTTTAAGAGCGTCAACGACCAATACGGCCATCTGATGGGGGACAAGGCCCTCCGGGAGCTGGCCCGCCTGCTGGGCTACTATTTCGGCAGGGGCAGCGTCATCGGCCGCATGGGCGGGGACGAGTTCGCCGTCTTCCTGACGGGCCGCCATACACGCCGGCTGGTGCGGGAGCAAATGGAGCGGCTCAACGCCAGGATCGCCCAGGCGGGGGCGGCGCTCGGCATCGGGGACGGGTTCCACGTCACCGCGGGCGCGGAGTTTGCTCAGAACAACGACAGCTTTCCGCGGCTGTATGAGCGGGCGGACAGCGCCATGCGGGCCGAAAAGCAGGCCCGGACGATGACCGTCCGGTTCTACGACGCCTCCCTCAGGCGGCAGACCCCGGGCCCGGCGGCGCCGCAGACGATACAGCCCCCCTCCATCGACATCAAATACATCAGCCAACAGCTCCGGGAGAAAACTCCCGCCGCCGGTGCCTGCTTTTACGACTTCAACACCTTCCTGTCCGTATACCGCTTCCTGGAGCGGGGCCTCAAGCGGACCGGGCAGAGCGTCCAGCTCATCCTCGTCTCCCTGATGAACCAGTACGGCGAATTTATCGCCCTGGAGGAGCGGGACCAACTGGTGGAACAGCTGCGGGAGAGTATCTACACGACCCTGCGCACCAGCGACATCTACACCCAGTACAGCGCCTGCCAGTTCCTCGTCATGGCCCAGGGCGCGCCCCAGGAGCACACGGACCGGATCACTGCCCGCATTGAAAATGCCTTCCACACGCGCACCCCGGACAGGATGGACATCCGGCTCTCCTTCTGCTTCTATCCCCTGCAGCCCGCCCTGCAAAAGAGCGGCGCGCCCGAGGACGACGAAAGCCGGGACAGGAGGTCCGCCGCGCTGTAAGTGCGCGGGCGGCGGAAGCCGCCCGGCAAAAAAGAGAATAAGACCCATTGGAAGGGGGGTACCCCCCTTCCACGCGCCTGCACAGCAGGCGCGTGAGACCTCTGACCGCTGTGGCCGAACAAAAAAGGCGGAATTGCGGCATGATGAACACCCGGAACAAGGGGGGCGTGAACAGAGCGGGTGCTTTTGCCGTGGTATCATAGGAATCTTCAGACCGTATGCGCGCATCCGGCCCCGTTGGGGATCCCCAACGGGAAAGAGGGGACGTTAAAGATGAAACACAAAAAAACGCCAGCAATTCTCCTGATCTTCGCAATGCTTTTATCCCTATTACCATCCGCTGTTTGGGCGGCGGCTCTCCCCGCGGATCCTGTCATTGGGGAGCAGGTGGCCGCACCCACATCCGATTACCCTGGCGGCGTATATACCCTCGGCACAGTTATTGCCGTCCCCCTGGAGACCACGACCTCCGGCGCGGAGATCTACTATACACTGGACGGCAAAGAGCCGGACAGCGGCAGTCAAAAATACACCGGTTACATTATGATCAACAGAACAGATGCGGGTAATACGGTACTAAAGGCTGTCGCGATCAAGGGGACGGAGGCCAGCTCCGTGTCCACCTTTACCTACACCTTCGTGCCTGTTTCTCTTGGGATTGAGGACTCGCTGGAGGCCGCGGACGGGGAAACCGTCACAACGACCGGCATTGTGACCTCGGTGGATGGACCCAACCTGACCCTCCAGGACAGTACGGGGGGCATTTACCTGATGTTCTCCACCGCGCCCGGCGTGACACGGGGGCAGGAGATCACGGTTTTCGGTCAACGCGCCACCTACCGTGAGAGTCTGCCATCGATCTCCGGCGCGGCATTGATGTACAAACCCTCGGCAGGCGCCCTTCCCAGCCCTGAGACGGTTGATTTTACCGCCCTTACGGACGCCTCGCTGAACCGGCTGGTGGCGCCCACCGATCCCCTGTTTGCCATGGACGGGGAGGGCAATGACGGCTTCACCAACATCACGCAAAACGGCGAAACCCTGCCGGCAAAGCTTCAGGGGCCTGTCAAGGACACCCTGGAGCCGGACGACGAGCTGAACATCACAAGCGGCAAAGAGACGGTTTCCGCCTTCGGCGGGGGCTGGTGACGGTCACCCTGCCCTATGCGCTCCAGAGGGGCGAGCAAGGCGCCGCGCTCCAAATGGCCTGGTTGGACGCCGCGGGCGAGGTCCAGTACGTGGCGGATTCCGGCTATGACGGGAGCGCCAAAGCCGTGACCGGCCGGACCGGCCACTTCACCGTCTTCGGCATCGCCGAGAAGCCCGCCCCGGACTTCACCGACATCGGTGGGCACTGGGCGGAGGACGACATCCGCTTTGTCGCCGGACGCGGCCTCCTGGAGGGCACCGCCGACAAGCGGTTCAGCCCCGATGGCACCGCCACCCGCGCCCAGCTCGCCGCCATACTCTGGCGGATGGAGGGCAGTCCCGCTCCCGGGGCGGACAGCGCCTTTACCGACACGGTCCCCGGCACATGGTACGCCAACGCCGTGGCCTGGTGTGCGGAGCAGGGCCTAATGGACGGCTATGGAAACGGACTGTTCGGCCCGGAGGACCCCATCACACGGGAACAGCTCGCGGCCCTGCTATACCGCTGCGCACAGTGCAAGGGGCTGGACGTGAGCGTTGGGGAGGACACCAACATTTTGAGCTATACGGACGCCTTTGACGCATCCGAGTGGGCTGTTCCCGCCCTCCAGTGGGCCTGTGGCGCGGGTATCATCCAGGGCGACGGCGGCCACCTGAATCCCCTGGACACCGCCACCCGGGCCGAGGTCGCCACTATGCTCCACCGGTTCACGGAGAACGTCACCGCCCCAGACGCTGGTTGAAGCCAGAACTCCTTCTGCCCCAAAATAAAAGTGCTGGATATCTCAGTGTAATTCTTTCAACTCAGAGGGCGGCCTGCCGGCCGCCCTCATTTTATGTCCGCCTTTCGAGCCTGGCTACACGGATTCTTACCCTGGAGGATGGTAAGCCTTGCACCCACCATTATACCTAGAGGCAAGCATCTGTTTTCCACTTTTAGAGTCGTCTATACCAAAGCCAAAAGGCATAAGAACATTTATTCAATTCCCGGGTTGCAGGATTACCTCAATTTTTCAGCAGCTCACCAGCCTGTCGGCGCCGAAGGATGGTTGTCTCAAACTGCTCTGCCGGCATGGGACGGTAGTAGAAATAGCCCTGGGCCTCGTCACACCCCAGCTCCAGCAGATAATCGGCCTGTTCCCTTGTCTCGACGCCCTCGCAAATGCTGACCATTTCCGTGTCCTGCGCCATTTCAACGACCTTGCGGAGAATCGTCTTGCTCCTGGGACTGTACTCAAAACCAGCCAGGAGGCTGCGGTCGATTTTTAAAATGTCGGCGGCAAGCTGGCCCAGCAGGTTCAATGAGGCATAGCCTGTGCCGAAGTCATCGATGGCCAACAGGAACCCCCGGCGGTGTAATTCCCGGGCTAAGGTAAGCATCACGTCACCGCACTGAATGAACGCCGATTCCGTTAATTCAAACGCGATGTACCGGTGCGGAATGTCGTATTGATCGACCACGGCACAGAATCGATCAATATAATCCGGAGACCGCAGGTGCCGGCGGGATTGATTAATAGAGATGGGCGTCAATGCGATCCCCAGGTCCATCCATGTGCGCATCTGCCGGCAGAGAACGTCCAGCATGTAAAAATCAAATTGTATTATAAAATCGTTTTTTTCAAAAATCGGAATAAAATCATCGGGCATAATGATACCGCCGTCCGGCCGCACCCACCGGACCAGGGCCTCGCCCGAAACAGGGCATTGGGTTTTTAGATCCACCTGCGGCTGAATGTAAAGCCGAAACTCACCATTGAGTAAAGCCGCTGAGGCCAGCTCGGCCAGCTTGGTATGATAGCGGTGACGTTCTTCCATTTCCTCAGTGTAATATTCGTATTGACTTTGCCCGCCTGGTGCACGGACCAGATTCTGCTTGGCAAGCAATGCCTTGTCCAGCATTCTTTTGACACTCTCCACGCTCTTGGGCGGCACCAAATAGATCCCCGCGGTGAAGCTGATACCCTGAACCCGCTCACGAAGTTCCCGGCCCAAAAGCTCCTCCCGAAGCTCATCCATCCTGCGATCAGTCTCCATCTTGCTGTGAAAAACCATTAGCATCGCATAATTGTCTTTTTCCACCCGTCCGCAGACCTCGTTCTCTTGGCAGGCGGCATCTAAATGTTCCGCGATATCTTTCAGGATCTCGTCTCCAACGCCGTATCCATACGACTCATTGAGGTATCCAAAGTTGTTGATGTCGAATTTCATCAGCGCAAACGTCAGTCCCGGGTTTTGATCGATAATCTCCCCGGCTTGTTTTACAAATCCTTCCATGTTAAGGATGCCAGTGAGTGAATCATGCAGGCGGGCCTGCATGACCTCCTTTTCAGCCATTTTCCGGGCCACAGATTCCAACAGATGATAATTCTGGCGGGCCACATCGTGGTTGAAGTACGTCTCCTCACCCTGTTCCTGATAGGGGACGGAATTATGGACGTGCGCCACCTTCCAGGTTCCTGACGCCCTGCGCAGTACCACGGTAAAGCGCATTGGCATCCGGACCACGAGCCCTGAGGAAGGGTCGCTCTCTATGCAGAGAGTAACTAAACCCAGGGCCACGCCTGGAGTCAGCATGGTGACGCGGCAATTTTCTTCGCTCACTTGGAAGCTGCCGCTGTATATTTCCAACTCCCGAATAAAATACTCGGCGATATTACCGCTATGACCAACCTCCTTGATCCCGGTTCCGATAAAGGAAAAGTCATCGGTAAGCAGCCCAAGCAGCTTTTGATAATCACGCCGAACAAAGTAATCTTCAACCAGCTCATGGATAAAAGCGGCCAGCCCCTCATTCATCGCTCTTCACCTGTTCCGGCTCACGCCATGGGGCCACAGCCGGTTCTTTCTTTTTGCTCTTCCACTTTGGAAATGGGCTCTCTGCTGGTTTCTGGTATTGGTACACAGGTCCCGGCAGACTGAGATGCAGGTAGTCTGAACTATGTGCTGTACTGCGCGATCTGTCTCTCGGCACAGGCGTTCCTCCTTACATAAGCTGCTTCCTGCTTTCACAGTTTTGCGGCGTATTCCGATCATCGTCGGCTATACCAAGCCATTCCTCCGGCACCTTATTCCAACGCAGCCGGAGCACCTGTTCTGCTGACAGCGGGCTTTCTGAGATAATGACGCGGCCGGTTTCGGCATAAACACTTAAGTCCTTGCGTTCTCCGCACCTAAAAAAGCATTTGATAAAACGGGTCAGTGTTCTGGAGTTAATCTGTTTTCTTGATCTGGAGGAACGTGGGCGCAGGCCGCCGTGGACATCATCCACGAAGGCCAGGGCCCTGTTGCTGGAGTACAAGCTGAGACGGACACCCATGCAGGCAGCCGTCTTGGACGAAAATTCGATCGCATCCGTCCTAAGCACCACCGTAGGCTGCCCCGGGTTACATTGATTGGCCGCAAGTTCCCCATCAATCCTTGCCCCACGGCTGAACTCCTTTTCTTCCGTCAGGGGAACGCTTTTGGGCGAGAGGAGCACCCCACCGTCAAAGGCTTGGACGGAGATCATCTTGCCGTCCCCTATCTCCTTATGGAGCAAATCCACCAGTTTGGCAGAACGGATCAGGCCCCCTGCCTTAGCCGAGTTTGGGGTCACGGTGATTTGTCCATCCGGCTGGAGCTTTAGGTAAAGGGAGCCGCCATACCGATAAACAGCCACCGGCGCGGGCGTATGCCCCTGGACGCCAAGAGCCTGCATGGCGCAGCCGCTTACCCCTAATCCACGTCCAGAGATCCATAATAGTTCAACCAGCCTGCACCTGTATAGCTCCCGCATTCCTGGCCCACAAAAAGTTTACTATTCCATTGATGGGCAGAAAACATGGTCCAAGGCAATTACCAACTCCTCCACCAGCAGCCTGATCTCCTTAAATTTAACTCTCATGGCAGAGCAGACAACCTATTTTTACATCGAGGAGGAACTTCCAAACGGCAGCCTGGCCTATTCAAATCTTTTGGAAGTTCAGGTTGACGCTGACGACACCGTCACCATAAAGCACGGCAACGGCGACTACGACGGGGGATACGCGGGCGGCGGCGGATCGCCGGAGCTACCGTTTGGTTGGGGGGGGGGCGAAGAACTAAGTCCATCGATCAATGATGATCATGCGGTGCCTCCGGATGTGTCGCATGAATCGCTCGAATCCATGGAACAGCAAGATTGTATCTCCATTATCCCACCTGGCCAATCCATCAAAATATTGCCCAGCCCAGTTAAAGAACCGCCGGAGACCGTACCCACGCCGGCAGCTACACCCATGTTGGAAGCGTCCGCAGATCTTCTTCCGATTTCCCCCTCCACTGCCCTCCCGAACATAAAAGCGCCGACGGCGGCACCATCGCCTGTTTGGAAGCCGCAGGATACTGAGGTCATAGTCCCGGAGGCTCTGCCGACCCCGCTTAAAGAAAACACGGCTGCGCCTCCTTCCAACGCCGTTTCGCCAGCCACGGCACCCCCTCATGGCAGCATCAGGCCTCCCGGCAGTCCAGAACTGCGCTCTCGTCCACCTGCCCTTGCTGGTATCCTGGCATTTCTCCTGCTGACGCTGTCCGCAGTCATCACCGGCCTTCGGCACTCCTGACGCAGTCTGGCTCCTGCTGTTTTTGTGCGGTCTACTGGCCGCACTGGCCGTAGGCTGCGCCCTCTTTCTGGCCCTGCTTTATCTGTGCGTGGGCGTCCGCACCGGCCGCAAGTCCCTGGCCCTGGCCTTTGCTTTGCTGTGCCTATGTTATATTGGTACGGTCTCCAGGGTACTCATTCAGACGGCGGGGATACAAACTGAGGCGTGGTATATCATTTGCAGAGTGTGTTATTATGGAGTTTTTGCCGCTCTTATGTCGATTTTTGGCGAAATATGCGGCATCCACCGAACTGTCCAGCGAGCCACCGGCCTAATCGGCATCTCCTTCTGTGTCTGGGCCCTGGTGTTCCAGATATGGGGCGGCACATGGGGAGGCACCGCCCGGCAGCTTTTCTCGCTCTCCATCGGAGGGTACAAAGTCACCGTGGCCGCTTTCCTGATCACAGCCGCCGGCCTCTCCGCCTGGCGGCGGGCACCCCGTTCGCTCCCACTCCTCACGGGCTCCCTTTTCTTTGCCGCCGCCCTGCTGGCCGACCGTCTCCATCCCCAGTATGAACCGGCACTGATCCACTGGCCGGTGGAAACCGGCGCCTTGTTCCAGATTGGAGCCATCGCCGCGGTCCTCATTGCCGACGCCGTCCACGTCTATCAGGAGAATTTGCGGCTGGATTTCCAGAGGCGGGCGATCTTGATTCTGGCCGAGGAGCGTGAGCGCCAGTACAACACCTTGGCGGCGCACCTGGACGCCTTCGCGGAAACACGGCACGAGATACGTGGAACGCTGCTTGCGCTGAAGCGGTTCAGCGAGACAGGTGACCTGGCGGCCATAGGCGACTTGGTGGACCGGTCACTGGGCACCACTCACACCCCCACCTATACGAGTAACCATCTGATCGACTCCATCCTCTCCGTATGCTGCCGCGACGCACAGGAACAGGGGGTTTCCTTCCACTATGAAGCGTTCAGCATACCGGCGGAACTGCCCATCCGTACATTGGACCTGACGACAGTGCTGACCAACCTCCTCCAGAACGCCCTGGACGCCTGCGCCGAGGCTCTACCCGGCACGGAGCGGCGGGTAGACCTGATGCTGCGCTGCAGCGGCCAGGCCTTGGAGATCGACTGCGTCAACACATGCCCCAGGCCCGTAAAGTTCCGGGACGGCCTACCCGTCTCCACAAAGGCTGACCCCGGGCACGGCATCGGCCTACGGCTGATGAAACAGGTGGTGGAGCAGTACGACGGGGTCCTGCACTTTAGCCAAGAACAGGGCATGCTCCGGGTCATTCTCTCACTGAGTCTGCCTGTGGATAGCCTCAATGAGGTCTGATGTACTATTTTTCACAGGGCAGGAAGGTAAAAGAAGGAGCCCTCATCATGAGGGCTCCTTCTTTTATCCTCATTGATTGACAGCATCCTTTAAGGCCTTGCCAGCCTTATAGCCGGGCGTTTTTCCGGCGGGCACAGTCATGATTTCCTTGGTCTGCAGATTAAGGATTCGGCGCTCGGCGCGGGGCCGAAGCTCATAAATACCAAATCCCACGACCTGAACCTTGCCGTCGGCTTTGAGCGTCTCACAAATCGTTTCGTGGTAGGCGTTGACGACGGCCTCGCAATCTTTCTTGGTCAGCCCAAACTTCTCCGCCACAGCGGCGATAAGATCTGTTTTATTTTTGCCGGGTCCCCTTCTTTTTACTTATTGATACAAATATCACCATGGCATTATTGCCGATTCAGCAGAAGAATGCAAGTATGGCAACCTCCCGAGCGGCGACGCAGACGGTGTAAGTCCTCCAGATGGGAGGCAGATTCCTCGTGCCGCTCCTGATATGGGGACCGCGAAAAATAATTTGCGGCACAAATCAGCACCTCAAGCTTCTATAACCAAACGTCGTTTTCTAAATAAAAAGCCCTGCACAACTTTTTTATTAGCTATACAGAGCCTTCTTCTTGTTGAGACAACGCTATCCACGATTTCATCCACGGCTAATTTGTCTTTTTTAATTAATTAGGCTCACATATTCATTTCCTTTCTTAATTGTTACCGATACCAAGCTTGGAACCGTTTATTCTCTAATTGGTAAATAAGCTCTAGACTTTGCAATCATCCCAGGCACATGCTATACTAGACAAAAATCGACGCAAGACAAGGGGGCAGGGCTTTGAAAAAGATTGTGATTCTGGGGCACACGGCCCAGAGGCTTGACTTTTACCAGCAGTCTCTTGCGGAACTTCTGCCGGAGACGGTAAATATCGAGACCAGGCTCTTCTCGGCCCTGGGCTCCGATGACCTGGAGGCTGATGTAGCCGTCCTGACCAGCCCTTTTTTCATTGCCTATACCAAACAGCACCTTCCCCATGTCAGCTCCGTGGTCCTGGCCTACTACACCCTGGAAGAGGAGACCTTTCAACAGATCCAGGCCATGGAGCGGACCGGTCCTCTCTCCATTGTGGGCGACGGAACGCTGGTGGACTCCAACCGGAAGATGATGCTTTTGGAAAAGCTGGGCATCCGGCGCAGCAGCATGACGGTCTGGCATCCCGGCATCGAAAAGCGAAAACTGGCCCAAAACGTGCTTCTGTTTGGCCGGGCTTCCCTTCAGGTCCCCGAGGGGCATAAGGTTCTTTTGATTCCCCACAGTTATTTCAGTGTCTCCACCATTCTGGAGATCTTTTGTGCTCTGGGCATGCCGGAACTGCTGACCCGCCCCGCCTTTCAGGATTACTACCGGCGCATGCGAACCGAACTTTTCTTCAATCCAAGCATCACCGTAGCCAGCTACCACGAGGACGTGCTGGACGAGCTGGCCCAGGAGGGGTTGATGCTTCTCTCCAGCGGAAATATCATCGAATATTGTGACCGCTATGCGGAAAAGGTGGTGGGTATCCCACAGGAAAATCTGATCGGCAAGAACCTTCTGGACATCTTCCCCTCCATGGACGCGTTTTCCGCCAACGGCTTCAAGGGCTTTCAGGAACGGGTCATCACCTACCGGGGGCGGCAGTATATCGTCAGCATCAACGTCATTTCCCACCACCAGGACCAGGTGGGCTACCTGCGCATCTCCAACTACTGGGAACAGGAAAAGCGGCAGAACGATCTGCGCCGCCAGCTTATTCATAAAAAGCACACCGCCAAGTATACCATCGACGACATCGCCGGTATCAGCGAGGCCATTCAGTCCACCAAAAATATAGCGCGCCGCATCGCCCTGTCCGAGGCCAATGTTCTCATCACGGGGGAGACCGGCGTGGGCAAGGAGCTTTTTGCCCAGGCCATCCACAATCTCTCGGGGCGCAAACAGCGGCCCTTCGTGGCGGTAAACTGCGGCGCCATCGCCGAATCCCTGCTGGAGAGCGAGCTTTTCGGCTACGAGGGCGGTGCTTTTACAGGTGCCAGAAAGGAGGGGAAATTGGGTCTTTTCGAGCTGGCCCACACCGGCACCCTCTTTTTGGATGAAATCGGGGATATGCCTCTCCATCTTCAGGTCCGCCTGCTGCGGGCTCTTCAGGAAAAGGAGATCACCCGGGTGGGCGGGGACAGCGTCATCCCGGTAGACGTACGCGTCATTGCCGCCACCAACAAAGATCTGGGCCGCATGATCCAGGAGGGTGCCTTCCGAAGCGACCTCTATTACCGTCTGAACGTCTTGCCCCTCTCTATCCCCCCCCTGCGGGAGCGGAAGGAGGATATCATCTACCTCATCCAATATCTAAAGGATGAAAACAACTATCACTTTACCCTTTCTCCCCAGGCAGTGGAGGCCATCATCTCCTATCCCTTCGAGGGAAATGTACGGGAGCTTGCCAACTGTGTGGAATACCTGGCAAATCTGGGTCTGGAGGAAATTACCCCCAGCTCCCTGCCCGTTTACATTCAGCGCCGCCTCCCCCCGGCGGGAACTGCTGCGGGAACAGCTTCTCCCCTTTCGGCGGAGGGGGATGTGGCCGTCCGGGTGCTCGGCATCATCCGGCACTATAACACGTTGGGCCTGGGGGCGGGGCGGCGCAGCATCCGAACCCAGCTGCAGCAGCAGGGCCGCCCCCTCACAGAGTCGGCGGTCCGAGAGATATTAGAGGATCTGGCGGACCGGGGACTTATTTCCGTATTCAGGGGCCGCCGGGGCATTGAACTGACTCCTTCCGGAAGGGCATACCTGGGATAGCCGGGGTATGAATGACATCCCCACTTGACCACAACTCAAGGAAACACCCATTGCGCTCCTTTGGTACAACGGACATCCCCTCAAAAAGCGGGTCCCATTTATCCCCCATTATTACAATAAACGGGGTAAATGGGGCTCGCTTTTCGTCAACCTGCTGAACAAAGTCAATCCTTTTTTGATATTCTCCACAAAAAAGCACCGTCATTTCTTCGTTTTTTGATTTGGCACCGAATTTGCATTACAAATAAGCGAAACATAACACTTCAGGCCTGAAGATATGTTGCGCGGACAGTTGGAACCCCGGCTCCCACATACGAGAACTAGAGGAGGAATCATTATGGCATCGAATCCCAGCAAGAAGAACCTGCGGTTTGGCGACTGCTTCTTTATGGGCGTGGGTCAGACCATCGGCGCGGGTGTTATCACCATGACCGGCATCGCCATTGCCAAAACCGGCAGCGGCGTCTTCTGGGCCTACATTCTGGCCGCCGTTTGCATTTTTATCTGTAAGTTCCCCTCCCTCATCATGGGCACCACCATCCCCCGTACCAGTGCCTCCTACGCTTACTCCAACCTGTTTTCCCCCAAGTTCGGGGCCTTCTATATCGGCGTTTCAACCATCGCCCGGGTAACAATGGCATTCTTCGGTTTTTCCTTTGCCACCTACTTCTGTTCCCTCATCAACGTAAACCCCACTGTAGTGGGGGTGACCATCATCACCATTGTCTTTGTCATGAACCTGTTCGGCATCAAAAACGCCGCCAAGATGCAGAACATCATGACTACCATCCTGCTGGTCGCGCTCTCCACCTTTGTCATCTTCGGCCTGCCCAAGGTGGACTTCGCCTCCATCACCCGCCCGGAGGTCATGTTCCCCCACGGTGCCAACGGCATCGTGGACGCCATGAGCCTGGTCATCTTCGCCATCAGCGGCGGCTTCACCCTGCTGGAATATGCCGGCAGCATGGATAAGCCCCAGCGCATCCTGCCCAAGGCCATTTTCTGGTCCACCCTGGTGGCCGCCTTCTTTTTTGCCGTGGTGGGCCTGGTGGGCTCCGGCGTCCTGCCCATTTCCGAGGTGGCGGGCAAGCCCCTGACCGTCGCCGCCCACACGGTCTACGACGGAAATCCTCTTTTCTATAATTTCTTCATCATCGGCGGTGCCCTCCTGGCCATCATGACCACCATGAACTCCTGCTTTGTCCTCTATTACAGCGCCGCCATCCAGGCCTGTGTGGACGGCTGGCTCCCCCACGGCCTGGCCAAGAAAAACAAATACGGTGTACCCCACCGCCTTTGCATCCTGTTCTGGCTCATGGGCATCATCCCCATCCTGCTCAACGTGGACGGTCAGACCCTCTCCCGGCTCTCCTCCGGGCTGGTCCTCTTTACCATGATGATCCCCAACCTGACCCCCATCCTGCTCCCCAAGCTCTTTCCCGACCAGTGGAAAGCCTCCCGCTTCTACATGTCCACGCCCAAACTGATGGCCCTGACGATCGTCTCCAACGCCCTGATGCTCTTCTTCATCGTGAAAAACGCCCTGGGCCTGCCCAAAAACGTTCTCATCATCATCCTCATCTGTCTGGCCGTCGTACTGCTCTATATCCTGATCTTCGGAAACAAGATCATTGAGAAAAACAATCTGCGGGAAAAAACGGCGGAGTTCCTCCGGAAGGCCGATGAGGAGACCCGCGCCAACCTGGAGGGCTGACGGCAGTTCCGTCAGAAACACGCTATGAAAAAAATTGCCGTATTGGGCGGAGGAGGTACCGGATGTACCATCGCCGCGGATCTGGGCCGGAGAGGTTTTTCGGTATCTCTTTTTGACTTTCCCGAGTATTTCCACGAAAATCTGACCGACGTGATCCGCCTGGGCGGTATTACCATGCGGGGCCTGGCGGGAGAGGGCTTCGCCTCCCCCCACCTGATCACCGACCATTTGGAGGACGCGGTGGAGGGCGCCGACGTCATCTTCATCGCCATGCTTGCCAGCCGCCATGAACGGATCTCCCGGGCCCTGGCCCCCCTGCTCCAGCCCGGCCAGTGCGTCTGCTTTTCCGCCGGCAACTGCGGCTCCATCCTCCTGCGCAATACCCTGGGGCCGGACCACCCGGCCGTGGTGGGGGAGATGGGGGGCAACGTCTACCCCTGCCGCATGACCGCCCCCGCCACAGTCACCTGTGTCATGGGCTACAAGCCCAAACGGGTGGCCGCCTCCCCGGGACGGGACACACCCCGGCTGCTGGAAGCTCTGGAGGGGATCTATGAGTGTCTGCCCGCCCCCAACCCCATCCAGACCACGCTCAACTCCCCCAATCTCAACAACCATGTAGCCGCCTCCCTGCTCAACGCGGCCAATATCGACCGGAACCCTTCCTTTCGCCTCTACCGGGACGGCTTCTCCCCCCACGTGGTGGCGCTCATCGACGCTTTGGAGCTGGAGAAGAAGGCGGTGATGGAGGCCCTGGGCTACCAGTTCGTCTCTTTCGCCGAGTCCCGGCGGTGCATCCTGGCCTTTGACCAATTTCCTGAGATGGATCCCTTCCGGGACGTCTCAGGCCCGGACAGCCTCACCCACCGCTATATTTCCGAGGACGCCTCCACCGGCCTGTGCCTGCTGTGGTCCCTGGCCCGGCTGCTGGAGCTGTCAACTCCGGTCCTGGACGCCCTGCTCACCCTGGTCTCGGTCCTCAACGGCCGGGACTACACCTCCGGCCGCACGCTGGAAGCCCTGGGGCTGGGCGGATTGGATCCGAAGGCCCTCAATGAACGGCTGCAAAACGGCTGACACGACATAGGAGGAACCAATATGAAATTCAGCATCCACGAGCTGACTACACACTATACCGACACCCTTTCCGCCTACATCAAAGGACTCACCTACGAAGATATTCCCCCCGAGGTCATTGACCGGGCCAAAATGATCGCCATGCAGACCATCGGCGTGGCCATTGCCGCCAACGGTGTGCCCATGTCCGGACGGGCCATTGAATTGGGCAAGCGCTTTAACGGCGGCTCCGGGGGTGAGGCCACCTGCTGGATCGACGGCAGCAAGCTGAGCATGTCCAACGCCGCCTTTGTCAACGGCGCCTTGTCCGACATGCTGGATTGGGAGGACTGCTCCTGGACCGGCCATCCCTCGGCTGGCGTGATCCCCACGGCCTGGGCCGTCAGCGAGGGGCTCCATAAATCCGGCAGGGATTTCCTCACCGCCGTGGTGGCGGGCTATGAGGTCTACCAGAGAGTCGCCATGGCTATCCAGGATCTTGCCGGCCAGGAGAAGGGCAACGGCTGGGGCCTGACCAGCTGGCAGATCTTTGCCGCCATTGTCCCCGCCGCCAAGCTGATGGGGCTGACCGAGGAGCAGGTCAACCAGGCCCTGGGCTTCGGCACCGCTTGCAGCACCACGAACGGGAGCCTTCACCACACCACCATGTCGGACGCCTACCATTACCTCCACGGCTTCCGGGCCAGGGACGGCGTCCAGCTCTGCCAGACCGCCCAGAGCGGCGTAGAGAACTACCAGGACTGCTTCGACGACCCCAAGGTCTACGCCATCCACATGACTCCCGACCCCCGGCCAGAGTGGTACACCAAGGACCTGGGCAGCTGGTATCTGACCATGGAGACCCTGCTCAAGCACTGGCCGGCCAACATGTGGAACCAGACCGCCATGGAACTGGCCTACGACATTACAGGTAAACACCACATCGCCCCCGAGGAGATCCAGGAGATCGTCCTGGACCCCCCCACCCAGCTGCGCATGGGCATCCGCCCCGAGGGGTACACCTCCCTGACCCAGGCCCAGTTCAGCATCCCCTTCTGCATCGCCGCCATGCTCTATGACCGCACGCCGGGGGCCCAGTGGTACTCTCTGGAGAACATGAAGGATCCCAAGGTGCTGGCCCTGGCCCAGAAGGTCAAGAGCGGCCCCAGTCCCCAGCACACTCTGGGCGGCGGCTTCAAGCTCATGCAGGAGGGCACCTACCCCATGAAGCACATGACCATCACCACCAAGGACGGGAAGGTCTATGAGGCCTCCATGGACGTACACCCCGGCCACCCCAAGGCCATGTTCACCTGGGAGGAGATGGCCCAGCGCTTCCGGATGCAGACCACCGGAGTGCTCTCCCCCGAGCAGTGCGAAGAGGCGATCCGGGCCATCATGGGCCTGGAGAGCTGCAAGGATGTGGCCTCCCTCAGCCATCTGCTCCACCGCTGAGGAGGAGTGGCCATGAAGCAGGACTTGACCATCGGCCTCATCTGCCCCGGCGGGGGCATCAAGAACCCGGAGATCGAGATGGCCAAATACGCCCCGGCGGACATCAAGCTGCTCACCCGGCAGATCCCCCTGGCCAAGATCGACCCCCAGGTCCTCAGCGACTTTGGAGACATGGCGGACGACGCCGCGAAGGATTTGGCCGCCCAGGGGGCGGATCTGGTGGTCTTTAACTGCACCTCGGGCAGTTTTATCAGGGGCCTGGGCTACGACTTGGAAATCATCCGGCGGCTGGAAAAGGCCACGGGCCTGCCCGCCATCACTACCACCACCGCGGTGGTGGCCGCCCTCAAATCCGTCGGGGGGACCCACCTGACCATGGTCACCCCCTACCCCGATTCGGTCAACGAGGTGGAGATCCGTTTCTTGGAGGAAAGCGGTTTTCATCTGGTGTCCTCCAAAGGGCTGGGCATCGTCCAGATGAACTTGGTAGCCAAGGTCCCCTTCGACCAGCTCTACGCCCTCGTTCGGGACACCGACCGCCCCCAGTCCAACTGCATTTTCATCAGCTGCGCGGGCCTGCGGGTCCTGGACTACATCCGGGGACTGGAGAGCGACTTTCAAAAGAGCGTTATCACCAGCAACCAGGCCACTCTCTGGATGGCCCTGCGCACCCTGGGCCGGAGCGACCGGCTGATACCGGGCTCCCTCTTCGACCACTGATCACTCCCCTGGCTTTCCAAAAGCGGCCGCGGCTTTTTGAAAAGCCGTGGCCGCGCCGTCTTTCCACAGCGGAGAGCGGCGCGGGAAATTTCCCGAAAAGCAAAGCAGCACAGGAGGTACATATGGAATACCATCTAGATCTGACCGTTTTGACCGCCGGGGACGTAGCAGGCCTGCTCACCTACCCCGAGGTGGTGGACGCAGTGGAGGAGACCTTCCGCCGCTCCGGAAAAGGACTCCTCTTTCACCCAGTCAAAGAGCCCATCTGGCTTGACGATGCCCACACCAATATGATCAAAGCCATGTCCGCCTATCTCAAGGACACGGGCGTCGCCGGGATCAAGTGGGTCAGTATGATGACCCACCAAAAGCCGGGCCTACCCACCTGCGGCGGGAATCTGCTCATCCTCACCGACGGCTCCACCGGCCAGCCTTACGCCCTCATGGAGGCCTCCGCCATCACCGCCATGCGCACCGGCGGCGGCCACGGCGTGGTGGCCGCCAAATACCTGGCCAAATCCGGCGCCGCAACCCTGGCCATCGTGGGCTGCGGGGAGGAGGGCCGCGCTGCGGCCCAAAGCTTCCTGGAGCAGTTCCCCCAGCTGACCGCCCTGCGGCTGTGTGACCGGGACCCACAGGCCATGGCGGAGCTGGCCCGGCTTTACGCAGACCGGGCTGATGTGGTGTGCTGTGCCACGCCTGCCCAGGCCGCTCAGGGAGCCGACATTCTGGTGATGGCCACCACATCCCGCACCCCGCTCATTCACTACGAAGACTTATCCCCGGGCTGTTTGGTCGTAGGCCTCTACACCTTTTTTGACCTGGACGGCGCCTGCGCCGCTCAGGCCGATAAATGGATCTTGGGCTCCTGGAGCCAGGACACCCTCCAGGTCCTTGAAAATCCTGGTCTGAAGCACTATGGCCTCCGAAAAGAGAATGTGGCCGCCGACCTGGGAGAAGTTATCCTGGGGAAAAAACCTGGGCGGGAATCGGAGCGGGAAATCATTGTATACACCCACTTCGGCATGGGGGCCCTGGACGTGGCGGTGGGGGATCTGGCCTACCGCAAGGCCCGGGACGCGGGGATCGGCCATACCCTGCGGCTCCTTTGACCGGGCCGTTGGCAAGCGGGTGATAGAATGAAACGATACGCCATAGTGGGCTTTGGCTGCGCAGGTTACCACGCCGCCAAGGCCATCCGGTCCCTGGACAAGACCGGAGAACTCCACGTCTTCGACCGGCTGAATATGCCCCCCTTCAACCCCATGCTCTCCACCTATTATGCCTCCGACCGTATCTCCCTGGACGGGGTCTTTCCTTTCGGAAATCTCGATTCCCTCTGTTCCCAACTGGACCTCCAGTTCCACGGGGGCCAGACTGTCAGCTCCATCTCCCAAAATACCCTGACCCTGGAGGACGGCAGCTCCTATTCCTTCGACGCCATCTTGGTCTCCACCGGTGCCCGGGCCCTCCTGCCCCCGCTCAAAGGCCTCCCCGATTCCAGGGTCCTTGTGATGCGCACCCTCGGGGACGCCGAGCGGCTCCGGGCCCGTCTTGCGTCCGCCCCTCCCTGCCGGGCCGTGGTAGTGGGAGGGTCCATGGTTGGCATCAAAGTGGCCGAGCTTCTTGCTGCCCGCGGCGTAGAGGTAACCATCGCCGACGGGGCCGATTGGCTCTTCCCCCTGGCCGCCTTCCCCCACGTGGGCCGGGAGCTGGAACGGCGTCTCACCCTGCGGGGTCTCCGCTTCACCTGGGGCGCCATGGTGCGGGAGATCTCCCCCGAGGGCGTGGTTTTGACCTCCGGCGCACTGCTCCCCGCCGATCTCATCTGTCTGTGCATCGGCACCCGCGCCGAAGCAGACACGGTGTCCGGCCCAGGCTGCGGCGTCCAAGTGGGCCGGGGTATCGTAGTTGACGGCAATATGTCGACCTCCTGCCCCGGCATCTACGCCGCCGGAGACTGCTGTGAAGGCACCGAGCTCCAGTCCGGCCAAACCATGCCCATCGGCCTGTGGGCTAACGCCGCCCGCCAGGGCGAGGCCGCCGGCCGGGCCATGGCGGGACACCCCGAACCCTATGCCGGGAACATCATACACAACATTACCCATTTCATGGGCCTGGACTTCGTCGGTTTGGGAGACAGCCGGCGGGAGGGGGAACCGGTGGTCTGGGGCGGGTTATCCGCGGGGCCCTACATCGAGGCCCGGGTCCGGAACGGATCGCTGCAATGCGTCAATCTCCTGGACTGCCGCCGGGCCGCCGGGATCCTCAAGAGCCTGCTCCTGGCCCAGCTGGACCGGCCCGGATGCGGCCTTACCCCGGTCCAGACCGCTGCTCTGC
The DNA here is from genome assembly GCF_038439875.1 of Pseudoflavonifractor phocaeensis. Taxonomy (NCBI): domain Bacteria; kingdom Bacillati; phylum Bacillota; class Clostridia; order Eubacteriales; family Oscillospiraceae; genus Pseudoflavonifractor; species Pseudoflavonifractor phocaeensis. The sequence goes on from NZ_JBCDMT010000007.1 coordinate 111,018, forward strand.
TGGGGTGTGGGATCAGCAGGGAATTTATCCGAAAGATCGGAGGAAACCGCCATGTGTGAAACGGACCAGCGCCTAAAATCCAAAATTCCGGGTCCCGATACGGGCATCGAGATCAAGCATAGCATCTGTGACATCTGTACTCCAGGCGCCCACTGCGGTCTGGATGTGTATGTAAAGGACGGCGCCATCCTCAAGGTGGAGGGCACCGAGGGCTTCCCCGGCAGCGACGGCAAATTGTGTACCAAGGGAGCCTGCAGCCGTCAATATGTCTACCGGGAGGGCCGGATCAAGACCCCTCTGCGCCGGGTGGGGCCGCGAGGGAGCGGTTCCTTCGAGCCTATCAGCTGGGAGGAGGCATACCGGGAAATCGCCGGGACTCTGAACCGTATCAAGAAGGAGGACGGACCGGAGGCCGTAGCCTGGTACACCGGCTACTCCAAATGGTACCGGCCCTGGCTCCACCGTCTTGTCCACTCCTTTGGCAGTGAGAACTACGGCACCGAGAGCTCCAGTTGTTTCAAGGCCACCCAGATGGCCTGGACCACGGTGACCGGGCGCAACTACCGGCCTGATCTGAGAAATGCCAACACCTATCTGGGCTGGGGGAGCAACGTGCTTATCAACTGGCACATCATGGGCAAGGAGTTAAATGCCTTCAAGGCCAGGGGCGGCAAGGTCATCATCATCGACCCCCGCGAGACCCCCACCTCCACCAAGCTGGCGGACATCCACCTCCGCCTCCGCCCCGGCACAGACGGGGCTCTGGCTCTGGGACTCTGCCATCTGGTGATCGAAAACGGGTGGCTGGACCGGGACTATGTGGATCGATATGTCTATGGCTTTGAGGAATTCCGGGCCTACGCCGCCCGCTTCACGCCGGAATACACCCAGGAGGTCACCGGAGTGCCCAAGGAACTGCTGTACGCCGCCGCAAAGCTCTATGCCACCAACGGCCCCGCAGCCGCCTACTCCCCCTCCGCCACTCTCACGCACCACATAAACGGCTACAACAACTTCCGGGCCGTCATCGCCCTTCAGGCCCTATGCGGAAACATTGACCGCAAAGGCGGGATGCTCCCCATCCACACCAGCCTTGTCTACACCGACTGCGGTTTTGATACCAAGGAACACAGCTTCGTCACCGACACCGCGCCCCAGCACTGCAAAGAGCGGATCGGAGACGCCCGCTTCCCCGTCTGGGCCGCCCTCTCCGACGAGTTTCAGGCCATGGACCTGACCCGCCAGATTGAAGAGGGAACCCCCTACCCCATCAAGGCCCTGGTGGGCTTCGGCATGAACCACCGGATGTTCCCACAGCCCAAGCGGTTGCTTTCGGCTCTGGACAAGCTGGAGCTGGTGGTCTGTGTGGATCTGGTGATGACGGACATGGGCGCCTATGCCGACATCCTTCTGCCCGCCTGCTCCTCCTTGGAGCGCAGTGAGCTCAAGGGCTATCCCGGAGGTCTCCTCACCTGCACCGAGCCGGCGATCTCCCCCCTGTACAGTTCCAAACCCGATCCTCAGATTATCTGTGAGCTGGCCTCGTACCTGGATCTGAACGATCCTCTTTTAAAAAGCGGATACGAAAACACCATGCGCTACCTCATCTCTGATCTCTCGGTCACCCTGGAGGAGCTGAAGGCCGCGCCCCTGCCCATCCGGGTAAAAGAGTTCAAGCCGTACCGGCCCGGAACCTATCTGGAGCGGGGCTTCGAGACCCGCTCGGGCAAGCTGGAGCTTTTCTCGCTGCTTATCGACGCGCTCCACCGCCCCGGCTTAGATCCCCTGCCCACCTACACCGACAGCTTCGACAGCTCGGACCCGGTCCGGTTTCCCCTCACCCTAATCACCGGCGCCCGGCTCCCCAACGCCATTCATTCCCGCCTCCATGACGTGCCCTGGGTCCGTTCCCTCCGGCCGGAGCCCGCCGCCGACCTGAATCCCGGCGACGCCGCCGGACTGGGCCTCCAGGAGGGGGACGGAATCTGCCTGTCCACCTCCGCGGGTTCGGTCCACGTCAAGGCCCATCTTACCGAGGCGGTGTCCCCCGGGGAAGTCTACCTCTACCACGGCTACCGGGAGGCGGACGCCAACGAGCTCATCCCAGCGGATCACCTGGACCCCTATTCCGGGTTCCCCGGATTCCGGCAGACACGGTGCGCCGTGACCAAAGAGGAAAGGACGGAGAGGAGACAATGATTATCGACCTGGATATGGAAAAATGTGTCTCCTGCGGGGCCTGTGCCGTGGCCTGTATGGATCAGAACGACACCGATCCCCTGAATGGAGACGTTCCCTTCCGCTCAGTGTATACCCTGGAGGAGCAGGTGGGGGAGCGGATACGATACACGAATCTCTCCATGGCCTGCATGCACTGTGCCGACGCCCCCTGTGTTGCCGGCTGCCCTACCGCCTCACTTCGGAAGGACCCGGAAAGCGGTCTTACCCTTTATGATCCGATCAACTGCATCGGCTGCCACTCCTGTGCCATGGCCTGCCCCTTCGGCATCCCGTCTTTTAACGCTAGGGACAAGCTCACCAAATGCGACGGCTGTATCCAGCGTGTCCGCGCCGGACTCACTCCCGCCTGCGTTCGGGTCTGCCCCTTCGGCGCCCTATCGGTTTACGCCACGCAGGAGGAATACCTGTCCGCCAAACGCAAGCACTCCCTTCAAACAATATGCAGGTCACTGACTGAGCGGTGAAGCTGTCCCTTTCAGAAAACTTCTTGAAAACAATAAGACCCGCAATAATGGATGAGGTCATTCTCCTCGACGTCATAACCCGGAGGCCGAAGGCTCGAATCCTGTCCCCGCAACCAAAAAAGCATCTGATTTTTTCGGAAATCAGATGCTTTTTACGTTCTTTTTTTAGCTGGATTCGCGGGGTTGGCAGGGACACCCCCGCGAATCCAACTACTGCCCACACCTTGGGAGGGCGGTCAAGCACAGAAAGGCCCGGCGCCGTTTCCACGGCGCCGGGCCTTTGTTTTTATTGAATGGCCGCCTCCAAAATCTCCAGGACGTTCAAGACCTGCTCCCGGGTGACCCTCGGGGTGGCTTCCCCCGCCCGGATGCAGTCCAGGAAGTGGGTCAGCTCGGTGAGGTACCAGCCGGTGGGGGGCACGTTGATGCCGGTGGGGATTTTCACCTTCTCCTCGGTGTCGAAGACCTGGGGAGCCTCCCCGAAGCGGTAGCCGGTAACGGTCTGGCCGTCGTTGATGAGCATCCCGTCCTCGAAGTAGACCCGCCAGCGGGCGGTGAAGGGGATGTCGGCGTTGAACCAGGCCGCCTCTCCGACTACATTCAGACCGTCGTAGCCGTAGGTGAAGCGGTACTGCTCGGCGTAGCCTTTGTCCGCCCCGCCGCAGGTGGTGTAGGAGACGGTTTTGGGCTTGCCGAAGAGGCTGACGATCACGTCCAGGTCGTGGATGTGGAGGTCGAAGGGCACCAGGCCGCTCTTGGTTTTGTCAAAAAGCCAGCCTCCCTGGGCCCACTTGGGGCAGGCGGAGAGCCGCTCGAACACGGCGTCCAGGGGCTTGCCGTAGACCCCGCTGTCCAGGACCTGCCGCAGGACGGCGATCTCGGGGGTGAACTGGACCACCTGGGCCACGTAGAGGTGCACCCCCTTGGCCTTGGCCAGGTCGAAGAGGGCCGCGGCGTCGGCCTTGGTCAGGGCGCAGGGCTTCTCCAGGATGACGTTTTTCCCCAGGCTTAGCGCCTCGGAGGCGTGGGATTTGTGGAGGAAAGTGGGGGTGCAGACGTCCACCACGTCGGGGTCCTCCGCCGCCGCCATCTCCGCGATGGTGGCGTAGAGGGGCAGGCCCCAGGCGGCGGCGTTCTCCCGGTCCTTGTCGGAGGCCCCCACCACGGCCACCACCTGGCAGTCCGGGATATGGGCGTAATTGCTGTGGTGGACGGTGCCCATGCCCCCAGCCCCCACGATGCCGATGCGTGTCATCACAGCTCAAACCCCTTGCTCTTGAGATAGGCGGCGCTGTCCCGCACCGCCTGGTCGATTTCGGCCAGGTCCTTAGCCCCGGCCTGGGTGAACTCGATTTCGATGCTGAAGGGGCAGGCATTGCCCGCCCGCTCCAGCTTGTCGAAAATCATAGGGAAGTCAATCCAGCCCTTGCCCAGGGCCGGGAAGTCCCAGACGTTCTTGGCCCCGCCCTTGTCCTTCAGGTGGACATAGCCCAGCTGGTCCATGGTCTCGTCCAGGTCGGCGGACAGGTCCACGTCCCCGTAGAAGATGGCGTTGGCGGTGTCGTAGTTGACCTTGACCCGCTCCGAACCGATGAGGTCCACGATTTCCTTCAAAATCTTCCCGCTGCCGTGGTCGCCGTGGACCTCCAGCACCAGGGTGAGGCCGTATCGCTCCAGCTCCGGCACCAGGGCCTTGACGTGCTCGGCCACCTCGGCGTTGGAGGCCACCGCCTGGTCGGCCAGGTGGGCCTCCCCGATGGAGGAGACGATGTAGTCGCAGCCGAAGAAGGCGGCGAGGCGGATGTTGGAGACGAAGTCCGGGATGCGGGCGGGGTCCATCAGGTTGCAGTGGCCGCTTAGGGCGAAGGGGATGAGGCCCTTTTGGGCCAGGCGGTCCTTCACGCTCCAAAGCTGTTCAAAGCTCTGGTCGGGGAAGACGTGCTCCGTCCAGCCCTTGGTGGCGGTGAGCTCGATATAGTGGAAGCCGGCGGCGGCGATGGAGTCGATGGCCTCCTCGATGGAATAGCCGTGGTAACAGTTGGAGTTGACCGCGATGACGCGCTTTAACACGATACCATCCCTTTCTCAAATCACGAACTGGTCCAGATACCGCTTGGAAATGCGCAGGGAGTCCAGGATACGCTCACAGCTCCCCTCGAAGGCCCGGTCCTCCACCTCCACGCAGGTGTAGCCGTCGTAGCCGATGTCGGTGAGGGCGGAGACGTATTTGTCCCACCGCACGTCGCCCAGGCCGGGGAGCTTGGGGGCCATGTAGTCCAGGGGGTAGGCCATGGTGCCCACCTCCTTGAGCTTTTCCGGGAAGAGCTTAATGTCCTTGTAGTGGACGTGGAAGATGCGGTCCTTGAACTCGTAGAGGGGGGCGATGTAGTCCATCATCTGCCAGACGAAGTGGCTGGGGTCGTAGTTGATGCCGAAGCTGGGGCTAGGGATGAGCTCGAAGCACTTGCGCCAGATGTCGGGGCGGGTGAAGAGGTTCTGCCCGCCGGGCCAGTTAGTCCGATCGAAGAGCATGGGGCAGTTCTCAATGGCGATTTTGACCTTGTGTTCCTCCGCGAAGCGGATGATGGGGGGCCAGACCTGGGCGAAGGTCTCCAGGTTTTCCTCCACCGTCCTGTGCTGTTCCCGGCCCACGAAGGTGGTGACCATGCCCACCCCCAGCTTTTCGCTGGCCAGAATGACCTTTTTCAGGTGCTCGATGGCGGCGGCCCGCTTCTCCAAATCCTCGTCCATGGTATTGGGGTAGAAGGCCAGGGAGGAGATCTCCACCCCCTTCTCCCGGCAGTAGCTCAGGATATGGGCGGCCTTCTCGTCGGTGAGGGCGTCCACGTCGATGTGGCTCACCCCGGCGTAGCGGCGCTCCGCCTTCCCCTGGGGCCAGCAGGCCACCTCCACGCACTGGTAGCCCATGTCGTGGGCCGCGTCAATCATCTCTTCAAAGCTCCACCCGTCCAGGATGGCGCTGACAAATCCCAATTTCATCTCGCTCGCTCCTCCCTCAATCCTGTTTGACCGTGACCCGCTCCCCCGTCTCGGCGGAGCGGATGCTGGCGAAGACCGCCCGCATGGCGGAGAGGGCCTCCTCCCCGGAAATCTCCGGGGGGGTGCCGTTCACCAGGCTGTCCATGAAGAGGTCGATGACCCCGGACTTGGTCTGGTTGTCGTTGGTCTGAATCTGGTCGATGTCGTAGAGAATGTTTTCCCCGTCGGCGGTGGTGATTTTGATGGAGTAGGCCGGGTCGTCATAGATGCGCATGATGCCTTTGGTGCCGTAGAGGATGGTGGAGTTGTCCTCCGCGCCGTAGTAGGTCCAGGAGGCGGTCATGGTGCCCACGGCCCCGCCGCTCATGCGGTAGATGCATACGGCGTTGTCGTCCACGCCGATGAGCTGGCCGTCGGGGCCCTTTTTGTCCAGGGTGGTCACCACGGCGGTGGTCTCCACCACCTTCTGGCCGGTGAGGAACTGGATGAGGTCTGTTTTGTGGATGCCCAGGTCCGCCATGGCGCCCATGGCGGCCTTCTTCTTGTCGAAGAACCAGGTGGCCTTGCCCGGGTCCACGCTCCAGGTCTCCGGCCCGCCGTGGCCGAAGGTGGTGCGGAAGGTGACGATATCCCCGATGGCCCCCTCCTCCACCAGCTTCCGAGCCCGGGCGTGGGCCTTGGCAAGGCGCTGGTTGTGGCCGATCATCAGGTATTTGCCGCTCTTTTTCGCCGCCGCCACCATGGCCTCGCACTCGGCCAGGGTGGTGGCCATGGGCTTTTCGCACAGCACGTGCTTACCCGCTTCCAGGGCGGCGATGGTGATTTCGGCGTGGGCGTTGTTGGCGGCGCACACGCTCACCGCGTCGATTTCAGGGTCGGCCAGCAGGTCCCGCCAGGAGGGGTAGACCTTGCCGCCGTACTGTTCGGCCAGCTCTTTGGCCCGGTCCTGGTTCAGGTCGTAATAGCCCCAGAGCTTCGCCTGGGGGTGGGCGGCGTACTCCGGGATGTGGCGCACTTGGGCGATTTTCCCGCAGCCGATGATTCCGATGTTGAACATGACTTACACCTCGCTTTTTGGTCTGTGGTGGGATGTGGTTAGGAGTCCGCTTCCTTCTTCTGGAGCAGCACCGCCGCGATGACGATGACGCCCTTGCAGGCCTCCCGCAGGAAGGGGGGCACCCCCATCAGGGTCAGGAGGTTATTCATCACGCCGATGATGAGCATGCCGAAGACGGTGCCGATGATGGAGCCCCGGCCGCCGGACATGCTGGTGCCGCCCACGATAACGGCGGCGATGGCGTCCATCTCATAGCCGCTGCCGGCGCTGGCGTAGTCCATGGAGCCGATGCGGGAGACCTGGATGACGGCGGCCACGGCCACCAGGGCCCCGGTGAGGACGTAGACCCGGCGCTTGACCTTGTTCACGTCGATGCCCGAGAGCTTGGCCGTGCGGGCGTTGGAACCGATGGCGTAAACGTGGCGGCCGAAAGTGGTCCGGCGGGACACCAGGTACAGCAGGGCCGCCAGGGCCGCCCAGTAGAGGATGGGCATGATGGCGAAGCCGCCGATCTTCAGGTTGGCGATGTTCAGAAAGCCCTTGGGCACGGCGGGATTGGCGTGCTGGGTGAAGTGCTGGGTTACGCTGCGGCAGATCTTCATCATGCCCAGGGTGGCGATGAAGGGGGGCAGCTTGCCGTAGGCGATGAGGGCGCCGTTGACCTCCCCCAGCACCGCGCCGAAGAGGAGGCCCGCCAGGATGCCCACAAGATAGGCGGGCACGCCGGTGATGCCCAGGCCGGACAGCAGGCCGGTGGCGCTGCCGTCGATGAACAGCATGACCACCGCGCCGATGGCCACCAGGGTGGAGCCCACGGACAGGTCGATGCCCCCGGAGATGATGACGAAGGTCATGCCCAGGGCGATGATGCCTACGCTGGCGTTGTTTTTCAGGATGTTGATCCAGTTGGTGAGCAGGGAGAGGCACAGCTCCCCGAAGGTGCCGCCGCTGGAGTTGGCGATCATGACCCCGGTCTGGATGATGATCATCAGAATGAGGACCACGCCGGTGCTGAAGAGCGGGTGCTGCTTCCAGTTGCTCTGGAACCAGGCCAGCGGGCTCTGCTTTTCCGCTTTGTTTTCCAATTTCTGTCCCATAATCGTCTCCCCCATCAATTTGCCGCGTCGGCCGGGCGGTCGGCAAGGGCCCCGCCGGTGGCCAGATGCATGATTTTTTGTTCGTTCATCTCCGCGCCGGAGACCTCGCCCTGGATTTCCCCGTGGTACATCACGAGGGCCCGGTCACAGACCCGGATGATCTCCTGGGCCTCGCTGGAGAGGACCACCACGGCCACCCCCTCCTTGGCGAGGCGGAGAATGATGTCGTAAATCTCCTCCTTGGCGCCCACGTCCACGCCCTGGGTGGGATTGTCCATAATGAGGACCTTGGGCCCCGCGGAGAGCCACTTGGCCAGCACCACCTTCTGCTGGTTGCCGCCGGAGAGGCTGGTGATGAGGTCGGTTTTCGCCCCCATCTTGATGTGCAGGTCCTCGGCCTGGGCGTCGAACTCCTTGTCCCGACGGGCCCGGTCGATGACGCCCCGGCGGGCAAGGCGGGGCAGGGTGACCATGGAGCCGTTCTCCACGATGTCCATATCCTTGATGATGCCGTTTTCCTTCCGGTTCCGGGGCACGTAGCCGATGCCCAGGGAGATGGCCTGGGGGGTGGAGGTCACCTTGACCGGCTTCCCCTCCAAAAAGACCTCCCCCTCATAGGGCCCGGCGCCGAAGACGGCCTGGAACAGCTCGCTGCGGCCGTCCCCCAGCAGGCCCGTGACCCCCAGCACCTCCCCCGAGCGCACCGAGAAGGACACGTCCTTGAAGGCGCGGCCGTCGGAGAGGCGTTCCCCCCGGAGCACCTCGTGGGCGGTGGTCTTGTCCCGCTGGAGGGCCTCGGTGCGCACGTCGTGGCCCACCATGAACCGGGCCAGGTCGTCGGTGGTGACCTCGGCCACGGGGCCGGACTGGACCATGTTGCCGTCCCGCAGAACGGTGAAGCGGTCGCAGATCTCCATGACCTCCTTGAGCTTGTGGGAGATGAAGATGATGCCCACCCCGTGGGTTTTGAGCATCCGCATCATCTCGAAGACCCGCTCGATCTCCGGGTCGGTGAGGGAGGTGGTGGGCTCGTCCATGATGATGATGGAGGCCTCCATCATCATGGCACGGGAGATCTCCACGATCTGCTTGTAGGAGGCGTCCAGGTCCCGGACCATGGTCTTGGGGTCCAGCTTGAGGTCCAGCCGGTCAAAGACCTCCTGAGTGAGGGAAATCATCTTTTTCGCGTCCAGCAGGCCGTTTTTCTGCTTGAGCTCCCGGCCGATAAACATATTCTCGTAGATGGCCAGGTCGTTGATGAGGGAGAGCTCCTGATGGATGAAGGCCACGCCGGCGTGGAGGGACTCCGCCGGGGAGTGGAACTGGACCTCCTTCCCGTCCAGGGAGATGGTCCCCCGGTCGGCGGGGAGCACCCCGCCCAGAATGTTCATGAGGGTGGATTTCCCCGCCCCGTTTTCCCCCAGCAGGGCGCAGATTTCCCCCTGGCCCAGGGTGAAGTCCACGTTTTTCAGCACGTCGTTGGCGCCGAAGGATTTGTAAATGCCGCGCATTTCCAGATTCATGCTCTCACGTCCCTTTCTTAGAAGGTGGGGAGGACGGCAGGGCCGCCGAGGCCGGCGGTCAACGAGGTTGCGTGCCCGCCGCTCTCAGCGGTCCTCCCTTGATAAGAAGGGGGGCTATGGCTATCCGGCCATAGCCCCCTTTGAGCGTTCGGTATGTGATTAGTACGGGCTGTTGGCGTCGAGGAACTGGTCCACGTTGTCCTTGTCCACGATGGTGGTGGGGATGATCTTCACGTCCTCGGCGGGCGGGTTGCCGTCCAGGATGTCCACGGCCATGTCCACGGCGTCCTTCACCATGGCGGGAGAGTACAGGGCGGACTCGATCCACAGATCGCCGTACTGCTCATCCTTCATCATGTTGAAGTACTCCTGGGCGCCGCCGCCGCCGGTGATGACCTTGATGTCGGTGCGGCCGGCGTCCATGATGGCCTGGATGGCGCCGATGGAGGTCTCGTCGTCCATGGAGTAGACGGCGTCGATCTGGCTGTTGGCGGTGAGGATGTCGGCCATGTCGGTCAGGCCGGCCTCGCGGGTGAACTGGGTGGCGTACTCGATGGTCTTCATGTCGGGGGCGATCTCAGCCAGGGTCTCCAGGAAGCCCTCCTTGCGCAGCTGGGCCACGGAACCGGAGGTGGGCACGTCCAGAATGACCACGGTGCCGGTGGTGCCGATCTTGTCCACGACGTACTTGGCGCCCTGGACGCCCATGTCCTTGTTGTCGCCGGAGACGCGGTACACGCCCGTAGCGTCGATGGCGATGTCGAAGTTCACCACGGGGATGCCCTCGTCAATGGTCTGCTGGATGGGCACTTCCATGCCCTCCCACTGGGGGAAGGCCACGATGGCCTCGGCGCCCCAGGACTTCAGCTCGTCCAGGCCGGTGGTCATCTCGTCGGCGTTGTTGCTGACGTTGACCTTATACTCCAGGCCCAGCTCCTTGCAGCGCAGCTCGGCGTTGTAGGCCACGGCGGCGGACCAGCCGTGGGTGACGGCGGGAGCCAGGATGCCGATCTTGTGGACCTTGGTCTCAGGGGCGGGGGTCTCCACAGCGGCGGAGGCGGGGGGCGTGCTGTCCTCGGGAGCGGGGGTCTCCTTGGCGCCGCCGCCGCAGGCGGCCAGGGAGAGAGACATGGTGCCGGCCAGAGCAAGGGCGGCAAGTTTCTTCAGTTTCATTGCGATTGATTCCTCCTTTAATTTTGTGAGCAGGTGTTTATGACTCAACGGCGCGGCGCGCCGAGGAATCCCGCAGGATCATTTTGTGGGGCAGGAAACGGGCCGTGCCCGCCCCCTCGCCCCGGATCTGCCGCAGCAGCAGTTCGCAGGCGGCCTGGCCCAGCTCGTAGCAGGGCTGGCTCACCGTGGTGAGCATGGGCCGGAACATGGTGGCGTACTCCACGTCGTCAAAGCCCACCACCGTCAGGTCCTCGGGGACCCGCAGGCCCCGCTCCTCCGCCGCCCGGATGGCCCCCAGGGCCAGCACGTCGGAGATGCAGAAGAGGGCCGTGGGCCGGTCCTTCCTGTCCAGAAGCTCCCCCGCCGCCCGGACGCCCGAGAGGAAGGAGTAGTCCTTATCGGCGAAAGCCTCCAGGGGCTTGATGTCCGCCCGTCGGAGGACGGCCTCGCAGCCCTCCCGCCGCTGGCGGGTGGAAATGAAGTGGTTGGTGGAGCCCACAAAGCCGATCTGGCGGTGGCCCAGGGAGAGGAGGTATTCCGCCACCTCCTCCGCCGCGGAGCGGTTGTCGATGGACACGTGGCTGATGGACTCGTCGGCGCAGTATTCGCTGCCCTGCACCACAGGGAACTCCGCCGCCGCCGCCGGGACCACCTTGGAGTCCAGCGCCGCGTCCAAAAAGACGGCCCCGTCGGCCCGGCCGTTATGCAGCAGTTCTAGGTATTCCGCCCGGCGGACCTGGACGCCGCCGCCAATGCAGAGCATGGTGTTATAGAAGCCGGCCCGGGCGGTATCCTCGATGCCGGCGATGATGTTGGCGTAATAGGGGTTAGTGACGTTGGGGACGAATACCAGGAGCATCCGGCTCTCCCCCCGGCGGAGGCTGCGCCCCCACACGTTGGGCTGGTAGTCCAGCTTGTCGATGGCCGAGCGGACCTTCTCCTCCGTCGCCCGGGAGACCGCGCCGTTCCGGTTGATGACCCGGGACACCGTCGCCACCGAGACCCCGGCCTCTCTGGCCACGTCCGATATGGTGCTCACGGTCATCCTCCTTCTGTAAACGATTACATCCGGTAAGCGCACTATACCATTTCAACAAAAGATAGTCAATGGGCCCGGGGCATTTTTGGCAACTTCACAAGCAGGATTTTGCCTGTGGGCAAAATCCTGCATTTCTGGTTGTGAAAACGTTTACAAAGGGAGAAACTTTGCAGGATTTCCGCAGATTCCTTTGCCAGTTGGTATTTTTGGAGTAGCGGGCCGGACGTTGAAAAGCCCCTTTTGCCTTCCAAAAAACTTCGGCATAAAAATATTTGCCAGCAATCCTTGCCCTTGCTATAATAAGAAGTAACCAAAGCAGGATCCATCATCCCCGAGCGGCCCTGCGCCCCCCTCCTTCCGGCGCCTGGCGAATACCGTGACCATGCCGAGCCGCCAAGGGCAAGGGGCAAGACGCAAAGCGGCGGGCCCATGAAACACACTCTTTAAACACTCCGGGAAACGGAAGAACAGGTCATGATAAAGCCGCTGATACAGCGGCGGGATAAACCTGATGGAAGGAGAGGACATCATGAAGAGAAGATTTGCAAAACCCCTGTTCGCCCTGACGCTGTCCGCGGCCCTGGGCCTGACGCTGCTGCCCACGGCTGTCCATGCGGAGGACAAGCCCTGGGGCTGGTGGATGGAGTATGGCGAGGGCTGGCACACCGACGAGGACGGATACCGCTTTTATGTGGACGGCTACGGCAATATCCACTGGGATCTGAATTCCGGCGACACCACCCCGCCGGAGACCGACACGCCCCCCGCCGATACCCCTCCGGCGGACACGCCCCCGGTAAAGGACCCCTCCTCCGGCAGTTCTGCCCATCCGCCCCAGGAGAGCATGCTCCGCATCGAAAACGGGGAGCTGCTGGGCGTCGATGTGCCCGGCTACGGCTTTCGGGACACCCTGGTGATCCCGGACAGCGTGACCCGCATCCGCAGGGGCGCCCTGTCCTGGCAGCAGCGCATGACCGGCGTGGTGATCCCCGCCGGGGTGACCGAGATTGGGGAGGAGGCCTTCTATAAGTGCGACCTCCTGACCGGCGTGATCATCCCGGAGGGGGTCACCCGGATCGAGCGCGGCACCTTTGCCGGCTGTTACAGCATGACGGAGCTGAGGATCCCCGATGGGGTGACCAGCATCGGCGCGGACGCCTTCTCCAGCTGCTCCGGCCTGACCTCCCTCACCCTGCCCAGGGAGCTGAGAGAGATTGGAGAGGGGGCCTTCCGCTACTGCGAGGGCCTGACGGAGGTCACCATCCCCGACAAGGTGGAGACCATCGGCGACCTGGCCTTCACTGACTGCGACAACCTCACCAAAGTTACCATCCCCGACAATGTTTCCTCCATCGGTGAATTTGCCTTCAGCGGGCTGGAGGACACCCTCACCATTTACGGGGACACCGGCTCGGCGGCGGAGACCTTCGCCAAGGAGCAGGGCTTCGCCTTTGTCTCCACCGGAATCTCCAAGCGCAATCCCCCCAAACCCGTGGAGGACGCCCCCAATCTGACCGCCGCCAGCAGTTGGGCCCGGGAGGGGCTCACCACCGCCTACAACGCCGGACTGATCCCCGAGGGGCTGCGGGAGGGGTACACCCAGACGGCCACCCGGGCCGAGTTCTGCGCCCTGGCGGTGGCCCTCTATGAGAAGGCCACCGGGCTGGAGATGTTCCAGGGGCGGCCCATCTTCAGCGATACCACCGACCCCGACGTGCTGAAAATGGCCTACATCGGCGTGGTTACCGGCGTGGGCGACGACCGCTTCGACCCCGACGGCAAACTGACCCGGGAGCAGGCGGCCACCATGCTCTCCCGGCTGGCCTCCGCCGCGGGTATCCGCCTGGCCGTCCAGGACACCTCCGCCACCGAGAACGAGTCCGTAACCGTGACCGTCCAGGCGGCCCAGACCGAGGTGTCTGCCTCGGAGACGGTAGGGTCACGCCCCGCCGCCGCCAGCCCCACCTTTGCCGATAACGGCGACATCTCCTCCTGGGCCTTCGAGGCGGTGGGCCTGGTCCAGGGCAGCGGCATCATGGGCGGCGTGGGGGACAACCGCTTCGACCCCCAGGGCGAGTACACCCGGGAGCAGAGCATACTGACCATGCTGCGGCTCTACAAGCTGGCAAAATAATTTATCCCGCGGCATTCTAATAAAAGGGACCGGACCTGCCGTTGTACGGCGGGCCCGGTCCCTTTTGCTGCTGAAACCGATCCACAAAAGCGTGGAGGAATCACTTGATTTACTTCTGTGCTCTTCCCAGTTCCAAACCCTTGTCGAAGGCCTGCTTGTTGAGGGGCAGGAGCTTGGGCTTGCTGGCGAGCTTGTGCTCGATGGTCTGCCAGACGATCTCCGGGGCGATGACCTCGGTGTAGCCCACGTACACCCCCAGCATGATGACGTTGAGCACCTTGGCGTTGCCCATCTCCAGGGCCAGCTCGGTCACCGGGGCCTTCACCAGCTTCACGTCGGCGCGGTCGATCTGGTCGGAGACGATGGAGCTGTTGATGAACAGGGTGCCGTTTTTCTTCAGCTTGGGCAGGAATTTATTGAGGGACGGGCCGTTCATCACGATCAGGTCGTCCATCACGTCCCCCAGGGGGGCGCCCACCTCCTCATCGGAGATGACCACGTAGCAGTTGGCGGTGCCGCCCCGCTGCTCGGCGCCATAGGAGGGGAAAAAGGTCACTTTCTTATCGGTGGAATTGCAGGTGGCGTCGGCCAGGAACTTCCCCAGGGTCATGACCCCCTGGCCGCCGAAGCCGGCCACACAAAGATTGGTTTCCATGTTCTCTCCTCCTTCAGCGGTCCCGCACGACGCCCAGCGGGAACTCGGGCAGCATCTTTTCCTCGATGAAGTCCAGGCTTTGCAGGGCGTCCATGCCCCAGTTGGTGGGACAGCCGGTGACGATCTCCACCATGGAGAATCCCTTGCCGTCCAGCTGGTTCTGGAACGCCTTCCTGATGGCGTTCTTGGTCTTCATCACGTTCTGGGGGGTGTTGCAGCTGGTGCGCTCCAGGTAGGCCGGGGCGGTGAGCTGGTTCAAAATCTCGCACATGTGCATGGGGTAGCCGTGCTCCTTGGGGTCCCGGCCCTTGGGGGCGGTGGAGGCCTTCATCCCCACCAGGGTGGTGGGGGCCATCTGGCCGCCGGTCATTCCATAAATACCGTTGTTGATGAAGATGACGGTGATGTTGTCCCCCCGGTTGGCGGCGGACATGGTCTCGGCCAGGCCGATGGAGGCCAGGTCGCCATCCCCCTGGTAAGTATACACCAAAGTGTCCGGGTTGGCCCGCTTCATGCCCGTGGCCACCGCACAGGCCCGGCCGTGGGGGGCGGTGGTGTTGTCGTAGGCCATGTAGTCCATGTGCAGCCCGCAGCAGCCGATGCCCAGCACGGCGGCGGCCCTGTCCACACAGTTCATCTCCTCCAGCACCTCGCCGATGAGCTTGATGACGGTGGAGTGCATACACCCGGGGCAGAAGCCGGAGACTTTGTCCTCCTGGATGGTCTTGGTCCTCGTATAGATCTTTTCCATTGCTCAGCCCTCCATGATGGTCTTGGCCGCGGCGAGAATGGCCTCACGGCTCATGATGTTGCCGCCGGAGCAAAGGCACTTCTCCACCCTGCAGCGGTCCTTCACGCCCACCAGCACGTCATTGACGAACTGGGCGGGGATGGACATCTCCACGTCCAGCACCGCCTTCACCTTCTTGTAGTCGATGTGGTCGTAGGCGGCGTAGGGGAAGGGATGGACGGTGATGGGCCGGATGAGGCCGGCCTTGATCCCCTGCTGGCGCAGCAGGTTTACGGCGGATTTGGCGATGCGGGCGGAGATGCCGTAGGCGGTGAGGACCAGCTCGGCGTCCTCCACCAGGTACTCCTCCGCCCGGGCGTCCTTCTCCCAGGAGCGGTACAGGGCCTCCGCGGCCTCGTTCTCCTCCTGCATCCGCGCCGTGGACCACTGGCCCGGCTGGATCCAGGCCCGGTGGGCGTAGTCCAGCGGGTGGCCCACGCAGGCCCAGCTCTTCTTGCCCTCCTTGATGGCGGCGATCTCGGCGTCCGACTTCATCTCCGGCAGCACCACCGGCTCCATCATGGTGGCGATGACGCCGTCGGCCAGGATGAGGACGGGGTTGCGGTCCCGGTCGGCGTAGTCGAAGGCCTGATAGGTCATGTCCACCGCCTCCTGGACAGTGGAGGGGGCAAAGACCATCATCTGGAAGCCGCCGTTGCCGCTGGCCTTGGTGGCCTGGAGGTAGTCCTGCTGGGCGGGCTGGATGGAGCCCACCCCCGGGCCGCCCCGGGCGAAGTTGGCGTACACCATGGGCACCCGGGCGGCGGCGCAATAGCTGATGCCCTCGCTCTTCAAAGAGATACCAGGGCTGGAGGAGGAGGTCATGGACCGCACCCCCATGGAGGCCGCCCCGTAGACCATGTTGATGGACGCCACCTCGCTCTCCCCCTGGACGAACACCCCGTTCACCTCCGGCAGCCGCCGGGAGAAGTACTCCGGCACCTCGTTCTGGGGGGTGATGGGATAGCCGGCAAAGAACCGGCACCCGGCCCGGACGGCAGCCTCGGCCACCGCCTCCGTGCCCTTCATAAATACTCTCGCCATGTTCTTTCCCTCCTTATTTGTACACGTCGATGGCCCCGTCGGGGCACATCCGGGCGCAGATGGCGCACCCGATGCAGGCCTCCGGCTTCACCGGCTCCACGTATTCATACCCCTTGGAGTTCACCTTTGTCCCGATGGCCAGAACCCCCTTGGGGCAGAACTTGATGCAGTACCCGCAGCTCTTGCACCGCTCCGCTACGATCTCTACCTTTGCCATGTTTCCACTCCTTACTCCGAATGATTATCCCATCGCCTGGCCGTCCTGCCAGGGGTAGGTGAGATACAAGTGAATGGGCCAGACGGGCAGGTCCAGCCGGGGTTTTACCCCTTCCGCCAGCTCCGCCGGGACGCAGACCCGCTCGATGCTTTTGTAGGGCCCGATGAGCTCCTCCAGCCGCCGCGTGCCCTCCAGCACGTCCCCGGCGGTGGTCTCCGCGCCCAGATTTGGATTTCCAATCATGTGCAGGGTCTCCAGCTGTACGTGGGAAACCCCCAGCACCTCGCCCAGCACCCTGTCGATGTGCTCCAGGTCCATGGACCAGGGCCGGTAGGGGTTCACCACGTAGCACACCGCTGTCTCCGGCCGGTTCAGCAGGGGCGCGTAGCCCCCCACGGACCGGGCGCCGATGTGGTCGCCCCCCACGTCCATGACCACGAAGCTCCCCTCGTCCCGCAGCAGGCGGCTCACGCCCCCCGCGGTGGTGGGCGCGTCCATGAACTGCTCCTCGAAGTGGACGGTGACCCCCGCCCGGGTGAGGGGCTCCGCCGCGTCCCGGGAGCGGAACAGGGGCTTGGTCATGTCCAGGTCAAAGAAATGCACCGGCTTCTCCCCCCGGCGTGCCAGGGTGATGGCCAGATTGAGGGCGATCTCGCTCTTGCCGCTCCCCGCCTCCCCCAGAAAGACAAAGTTGGTCTCTTTCATGTCCGCGCCTCCCTTCTTACGGCCTGCGGATGGCCAGCATCCCCACCAGCGCCGCCGCGATGAGGCCGAACAGCAGGACAAAAATGGTGGTGTAGCTGCCGGTGGCGTCGAAGATGCCCCCGGCGGCGGTGGAGGCGAAGGAGGCCACCAGCAGGTTGAGGTTCATGATGGAAAAGTTCACCGGGTAGTTCTCCTTGCCGTAGAACCGCTTCGTCACCGCGGCGCCCATGGTGGGGCCGCCGCCGTAACCCAGGCCGATGAAGAGGAAGCCGGGGATCAGCAGGGCGGGCCGCCCGTTCAGGGAGAGCAGCAGCAGCCCCGTGCCCAGGGCGAAGCTCACCACCACCAGGGCCATAGTGACCCCCCGCCCCACCTTGTCGAAGAGGGCCCCGAAGAGCACCCGGCCCAGGCCGTTGCACACGGAGATCAGGCCCACGGCCAGGGACAGGGTCCCGGCGTCCATGGCGGGCGAGGCGGTGAGGGCGATGCCCCGGGCCTGGGCGATGATGACCAGTCCCACGGCGGACAGAGTGACCGCCCAGAGGAAGAAACACCAAAAGCTGCTCCGGCGGAGCATCCGGCCGGGGGTGAACTCCTCCCCCGCCTCCGCCCCTGTCTGGGGCCCGGCCGCCGGCAGCTCGCCGGGCTTGGGGGTGTGGAAGGCGAAAGAACCGGCAAAGAGCAGCGCCGCCATGACCACCCCCAGCACCAGCAGGGTGGTCCGCCAGGCCCCCACCGTGTCCGGCGTGACGGCGGTAAACACCGCCCCGATCACCATGCTGCTGGCCCCGAAGCCCATGAGCAGCACCCCGGAGATAAGCCCCTGCCGGTCGGGAAACCACTGGGGCATCACGTTCATGATGGAGTTATAGGCAAAGCCGGAGGCCGTGCCGCACAGCACGCCGTAGCTGACGTAGAGCATGGGCAGGCTTTGGGCCCGGGAGGTGAGGAAAAAGCCGATCAGAAACAGCACGGCGGATATCCGCACGTTCATCCGCACCTGAATTTTTTTGGACAACAACCCCGCCGCCATGCCCCCCAGGCAGAAGAAGGCCATGCACAGGGTGAAGGTGAGGGAGAGCTGGGCGTTGCTCCACTGGGGAAACTCCGCCGCGATGGGGGCGGAGAGGATGCTCCAGGCGTAGACGAACCCGGCGAAGAGCATCAGCACCACGCCCACCAGGGCGTAACCAAACCGCTTTTTCATCAGAATCCCGGCTCCTCTGTTTTGACAAAGGTCTTGGCCTTCTCCTGGCCCCGCAGGACCCGCAGGCCGCCCAGGGCCAGGGATTCCATCTCGTTCTCTCCCCCATAGACCACCACGGGGGCCAGGAAGGAGACGTACTCCGTGACCGCCTTGGTGAAGTACTCCGAGTAGGCGATGCCGCCGGTGAGGAGGATGGCGTCCAGCTTGCCGTAGACGCCGGGGGCCAGCTTGCCGATGTTCTTGGCCACGTTGAGGGCCATGGCGTCGTAAATCAGCTTGGCGTGGGTATCCCCTTCGGCAATTTTCTTCTCCACATCCCGGCTGTCGGTGGTGCCCAGGTGGGCCATCAGCCCCCCCTGGTTCTTCACCAGCTTCATCATGGACTGGTAGGTGTACTCCCCGGAGAAGCACATCTTGATGACGTCGAACATGGGCAAGCCGCCCGCCCGCTCGGGGGAGAAGGGGCCCTCCTCGTCGTTGATGAAGTCCTCCACCTTCCCGTTGTGGTGCAGGTTCACCGAGATGCCGCCCCCCAGGTGGGCCACGATAACGGTGACGTCCTTGTAGTCCCTGCCCTGCTCCCTGGCGTAGCGCAGGGCGGCGGCCCGGGTGTTCAGGTTGTGGCCCATGCCCTTGCGCCGCAGGGCGGGCAGGCCGGTGATCTTATTGATGGGCGTCAGCTCGTCCACGGTGACGCCGTCGTAGATGTAGGCGGGGATGTTCAGCTCCAGGCTGATGGAGCGGGCGATCATGGCCCCCACGTTGGAGGCGTGCTCGTTCTGGGGCTTGTTTTTCAGCTGCCAGACCATGTCGTCGTTCACCTCGTAGGCGCCGGCCTCGATGGGGGTCAGCAGCCCGCCTCGGGAGACAACGGCGCTGAGGCTGTCCAGGGCCACGCCGTGCTCCCCCAGGCACTTCAGCACCAGCTCCTTGCGGAACTCGTACTGGTCGGCCACCCGGTCGAAGGGGGCAAGCTCATCGGGGGTGTGGACGATGGACTCGGTGAACAGGGGCTTCTCGGCGTCGTAGACGGCGATTTTCGTGGAGGTGGAGCCGGGGTTCAAAATCAGCAGGCGTTCCATCAAAGTCCCTCCATTCCGCGGGCGGCCAGGGCGGCCAGGGCGATGGAGTTGTACTTCTCCTCGGCGGTGGAGCCCCGGCTGGTCATGGCGATGGGGCACTTGGCCCCCACGATGAAGCCGGCCATCTTGGCCCCGCAGGTCACCGCCAGCATCTTGCCCATGACGTTGCCGGCGTGGATGTTGGGGGCCACCAGGATGTCGCAGTCCCCGGCGCAGGGACTCTCAAAGCCCTTGAAGGCCGCGATCTCCTTGGACACCGCGCAGTCGTAGGAGATGGGGCCCTCCACCACGCAGTGGGCCAGCTCCCCCCGCTGGTTCATCTGCTTGAGGGCGTCCCCCTCCACCGTCTCCGGCATTTTGGGGTTGAGCTTTTCCACGCAGGCCAGCACCCCCACCTTGGGGCAGTCGTAGCCGATGGCCCGCAGGGCCTCCACGCTATTTTCGATGATAGCCTTCTTCTGCTCCAGGGTGGGGTAGGTCACCATGCCGCCGTCTACGGGGGCCAGGAGCTTGTGGTAGGAGGGCACTTCAAACACGGTGAAGTGGCTCATCACGCCCCCCTTGCCAAGGCCGTGATCCTTGTTGACCACCGCCTTGAGCAGCACGCCGGTGTCCAGCCGCCCCTTGAGAAGGAACTGGGCCTTGCCCTCCCGGACCAGGGCCACCGCCTTTTCCGCGGCCTTGGCCAGGTCCGGCTCATCGTAGATGTCCTCCTCGGGCACCGTCTCCCCCAGCTTGGCGAGGATGTCCAGGATAACCGCCTTATCCCCCACCAGCACCGGCTCCACGATGCCCTCTTTGCGGGCGTGGAGGGCCGCTTCCAGGGTGTGCTCGTCTCCGGCGGCGGCCACCGCCATGCGGGTGCGGCCGTCCAGGTCCTTGACCTTCCCCACCACTTCCTCAAACGTTTTGTATATCATAAATTCCATCCGCTCCTCCCGTTTTTCAAGCGTTCAGCACTTGCAATATATATTTTGCATTATATATCTTGCAAGATTTGTAAGCCTAGTTTACCACGTTGTATCAGGATTGCAAGCCCCCCGTTCCACTTTCGGAGGATTCTCCAAAAAATGCGGGAACGGTTTGGCTATTTTGTTATTTGCCGCCCCTTGCCTTTTCCCTGAAAGGCTGTTATGATGGTTTATATTTAGCAAGAAATAAGATTTCGAGGTGCGGCATATGGCGGCGATCAAGAAAAGTTCTCTGGTGGACCAGGTGTATGAGACCCTGCGGGGGGAGATCATCACCCTTCAGCGGCCCCTGGGCAGCCGGCTGAACGTCAACGAACTCCAGGGGGAGCTGCAGGTGAGCTGTACCCCCATCCGGGAGGCGGTGAACCGGCTCCAGCAGGAGGGCCTGGTGCGCTATCAGGCCAACGTGGGGGCCAGCGTCCTGTCCCTGGACGCCCACGACGTGGAGGAGATCGAGTACCTGGCCGTCACCCTCCACTGCGCCGCCGCCCGGCTGGCGCTGACCCGCTGTGACACCGATTTTCTGGCCGGGCAGCTGGAAAAGCATCTGGAGGACTACCGCAAGGCCAAGAGCGTCAACGCCCAGGTGATGGCGGTGAACCACTTCATCGGGGTCTTTTACCACAACTGCGGCAACCGGCGGCTGGACGACAGCATGATCTCCATCCAGGGCCAACAACTGCTGCTGCGCTACCTCTACGCCACCCAGGGCGCAGACCGGGACAGGGACGAGGCGGACTACGCCGCCATCCTGGCCGCCGTCCGCCAGGGCGACGCCGACAGCGTGTGCCGCATCCTCACGGAAAACGCCGCCAGGTCCAGTGCGGCCATCCTCTCCCATCTGGATGCCTGATATGCAAAACTGCCGGAACAGAAGTTCCGGCAGTTTTTTTGCGCCTTAGATCGGGAACACAAGACTGGCCAGGGGATAAACCGCGGCCAAACAGACCACCACCGAAATGGGGATCATTACCGCGCCATATTTCATGGCATGACCGGTGGAGGCTCCGCTGCCCAGCACCACCGCCGAGGCGGCCGAGGCGGCGGGGGTCATGATGCCGATGTTGGCGGCGATGGCCACCACGATGGCCAGGGCGGCCACGTTGACCATGGGGGAAAGCCCCAGGGCGATGGGGGCCATCAGGGAAAAAGCGATGTTGGCGATGGCGTTGCAGGACATGAAGTTTGTAAAGATGGCGCAGAAGGCGGCCACCACCAGGACCAGCGGCACCCAGCTCGTCATCGTGGAGGTCATGGGATTCAAAAGATTTGCGATCCACACGGGAATCCCGGTGTTCTCCGCCGTGAGGCAGGGGGCCACCACGAACATACCGAATACCAGCAGGGCCGCCCCCCAGGGGATGTCGTTGATGGATTTGCTGAAGTCCAGCAGACGGTCGCCGTGCTCGTCCGTAACAACGAACATCAGCGCGATGCCCGCCACGGCGGGGCCGTTGATGGTGAGCGCGGACACAAAGGCCGCGGCCTCGGGGAGGAAGCCCCTGCACAGGTCGGGGAACAAAATGGCGGCAATGACCAGAGCGAAGATGATAACGGCGTTGCGCTCCCCTTTGCCCATCTTGGCGCTGACCTTTTGGGCGCGGCTTTCGGGGTCGTAGTTGATGAACTTGCTCACGTCGGGGCGGACAATAAAGCGGAACACCAGGAAGCTGAGCACACCTAGAATAATGGTACAGGGAACACCCACGGCCATATAGTCCATCATGGAGATGGTCATGCCGGTGGCGGACTCCACAAGGCCCATGATGATAATGGACACCGTGTGGGCGATGGGGGTGGCCGCATAGCCCCACATGCTGTACCAAATGATGCCCAGGTACATGGTGGAGGCAAACTTGGAGTCGTCCTCGTAGCCGATCTCCCGGCACAGCTCTCTGGCCACGGGCAGGGCGATCAGTGCGCAGGCAGCCACGTCCAGGAAACAGCCGATGATGTAGATCGCCGCGAAATAGAAGGCAAAGAACAGCCACGGCCTGCCCCGCAGGATTTTGCGGGTGACGAACCAGTTGATGACCCGGGCGATGAAGCCGGTGCGGCTCAGGGGAATGGTGATGGCGCTCATGGTGATGATGAGCAGGACGGGCACCGCGCCGGTGGTGAGCAGCGTGGCGAAGGGCATTACCCCCGCGATGGCGAACAGGAGCGCGGCAAAGATGCTGGTCCAGTCCGTGGCCACAAAGGTCCACAGATAGACGGTGGCCACGGCGGCGCCGATGGCCCGCACGCCGATGTCCGTCAGGCCGTTGGTGGCGGGGACCAGCAGGGAAATGAGTACATCCAGAAGAATCGCGATCAAAAAGTGTATCGTCTTTTTGTTCTTCATGTCTTGTTCTCCCCTCTCAAAACTTCCTATTTTTCTCTTATCCCAAATACACGTCCTGCTCCCGCAGGATACGCTGTACCTCCTTCACGTTCACCCGCCGGGGCTGCACACCCTCCTTGGCGGCCACCGCCGCGGCCACGCCGGCGGCCTGGCCGTACGCAAAACAGTGGGGCACCAAGTTGGTCAGGCTGTTGGCCGTCAGCTCGGAGGAGAAGCACCGCCCCGCCACCAAAAGGCCGTCCACCGTCCTGGGGATCAGGGTCCCCAGGGGGATCTGGGACGGCACCTGGGGCATCGCGGGATTCACCGTGGAGGGGATGACGGCGATCACATCGTCAAACTGCCTGCGGCCAAAAAGGTCTTCCTCGGTGAGGTGGTGGACCCCCAGCACCCGGCGGCTGCCCCGGGTGCCCAGCTGGGGCGCGGTGTCGTAGAGCCAGACATTTTCCAGGCCGGGGATCTTCTCCCTGCGCATATAGTCCATCACATCCAACAGCGTCCGGCGCACGATGGTCTCCACGGCGGTGAGGCCCTTGACCTCGATGCTGCTGTACCCCAGCACCCAGTTGTCCACCCACACCACGTCGTTGCGGGAGGTGGGGAACACCTTGAGGGAATAGCCCGCGATGCGGGCCATTTCGGCCTCGTGGGCCTTCAGGCCGGCGGGGTCCGCCTGGGCATAGGCCGCCAGCTTCTCAAAGTCGGCGCCGCCCAGCCGGTACACCACCGCCATGGAGGCGGTGCGGCTCACGTCGTGGACGATGTCCGCGTCTCCCACGGCGGACTCCATGCTGGATTTATCCACCTCGAACTCCGCGCCGGCGGAGGCAAAAATGTCGCCGTCGCCGGTGCAGTCCACCACTACCTTGCCCAGAACGGCGGCGCGCCCCTGCTTGCTTTCAAAACACACGCCCTTCACTGTTCCGTCCTCGCAGATGGCCTTGCACCCCCAACTGTGGAGGTAGAGGTCCACCCCCGCCTGCTCGACCATCTGAGAGAGGACGATCTTCATCAGGTCAGGGTCCACATAGCCGCCGTAGCAGACCTTGTTGTCCCAGGTCATATTGAAGTATTTGCTCCAATGGGCCAAAAGTTCCGGGTCCGTCCGTCCGGCGTCGGCGGCGTCGGGGCCGCATACGCCGCCCAGCTGGGTGAGCCGCTCCATGATCTCCAGCATCACGCCGCGGATCATCACCGTGTCACCGCTGCTGAGGGACGGGATGAGGATGACCTCGCCGCCGGTGGGCATGCCGCCCAGCTGGCCATAACGCTCCAGCAAAATGGTTTTCGCCCCCGCCCGCGCCGACGCGATGGCGGCCGCCGCTCCCGCCGAGCCGCCGCCCACCACCACCACGTCGGCCTCCGCCAAAACGGGGATTTGAGCCTGCTGTTCCAAATAAGTCCGCTGCATGTGATCTGCCTCCTTCTAACTGTTTGGCCTTCTACTGTGCAATATAACCTATAAAAGGCAATAACGGAAATACTTTTTAATCTATAACGTCATAGCTTAAGAGTTATAATATTTTACAAAATAAAAAATACGAGTTATAATAGAATATCAAAAGGAGGCGGGATACAATGACAGAACGGGACTATCGCTATTTTTGCGAGGTGGCAAACTGCCTCAATTTTACTGAGGCGGCCCGAAAGCTGTATATCTCTCAGCCTGCGCTCAGCAAGCAAATCGCCCGGCTGGAGGAAGAACTGGGGTTTCCGCTTTTTCTGCGCAGCAAGCACGAGGTGACCCTGGCCCCCGGCGGGGTGGTGATCCTTAAGGGGCTGGGCCAGCTCTCTGAAGGCTACCAGGAGCTTTTAAACCGGGCCAAGCTGGCCAACGAGGGAAAGACCGGGGCGCTGCGCATCGGCATCCAGGAAGGGCAGAGCATGGACTCGCACGTGCTGGAGCAGATCCGGGGCTTTCGTCTGCGTTACCCACAGGTGGCGCTGGATGTGGAGTGCCTGCCCTACCGTGAGCTGCTCAATGAGGTGCGCCAGGACCGGATGGACCTGGCCCTCCTCCTGTGCTTCAATGAGACAGACTTGGCCGGACTGCGGGTGCGGACGGTGCGGAAGATGCCCAGCTATATCATTTTGGCTCAGCAGCACCCACTGGCCCAATGCCTTGATGATTTGACCGTCCTCAACGACCTCCCACTGATCGTTGTGGGAGACGAACTGGTCCCGGAGGGGGCCCGGTTCGTGCTGGGCCAATGCGAGAAGTGCGGCATCCATCCCGCCCGGACACAGATGGTGCCTTCCTACTCCACCATGTACCTTCGCCTGGCCATGGGGGACGGCTTTTCTCTGATGAATCAAAACATCTGGTACTCCGACAGGGATCTGCTGTTTTTCCCCCTGCCCGAGGACCTATCTGTAATACGTATGGCCTGCTGGCAGGACGGAAGCCGCAACCCGGCGGTGCCGCTTTTCCTCTCTTCCCTTTAACTGAAAACCCCCTCCGGCGCATGCGCCGGAGGGGGTTTTATTCAAATGCCGTCTTTCAGCTTGACGATATACATACCGTCGTGCCAGGTGTCCAGGTAGATGTACCCCCGGTCGTCCACCACGCAGTCCTCAGTGGTGGCCAGCATGGGGCCGGGGACGGGGATATCAAAGAGCAGCTTCTCCGGGTTGGGGGGGATGAAATAGGCCAGCTCCTTGATGTAATAGGGGTCGGACACGTCGTAGACCCGCATCCCCGCGTGGAAATAGCAGCAGTAGACCCGGTTGGGGTCCTGGTCCAGCCAGGGCTTGCCGGACATGGGCTCGTGGATGTTGTGGGGGCCGAAGGGACCCTGGGCGCCGTCCAGGCCGGCGGTATTGAAGTTGGGCCAGGGGAAGTCCGCCGGGACCTCGGGATAGGGGAACTCCGCCACCAGCTGGGGGTCGGTGGGGTCGGAGATATCCACCATGTGCAGGTTGTTCATGGGCTGGGCGCCCTTGCCGGGGCCCTGGGAGAGAATCTCCTTATTGTAGAAAGGGAACCGCTCCCCCTCGTTGGTGGCCACCAGGAAATTGCGGCCGGGCAGGGGCAGGCAGGTGTGGGTGCGGGCGCCGGCGTACTTGCCGGAGAAGGGCCCCTTGAGCTGGAGCTGGCCGATCTTCCTGGGCCGGGTGATGTCGGAGATGTCCAACACGATGAGGCCGTCGGAGTAGTAGGACAGATAGGCCAAATTTCCCACCACGAAGGGAGGGCCGTGGAGCTGGGGCCAGTCCATGAACTGCCAGTGGCCCTCGGGGCCGTCCACGGGGTACTCCCCCTCCTTCATGCCGTCGGTGAACTGCTTAGGGTCCCACCAGCGGCCCACCTCCACCGGGTGGGTGGGGTCGATAATGTCCAGGATGCGGTAGATGTTGCCGGTAAAGCCCGGACAGTCGGCGGACAGGTGGACGTAGCGGCCGCCGTTGTACATGAAGCGGTGGACCCCCATGCCGTTTTCCACGCCGGTCTCCCACTTGCCCAGAAATTTGGGGTGTACGGGGTCTGTCTTGATGTCAAAGATTTGGAGGCTGCCCAGGCTCTTATCTCCGGGCTTACAGCCGTGAAGGAAGCTGACCCCGCCTCCGGTGGCGCCGATCATCAGCCCGTCGGCCACCTGGATCTTGGGGGTGTTGGTGGCGGGGTACTCCTTGGGGTCGCAGGCCTCCAGCCAGTTGACCACCGTGGGCTTAGTGGGGTCGGTCACGTCCACGATGTTCCAGCCGGGGCCCCGGAAGGAGCCGCAGTACATATAATATCTGCCGCCCTCGGTCTTGTTGAGGGCCATCTGAAAGGCGTTGACGCCGTTGAGGTCGCAAAAGCCCACCACGTCCATATTTTTGATGTAGCCCTGGTTGCCGGGGCTTTTCGCGTAAAAGGGTGCTGCCATAAAAATTTCCTCCTTTGAAAAACGGGCTTTGGACGTGATCGTACGATCACGTCCAAAGGCAGAGTGCAGTTGTCAATGGGCCATCTGGGGCATCCGGGGGGCCTTGGTGCACAGGGCCCCGCAGATGGGCATCCCCACGGCGAAGGTGATGAAGGCGGTGATGAGGGCCACCAGATAGGTCAGCGGGAAACTGGCGGCGAAGGCGATGAAGAACACGGGGCCCAGGGAGAAGCCCACGCCCAGGAACATCATCAGGAAGCTCATGACGAAGGTGAGCACGAAGGTGATGGACGCCACCCGCAGGATGTGGAACAGCAGGCCGTTCTCATTCTTCACCCGGCAGAACCGGGCGAAGCCGTCCCCCATGCCCTTGAGGTCGATGAAGGTGCCGATGGCGAAGGGGACGGTAAAGCCGGGGATGAAGTCCATCAAAAACTGCTCCAGGCCGAAGTTTCCGTTGCGCAGCTCCATGAAGATGGGCAGGACGATGGCGAACATCAGGCTGAAAATCGTGTTGAATACGAGGCCGAATTGATCCTTGCGAAACATAAAACATACCTCCAAAAATAGTTGAAGTGCTGTTTGCAGCGGGTTCCGCAAACCTTTTTTACCGCATGGTGATGTAGCCCCGGAACTGGGTGAGGTTGTCGCAGGCGGGGATGTCCGTGAGGAACATGCCCACGATGTTGAACTGGGGCTTCAGGAAGGGGAATGCCTCCTGCTGGGCCCAGGCGGGTTTTTTCAGGGCCTTGGCCCCCTCCACCGCCGCGGCGTACCACTCCTCCGGGCCGTCGAACCACAGCTCCACCAGCCGGTGGAAGGTGCAGCCCACCACGTCGTGGTAGATTTTGCTGGACAGGAAGCGGTTGACCTCCGGCCGGCTCTGGAAGTAGGGCACCACCTCCTCGTGGAACCAGCGCTCCCCCTCGGCCTCGCCGGCCTCTTCGGAATACTGGAGCACGAACTGCCAGCGGTAGTTGGGCCCGTCGCAGACCATGCGGCCCTTGCCCTTGAAGTCCTCCTCCCAGTTGATGGGCACGTGGGCGAAGACGAAGGGGGGGCAGCCGTTGTCGCCGCCCACGGCCCGGCCCGCGTCGCCGTCGATGTTCTCGCTGGGGGTCTCGTCGGTGTCGGGGACGCAGCCCTGCCACCGCAGCACGTCCAGGGGCATATACTCGGCGATGGCCTTGTTGCGCATCTCCGGCACCATCTCGTTCACCAGCCAGTAGTGCTCGGTCATCTGCATCCGCCGGGTGCCGAAGCGCTCCCCCTCCGGGGGAACGGGCAGGGCGTTGTAGAAGGCGTACTTGGTGACGTAGGGGCCGAAGTTGGAGATGCTGTCCTGGATGTGGTGGCCGTAAAGCCAATGCTGGAGCCGATGGCGGTACTCCTCCCGGCACACGTCCACGTAGATGACGCTGCGCATGGGGCGAAATTCCACTGACATGCCGCTTCCTCCTTATTTGCCCTCGGGCTTCATGGGCTGAATGAAGGCCTTATAGGCCGCCTGGCGGGCCTGGTACTTCTCGGTCTTCATGCTCTCGAACTTTTTGCCGGTGTTCTCCTTGATGTCGTTGCCATGGTGGAACTTGCCGGGCAGGGTATCGTGGAGGTGCTCCATCTGGCTCTCGGGGAAGGTGAAGGTGTAGCTGCCGTCCACGTTCTTCACCTCGCCGTGGGCCCCGCACAGGCAGCAGATGGCCTCGCCGTCGGCCAGGTAGAAGTTGCGGCTGTGGCAGTGGGGGCAGACCCCCGGTTCGCCCTGGTATGTAGCCTTGTCGAAGTCCTGGGCGGCCTGGGCGATGTTCACGCCCACCTGATGGGCCTGGGCTACCCGCTCGTCGTCCACCAGGATGGACAGGGCCCAGGGGAAGAGCTTGTTGTCGATGACCTTCCACATGGGGGTCAGCGCCAGCATCCCGGCGTCGCACTGCACTCGGGTGGTCCAGTCGGAGCCGCCGATGCACATGAAAGAGATGACCTTATCCTTCAAGATGCGGGGGTCGGGGGCCTTTCCGCCGGTCTCCTGGGCGATCTTGGTGCCGATGATGTTGTTGCCCCGGTCCATCCGGGGGCCAAAGCGGTCGGTGATGGTGTGGAACAGGCCGGTGGCCCCCTTTTCAAAGATGGGAGTGGCGAAAATGATGCCGTCCGCGTCCAGCATCTTGTCCAGCAGCCAGTCGAAGTCGTCCTTCAGCACGCAGCCGCCGCCCTTGCCGCCCAGCACGCTCTGGACGCAGGCAGTGCAGCCGGTGCAGTGCTCGATGTGCAGGTCCTGGAGCTGGATGAACTCCACCTCGGCCCCCTGCTCCCTGGCGCCCATCAGCGCCTCCTTGCACAGCCCGTCGTTGCTGCCGTTTCTCATGCCGCCGGAAATCCCGAGAATCTTCATGTCGCATTTCCCTTTCTCTTTTCAGCTTGACCCCGCCTTCGTGAGCGGGCGTTCTTTCCTTGTACAGAATAGAAGGTTTCACTTGATTTGGGAAATGCGGAAAACCGATGCCAGCGATACGTTTTTTGACTTGTTTTTTCAAAAGGCCATCGTTAGCTTTTCCTAACCGCAAAGGGAAGCTCTCCTTTTTGTGCAAAAACCTGCAGCGCCCCGGCCCGATGTGGTCAAAATCACGAATATTTCCCACTACAAGCATCGCTGCTATGCGAATTTCGCATCCATGATGCGGACAGGGCGGCTGTTTTGTGTTATACTGGAGAAAATCAGACGGCAGAGGAGTGGAAGCCGATGACCCTCAACCAGTTGGAGTGCTTTGTGGTGCTGGCCCAGCGGCTCAATTTCACCCAGGCGGCGGAGGCCCTGTTCATGGCCCAGCCTGCCCTGAGCCGCACCATCTCGGCCCTGGAGCAGGAGCTGGAGGTGCAGCTGTTCTACCGCAACTCCCGCAGCGTCTCCCTGACCCCGGCGGGGACGGCCTTCCTCCGGGAGTGCCCCCACATCTTCGAGAGCTACCGCCACAGCCTGGAAGCCGCCCGCCTGGCCCAGCAGGGCTACCAGGGCCAGGTCACCCTGGGCGTCCTCCAGGACGCCTTCGACCCCGCCGTGGTGGGCATCTTCCATGAGATGAAGGCCGCCTACCCCAAGATCCGCCTCACCCTGCAGGAGTACAGCCACTCGGAGCTGGTCCGCTACTTTGAGGCCGGGGCCCTGGACGCCATCGTCAACTTCGGGATGGACGCCTTTCCCGAAGAACAGGCCCGCTCCGTCACCCTGTGCCACAACCAGCAGTGCGCGGTGCTGCCCCTGTCCTCCCCCCTGTCCAAAAAGCCCCTTCTGCGAATGGAGGAGCTGCGGGACGAGCCCTTCGTGGTCATGTCCCGCACCGCCTCCCAGCCCGGCCACGACTTTTTATGGCACATGGCCGCCGACGCCGGCTTCGTGCCCAACGTGGTGGCCGAGGCCCGGCACATCCCCAGCCTGCTGACCTTGGTGGCCTGCGGCCTGGGGGTGACCACCCTGACCGACGACCTGGCCTATCTGGCCAAGGGGCAGGCCGCCTTCGTCCCCCTGGTGGGGGTGCCCTTTTCCAAGCACTCCTTCATCTGGAGAAAGGATGACCTCAATCCCTCCCTCCCCTTCCTGGTGGAGGTCGTGGAGCGGTGGGCCAAAAACGCCAACGAGCCCCGGGGGCCTGTTTCGCCCGGTTTTTAAAGCCCCCCCTCTTTCTTTGCCGGGCCGCTCTGCCGCCGCTACCAATTTCCCCACAATGTAAAAAGTCGGGCCGTTTCCAGGAGGAAACGTCCCGACTTTCTTTTTACAGGATGGGGTTCTCCGCCCGGGCCTTCAGCCGGGCCCAGCGGCGGTCCACCTCGGCCTGGATGTCCGCCACCACGTCCCGGTAGGCCGCCTCTTTCAAATGCCGGGTGCGGCCCATCATGGCCAGCCAGTCCACCACGGGGACCTTCTTCCCCGTTTTCTCCGGGTCATAGGAGAGGGACGTCCTGCCCTCCTCGATCTCATAAAGGGGAAAATAACAGCAGTCCACCGCCGCGCCGATGACCTTCCGCTCGGTACTGGGCTTGTCCCCCCAGTTGAGGGGGCAGGCGGAGAGGCACTTGACGTAGGCGGTGCCCCTCCGGGCGGCGTAATACTGGGCCTTGGCCGCCTTGCGGATGAAGTCGGCGGGGTTGGACTCCGCGCAAGTGGCCACGTAGGGCAGGCCCGTGGCCGCCATGATCTGGGGCATATCCTTGTGGAAAAACCGCTTGCCGTACTGCTCCGGCCCCAGGTGGGAGGTGGCGCTCCTGGCCCCCTTGGGGGTGGAGTAGGAGAGCTGGTAGCCGGTGTTCATATAGCCGCCGTTGTCGTACTCGAAAAGGATCACGTGATCCCCCCGCAGGGCGGTGCCCAGGGCGGAGCCCATTCCGATGTCCAGCCCGCCGTCGCCGCTGACCATGATGAAGGTGATGTCCCCCTCGGGCAGCTCCCCCCGCTTCTGCCGCTGGTGGTACATCTCCGCCAGACCCGCCAGCGTGGCGGCGCCGTTTTGAAAGAGGTTGTGGACATAGGGGACCTTGAAGGCGGTCTTGGGGTAGGGGGTGGTGACCACCATGCCGCAGCCGGTCTGGAAGAGGAGCACCACGTTGCCCTCGATGCCCCGCAGCAGCAGGTTCACGTTGACGGGGATGCCGCAGCCGGGACAGGCCCCGTGGCCGGGCGCCAAGCGCTTGGGCATGGCGGTGGTCTCGTTGACCCGGCCGCCCTCCACCCGAAGGGCGTCCCCGTCCGCCACGCACCGGGTCAGGCCGGGGGCGGCGGCCGCCCCCGCCACGGGCTTGAAATAGGGCTCCGGCGTGAAGCCCTCCTCCCCCGGATAGACCCCCAGGTAGTCAAACTCCGGGGCGGTTTCGTCAAAGCAGGTCTCCAGCAGCGCCCGGGCGTCGGCCTCGTAGAAGTCCCGGCCCCCCAGGCCGTAGACCCGGCTCAGGGTCCGGCAGGTCAGGCCCCCCTTCTGGAGGGCCGCCCGCAGCTCCAGAGTCATGTTGCCGCCCCCCGCCCCATAGCTGTCCTGGCGGTCCGCCATCAGAACGGTCTTGGCGTTCCGGCACAGCGCCGCCACCTCGTCGGCGGGGAAGGGCCGGAGGGCGGAGAGGGTGAACACCCCAACCTTTTTCCCCTCCTCCCGCAGCCGGTCCACGGCGGCCATGGCGGTGAAATAGCTGGAGCCCAGCACAAAGAGGAGGACGTCGGCGTCCCCGGCCCGGTGGCTGGGAACCACGCCGTACGCCCGGCCGGACAGGGCCGCGTACTCCGCGAAGACCTCGGGGATCACCCGCCGGGCCTCCTCCATGGCCAGGTGGAGCTGATACTTGTTGTTGAGGGTGTCCGGCTCGTTCATATAAGAGCCGATGGTGACGGGCCGCTCCGGGTCCAGAGCGGTCACCTCCCGGCGGCAGGGGCCCAGAAAGGCCCGCACGTCCTCGTCCCGCTCGAACACCGAGCAGTTGCGCTTTTGGTGGCTGGTGAAAAAGCCGTCAAAGGCCACGATGACGGGCAGGTCCAGCCGCTCCGCGATCTTCAGGCCGCAGAGGTTGAAGTCGTACACCGCCTGGGGCGACGGGGCGAAGAGGATGACCCACCCGGCGTTGAGGGCGTACATCAGATCGCTGTGGTCCCCCTTGATGGACAGCGGGCCGGACACCGTGCGGCAGGCCACGTTGAGCACCATGGGCATCCGGGTCCCGGACTGGACGGGGAGCTGCTCCAGGGCGTAGAGCAGGCCGTTGGCCGAGGTGGCGTTGAAGACCCGCCCGCCCCCGGCCGAGGCCCCGTAGCAGATGCCCGCGGCGCTGTGCTCCCCCTCGGCGGCCATGAGGGAGATATGATGTTCCCCGTCCGCCCCCATCTGGTCCAGGTATTCCGCGATTTGGGTGGAGGGGGTGATGGGGTAATAGCCCATCACGTGGTAGTCGATCTGCTTGGCGGCATAGGCCGCCAGCTCGTTGCCGCTTTCAAACAGCAGCTTCTGCCCTTTCGGCTCCATCACATCAGCCCTCCGTCCACACGTTTTTCGTCCAGGTACGACTCGCTGGTCACCCAGGAGTTGGCCCCCGCGTCCTCATATTCCAGCCGGTCCACGATAAGGTCCTGGTTGCGCAGAAACCACCGCTTCTCGGGATGCTCCCGCTCCCGGCCCGCCGCCAGGGCCCCCGTGGGGCACACGTCCACGCATCTCAGACAGCCCTTGCAGTGGTGGTAGTCCAGGCCGCTGTTGACCATGGCGGGCTTCCCCCGGTACTCCCCGGGCAGGAATTGGAACACCATGTCCGGGCAGGTGGTATCGCACAGGCCGCAGTGGATGCACTTTTCCTGCAAAAAGAGGGGGATATACCCCTCCCGGGAGGCGGAGAGGTCGTTGGAGACCATGTTCCCGAAATGGGGGTTGGCCCCACCCAGAGGGGCGTTGGCGTAGCCCCACCGGCTCCGGGGCTCCTCGTAGGGCACGGGGGCGTATTTCCCGTCCGGGGGAAAGTTCTTCTCCCGAAGGGCCCCGTACCCCTGCTCCACCCCGGCCAGATTTTGCTCCAGCAGGGCGGGATATTTTTTGCCCAGCGTGTCCGCCACAATGGCCTTCACCGCCTCCAGGGAAATGAAGCCGGAGGCCTTGGCGATGGCCCCCAGCAGGACCATGTTGATCCGGCTCTTGCTCTCCAGGGCCAGGCCCAGCGCGTCCACACAGCAGACCCTTCCGGCGAATAGGGCCAACTTGTCCCGGACGGCTTCGGGGGAGGCCTGGGTGTTGATGACGACGGCGCAGTCCTCCCCCACTCCCGCCGTCACCGGCAGCTTTCCCGCCAGAGCCTCGTGAAACAGGGCCAGCAGGTGAGGCCGCTCCACGGGGCTGTTGTGAAGGATCTCCCGGCCCGGCGCGCTGAAGCGCACGTTGGCCTTCACCGGCGAGCCCCGCTTTTCCGAGCCGTAGCTGGAAAAGGAGGCGGCGTTCAGCCCCAGGCGGGCCGCTCCCAACTCCCCCAGCAGCTTTCCGCAGAGGTTGGCCCCCAGCCCGCCGATGCTCTCCAGGCGCATCTCATAGTACCCGTTGTCGTTCACTCGGGGGAGCTTGACCGCGGCCGCCGCCCGCGGCTCCCCGACTGTCCCGTTTGACATGGCATAGCCTCCCAGCGCTTATTTGGGGATAGGTTTTCCATCCCCCGCCTTCGCTATTCGCCCGCATAAATTGCCCCCTTCGCGGAACAATGAACGGAGAATCAGACTAAAGGAGGGATGCCACTTGTTCAAGCACGAAAAAACCTACCTGCACCCGGTCCGGGTGGACAAGCCCAACCCCAACTACGCCGCCCTGCTCCAGGAACAGCTGGGCGGCCCCCAGGGCGAGCTGAAGAGCGCCATGCAATACCTGGCCCAGAGCTTCCGCATCAAGGACCCGGAAATCAAGGACCTCTTTTTGGACGTGGCCGCCGAGGAGCTGTGCCACATGGAGATGGTGGCCGCGGCGGTGAACATGCTCAACGGCCACGACCCGGACGCCATGAAGGCCACCGTGGGCAACGTGGAGGCCCACGTCCTCACCGGCCTCACCCCCATGCTGGCCAACGCCAGCGGCTACCTGTGGACGGCGGCCTACGTCAACGAGACCGGCGACGCCGCCGCCGACATCCTCTCGGACATCGCCGCCGAACAGCGGGCCAAGGTGGTCTATCAAAACCTCTACCGCCAAATTGACGACAAGGGCGTGCGGGACACCATCGACTTCCTCCTCAACCGGGAGGAGGCCCACAACACCATGTTCCGGGAGGCCTTCAACAAAATCCAGGACTCAGGCTCCCAAAAGGACTGGGGCGCCACGGTGGACTCCCGCATCTATTTCGATTTATCCCACCCCGGCACCCAGAGCTTCGACCCCGCCAAAAAACAGCCGCCCAGCTTCAATATCTGATCCCCGGACAGAGGGGCCCGCCGAAGGGCGGGCCCCTCTGTCTTTTCCGCCCTCGGTACGCACCCGCCGCCCGTCCCTTTCATAGACTGCCCTGTCACGGACAGAAAGGCGGGATTTTATGAAAAAAAGCCGAGAAACCTCCGCCCCCTCCCTCAAACGCTGCTTCGGCCTCTGGGAGACCATCACCATCAACGTGGGCACCGTCATCGGCGTGGGGCTCTTCACCCTGGGAGCCAACGTGGTCGGCCTGCTGGGCCCCTGGGTGTTCCTGGCCACCCTGCTGGCCCTGGGCATCAGCATCTACCCCTCCCTCCTTTACGCGGAAATGGGCGGCGCGCTCCCCTACGCGGGCGGCACCTACCAGTACGCCTCCCTGGGCCTGGGGCGGCCCTTCGGCGTGCTGGCGGGCTGGAACTTCATCATCTCCATGGTCTCGGTGGCCAGCGGCGAGGCCCTGGCCTTCGCCTTCTACCTGCGCACCCTCTTCCAAGCCCTGGGCATCCCCCTCCCCATCGGGGACAGGGCCGTGGCCTGCCTGGGGCTGGCCGGGTTCCTGCTGTTGGCCCTGCGGGGGGTGGAGTGGAGCGGCAGGCTGCAAAACGGATTTCTGTTCTTTTTCTGGGGGGTGGCCCTGGTGTGGGTCTGCTCCATGGCCCCCAGGCTCCAGTTCTCCTATTTCGCCGCCGGGCCGGGGGTGACGCCGCAGGGCTTTCTCCCCTGCGTGGCCCTGGTGTGGTGGTGCTTCGCCGGCTTCGAGACCTGCTGTGCCATGGGGGAGGAGATCAAACACCCCCAAATCAACCTGCCCCGGGCCCTTTTTTTGGCCCCCTTCCTGGTCTTCGCGGTCAACGGCCTCTTTCAGTGGGTGCTGGTCTGCATCGTCCCGCCCGAGGGGCTGCCCGCCCTGGCCGGGGCCGCCGCCCCCTACGCCAAGGGCATGGAGCTGGCGGGCGTGGCGGGCTTTCCGCTGATTTTGCTGTGCCTGGGCATCGCCTTCGGCGGGGACTTCTCCACCCTCAACGCCAGCGTATCCGCCCCCGCCCGCTACCTCTTCACCATGGCCCGGGACGGCGTCCTCCCCGCCGCCTTCGCCAAGGTCCACCCCAAATACCACACCCCATACGTCTCCATCCTGGCCCTGGGCGCCCTGATGCTCCTGCTGGTGAGCACCGGCTCCATCGACCACATCGCCTCTCTCTCCCTCTTTGCCACCCTCCTCTACTACGTCATCGGCATCGCCGCCGCCCTCGGCCTGCGGCGCCGGCGGCCCGACCTCCCCCGTCCCTACCGGGCCCCCCTCATTCGGCTGGGCGCACCGGTCAGCATCGCCGTCTACCTCCTGATGATGACCCAGCTGGAACCCTCCGGCGCGGCAATGGGGGCCGCCTGGTGCGTCCTGGGGCTGGCCGTCTGCCGTCCGGGGCGGCGTTCCGCCGGGCCCGCCGGCTCCTTCCCGCCCCCGCCTCTGCCTCCCTCCCTGGATGAAAAAGCCGCCATGGACCGGGAGTACCGCTTCTGGCGGGCGGCGGTGGGCATTGCCGTGGCCCTGGTCCTGGCCCTTTACGCCGTCGCCTTTCTCCTGTCCAAGGGGTGATACCGCCCTCCTTGTCCGCATATACTCCAACCAACGGTGAGGCGGACAAGGGGGCATTGCTTTGAGTCGTACGGGCGCGCGTTTGACGGAGGGAAACGTCTGGGGGACCATTCTGCGCTTTTCCCTCCCCTTTCTGCTGGCCAATCTGCTCCAGGCCCTCTACGGCGCCTCGGACCTCTTCATGGTGGGCCGCTTCGCGGACTCCGCCGGCGTTTCGGCGGTCTCCACCGGCGGACAGGTGATGCAGACCATCACCGGCCTGTCGGTGGGGCTCACCACCGGCGGCACGGTCCTCATCGGCCAGTATTACGGCGCGCGGCGGGGCCGGGACACGGTGGACGCGGTGAAAACCTGCCTGCTGCTCTTCGGCGCGCTGTCCGCCGTCATGGCGGCGGGGACCCTGTGGTTTTTGGACCCCATCTGCGCCCTCATGCAGGTCCCCCCGGAGGCCCTCTCCCTCACCCGGGACTATCTGCGCATCTGCGCCTGCGGCATTCCCTTCATCGTGGGCTATAACGCCGTCAGCGGCATCCTGCGGGGCTTGGGGGACTCCAGGACCCCCCTTCTTTTCATCACCCTGGCCTGCGTCATCAACGTCTCCACCGACCTCCTCTTCGTCGGCGTGCTGCGCATGGGCGCCCCCGGCGCGGCGGTGTCCACGGTCATCGCCCAGATCGCCAGCCTGGCCCTGGCGGGGTGCTACCTGCTGGCCAAGGGCCACCTGGCCAAATACCGCCGGGGCAGGCCCCGGTTTCAGGCCGTGGCGGCCCGGGAAATGCTGTCGGCTGGTCTGCCCATTGCCGTCCAGGAGGGATTGGTCAACGCCTCCTTCCTGGTCATCACGGCCCTCATCAACCACATGGGGCTGGTGGCCTCCGCCTCCGTTGGCGTGGCGGAAAAGCTCATCGTGTTCAGCATGCTCCCCACCACCGCCTTCGCCTCCGCCATTGCCGCCGTCACCGCCCAGCACAAGGGCGCCGGGCTCATGGGCAGGGCCCGGCGGTGCCTGGGGGTGGGCATCCTCCTCTCCCTGCTGTTCGGCCTGGCCTGTTTCCTCGCCGCCCAATTTGCCGGGCCCGCCCTGGTGGGCCTTTTCTCCAAGGACCCCAGCGTCATCGCCGCCGGGGCCCGGTATCTGCGCTCTTACAGCCTGGACTGCGTGGTGGTCTGCTTCGTCTTCTGCCTCAACGCCTACTTCAGCGGCGGCGGCCACCCCGTCTTTCCGCTGGTCCACTCCCTGGCCTCCACCTGCCTGGTACGGGTCCCCCTCTCCTGGTATCTGAGCCGGGTGCCCCACGCCGACCTCTTTTATATCGGCTTCGCCGCCCCGGCGGCGAGCCTGCTCTCCCTGGGCCTCTGCCGGGTCTATTTGGCGGTCACCACAAGGCGGGCAAGGAGCAAAGGGGGAGAATAGCGTGTCAAAAAGCCCTTCGCCCAACCACCGGCGAAGGGTTTTTTATCGGACGCCCCCCGGCCAGCCGGGGGTGACAGGCACATCTGGTATTACGGCCCATTTCATTGCCCTATTTATAGCGTTTATGTGCATTTTTAGCTGAATTGTGTTCAAAATCAAGTGATATTCATTGCTTTGTTGCCCGCGTAGTGATATGATAATGTTACTATGCAAAATATGTAAACTGAAAACAAACAGCTGGAGATGAAGGATATGAAACGATTCCTAGCACTGGCGGCAGCCCTGTCTATGGCGCTTCAGTTCTGCGCGGCAGGCGCGTCGGCGGCGGATGGGGACGCACCGGGGAAAACGCCCGTGACCATCGTGGCCGAGCTCACCCAGGAAGCGGTATACAGCGGCGAGGTCCAGTATCCCACCGCCGTGACACAGCCGGAGGGCGTGGAGCTGAGCTATTCCTTACAGCCCAAGGACGCGGATACCTACGCCGTCACCATCACCGCGGCGGACCCGGAACGGTATGACGCCGAGCCTGTGACGGTGGACTTCACCATTCAAAAGGCCAAGGTAGTCCTGGACCCCGAATTTGGCTATATGGTCAGCAAAAAGGGCTACGACGGGACCACCGAAGTCGGCGGAATCGTGATCCTGGCACCGGGAGTAAACGGGGAATACCCCCAGGCCGACGCCGACTTTACCTTTGAAACCCCCGACGCGGGGAAGGACAAACGGGTTCTGGTCAGCAATCTCACCCTGACCAAGCCATGGGATAAAAATTACGAGCTGGACCCCGACTACGACTTTGAGGCCTATCCGGTCACTTCCACCATCGACCCGGCCCCGTGCACCATCGTCATCCAGGGCGAGCTGGCCCAGGAGCCCGGCGCGGTGGAGCCCCTGACCGCCCAGACCGAGCCGGAGGGCCTGCCCTACGCCATCACCTATAACGGCGCCGACACCCTGCCCGTCGATGAGGGCCGCTACACCGTGGAGGCCAGCGTCACCAACACCAATTACGCGGGCGTGAGCCAGGCAGTCCTCACCGTGGGCGAGCCCCCCGAGCCTGACACACTGGAGAGTGCCGGTGTCACGGACCCGGCCCTGCGCAAGTTCGTGATGGACCAGATCGGAGCGGCCGACCGGGAGGATGCGCCCTACGTCGTCACCAAGGGCGACATGCGCCGTCTGGGCGTGGTCACGCTGGAGAACGTGTCCAATCTGGACGGACTGGAGTACGCGGACGGTTTGCGGGGCCTGATGATCGAGGGCGGCGAGCTGTCGGATCTGACCCCACTGACACAGGTGCACAACTTGAATCTGGAGCGCCTCTCCATCAAGGGAACGAATATTACCTCCTTTCCTCCCCTTGACAATCTCAGCGACTTTGGAAAGAGGAACTTCAATACCCTGGAACTGGAAAACAATGCGCTTACAGACATTACCGGCATTTCCTCCATCCCGAATCTGGAGGCGGCCCGTCTCAGCGGCAACCAGATT
The DNA here is from genome assembly GCF_038439875.1 of Pseudoflavonifractor phocaeensis. Classification (NCBI taxonomy): domain Bacteria; kingdom Bacillati; phylum Bacillota; class Clostridia; order Eubacteriales; family Oscillospiraceae; genus Pseudoflavonifractor; species Pseudoflavonifractor phocaeensis. The sequence continues at coordinate 150,042 of NZ_JBCDMT010000007.1, forward strand.
TCCAACCTGTCGCCGCTGAGCGGCAAGGCTTCGCTCCAGGTATTGGAGCTGAGTGATAACGCCGTCACCAGTCTGCAGGACCTAAAAAATCTGTCCAACCTCAAGCTCCTCTGGCTGGACGGCAATCCGGGCATCACCGACGTCTCCCCCCTGAAAAACCTGACCGGCCTGGAACAGCTTGACCTAAGCGGCACCAGCCCCAGCGTCGGCAGCCTGGCCGCTCTTTCTTCCCTTCCGGTACAAGCCTTGAACGTAAATAACCTCTATCCGGAAGGGGGCGGAGACGGGATGGGGGCCGCCCTCGCCCTGCTGTGGGAAACGAATGAGGAAGGAAAAGAGGGTCAACCCACCCAGCTCTTGAAACAGGTCCGCTCCCTGCACCTGTCGGGGCTGGGCCTGTCCAACCCGTCCTTTTTGAGGCTTCTGGTAAGCAAGGCGCAGTCGGTAAGTGAGGACCCCCTTGTGGAAACAGATGTGGCCCCCTTCCTCTTTATCGACCTGTCCAAGAACAGGTTCCTTGCCGGCGATTATGTCCAGGCCGAGCTGGACCTGCTGCGGGAGAGCGGGGCCACCGTCTGGTTCCAGGGCCAGGAGCCCGGCGAGGACTCCCTGGCGGTCCCCTCCATCCCGGTGGGAAACTACAAAGTCATGGCCGTCCTGCAGGCGCCCCCTTACGCCCTGCCGGACAGCGTCACCAATCTCAAGCTCACCTTCCGAAACATGGACTCCCCCCTGCCGGCGGGCTCCGTCCTCTCCCTGGACCTTCCCGGCGTCGAACCCATCGGTGACACCAGTCTGACCCTGGAGCAGCCGTTGGGCCGGGACGAACAGCTGGAGCTGTCCGTCTCCTTCCGCCTGTCCAGCGACGCCACCGACAGCGTGACGGCGAAGGCCTACCTCACCCCTCTGGGCGGCGAGCGCACGCAGGTCGACGTCTTCACCGTGCGTATCCTGCGGGCCACCATCAACCTCCCCACCGCCATCAAGGCCGGTGAGCCCTTCGGCGTCTACGGAGAGACCGTACCCAACGCGACACTGGACATCCAGTACCGCAGCCACCCGGAGGAGGGCACACCCGATGACTCCGGCTGGCAGACGGCCGGCGCCAGCATGTTCTATACCGCGATCAAGCAGTCGGACTCCTGGTATACCGCCATGCTTAAGCTCCAAACTTCCGGCACCTTCGACTTCCGCCTCCAAGCCACCCGCTCCGGAAAAACCTACTGTTCCGAGCCCGCTACCGTCGTCAGCCGGGACGCCTATCCCGTCATCGACCATGTCATCGTCAACAACGGGTGGAGCAATCTGATCGAGAAAAACCCGGAGGTGGGCGTCCCCACTTTCACCGCCTGGACCAACGCGAGGCTGATCGGCAATCCCTTCACCCTCTTTGTAAAATTCAAGGATGGGAGCCTCCCGGACCCGGAGGAGGGCACTCCCCCGCCCAGCGTGGCCTTCCACTTCGGCGGCATCGTCGTGCAGGCGGTCAAGAACGAAAAAGGCTACTACACCGCCACCCTCTCCGGCTGGTCCACCACGGGCGTCAAGCAGGTCATCGCCACGGTGACGGCGCAGGAGGAGGTCTACCAATTCGTCATCGCCCAGGTCACGGTCCTCATCGACCCCTCGGGCGTCATCTACGACCAGTCCGGCCAGCCCATAGCGGGGGCCTCCGTCACCCTCTATCAGTGGGACGAAACCAACGGCAAATGGTTTGACACCCCCTGGGACGCCAACAGCCACTTGCAGGTCAACCCCCAGACCACAGGCGCGGACGGGGCTTACGGCTGGATGGTCCCCGCGGGGGTCTATCAGGTCCGGGCCACGGCCCCGGGCTATCTGGACGCGGTCTACGGCACCGCTCCCCCTCTGGATTCCCCCGAGGGGAAGGACGTCATCCGCATCCCGCCCGTCCGAACCGACGTGGATATTACACTGAACAAGATCCAGAGCCCCGCCCAGGCCAAGGCCGCCGCCCAGACCTGGCTGGACGGCTTGACCGTTACCAACGACACCACGGCCGATGACATTTTGAACGGAGTCAAGGCCTGTCTGACCGACCCCCGCCTGACCGCAGTCTGGAAAGAGGGGGCCGGCTTTGCCAAGACGCCCGCCACCGCCTCCGCCCCGGGCAGCATCTCCGGCACGATCCTGCTGGCGCAGAACGGCGCACCCGCCGCCCTGGCCCGGGACAGCGGCGAGACAGCCGAACTCACGATCTCCAAAACCATCGCCAAACTGCCGGCCGCCAATGCCCCCGACGGCATCGGCGGCGGCGGGGGCGGCGGAGGTGGCGGAGGCGGCGGCTCCCCCTCCCCCAAGCCGGAAGCCAAGCCGGACGCGGCCCCGCAGACCCCGGAGCCGGCGCCCGATACGGCCCCCGCCGAATCCACCAACGCCCAAATCTTCGCCAAGCTGACCGACGTGTCCTCCCACTGGGCCGCCGACAGCATTCGCGCCGTGGTGGAGCGGGGCCTCTTCAACGGCCTCAGCGAGGACACCTTTGCCCCCGACGGGGGCATGACCCGCTCCATGATGGTCACCGTTCTTTACCGGCTGGCGGGCCAGCCGGTAACCAAGGCGGACTCCGCCTTCGCTGACGTCCCGGCGGACACATGGTACACCGGGGCGGTGGCCTGGGCCGCCGATTCTCAGATCGTGACGGGAACGGACAGCGGCTTCTCCCCGGAAAACCTGGTGACCCGGGAGCAGATGGCGGTCATGCTGTACCAGTACGCCAAGCTGGCCGGGCTGGCCCCCCAGGCCGACCCGGAGCGACTCCAGGCCCACACCGACGCCGCTGAAATCGACGCCTGGGCCCGGGATGCCATGTCCTGGACGGTGGAACAGGGCCTTCTGGGCGGCTATCCCGACGGCACGCTGCGCCCTCAGGCCAACGCCACCCGGGCCGAGGTCTCCGTGGTCCTTCTGCGTTTGATCTCCCTGATGCCCTCCGGGGCATAAGCCCCGTCTTTATCCCCTTCCCCCACATACAAACACACATGGGAGGAACCTATGATAAAACCTTGCGGAGCACTCAAGCTCGTGGTCATCGGCACGGGACACATCGGCACCTACATGCGCATTTGCTACCAGCGGGCGGCGGGTGGAGTCCTGCGCGGAAATGTCCTTCTGAATAAGGCCACTCCCAACGGATTGGCGGCGCTGGAGCGGGACTTTGACTGTGAGGTCGCCGTGGGCGGCACCCTGGACGCCCTGCGCCGGATGGAACCGGACCTGGTGCTGGTCTGCCCGCCCCCCAGGCAGATCCCTCCAGTGGTCACCGATTCCCTGGCCCCCTACTGCCGGGAACAGCGGGAGAGGGGCGGCGTCCTGCCCGACATCCTCAGCTTCGCCCCCACCCCCAGCGTGGATTATTTCTATGAGCGGCTGGGCCCCGACGTCAACGCCGTCAAGGTCCTGCCCAATATGTTCTACTCCGTGGCGGGCCTTTCCTCGGCCTATCTGGAGGCCAATTTCATCACCTTCAGCGACGCCCACCCCTGGCCGGAGGCCAACCGGGCCCGGCTCTACGATTTCCTCTCCCCCCTGGTCAACACCATTGAGGTGCGGGAAGAGGACTCCGTCCCCTATCTGGGTATGCGCAACGCCGCCCACTGCTACTACGACATGTGCTACCTGTTCGCGGACATGCTCTCCGCCCGTGGGCTCTCCGGCGGCCATCAGGAGGCCGCCAGCGTCATGCGCGCCGCCCTGCGCCGGACCTGGGACGACCTGCCCCGGGCGCTGGTCCCCTGCTCCATGGACAGCCTGGACCCCCACTGCGCCCAATTCGTGGCCGACTGCGCCGTCACCTGGCTGAAGGGGGTATGCGACTTCGCCCCGGAGGCCGCCCTCCCCGATGACGCCGGGCACGTGGTCCGGGCCTACCGGGCCGAGGCCTACCTGGTGACCCTCTGCCTCCTCTCCCGGCCCGAGCTGGACCGGATGACCGCCCAGCTTGCCACCAAGGGGGGCGTGTGTGAAAAGTCGGGGCTCTTTTTCCAGGCCGAATGCCGGGACATGCTGGCCGGGGCTTTCGGCTTCTGGCTGGACCACCAGCCGCTGCCCGAGGGCTGGTGGGCCCGCTGGCGGGCCATGGGGCTGGAGGCCGCCCGGGCCATCGCCCGCCACGGCCTCACCCTCTGCGGATGAGTTATTTCAAATAAAAAGCAGTCCGTCCCCAGTTGGGGACGGACTGCTTTTTATTATGGCCCAGGCTCCGGCGCCGGTCAGGAGATCCCAAAGAGGACCACCAGCACCGACATGGCCGCCACGCTGAACACCGCGTAGATGGAGTTGATGGCCGCCGAGGTCCCCACGGGCCCGCCCAGCTGGGCCGTAAAGCCCGAGGAGAGCATGGAGATGGGCGAGAGGGCCAGGATGGCCAATACCCGCCGGGTCTCCTCCCCCACCGGCAGGAGGAAATAGAGCCCCGCCGCCAGGAGAAGGCTCAGCCCGCCCCGCAGGCCCACCACCCGCAGGACGGTGCCCCGCTCCCGCCGCTCCATGCGGAAATCCACCATGAGGCCGATCATCAGCATAGCGGCGAAGGCGTTGGCGTTGGCCATGGGGGTGAGAAGGGTCACCACCGCCCCGGGCACCCGAAGCCCCACCGCCGTATAGACGATCAGGCAGAGGTAGGTGACGAATGGCACCACCCGGAGGAGCTTTTTCAGCGTGTCCCACAGGGAAAAGGAGCGGCGCTCCCCCTCCCGGAGCAGGCTTTCGGCCACGGCGTAGCCGCCCCCGGTGGCCACCAGGGAATTGCCCACGTCAAAGAGGCAGGCCAGCGCCACCCCGTAGGGGCCCACAAAGCCCTGGAGAAAGGGCAGGGCAAAGCAGCCCACGTTGTAGCCGCAAAGATTCATCAGGTGCAGGATTCGGGTATTCCGGTCCCGGTTCCGGGTCACCGCCGCCGCCAGCGCCATCATCAGTACGTTCAGACCCAGGCCCAGCAGGGCCACCCCCAGCAGGGACAAGTCCATCCGGAAATCCGCGAAGCTGATGATGATGGCCGCCGGGATGGTGAGGTTCATCACCACCCGCAGAAGCACGTCATATTCTCTGGGCCCGAAAATGCCCAGCCGCCGGAGCAGGTATCCGGCACAGATCACCAGCAGGAACGAGCCCGCCCTCCATATCACTTCCCACATGAGGGGCTCACGCCCCCCGCACGTCCCGGGCCATGGACTGGATGCCCTTTTTCAGGAGCCCCAGCTCACTGTCGCAGCTGAACATGGTCATGCCCTTTTCGTGCCAGCGGCGCAGGAAGGCGGGGCTGGAGGCGATGATGCCGGTGGGCTTGCCCGCCTTGCGGCCAGCCTCCACCACGAGCTCAATGGACGCCTCCATCTCCGGGGTGTCAAAATTTCCGGTGCAGCCCAGGTCGCAGGCCAGATCGTTGGGGCCCACGAAAAGCCCGTCCAGGCCGGGGACCGCCGCGATATCGGCGGCGTTCTCCACACCGGTCCGGGTCTCGATCTGGGCAAAGAACAGGGTGCGCCGGTTGGCCTTGGCCGTATACTCGGTGAGCCTGCCCGGGTCATAGTCGCTGTGGGGCCGCATGGTGGAGATGCCCCTGGCCCCCTCGGGGGCGTATTTCCCATAGCGCACCAGGTCCTCGGCCTGCCGCCGGGTCTCCAGCATGGGGACCAGCAGGCCGTCCACCCCCGCGTCCAGGTATTTTTGGACGCACTCCCGGCTGATCCCGGGCACCCGGACCACCAGGGGGAAGCCGATGCCGTTGGCCACGGCGGCCAGCGCCGCCACCTGGGAATAATCAAAGTAACCGTGCTCACAGTCCACAATGACAAAATCCAGCCCCGAGGCCTTCATGAGCCGGGTCAGGTTGGGGGCGGGGATCTCCGACAAAAAGGCCCCTAAGACCATTTCCCCGCTGTGGATCGTCTCCTTCATCTTCATGCGCACTCCCTCCCGCAGACACATTTTTGCGCCAGCTTGAACATGCCTCCATAGACCTCGTCCGCCGAGGCGGCCACCGTCCGCTCCGCCCCCATGGCGCCGGTGACCGCCTGGCGCAGGATTGGGTTTTTCAGAATGGCGCCCCCGGACAGGTAGAGGGTGCCGGAAAATTCAGAAAAGTCGCACAGGGTCCCGGCAAACCGGCGGTACTGGCGGCCGAAGTCCTGGGCCGTGGCGGCGATGACGTGCTCCAGGGTCAGGTTGACGTGGCTGATATGGGAGATGGCCCCGTCGGCCAGCCGGTCGGGCAGCTCATAGAAGCTGCAGTCCACCGCCAGCCCGCCGTCCTCCTCCGGTCCGGTCATCCGCGCCTGCACCTGACGCCACACCGCCTCACGGCTCAAGCTCTGGCCAAAGACCTTTTCTCCCACGTCCCGGATGTAGTCGATCTGCACATCGAAGTTGCGCCCGCCGGGCATCCGGGAGATGACGTTGCAGTAGTTGCCGTCGTAATAGGGGCGGATCTCGTAATCGCCGGGGACATACTCGTCACTGATATAGATGAGCTGGCCGCTGGTGGCGATGTTGACGATCATATCCCCCGACCTGGCCCCCGTTCCATAGACACTGGTCTGCACATCCCCCACGTCGGGATAGACCTCCAGCCGGAGGTCCCCGTCGGTATAGACGCCGCAGCACTCCAGCCCGGCGGTGATCCGGGGCAGGCGGATGAAATCCAGCCCGGTCCGGGCCAGGATGTCCCTGCGCCAGGTGCGGTCCAGGATATTCGCAAAGCCCATGGGAGCGGCGTTGGTGATGTGGCAGACGTTATTGCCGGTGAGCCGCTCGATGATATAGGCCCCCAGGGTATAGACCCGGGTCTCCTCCCGGCGCTCCAGCCCCCCCTGCTGAAACAGGGCATACAGGTTGCAAAGGGCCAGGGCCGGCTTCACCGGAACGCCGGTATTCTCCATGACCTGGGGGGGGAGCAGCTCTTGCAGCTCCTCCAGGTAGCTCTTTCCCGTCCCGGGGTCCAGCCCCAGGCACCGGGTGTCCTGCCAGGAAATATAGGTGTCCCGCTCCAGCTGGGGGTGGCAGAGCACACAGCCGTGCTGCTGGGTGGAGAGCAGGAGCCCCCGGAGCTGGGGCACCTCCCGGGCGCACCGGCGGATCATGGCCTTTACCGCGTCCACGAAGGCCTCGGCGTCGTTCTCGAATACCGCCGGGTCCTCATTGGGACGTTTTTCCGGCGTGTGGCACTTTTCGGAAAAAAGCACTTTCTGCCGCTCCACGTCAAAGACGGCGGCTTTGATGAAGGTGCTGCCCAAGTCCAGGGCGATCATGTTTTTACTCATACTCGTCTCCTCGTGTCCGGGCCTTTCCGGGGTCACCCCATCAGCAGATTGGGGACAAAGGTCACAATGGGCTCGCAGAGCCAGAGGATGACCACTTCTCCCATCAGGACCGCGATCCATGGCAGCAGTGCCTTACTGACCCGCTCGATGTTCAAGTGCTGCAGGCTGCAGGTCGTCATCAGCACCACCCCCACGGGCGGGGTGATGTTGCCGATCATGGCGATGACGATGATGCAGATGCCCGCGTGGACGGGGTCGAACCCGGCGGCGTTGAGCAGGGGAAGCACCATGGGCACAAAGACCATGATGTTCACGTTGGGATCGCTCAGGCAGCCCAGGATGAGGAACAGCACCGTAACGCACAGGGCAGTCAAAAATTTGCTGTCCCCGGCAAAGCTGGAAAATGCCTGGTAGAGCTTATCCTGAAGGCTTTCCGCCGTCAGCACGAAGCTGAAGCACTTGGAGGCGGGGATGATGAGGAGCACGGAGCCGCTGGCGATAAAGACGCTCTTCAGGCTGGCGGTCAGGTCCTTGAACCCCATGGTCTTATAGATGACCACGCCCAGGATGAGGGAGTAGAGGACGGCCACGGCAGCGGCCTCAGTGGTGGTGACCACGCCCAGGTAGATGCCGCCCAGCAGGATGGCCGGGGTCAGCAGGGGCAGCAGGCAGGAGATGAAGGCGTGGAGCAGGTGCACCAGGTAGTACCGCCAGCCCTGCCACTCCAGCTTGGGGCCGTTGTGGCGCTTGGACCAGACGAAGACGTAGGCCATCATGACGAAGCCCATGAAGAATCCGGGGACGATGCCGCCGAAGAGGAGCTTGCCCACGGACACGTTGGCCACCATGGCGTACACCACCGCCGGGATGCTGGGGGGGATGATGGGGCCCACGGTGGAGGAGGCGATGGTGGTGCAGGCGCTGAACTCCTCGTCAAAGCCCTCGTCCACCATGGCCTGGTAGGCCAGATTGCCGATGCCGCCTGCGTCGGCCACGGCGGAGCCGGACATGCCGGCGAAGATGATGGAGGTGGCGATGTTCACGTGGCCCATGCCGCCGGGGATGTAGCCCACCAGGTCCCGGCAGAAGCCGAAGATGCGGTCGGCCACCGAGGTGCGGTTCATCACCTCGGCGGTGAGGATGAACAGGGGGATGGCGATCAGGGCGAAGTTATTGAGCCCCGTGAACATCCGGGTCCCCATGACCGAGAGACTGATGCCCGCGCCGAAGGCGTACAGGAAGGAGGAAGTGATCATGGCGCCGGCGATGGGCATGCCCAGCAGGAACAGCACCACAAAGCTGATGAGGAACACCATCAACGGGCTCATGCCTTTTCCCCCTCTCCCGGCTCCTTTTTGCCGCGGATCAGCTCCATGGTATCCTGGAGCATGTTGAACAGGATATGTACGCACATCAGGCCGAAGCCGATGGGCAGGATCAGATAGACCCACTTCATGGGGAAGCGCAGGACGTTGGAGATGGGCAGCGTCGCCATCAGGTTGGCCAGCGGCCCCATATAGAGGAGGAACATGGCGATCATGAGGATGTTCATGATCTGCTTGAGGGCGTAGCGCACCACAGGGGGAAAGAGCCCCACGAAGGCAGTGATGCGCAGGTGGGAGTCCGTGCTCATGGCGTAGGCGGCCGCCAGGAACCCGAACCAGACGAACAAGAAGCCGTTGAGCTCGTCCGACCAGTTGAGACCGCTGCCCATGAGATACCGCAGGGCGGCGTTAAAGATCATGATGAGGAACAGCACGCCCAGAGACAAACAGCCCAAAAACATCTCCGCCTTTTTCAGCGCGCTGTTCACCGCGGAAAATCCGTGATAAAACCGTTCCATGAGAAACCTGCCCTTCTGTCGAGAATGTCGTGGGCCGCGGCCGGTCAGCCGGGCGCCCGAAATTGTGGGCCGTACGCCCGAAAGGGTAAAGGAGGCCCGCGGTCCCCCGCCAAATCACACGGGAAGCCGCGGGCCTCCGTCCTATTTTACCGGCGCACCCGAATCAGGCCATGGCCTGGATCTGATCGTACCAATCCTTCCAGGCGGGATAGCTCTCCACCACCTTGGCCGCGTTCTCACGGAAGGGGGTGGTGTCCACGTCGTCGATGACGGTCATGCCGTTGTCCACGCAGGTCTGGATGAGGGCGTTCTCATTTTCCACCGTCAGCTCATCGATGCGGTCCCCCTGGCGGGTGAAGACCTCCTGGAAGATGGCCTTGTCCTCGTCGGAGAGGGAGTTCCACAAGTCCTGGTTGATGATGGTGGAGGAGACGGCCAGCATGTGCTGGGTCTTCATCAGGTACTTCTGCACCTCGTAGAACTTCATGGTGACGATCTGGGTCAGGGGGTTCTCCTCACAGTCGGCCAGGCCGGTCTGGAGGCTCATGTACACGTCCTCGATGGGGATGGAGGTGATGGGCACGTTGAACACGTCGGCCAGGGTGGAGTAGGGGGCGAAGTTGACGCACCGCAGGGTCAGGCCGGAAATGTCGTCCAGATTGCGGATCTCTTTGTTGGCCGTCAGGTTGCGGAAGCCGAAGTTGTACATGTTCAGCTGCACCACGCCGCCCACGGCGTCGCCGATGGCCTGGCGCATCTCGGTACACAGGTCGCTGGCCTTATAGGCAGCCCAGTGGTCGTAGCTCTGGAAGCAGTAGGGGGCCAGCAGCACGCCGGCGGACTCCAGCCAGTCGGCGGCGGAGTCCAGGCAGGCGATGTCCAGATCGCCCATCTGGCAGGCGGTGATGGAGTCGGAGTAGTTGGCGTAGGTGCCGTTGGGATAGATGGTCAGGCCGTAGCGGCCGTTGGTCTTTTCGTACAGCAGGTCGGCGGACTCCTGGAAGGCCTGGTAGACGGGATGGCCCTCGGCAAAGACGTGGCTGGCCTTCAGATAGACGGTCTCCACATCGCCGGCGGGCTCACTGCCCTGGGGCTGGCTCTCGGCGGCCGGCGGAGGCGTGGCCGTTCCCTTGTCCTTGTCCCCGCCGCCGCAGGCGGCCAGGCTGAAGGCCATGCTCAGGGTCAGGACAGACGCAAGAAACGCTCTCTTTTTCATTTCAAATACCCCTTTCATGTTTCATGGATTTCTCTCTTGCCGCCCTTCGGACGGCTTCCTTACCGTCATTGTAGACTTCGTCCCTTTAATTGTCAATACTTTTTTATAAATGTCGACATTTATTTATAATTGTCCTCTTACTTGGTCAAGCAGCACAAAACAGGTTGTCGAAATCTGTCTATTTTGCACACGTCTATCCTGCTTTTCAGTCCGAAGGTCAGGAAAGCTGGAATTGTCGACATTTATTTGATATAATGCACTCACAGAAAAAGGAGGCGAGCTCCATGAAACCCATTCAGCGTGTGGCCGTCATCGGCCTGGGCGCCCTGGGGGCCTGTTACGCCGACCAGATCCGGCGGGGGGACCCCTCCGTCACCCTTTACGGCATCGTCCGGGATCCCGCGCGGAGCCAGCGGGAGCCGGTGATCCTGAACGACCGGCCCCTGAACATCGATTACCGGTCCTGCCGTGACCTGGAGGGCGGGCCGGTGGACCTCATCCTGGTGACCGTCAAGTCCTATGATCTGGACAAGGTCATTTCGGATATGGCCCCCCTGGTGGGGGAGGACACCCTCATCCTGGCCCTCCTCAACGGCATGACCAGCGAGGAGGCGCTGACCCAGGCCTTCGGCCCGGGCCACGTGCTCTGCTCCACCGTGGTGGGGGCGGACACCAACCGGGAGGGCCGTAAAATCCGCTGTCAGAGCCCGGGCACCCTTCTCTTTGGGGAAAAGGACCGCCAGTCCAGCCCCGCCGTCCAACGGCTGGAGGAATTCTTCCGCCGCTGCTCCGTCCCCGCCCGGTGGGCTCCGGACATTCTCTACCACATGTGGTCCAAATTCCTGGTAAACGCAGGGTTCAACCAGACCAGCACGGTCTATCAGCTGACCTACGGCCAATTCCGGGAGAACCGGGAGGCCATGGAGCTCATGCGCAGCGCCCAGCGGGAGGTGATCGCCCTGGCCAACCGCTGCGGCGTACCGCTGGACGAGGACACCATCACCCAGTGGGAGCGGACCCTGGCCGCCCTCTCCCCCGACGGCCGCTCCTCCATGCTCCAGGACTACTGGACCGGCCGGCCCCTGGAGACGAACATCCTGGGGGACTACGTATGCCGCCTGGGGGAAAAGCTGGGAGTCCCCACCCCCATCAACGCCCGGCTGAACGCCCGCATCAAGCAGATGGAGCGGGACCGGGACGCCGGAAAGGGCGGAGCGGACGGCGAGGGGGACCTCTCCTCCGCCGAGAAGAGCCCCGTGGCCACGCCCAAAAAAATCGCCAGCCTCATCCGCATCGACATCATCAAGCGTAAATACAAGGCGGGCGACAAGCTGGTGGAAAAAAACCTGGCGGAGCAGTACGGCGCCAGCCGCAGCTCCATCCGCACCGCTTTGCAGATCCTCTCCGGCGAGGGCCTTATCATCACCCACCCCAACGGCCGCCGGGAGGTGGTGGAGTTTTCCGAGCGGCAGGTCAAGAATCTCTACGACTTCCGCTGGATGATTGAAAACCGGGCCCTGGAGCTGGCCCTGGAGAAGAGCGGCTCCGTCTATCCCAAGCTGGCGGAGGTCCTTGGCGTCATCGAGTCCTGCTGCGCCTCCTCCCCCGAGACGGTGGACTGGTACGATCTGGACGTGCGCTTCCACCGGGCCCTGGTGGCCTCGGCGGAGAACATCTTTCTCTCCAACGCCTGGGAGAGCAACGCCGAGATCTTCTATACCCTGATGAATTTCAACACCCTCACCGGTTACAGTGAACGGTACGCCATGGAGTTTTTCGAGAAGCACCGGCGGATCTATGAACTGCTCCTCTCCGGCGACCGGGGCTGCCTGGCCCAGCTGGAGACCCACATCCTGGACGCGGAGAGCATCGCCAACTCGGTGCTGGAGTGCTTCGGCAGAGAGGGCTGAGACGGCCCCAAACAGATAGGAGGTTTTTATGAACGTTTTACTGCTCAACGGCAGCGCCCGACCCCAGGGCTGTACCGCCACCGCCCTGGCCGAGGTGGCCGGCACCTTGGAGGCTGAGGGGATTTCCACCGAGATCGTGACCCTGGGACCCGATCCCCTTCGGGACTGCGTCGGCTGCGGCGCCTGTGCCAGGCTGGAAGGGGCCTGCGTCTTTGGGGATGACCCCATCAACGGCCTGCTGGAGAAAGCCCGCCGGGCGGACGGCTTTGTCTTTGGCACCCCGGTCTACTACGCCCATCCCTCTGGCCGGCTTTTTTCCGCTCTGGACCGTATGTTTTATGCCGGCGGCGACGCGTTTCACCACAAGCCGGGTGCCGCCGTGGCCTCCGCCCGCCGGGCGGGCACCACCGCCTCCCTGGATGCGGTGAACAAGTATTTTACCATCGCCCAGATGCCGGTGGTGTCCTCCTCTTACTGGAACATGGTTCACGGCAACACCCCGGACGAGGTAAAACAGGACATGGAGGGCCTTCAGATCATGCGCAACCTGGGCCGGAACATGGCCTGGCTCCTTCGCTGCATCCAGGCGGGCAGGGAGGCGGGGTTCCAGCCGCCCCAGGCCGAGCGGCAGTACAGGACCAACTTCATCCGCTGAGAAAAAGGAAAAGCCCCTATCGTATCCCAGGTGTACCGGGGATACGATAGGGGCTTTTGCGTTTGGGTTATGCCGATCTGGTCTTACACCAGCTGGACAATGGCCATCTCAGCGGCGTCGCCGCGGCGGGGCCCGATCCGGACCACACGGGTATAGCCGCCGTCACGAGTGGCGTACTTGGGACCGATCTGGTCGAAGAGCTTCTTCGCCACATCCTCCTTGGTGATGAAGCTCAAAGCCTGCCGGTACGCGGCCAGGTCGTTCTTCTTAGCCAGGGTGATCATCTTCTCGGTGATGGGAGCCACTTCCTTGGCGCGGGTCACGGTGGTCTTGATCTGGCCGTTCTCCAGCAGGTAAGTGGTCATGGCGCGGAGCATAGCCATACGCTGGTCGGTAGGCTTTCCCAGTTTACGATTCGCGGGCATGTTGTCTCACTCCTCTCGGCGTGTATTAGTTGTTGTTCTCGTCATCCGCCAGGCTCAGGCCCATCATGGCCAGCTTGTTGATGACCTCCTCCAGGCTCTTGCGGCCCAGATTGCGGACCTTCATCATCTCGTCCTGGGTCTTGGAGATGAGGTCTTCCACAGTGTTGATGTTGGCCCGTTTCAGGCAGTTGAAGGAGCGGACGGACAGGTCCAGCTCCTCGATGGTCATCTCCAGCACCTTGTCCCGCTGAGCCTCGGCCTTCTCCACCACGGTGGAGGCGGAGCCCATGGTCTCGCTGAGATCGGTAAACAGCAGGAAGTGATCCACCAGGATGCGGGCGCCCAGGCTGACGGCGTCACGGGCGTCGATGGTGCCGTTGGTCCAGACCTCCAGCGTCAGCTTGTCGAAGTCGGTACGGTCGCCCACACGGGTGTTCTCCACGGTGTAGTTGACCTTCTTCACCGGGGTGTACACGGAATCGACGGGAATGACGCCGATGACGGTCTGGGGGGTCTTGTTCCGGTCGGCGGGGTCGTAGCCCCGGCCGTGGGAGAGCGTCAGCTCCATATTGAGGTTGGCGCCGGGCCCCAGGGTGGCGATGTGGAGCTCCGGATTGAGGATCTCCACCTCACCGTCGGCCTTGATGTCCCCGGCGGTGACCTCGCACTCGCCGGTGGCCTCGATATACACCGTCTTCACGCCCTCGGCGTGGAGCTTGGCGATGATGGCTTTGACGTTGAGGACGATCTCCGTCACGTCCTCCTTCACGCCGGGAATGGTGCAGAATTCATGCTGGACCCCGGCGATCTTGATGGAAGTCACCGCGGTGCCGGGCAGGGAGGAGAGAAGCACCCGCCGAAGGGCGTTGCCCAGGGTGGTGCCATAGCCCCGCTCCAGCGGCTCCACCACGTACTTGCCGTAGGTGTTGTCGCCGGGGTTCTCCACACATTCAATGCGGGGTTTTTCAATTTCAACCATAGATTACCCTCCTTCTTGGGACGGCGGCGTTCCTGCCGCCGCCTGGTTGGTTGCGAGCTCGGATTCGAGGGTAAGGCTTACTTGGAGTACAACTCGACGATGAGGTGCTCCTCGATGGGCAGGTCGATGTCCTCCCGGGCGGGCATCTTGGTCACGGTGCCCTTCAGGGTGTTTTTCTCTTTCTCCAGCCACTGGGGAACGTTGACGATGATGGCGTCCTCGCCCACGAAGCGCTTGAACTTCACGCTGGAACGGCTGGACTCCTTGACCTCGATCACATCGCCCACCTTCACCAGGTAGGAGGGGATGTTGACCTTGTGGCCGTTGACGGTGAAGTGGCCGTGGTTCACCAGCTGACGGGCCTCACGGCGGGTCATGGCGAAGCCCAGACGGTACACCGCGTTGTCCAGGCGGCGCTCCACGAGGACCAGCAGGTTCTCGCCGGTCTTGCCTGGCATGCGGGCGGCCTTCTCATAGTAGGAGCGGAACTGCTTCTCCATGATGCCGTAGACGAACTTGACCTTCTGCTTCTCCTGCAGCTGCATAGCGTACTCGCTCTGCTTGCGGCGGACGTTGGCCTTGGGCTTGCGGTTGGTGGTCTTCTTGTCATAGCCCATGGCCGCGGGAGAAATGTTCAGCGCCTTGCAGCGCTTGGCGATGGGCTGCATATTCTTAGCCATATTCTGATTTCTCCTCCTTCTTACACTCTGCGGCGCTTGGGCGGGCGGCAGCCGTTGTGGGGAACGGGGGTCACGTCCTTGATGAGGGTGACCTCCAGGCCCACGGCCTGCAGCGCACGGATGGCGGCCTCACGGCCGGACCCGGGGCCCTTCACGTAGACCTCGACGGTCTTCAGCCCGTGCTCCATGGCGGCCTTGGCGGCCGTCTCGGCGGCGGTCTGAGCAGCGAAGGGGGTAGACTTCCGGGAGCCCCGGAAACCCATCTCGCCGGAGGACGCCCAGGAGAGGGCGTTGCCCTGCATGTCGGTCATGGTGACCATAGTGTTGTTGAAGGAGGAGCGGATATGCACCTGGCCCTTTTCAACGTTCTTCTTTTCGCGGCGCCGACGCACCACTTTCTTGCCGGTATTCGCAGCCATTTGCTATCCCTCCTTACTTCTTCTTATTCGCGACGGTACGCTTCGGACCCTTGCGAGTACGGGCGTTGGTCTTGGTCCGCTGGCCCCGGACGGGCAGGCCGCGGCGATGCCGCACGCCCCGGTAGCAGCCGATCTCGGTCAGCCGCTTGATGTCCATAGCCAGATCCCGCCGGAGGTCGCCCTCCACGGTATAGCTGCGGCCAATGATCTCACGCAGCTTGGCCTCCTCGGCCTCGGTCAGATCCTTGACCCGGGTATCGGGGTTGATCCCGGATTCCTCCAGGATCTTATTGGCGCTGGTGCGCCCAATGCCGTAGATATAGGTCAGACCGATCTCGATCCGCTTATCCTTCGGCAGGTCAATGCCAGCAATACGAGCCATACTGTTTCAGCACCTCCTACTTTAACCTTGTCTCTGTTTATGCTTGGGGTTTTCGCAGATAACCATGACCTTGCCCTTGCGCTTGATGATCTTGCACTTCTCGCACATGGGCTTCACGGACGGTCTTACTTTCATTTTGAAACCTCCTGATAGCCTTGATGGCCCCAGCGGGGAGGGGGCAAGGCCCCTTCTGCCCTCGCCGGTCGTGAATGGGAACGTACAAAAGCGGTCCTTATTTGGTCCGCCAGGTGATTCTGCCTCGTGTCACATCGTAGGGCGACATCTGGACCGTGACCTTGTCGCCGGGCAGGATGCGGATGAAGTTCATCCGCAGCTTCCCGGAGATATGGGCCAGGATGATGTGGCCGTTTCCGATGTCCACGTGGAATGTGGTGTTGGGAAGGGACTCGACGACGACGCCCTCCACTTCGATCATATCGTCCTTTGCCAAAGCGTCAAACCCTCCTTGACTGGGCTCGGAAAGCGGCCAGCGCCCTCCGAATCTCATTGTCGGTCACCGGCTCGCGCCGGCTGAGCTTTTGGAGCGCCGGGTGGTCGAACTCCCCCGCGGCCTCAGTGTGCATACGCTTCTTCCGTTTGGGGGACCCCAGGGGCCTGCGCTTGCCGTCCGCCAGAAGGAGGAACCCCTCCTCCTCGCCGACGACGCAGAACACATCGCCCTTGTCATGTCCGGCCAGAGAACGGACCAGCCCTCCCACCATATCAGCCCTCGCCCGGATCGGTGAGGATCTCGGGTTCGCCTTCGGTGATGAGGATGGTGTTCTCATAGTGGGCGGTAAGGCTTCCGTCGGCGGACACGGTGGTCCAGCCGTCCTTCAGCACCTTCACCCGCCAGTCGCCGGCGCACACCATGGGCTCCACAGCGATGACCATACCCGGCAGGAGCCGGGCGCCATGTCCGGCGGCCCCATAGTTGGGGACCTCCGGCGCCTCGTGGAGCTTGCTGCCCACGCCGTGGCCCACAAAGTCCCGCACCACGCCGTAGCCGAAGCTCTCGACGTACTGCTGGACGGCGTGGCCGATGTCGGACACCCGCTGTCCCACCTTGGCGAACTTGATGCCCTCGAAGAAGCTCTGCCGGGTGACCTCGATGAGCTTCCCGGCCTCGTCAGAGACCTCCCCGCAGGGGAAGGTGGCGGCACAGTCGCCGTGGAAGCCGTCCAGATAGGCGCCCACGTCCACAGAGACGATGTCGCCCTCCTTCAGCTTCCGGTGGTCGGGGATGCCGTGGATGACCACTTCGTTGATGGAGATGCACGCCGAGCCGGGGAAGCCGCCGTAGCCCAGGAAAGACGGCTTGGCGCCGTGGCTTTCGATGAACTTGCGGACCTCCCGGTCGATCTCCAGGGTGGAGATCCCCGGCTTCACCAGGGAACCGGCCAGAGCCCGGGCCTGGGCGGTGAGCCGCCCGGCCGCGCGCATCTTTTCGATCTCGCTGGGGGACTTGATGGAGATCATGTCCATATCGTCACTTCCCCAGGACCGCCATGATCCGGCGGTTGACGCTTTCGATGCCCCCCTCGTTCTCCACCATCCGCAGGACGTTCCGCTGCTGGTAGAAATCCTTCAGGGGCTCGGTCTCGCGGTGGTAGACCTCCAGGCGGTGGCGGACGGTGTCGGCTCTGTCGTCATCCCGCTGGATCAACGAGTGACCGCACACGTCGCACACCCCCTCCGCCTTGGGGGGATTGTTGGTGATGTGGAAGGTGGCGCCGCAGTTCTGACACATTCTCCGGCCCACCAGCCGCTCGGAGACCACGGAGTCCGCCGTCTCAATGGAGATGACGTGATCGAACTGGATGCCGATCTCCTCCAGGGCCTTGGCCTGGGCGATGGTGCGGGGCACCCCGTCCAAGATGTAGCCCATGGCGCAGTCGGGCTTTTCCACCCGCTCCGCCACGATGCCGATGATGACCTCATCGGGGACCAGCTTGCCCGCGTCCATGAAGGACTTGGCCTGCCGGCCCACCTCGGTCCCCTCCTTCACGGCGGCGCGAAGCATGTCGCCGGTGGAGATGGTGGGGATGCCCAGCTTCTTGCTCACAATGGCCGCCTGAGTGCCTTTACCGGCGCCCGGAGGGCCCAGGAAGATCAGTTTCATCATGTCCCCGTCCTCCCGATTACTCAAGGAAGCCCTTGTAGTGGCGCATCATGAGCTGGGCCTCGAGAGCCTTGCTGGTCTCCAGAGCGACGCCCACCACGATGATGACGGAGGTGCCGCCGATGGCCAGGTTCTGCATCCCGATGATACCGCCGGTGACGATGGGGGCGATGGCGATGACGGAGAGGAACATAGCCCCGAAGAAGGTGATCTTGTTGAGCACCTTGTGGATGAAGTCGGCGGTGGGCTTACCCGGGCGGAAGCCAGGGACAAAGCCGCCGTTCTTCTTGAGGTTGTTGGCCACCTCCGTGGGATCGAACTGCATGGTGGAGTAGAAGTAGCTGAACGCCAGGATCAGGAGGAAGTACACCACAGTGTACACCGCCCCGTTGGCGTCAAACACCCGCAGGAAGGAGCCCCAGAAGCCCTCGTCCCCGGCCTGGACCCCGGCAAAAGCCGCGATGGTGGCGGGGAGGGAGGCGATGGACTGGGCGAAGATGATGGGCAGAACGCCGGACATATTCACCTTCAGGGGGATGTGGCTGGACTGGCCGCCGTACATCTTCCGGCCCACCACGCGCTTGGCGTACTGGACGGGGATGCGGCGCTCGGCGTTCTGGATCCACACCACGAAGAGGATCATGGCCAGCATGCCCGCGATGATGAGGACCAGGCCCCAGGGGGGCAGCACGAAGAAATTCTTGAGCTGCTGCTCGGTGAAGTCGCTGGTATCCACATGGTGGGCCCAGTTGCTCACGCCGGTGTAGAGCTCGGTGATCATGGTGGGCATCCGGGAGAGGATACCGGCGAACAGGATGATGGAGATGCCGTTGCCGATGCCCTTATCGGTGATCTGCTCACCCAGCCACATGACGAAGGCGGAACCGGCGGCAAAGGTAGCGACGATGACGATGCCGCCCCAGATGCCGTTCATGCCGCCCAGAGCCAGCAGGTTGTTGGTCCGGATGATGGTGTAGTAGCCGAAGCCCTGAAGGAGGGCGATGGCCACGGTGACGTAGCGGGTGATGGCGGCGATCTTCTTGCGGCCCTCTTCTCCGCCCTCTTTCTGCAGCCGCTCCAGGGCCGGGATGGCCACGGTGAGGAGCTGGATGATGATGGAGGAGTTGATATAGGGCTGCACGCCCAGGGCAAACACGGCGGCGATGGAGAAGGCCGTGCCGTTCATGGTGCCCAGAAGGCCGAAGATGGTGCCGGACATAGAGTTGATATAATTGGTGAGCCCCTCGGTGTTGATGAACGGCACCGGGATGGCAGAACCGAACCGGAAGATGAGCAGGGCGAAGATCGTAAAGAGGATCTTGCTCTTGAGCTCAGGGACCTTCCAGGCGTTTCTCAGTGTCTGGATCAACTCAGATCACCTCGGCCTTTCCGCCCGCCGCTTCGATCTTTTCCTTGGCGGAGGCGGAGAAAGCCGTGGCGCGGACAGTGAGCTTCTTGGTCAGAGTCCCGTTGCCCAGCACCTTCACGCCGTACTCGCACTTGGAAAGGATGCCCATTTCCAGCAGGTCACAGACATTGACGGTGGCGCCGTCCTCAAACTTGTTCAAAGAAGCCACGTTGATGGCCTCCAGGGGCTTGGCGAAAATGTTGTTGAAGCCGCGCTTGGGCAGCCGGCGGGCCAGAGGCATCTGGCCGCCCTCAAATCCCACGCGGACGCCGCCGCCGGAGCGGGCCTTCTGGCCCTTGTGTCCCTTACCGGCGGTCTTGCCGTTGCCGGTGCCGGGGCCGCGGCCCTTGCGCTTGCCCACCTGGGTGGAGCCGGCCGCGGGAGAAAGATCATGCAGATTCATGATTGTTGCTCCTCCTTACTTGTCCTCGGTGACCTGCAGGAGGTAACCGATGCTGGCGATCTTGCCGCGGGTGGCGGCATTGTCCGGCTGGACGGTAGTGTCGCCGATCTTGCGCAGGCCCAGGGCTTCCGCCGTGGCCTTGTGCTTGGCGATGCGGCCGTTCAGGCTCTTGATCAGCTTGATGTTCACGTTAGCCATTTTGCGACCTCCTCCTTAACCGACGATTTCTTCTACGCTCTTGCCGCGCTGACGGGCCACCTCTTCAGGGGTCCGCAGGGACTTGAGGCCCTCGAAGGTGGCGGAAACCACGTTCTGGGGGTTGTTGGAGCGCAGGCACTTGGCGCGGATGTCACGGATGCCGGCAGCCTCCATGACGGCGCGGACCGGGCCGCCGGCGATGATGCCGGTACCGGGGGCGGCGGGCTTGAGCATCACCTTGCCGGCGCCGAAGATGCCGGTAACCTCGTGGGGGATGGTGGTGCCGGAGACGCTCACCTTGATCATGTTCTTCTTGGCATCCTCGATGCCCTTGCGGATGGCCTCGGGAACTTCGGCGGCCTTACCGGTGCCGAAGCCCACATTCCCCTTCTCGTCGCCGACCACCATGAGGGCGGCGAACTTCATGACACGGCCGCCCTTGACGGTCTTGGACACGCGGTTCAGGGAAACGAGCTTCTCGCTGTACTCGCTCTGCTCTTTTTCAAATCTAGGCATTTCGTTTCCTCCTCCCGTTAAAATTCCAGGCCGCCCTCACGGGCGCCCTCGGCCAGGGCCGCGACACGGCCGTGGTAGACATAGCCGCCGCGGTCGAACACCACGTTGGTGATGCCGGCGGCCTTGGCGCGCTCGGCCACCATCAGGCCCACCTTCTTGGCCGCCTCGCAGTTGGAGCCGGCGCCCTCGAAGGCCTTGTCCAGGGAGGAAGCGGCGACCAGGGTCTTGCCGTTGACATCGTCGATGACCTGGGCATAGATGTTGGTCGCGCTGCGGAACACGTTCAGACGGGGTCTCTCGGGCGTGCCGGAGATTTTGGCGCGCACTCTCTTGTGGCGCTTAAGCCGCTGGGCGTTGGTATCGATTTTCTTGATCATATTGGCACACCTCCTTACTTCTTCTTGACGCCGGTCTTGCCTTCCTTGCGGCGGATGACCTCGTCAGCATATTTGATCCCCTTGCCCTTGTAAGGCTCGGGAGGTCTTTTCTCTCTCACTTCGGCGGCAAACTGGCCCACCTTCTGCTTGTCGGGCCCGCTGATAACGATGTGGTTGGCATCGGGCACGTCGATGGTGATGCCGTCGATCTCCTCCACGATGACCTGATGGGAGAAGCCCAGGTTCATGACCAGCTTCTTGCCGTCCTTGGCCACGCGGTAACCCACGCCGTTGACTTCCAGGTTCTTCTTAAAGCCGTCGGTCACGCCCACCACCATGTTATTGAGCAGGGTGCGGGTCAGGCCGTGAAGGCTGCGGTTCTCCTTGGCGTCGTCGGGACGGGTCACGTGGAGCTCGGAACCCTCCTGGGTAATGGTCATAGCGGGGCACAACTGCTGGCTCAGGGTCCCCTTGGGGCCCTTGACGGTCACCAGGTTGCCCGCCTCGATCTTCACGTCCACACCGGCGGGGACAGAGATCGGCATTCTACCAATTCTAGACATTCTCTTTTCCCCTCCTTACCACACGAAAGCCAGGACTTCACCGCCGACGTGGGCCGCGCGGGCAGCCTTGTCGGTCATGACGCCCTTGGACGTGGAGACAATGGCGATACCCAGGCCCTTGATGACCCGGGGCAGCTCGTCGGCACCGGCATAGACCCGCAGGCCGGGCTTGGACACCCGGCGCAGGCCGGTGATGACCTTCTCCTTGTTGGGCTGGTTGTACTTCAGGGCCACCCGGATGATGCCCTGGGTGCCATCGTCGATGAGCTGGTAGTTCTTGATATAGCCCTCATCCAGCAGGATCTGCGCGATGGACTTCTTCATGTTGGACGCGGGAACGTCCACAGTGTCATGCTTGGCGTTGTTGGCGTTGCGGATGCGGGTGAGCATATCCGCAACAGGATCGGTGATATGCATGTGTGTTACCTCCTATTAGAGTTACAGGCGTTCCGCCTGTGTCAGCGGAAGGTATCCAAGCTAGGTAACTTAGACCTGTTGCCGCCGGCGGGGGTTCGTTCAAATAACCGGGGAAGAGGCGGGCTGGTATTTACCAGCTCGCCTTCTTGACTCCGGGGATCTGACCCTTGTAAGCCAGCTCGCGGAAGCAGATACGGCAGACGCCGTAGTCCCGCAGGTAGGCGTGGGGACGGCCGCAGATCTTGCAGCGGTTATAGCGGCGGCTGGAGAACTTGGGCTCAGCCTGCTGCTTGAGGATCATAGATTTCTTAGCCATTCGATTGCCTCCTTACGCCCGGGCGGCGAAGGGCGCGCCGATGAGCGTCAGCAGCTCCCGGGCCTCCTCGTCGGTGTTGGCGGTAGTGCAGAAAACCACATCCATGCCGCGGATCTTGTCGATTTTATCGTACTCGATCTCGGGGAAGATGAGCTGCTCCTTGATGCCCAGGGCGTAGTTGCCGCGGCCGTCGAAGGAGTTGGGGTTGATGCCCCGGAAGTCACGGACACGGGGGAGGGCCACGTTGAACAGGCGGTCCAGGAACTCCCACATCCGGTCGCCCCGGAGGGTGACCTTGGCGCCGATGGGCATCTCCTCCCGCAGCTTGAAGTTAGCCACGGACTTCTTGGCCTTGGTGATGATGGCCTTCTGGCCGGTGATCTTGTTCAGATCGCCCACGACGGCCTCCAGGACCTTGGCGTTGTCCCGGGCCTCGCCGCAGCCGCAGTTGACCACGATCTTCTCCAGCTTGGGGATCTGCATGACGGACTTGTAGCCGAACTTCTGCATCAGAGCAGGAGCGACTTCCTTCTGGTACTTCGCCTTCAGGTTAGGCATTTTCTGATCAGCCATTTGTTACTCCTCCTCTCTCAGATCTCAGCGCCGCACTTCTTGCAGACGCGGACACGCTTGCCGTCGGCGCCCACCTTGCTGGCGGGGCGGGTGGGCTTGTTGCACTTGGGGCACACCCGCATGACCTTGCAGGCGTAGATGGGGGCTTCCTTCTTCATGATGCCGCCCTCCTCGCCCTGCTTGCGGGGCTTCTGGTGACGGGTGGCCACATTGACCTTCTCCACAACGACCTTGCGGGTCTCGGGCATGGCCTCCAGGACCTTGCCCTGCTTGCCCTTGTCCTTGCCGGAGAGAACGACGACGGTGTCGCCCTTCTTGATGCTCATAGTGTTCATGTTCTTCTCCTACCCCCCTTACAGCACTTCGGGGGCCAGGGACAGGATCTTCATGTAATCCTTGTCCCGGAGCTCCCGGGCCACGGGCCCAAAGATACGGGTGCCTCTGGGGTTCTTGTCGTCCTTGATGAGGACGGCGGCGTTCTCGTCGAACCGGACGTAGCTGCCGTCGGCACGATGGATGCCCTTGGCGGTACGGACGATAACGGCCCGGACCACTTCGCCCTTCTTCACGGTGCCGCCGGGCTGAGCCTTGCGGACAGAGGCCACAACGACATCGCCGATGTTGCCGAACTTCCGCTTGGAGCCGCCCAGGACACGGATGGTCTTGATCTCTTTGGCGCCGGTATTATCGGCCACCTTCAGATAACTTTCCTGCTGAATCATACTGGCACCTCCTTATTTGGCTTTCTCGAGGATCTCGACCACGCGCCAGCGCTTGTCCTTGGACAGGGGCCGGGTCTCCATAACCCGCACGCGGTCGCCCACGCCGCAGGCGTTCTGCTCATCGTGGGCTTTGAGCTTATAGGTCCTCTTGACGATTTTCTTGTACAGCGGGTGGGCCACACGGTCGGCGATGGCCACCACAACGGTCTTGTCCATCTTATCGGAAACCACCATGCCGACTCTGGTCTTGCGGGAAGAAGTACGCTTCTCTTCGCTCATGTTCTACTCCTCCTTATCGGCTGGCGAGCTGCTGCTCGCGGATGATGGTCTTGACCCGGGCAATGTCCCGCTTGACCTGAGCGATCTTCACGGGGTTATCGAGCTGGTTGGTCGCGTGCTGAAGACGGAGCTGGAACAGGTCCTTCTTCAGGTCGCCCAGCTTGGTCTCCAGCTCGGCGGCGCTCATTTTACGGACGTCATTCGCTTTCATCTTCATTCACCACCATTCTCGGTCACAACAGGGGTTTCTTTCTTCACGATCTTGCACTTGACGGGCAGCTTGTGGCTGGCCAGACGGAGGGCCTCCTTGGCCACTTCCTCGGACACGCCGCCGATCTCGAACATCACGCGCTCGGGCTTGACCACGGCGATCCAGTACTCAGGGGCGCCCTTACCGGAGCCCATACGGGTACCCAGGGCCTTCTTGGTCACGGGCTTGTCGGGGAAGATCTTGATCCAGACCTTACCGCCGCGCTTGGTGTAACGGGTCATGGCCACACGGGCGGCCTCGATCTGGTTCGAGGTGATCCAGGCGGGCTCCGTGGACTGGAGGCCCCACTCGCCGTAAGTCACGGTGTTGCCGCGGGTGGCCTTACCGGTCATGCGGCCACGGTGAACGCGGCGGTATTTTACTCTCTTGGGCAGCAGCATTTAATTCTGGCCTCCTTCCTGAGTCTCAGGGGCAGCGGGAGCGGGAGCGGCGGGACGGGGGGCGGGCCGGCTCTGCACCCGGTTAAAGGTGGGCTGGCTGGGGCCGCCGCGGCGGTCGTCACGGCGGAAGCCGCCGCCCCGGCGGTCGCCGTCACGGCGATCCCGGCGGGGACGCTCGGGGCGCTCCTTAAAGGTCTTGGTGTCCAGGGTGCGGGGGGTGGAGCGAAGGGTCTGGGTCAGCACCTCGCCCTTGTAGATCCACACCTTCACGCCGATGCGGCCGTAGGTGGTGGCAGCCTCGGTGAAGCCGTAGTCGATGTCGGCCCGGAGGGTCTGCAGGGGGATGGTGCCGTCGTGATAGTGCTCGTTGCCGGCGATCTCGCGCCCGCCCAGACGGCCGGAGCAGGAGACCTTGATGCCCAGGGCACCGGCGCGCATGGCGCGGCCCATGGCGTTCTTCATGGCCCGGCGGTGGCCGATGCGGGCCTCAAGCTGCTGGGCGATGTTCTCGGCCACCAGCTGGGCGTTGGTGTCCATGCTCTTGACCTCGACGATGTTGAGGGCCACGGGCTTGCCGATCATCTTCTCCACCTGGAGGCGGATGCGCTCGATCTCGGTGCCGCCCTTGCCGATGACCACGCCGGGCTTGGAGCAGTGCAGGTAGATGCGGACCTTGGCGCTGTCGCGCTCGATCTCGATCTTGGGCACTCCGGCGGAGTACAGGGTCTTCTTCAGGTACTCACGGATCTTGTGGTCCTCCACCAGCAGGTCGCCCACGTTCTCGTTCTTGGCGTACCAGCGGGAATCCCAATCCTTGATGACGCCGACGCGGAGGCCGTGCGGATTGACTTTCTGTCCCATATTACTTGGCCTCCTTTTCCGCCACAGTGATGGTGATGTGAGAAGTGCGCTTGTTGATCCGGTAGCCGCGGCCCTGGGCCCGGGGCATCATCCGCTTGATGATGGGGCCGGGGGTGGCGAAGGTCTCGGACACGTACAGCTTCTCGGGGTCCATCTGGTGGTTGTTCTCGGCGTTGGCGGCGGCGCTCTTGAGGAGCTTCAGAAGAAGCTCAGAGGCGGCCTTGGGCGTGGTCATGAGAATGGCGGTGGCCTGGGCCACGCTCTTGCCGCGGATCAGGTCGCACACGATGCCGACCTTCCGGGGAGAGATACGGGCGTATCTCAGAACTGCTTTCGCTTCCATATTCTCTCTCCTCCTTACTTACCAGTCTTGCTGCCCGAGTGGCCCTTGAAGGTGCGGGTGGGGGCGAACTCGCCCAGCTTGTGGCCCACCATATCCTCAGTGACGTAAACGGGCACGTGCTTGCGGCCGTCGTGGACGGCAAAGGTGTGGCCCACGAAGGAGGGGAAGATGGTGGAGGCGCGGCTCCAGGTCTTCAGAACCTTCTTCTCGTTCTTCTCGTTGAGCTCGTCGACCCGCTTAAGCAGCTCGGGGGCGCAAAACGGGCCTTTCTTAACGCTTCTAGACATGTTTTACTCTCCTCCCTTACTTCGTGCGGTGCTTGACGATGAACTTCTCGGTCTTGGCCTTCTTGGACCGGGTCTTGTAACCCATGGCCGGCTTGCCCCAGGGGGTGACAGGGCCGGGACGGCCCACGGGGGACTTGCCTTCGCCGCCGCCGTGGGGGTGGTCGTTGGGGTTCATGACGGAGCCGCGGACGGTGGGCCGCCAGCCCATGTGGCGCTTCCGGCCGGCCTTACCCAGCTGGATGTTCTCATGGTCGGTGTTGCCCACCTGGCCGATGGTGGCCATGCACTCGGGGCGGATATAGCGCATCTCGCCGGAGGGGAGGCGGACCTGGGCCATGCCGTTCTCCTTGGCCATCAGCTGAGCGGCCACACCGGCGGAACGGACCAGCTGGCCGCCCTTGCCGGGGTAGAGCTCGATGTTGTGGATCATGGTGCCCACGGGGATCTCGCTGATGGGCATGGCGTTGCCCGGCAGGATGTCGGAGCCGGAGCCGGTCATGATGATGTGCCCGGCCTTCAGGCCCACGGGAGCCAGGATATACCGCAGCTCGCCGTCGTCATACTTGATGAGGGCGATGTTGGCGGAGCGGTTGGGGTCGTACTGCAGGTTCACCACAGTGGCCCGGCCGGCCTTGTCCCGCTTGAAGTCCACGATGCGGTACTTCTTCTTGTTGCCGCCGCCGCGGTGGCGGACGGTGATGCGGCCGTAGCTGTTGCGGCCGGCGTTCTTCTTCAGGTTCTCCAGAAGGCTGCGCTCGGGCTTGGCCTTCTTGTCGATCCCCTCGAAAGCGGACACGGTCATGTGGCGCCGGGAGGGGGTCGTCGGTTTATAAGTCTTGATCGCCATTTTCCTTCTCCTCCTTACACCATACCCTCGAAGAACTCGATGGACTTGGAATCGGCGGTCAGGGTGACCATAGCCTTCTTCCAGGAGGCGCGGCGGCCGGCGGGATAACGGCCGGTGCGCTTCTCCTTGCCATACATGTTCAGGGTGTTGACCTTGGCAACCTTCACGCCGAAGATCTCCTCGACCGCCTTGGCGATCTCAATCTTGTTGGCGTCCTTGGCCACCTCAAAGGTGTACTTCTTGTTTTCGGTCTCGCCCATCGACTGCTCGGTGATGATGGGGCGCTTGATGATGTCATAAGCGGTAGCAGCCATTACGCGAACACCTCCTCGATCTGGGCCAGGGCGGCCTTGTCCACGATGAACTCGTTGGCGTTGACAATGTCATACACATTGATCAGCGTGGCGGGGGAAGTCACGACGCCGGGGATGTTCCGGGCGGACTTCACCACGTTGGGGCAGGCGGTGACCACGACGGCCTTGCCGGCGCCCATGGTGTTCAGGAAGCTCTGGAAGGTCTTGGTCTTGATCTCGTCCATGCCGAGATCCTCCACCACAAAGACCTTGCCCTCAGCCGCCTTGGCGGAGAGAGCGGACTTCAGAGCCAGGCGCTTCACCTTCTTGTTGAGGGTGTAGCGGTAAGAGCGGGGCTTGGGGGCGAACACGATGCCGCCGTGGGTCCACTGGGGAGCCCGGGTAGATCCCTGACGGGCCCGGCCGGTGCCCTTCTGGCGCCAGGGCTTGCGGCCGCCGCCGGAGACCTCCGCGCGGGTCAGGGCGCTCTGGGTGCCCTGCCGGCAGTTGGCCAGGTGGTTCTTCACAACGTCGTGCATGACGCTGACGTTGGGCTCAATGCCGAAGATGGCGTCGCTCAGGTCGATCTCACCGACCTGCTTGCCGGCCATATCAAAAACGTTAGCCTTAGGCATGTCTTTTCTCTCCTCTCCTTAAGCGTTGCGGGCCGAAGCCTTCTGGGGGTTACGGCCGGACGCCTTCTGCGGGTTCTTGCTCTCCGCGGCGGCAGCGCCCTTCTCCTTGACGTTGATCACGCTGTTGCGCAGATACACAACGCCGCCCTTGGGGCCGGGAACGGCGCCCCGCACGGCGATGACGCCCAGCTCGGTGTCCACCTTGATGATGTCCAGGTTCAGCACGGTGACCTGGTCAACGCCCATGTGGCCGGCGCCGATCTTGCCCTTGAAGATCCGGGAGGGATCGGTGCTGGAGCCCATGGAGCCCGCGTGACGGTGGACAGGGCCGCCGCCGTGGCTGGTGGGGGTCCGCTGGGCGCCCCAGCGCTTGATGACGCCGGCGTAGCCGTGGCCCTTGCTGATGCCGGTGACGTCCACCCGGTCGCCCTCGGCGAAGACGGAGCAGTCCACGGTGTCGCCCACGTTGAGGCTGTCGCAGTTCTGGAGCTTGAACTCCTTGAGGGTCTTTTTCAGAACGCCGTCGCCGGCCTTCTTCAGATGGCCCAGCTCGGGCTTGGTGAGCTTGCGCTCGGCCACGTCCTCGTAGCCCAGCTGTACGGCGTTGTAGCCGTCCTTTTCCTCGGTCTTCTTCTGCACTACGGTGCAGGGGCCGGCGGCGATGACG
Source organism: Pseudoflavonifractor phocaeensis (assembly GCF_038439875.1). Classification (NCBI taxonomy): domain Bacteria; kingdom Bacillati; phylum Bacillota; class Clostridia; order Eubacteriales; family Oscillospiraceae; genus Pseudoflavonifractor; species Pseudoflavonifractor phocaeensis. The sequence continues at coordinate 178,309 of NZ_JBCDMT010000007.1, forward strand.
GTGACCGGGATCACGTGTCCGGCTTCGTCGAAGATCTGCGTCATGCCGACCTTCTTGCCGATGATGGCCTTTTCCATGTGTTTTCCTCCTTAATTAAGGTTATTGGTCGGGGCACCGGGTGCCGCGACTTGACCCGCCCATCTCAAAAAAGCGATGGGCCGCGGTACACAAAATTAAAACGCGGGGGCGGGGATCTTACAGCTTGATCTCGATATCCACGCCGGCGGGGAGCTCCAGGCTCATCAGGGCCTCCACGGTCTTGGGGGAGGGCTTGATGACGTCGATGAGCCGCTTGTGGGTGCGGCGCTCGAACTGCTCCCGGCTGTCCTTGTACTTGTGGACGGCCCGCAGGATGGTGACGACTTCCTTCTTGGTGGGCAGGGGGATGGGGCCGGAGACGGTGGCGCCGGTGCGCTTGGCGGTCTCCACGATCTTCTCGGCGCTCTGGTCGATGAGCTGGTGGTCGTAGGCCTTGAGACGGATGCGGATCATTTCTTTCTGAGCTGCCATGGTTTGTTTCCTCCTTAACATACGAGTGGTGGTGTTGGGTGCCGCCCTTCGTACGGTGAGAACTTTTTCTGACCACTATCTCGTGCGTATCACTCCACGACAGAAAGAAAACCGGCAGGATAAAGCCGGCCGGTTCTGCCTCAGCGTGACGATATACGCTGGCACAGAGGTTCTCAGCCGCCCGATTCAACGGACATACTCCGCGGAAGTTACCGGTCACAGACCGCAATCTCCCGCATCATCGCATAGTGCGCCCCTAAACAGGCGCTTGATAATAATACAGCAAACCTCTTTGCAAGTCAAGCAAAATATTCAATTTTTTTGAGGAATTTTCGCCCTCCGTGGCTTACCTGCGGGGGGCCCCGGAACGCGCGCTCAACCGCGGGCTGAGGAATAAGGAAACCCACTTCCCCAAGGCTTCCCCCGGGGCCGAATGGCCCTCAGCAACAGCTTAGGCCCGCTTTGATGCAAGCAAAGTCGTTGAGGTCATATGCCGCAGGCCAAGGTATCTTTTAGGCTTCCCCTCGGGGGAAGCTGTCAGCCGCAGGCTGACTGATGAGGGGAACCCATCCCTCCCCCCTACCTTATATATATCCTCATACCCCCCGGCTCCACTCGGGCCGGATCCCCCGCTCCCCCGCCAGGGCGGCGTCGATGGCGGCGAGAAAGTTCTCCCGCTCGGCGGGCAGGCTTCCCTTCAGGGGCAGGTAGTTGGAGGCGTGATCGCAGGTGAAGTGGAGGGGCATCACGTCCAGCCCCTCGATCAGGAGCCGGGCCTCCTGGAGGCTCTCCCGGGCGGTCACCGGCGTAAACCGCCCCGCCCGCCAGTCCCGCCAGAGGGGTGTCCCCTCCTCCAGCATCAGGGACAGGGCCGACAGGTGCCGGGGCTTCATCTCGTTCATCATGTCCACCGTGTCCAGGATGTGCCGCCGGGAGGCCTCCCCCGGTCCCGCCAGCCCCAGGATCACCATGACCCACAGGTCCAGCCCGGCCTCCCGGACCCGCTTCCCGGCCTCCAGCATCTCCCGGGCGCCCACCCCTTTGCGGATGGCGCGGAGCAGGGCGTCGTTCCCCGTCTCCACCCCCAGATAGACCCGCTGGAGCCCCGCCGCCCGGAGGGCCCGCCACTGCTCCGGGGTCTTGTCCAGAATGGTCCGGGGCCCGGCGTAGCTGGTGACCTTTATGAGGCCGGGAAAGGCGTCATAGAGAGCCTTCAGAATGGTCAGCAATTCTTCCATGGGCAGGGCCGCGGCGTCGCCGTCGCAGAGGAACACCCGGTCCACGTCCCCGTACTGGGCCTTGGCCATCTGGATATCCTCCAAAATGTCCGCCAGGGGCCGGGTGTGGAACCGCTTGCCCTTGTACATCCCGCAGAAGGTGCACCCGTTGTGGGAGCACCCCACCGTGACCTGGAGCAGGTAGCTCCGCCACTCCCCCGGCGGGCGGTAGACGGTGCCCTCGTATCTCATGTCCCCTCCGCCTCCAGCGCCGCCAGGGCCGCCGCCTTGGCTTTCTCCTCGTCCAGCTTCTCCCCCGTGAAATGCTCCAAAGCCAGGATGGCCTGATGGAGGAGCATCCCCAGGCCGTTCATGGCCGGGTGCCCCCCCGCCCGGGCCCGCCGGAGCAGCTCGGTCTCCTCCGGGGCGTAAATGACGTCGCACACCGCCGCGTGGGGGGGCAGGCAGTCCAGGAAGGACAGGTCGGCAAACTGGGTTCCGGTGCCCGCCATCCCCAGGGAGGTACAGTTCACCAGCACATCGCTCTCAGAAGCAAGTTTACATAAGGTTTCAATTTCAAACCCGGCGGGGGTCAGGCTGGCCGGGTCGGCGGCGCACAGCGCCTCCGTCTTTTCCACCGTTCGGTTGCACACGGTGACCTTGGCCCCCGCCCCGGCCAGGGCCAGTGCCACCGCCTTGGCGGCGCCGCCGGAGCCCAGCAGGGTCACCCGCTTCCCGGCGGGATCCACGCCCAGATCCGCCAGGGCCCGGAGAAATCCGGCTCCGTCGGTGTTATATCCATAATATTTCCCGTCACGAATACAAACCGTATTCACCGCGCCGCACCGACGGGCCCCCTCGTCCACCTGGTCCATCAGGGGAAAGAGCTCTTCCTTGTGGGGCATGGTGGCGTTGAACCCGGCATATCCCGCGTAGGCGGCACACTCCAGCCACCGGCCCGCCTCCCCCTTCGGAACAGGTTGACATAAATAGATATAGTCCAGGCCCAGGGCGGAGATCATGGCGTTCTGAAGAATGGGCGACTTGGAGTGGAGCACCGGGTCGCCGATGACACAGAGCTTCCGGGTGGTGTTTTTCACTTCCACGCGCATCCCTTTTTCCTCCCCCTGTTCCGGCGGCCGGTGATCGGGCAGGGCGGCGTTGACCGTGAAGGCCACGGCCACCCCCACCACCGTCTCCATGATCCGGGCGGCGGCGTAGTAATACCGGGCCACGCCGGTGACCCCGGTGATGAGCATGACGCAGGGCACGATGCAGGCCATGCCGCAGGCGGCGGGCCGCCCGATGAGTTGGCAGATCCACAGCCCCGCCACGCACACCAGCCCCAGCACAGGCACCAGGACCAGCGGGGCATCCAGCCGTTCCCCCAGCAGCAGGGTGGCCGCCCCCAGGAGCCCGCCCACAAAGACGCCGATGAAGCGGGAGACCCCCTGCCGAAGGGTCTGGCCCATACTGCTCTGCATACACACGATACAGGCGATGCAGGCGTAGAGGGGCCCCACGTACCCCAGCACCCCCGGCCGGCCGCTGTCGTACAGAAGGCCGAAGGGGACAAACAGCAGGTAGGAGAGCATCACCGCCACCGCCGTCTTGATCACACGCATACCCACCTTGGGCACGGTCACTTTTGTCATGGTCTCCCTCCGTCTCCGGCAAGCCTGTTTCAGTCCTTCTGGTCCAGGAAGTACCCCATGGCCGCCTCATAGCCATAGAGGCCCAGGCCGCACACCTGCCCCACGCAGGCGGGGGCGGTGACCGACTTGTGCCGGAACTCCTCCCGCTGGTGGACATTGGAGATGTGGACCTCCACGCAGGGCACGCCCACCGCCTTCAAGGCATCCAGGATGGCGTAGCTGTAATGGGTAAAGGCCCCGGGGTTCATGATAATGGCGTCATAGACTCCGTCGGCGGCGTGGATGGCGTCGATGATGGCCCCCTCGTGGTTGGACTGGAAGCACTCCGCCGTGCTGCCGTGAGCGGCGGCAAAGGCCCGAAGCCGCTGGCACAGGCTCTCGTAATTCTCCTGGCCGTAGATGCCCGGCTCCCGCCTGCCCAGCAGGTTCAGGTTGGGCCCGTTGATGATGAGAAATTTCATTCCAATCCCTCCATGACCCTCGCCGCCGTTGAGACGGACGAGGTAAAGTCCGTGATGACGCGGTCGGCCCACTTCTCATAGACGCTCCGCCGCTCCGCCGCCTTCGCCAGGAAGGCCTCCCGTCCGTCCTGGGCCAGGGGCCGGTCGGCCAGGCTCTCGCTGTCGTAGATCTCCCCGGCGTCCCGGTCCAGCCAGAACACGGTGCCGCTCTCCTTCAGCGCCGAGATGGCGGCGTCCTGAAGGGGAAGACCGCCGCCGCAGGCAATGATAAGGTCGCCGCGCAGGGAAAGAGCCTGGGCCACGCCCAGCTCCAGGGAGCGGAAATACCCCTCCCCCTCGGTGGCGAAGATCTCGGAAACTGTCAGCCCCTCCCGGGCCTCGATCAGCTGGTCGGTATCCACCAGCGTCCGTTTGAGCCTGCCCGCCAGCAGATGTCCCACGGTGGTCTTGCCGCAGCCCATCATGCCGATCAGTATGATGTTTTTCATCCCTCATACCCCCGAAAATTGCCCAGCACCCGGAAATCGGCGGTGAGCTGGGAGAGTTCGTGAAGCACCCCGTCCATGCCGGGGGCCAGCAGGTCGCCGGTGCACTCCAGGAAGAAGAGGTACTCCCACCCCCGGCCGGGGATGGGGCGGGACTCGATCTTCTGAAGGTTCAATCCCTGTACGGCGAAAATGGTCAGGATCTCGTGGAGGGAGCCGGTCTGGTGGGGCAGGGAAAAGAGGGCGGAAAGCTTATTTCTCCCCTCCCGAAGCTCGGGTACCGGCGAGGCCACCACAAACCGGGTGACGTTGGCGGCGTTATGGTTGATGCCCTCGGCCAGGACCCGGAGCCCGTAAAGCTTTGCTGCCCGCTTGGAGCAGATGGCGGCGGCCCTCATGTCCCCCGTCTCCTTCACCTGCTTGGCGGAGCCCGCGGTGTCCAGGGTGGGCACCCGCCGCCAGTGGCGGTGGCTGTCCAGGAACTTGTCGCACTGCATCAGGCCCTGCTCATGGGAATAGACCGTGTCGATCTCCTCCATCGTCACGCCGGGGAGCGCGGCCAGACAGTGCTCCACCTTCACCTGCCACTCCCCCACCAGGGAGAAATCATATTGGGCCAGCAGGTCGTAGACCTGCCGGATGGAGCCGGTAGAGGAATTCTCGATGGGGAGAACGGCATAGTCGGCGCCCCCCGCCGCCAGGGCCTCGAACACGTCCCCGAACCAGGGCAGGCCCTTGGCCCGGACGCCCTCCCCGAAGAATCCGGCGGCGGCTTCCTCGCTGTACGCCCCCGGCTCCCCTTGGTAGACCACCCGGGGGTCCCGCACCGGCGGGCGGCGGCGCTCCAAAGCCTTGAGCCACCGGGCATAGCCCGCGTCCTCCGCCCCCTCCCGCACCAGTGTGCGCTGCTGGCGGCGGGAGATGGCCATGATGGACTCATACAGGACGGCCAGGTCGGCCCGGCGGGCCGGGTCGTCGGTCAGGGCCGTCTTGGCGGCGATGACCCGCCGCTCCCGCTCGGCGTCCAGCACCGGGATCCCGTTGGTCTTTTTGTAGGCCCCCACCCGGCCGGTGACCTCCATCCGCTTCAAAAACAGCTCCACCAGCCGGGCGTCGATGTCGTCGATCTGACGGCGGTAGTCCTCTAACTCACTCATGCGATCACTCCTCAAATTCCCAGCACTTCGCAGGCCGCCAGGGCCGCCGCCGCCTCGATTACCGGCACCGCCCGGTGGACCACGCAGGGGTCGTGGCACTTCCCCAAAAAGCGCGCCGCGCTTTCCGGGGGCCCCTTCTATTTCACATCCTCGGCGGGAGTAAATCCCGCCTGCGGAAATCCTCCGCTCCCCTTCGGATTTACGCCGCTTTCCGCGGCGGCTCGCCTACGCTCGCGGGCCGCCACGCCCCTAGATGCCCAAAACCTCGCAGGCAGCTAAGGCAGCGGCAGCTTCGATCACCGGCACCGCCCGGTGGACCACACAGGGGTCGTGGCGGCCCTTGATCTCGATCTCCACCTCTTCCCCGGTGCGCAGGTCCACGCTCTCCTGGGGCAGGGCGATGGAGGGGGTGGGGCGCATGGTCACCTCGAAGGTCACCGGCATCCCGTTGGTGATGCCCCCGTTGATCCCGCCGGCGTTGTTGGTGCGGGTGACTACCTTACCGTCCACCACCTCAAAGGGGTCGTTGGCCTCGGTGCCCCGCATATAGGCAAAGGCCACTCCGGCGCCGAAGGCCACCGCCTTCACGGCCGGGACGGCAAAGAGATACTGGGAAAAGATCCCCTCCACGTTGCGGCCGAAGTCCGGAGCCCCCAGGCCCACAGGCAGGCCGGTGACGGCACACTCGATGGAGCCGCCCACGGAGTCTTGGCCCTCCTTGGCCTCCAGAATGGCCTTTTTCATCTCCTCGCCCTTGGCGTCGTCCAGCACGGGGAAGGGTTTATCCGCCACCCCCCGAAGCTCCTGGGGATCGTTCAGGGCAGCATCGGTGATGCCGTAGACGGCGCTGATGTGGGCCCCCACCCAGACGTTTTTCTCGGCCAAAAGCTGCTTGGCCACCGACCCCGCCGCCACCAGGGGGGCGGTGAGGCGGCCGGAGAAGTGGCCGCCGCCCCGGTAGTCGAGACAGCCCTTGCTCTGGATGAAGCCGGCGAAGTCGCCGTGGCTGGGCCGGGGGGTGTAGCGCAGGGCCTCGTAGTCCCCGGAGTGCTGGTCGGAGTTGGCGATGACCAGGGCCAGGGGGGCGCCGGTGGTCCTGCCCTCAAAGACGCCGGAGAGAACGTTCACCTCGTCCGCCTCCTTCCGGGCGGTGGAGAGGGCGTCCTTCCCGGTGGAGCGGCGGGAGAGGTCCTTTCCCATGGCCTCCAGGTCCAGCTCCAGACCGGCGGGCACCCCCTCCAGCACCACGCCGATGGCGGGGCCGTGGGACTCGCCGAAAATGGTATACTTCATACGTCCTCCTCCCGGGCGGTCCGGCCGCCCAAGGCTGTATAGTCTTCCCAGAAATTCGGATAGGATTTCCGCACGCTCTCCGCCCCTGTGAGGGTCACGGGGCCGGAGCATCGGGTGGCGGCCACCGCCAGCATCATGGCGATGCGGTGGTCGTTGTGGCTGTCTACCCTGCCGCCGGTGAGGGCGTCCACCCCCTGGATGGTGAGGCTGTCGGGGCCCTCGGTCACCCGGGCGCCCAATTTACATAATTCTTCCCGGACGGCGGCAAGGCGGTCGCTCTCCTTCATCCGCAGGCGGGCGGCGTTCACGATATGAGTGGTCTGGCCCGCCCGAAGGGCGGCGTGGACGGCCAGCTCAGGCACCAGGTCGGGGCACTGGGAGACGTCCAGGTCCACTGTTCCAGATTGACATAATTTTTCATAATAGGCCGCCGCCCTCCTGTCGCCCTGGGTGGAGCGGGGGTTCATATTTTTTATGTCAACCTCATTCCCCAGGCCGTTGGCGGCGTACCAGAAGCCCGCCTGGGACCAGTCGGCCTCGATGGCCACCTCCGCCGGGCGGTAGGTCTGCCCGCCGGGGACGACCAGGGCGCGGTCTTCCAGCCAGTCGGCCTTGACCCCGAAGGCGGCCAGGGCCTCCAGGGTCATGTCCACGTAGTTCCGGGACTCCAGGTCTGTGGTTAACATAATTTTAGAGTCGTCCTCCAGCAGAGGCAGGGCGTAGAGCAGGCCGGTGATGAACTGGGAGGAGACGTCGCCGGGAAGGCGATATTCGCCGGGGGCGAGGACACCCCGGACGCCCAGAATATTTTCCCGCTGGCGGTAGTAGACGCCCTTCTCCTCGAAGAGGTCAAAATAGGGCTTTTGGGGCCGCTCCATAAGGCGGCCCTCCCCCCAGAAGCGGGCCCCGCCCCGGAGGGCCAGGGCCACGGGGATGAGGAAGCGGAGGGTGGAACCGGACTCGCCGCAGAAAAGCAGGGGGAGGTCCCCGCCGGTGGCTTGAAGGGCCCGCTCCTGGCGGGCCTGGCAGGCCTTGAGTTCCTCCGGCGGCATGTCCTTCGGGACTTCAAAGAGGGGCCACCACGCCTTCCCGGCGTCCAGCAGGGCGGACATGCAGTGGCGGGTGGCCTGGATGTCCTGGGAGTCGGCCAGGTTGTGGATGACGCTCCCCGCTCCCGCCAGGGCGGCGGCGATGAGGTAGCGGTGGGACTGGGATTTGGATGGGGGCGGGGTGACGCTCCCGGACAGCTTGTGGGGGGTGAGGGTGAGGGTCATCGGGGTGGCTCCTTTCCTGGTGATTGGGGGGATCGTTGTGGGGAAGTTTGGGCGGCTATTAGCTGTCCGAACTTCCCGCTACCGCTAATGTGTTCTTGACAGAAGGCTAATCCCAGCCTTCCCCCAGGGGGAAGGTGGCAGCGGCGAAGCCGCTGCCGGATGAGGGGATCTGCGGACATGGGAAAGGCCTTGCGAAACGACAAGCTCCCCTCATCAGTCTCGCTGCGCTCGACAGCTTCCCCCAGGGGAAGCCTATTTGACAAACTTTCCGGGCCCAGGCGCGCCGATGAGTTGCAAAAGTCGTCAGTGCAGTGCCACTCGTCGCTAAGAAAAACATGGGTCGGCCAAGGGAGCGCCGGTCATACAGAAGAACCAGCCATACATTTAGTTTTGGCTTTTTTCTTTGGTATCAAAAACCGTTTTTTTCACGAAAAAAGAGATGGGTTTTGGCCCCGCAGGGCCGCCCTGCCATTCCTTCCCGCCTGGGGCGGGAAACACTGTTAAAGCAACTCCAACAGCTCCGCCTTGGGAAGCTTGCGGATCACCCCATGGCCCAGGGACTCCAGGAGGATGAGGGAGATGTCCTCCCCCACACCCTTTTTGTCCCGGCCGATGGCGGCGGCGTAGGTCGCCCTGTCGCAGGGGATGGCGGTGGGGAGGTCCAGGGCGGCGAGGACGGCTTCCAGCTCAGCGGGGACGTCCGCGGGCGTGACGCCCAGCGTCACGCCAAGGCGGGCGGCGGCCACCATGCCCGCCGCCACCGCCTGGCCGTGGGTCCATTTTTCATAATTTCCCGCCAGCTCGTAGGCGTGGCCCAGGGTGTGGCCGAAGTTCAGGAGCATCCGCTTGCCGGTGTCCCGCTCGTCGGATTCCACTACTTGGCGTTTAATTTCACAGCAGGTATACAGGATGGATTCAATTTCCGCCGTGAGAGCGGCCCGGGTGGGGCGGGCGGCCAGGAAATCGAAGAAGGACTTGTCCCAGATACAGCCGTATTTGACGACCTCCGCCATGCCGTCGGAGAAGGTGGCGTCGGGGAGGGTGGCGAGGGTGTCGGTATCCATCAGCACCAGCCGGGGCTGCCAGAAGGCCCCCGCCAGGTTCTTCCCCGCCCGGAGGTCCACCGCCACCTTGCCGCCCACGGAGGAGTCCACCTGGGCCAGGAGGGTGGTGGGGAGCTGGATGAAGTCCACCCCTCGGAGGACGGTGGCGGCGGCGAAGCCCGCCAGGTCCCCCACCACGCCGCCGCCCAGGGCCACCACCCCGTCGGTGCGGGTAAGGCCGAAGTCCAGCATGGCCTCCCACAGCTCGGAGAGCCATTTGGCGGATTTGGAGGCCTCTCCGGCGGGGAGCTCCTGGCAGGCGGTCTCAAAGCCGCAGCGCTCCAGGACGGGGATCAGCCGGGAGAGGTAGAGGGGGGCCACGTTGGAGTCCGTCACCACGAAGAGGCGGGTGGCCCTGGGGCAAACGGCACGGATGGCATCGCCGGCGGAGGTTAGGAGGCCGGGGGCGATTTGGATGTCGTAGGAGCGCTCCTGTAAGCTGACGCGGAGGGTCTTCATGCGGACACTTCCTTTTTGGAGGGTGACGGGCGGATACTATCCGCCCCTACGTTATTTTATCAGAGTTTTGCCCACCAGGTCAACCAGGGCGGACACCTTGCCCATCAGATTGTCGAAGCGCTCCGGGGTCAGGGACTGCTGGCCATCGCACTTGGCGTTGGCCGGGTCGTTGTGGACCTCAATGATGAGGCCGTCCGCCCCCGCCGCCACGGCGGCCAGGGCCAGGGGCTCCACCATCCAGTACATCCCGGCGGAGTGGGAGGGGTCCACAATCACCGGCAGGTGGCTCATCTTCTTCACCGCCGGGATGGCGGAGACGTCCAGGGTGTTGCGGGTGTAAGTCTCAAAGGTGCGGATGCCCCGCTCGCAGAGGATGACGTTCTCGTTGCCCTCCGACATGATGTACTCGGCGGACATGATCCACTCCTCGTAGCTGTTGGAGAGGCCCCGCTTCAGGAGAACGGGCTTGGAGAGCTTACCCACCTCTTTCAAAAGGTCGAAGTTCTGCATGTTCCGGGCCCCCACCTGGATGACGTCCACCTTGTCCTCGAAGAGCTGGCAGTACTTGGGGCTCATGATTTCAGTGACGATGGGCATGCCCGTGGCGGCCTTGGCCTTCAGCAGGAGATCCAGACCCTCGGTGCCCATGCCCTGGAAGGAGTAGGGGGAGGTGCGGGGCTTGAAGGCGCCGCCCCGCATCAGGGCCGCGCCGGAGCGCTGGACGTCCTCGGCCACGGCGACAATCTGCTCCTCGCTCTCCACCGAGCAGGGGCCGGCGATGACGGAGAAGTTCCCGCCGCCGATTTTGGCGTCCCCCACCGTGACCACGGTGTCCTCGGGGTGGAACTTGCGGTTGGCCTTTTTGAAGGGCTCCTGGACCCGCATGACCCGCTCCACGTGCTCGTTGATGGAGATTTTGTCCATGTCCACGGCGGTGGTGTCCCCGACGAGGCCCAGGATGGTGCACCCCACGCCGTTGGTGATGCCCACCTGGAGGCCCTGGAGCTGGAACTGGGCCACCAATTTATCAATTTCCCGCTGCTGGGTGCCCGGCTTCATAACGACTACCATTTTACATCTTCCTTTCTCATTTGAAGGCAAAAAAGGGACCCATTGATGAATGAACATCAATGAGCCCCTTTTGTATACGGGTATTCTCGCCCGGCGGTCAGCCGGACAAGCTCATTTCGTCCATCCTTTTTCACCCATGGCAAAATAGCCGGCGCTCATAAATCGAGCCCAGCTAAAGGTAAAAAAGGATGCAGTTGTGAGGGTGGTTCGGTTCATGCTTCTGCCCCACTTCTGGAAAGATTGTGGTTATTATACTCCGGTTGGGGGGAAAAGGCAATAGAAAGTTTATTAGGGGGGTGAAAGTCCCCGCCCGGGGGCGGGGACGGGGGAGCAGGGCGGCCCTGCGGGGCCCAAACCCATTTCTTTTGTCTTGCCAAAAGAAACGGTTTTGGATGCCAAAGAAAAGCGCCGAGTAAATATACAAGTAGTGACTCCTAATGACCGGCGCTCACGTCTGTTAACTCCGTCTCCTCCTAGCGCCGCTGCCGCTGACTCCTGCTGTACAGACAGCCTTTGCAACTCATTGGCGCGCCTGGGCGGGTGGAAGTTTGTCAAATAGGCTTCCACTGGGGGAAGCTGTCTGCGAAGCAGACTGATGAGGGGAACTTATCATTTTGGTAGAGCCTTTTCCATATCCGCAGTTCCCCTCATCCGTCAGCCCTTCGGGCTGCCACCTTCCCCGGGGGGGGAAGGCTAAGGGTGCGGGGCGGGCGGATAATATCCGCCCCTACGGGGTGGGAGGGTTTTATATACCTTGGTAAAAACAAAAACGAACCCCGGCGGCGCTACGAAGTGCGCCGCCGGGGTTTTCCCACGCTCTTGTGGACAGCTTGGGGAGGTTTCCAAAGCGAGGGGGACCGCAGTCCCCCTCCTTTGGTCGTTGAGAGAGGGGGTCTCGGGGGAGAGAGAGTCGAAACTCTCTCCCCCGAGTGCTTTCTTGGGGGGTGTGGGGGGCTATTCTTTCCAGAAAGAATAGCCCCCCACGCTTCCCCGTACGCTGAAACGTGCGTTAAAACTCAATAAGCCACGCCCCAATAGACCATGTGCTTGGCGCTCTTCCCGCAGCAGGCGCAGGTATCCCCCAAATGCTCCTGCTCCAGAGGGATGCACCGGGAGGTGACCCCGGCCTCCTCCTTCATCTTGAGCTCGCACTCCAAATCGCCGCACCACATGGTCTTGGCGAACCCGCCCTGGGCGGCCATCTTCTCCTTGACCTCGGCCAGGGTGGCGCAGGGGTAGGTGTTCTCCTCCCGGTTCTTGAGGGCCCGGGCGTACAGCCCGTCGTGGATGGCGTCCAGCATTTGGCCCACCGTCTCCTCGATATTGTCCAGGGAGACGAAGGCCTTCTCGCCGGAGTCCCGGCGGACCAGGACGCACTGGTTCTTCTCCATGTCCTTGGGGCCCAGCTCCAGCCGCAGGGGCACACCCTTCATCTCGTACTCGGCAAACTTCCAGCCGGGGGACTGGTCGGAGTCGTCCATCTTCACCCGGAAGCCCGCCTTCTGCAGACGCTCCATCACGGCCCGGTTGGCCTCGATGACGCCCTCCTTGTGCTGGGCCACGGGGATGACGATGACCTGGGTGGGGGCGATGCGGGGGGGCAGCACCAGGCCGCTGTTGTCGCCGTGGGTCATGATGATGCCGCCGATGAGCCGGGTGGACACGCCCCAGGAGGTCTGGTGGGGGTAGTGGGGCTGGTTGTCCCTGCCGGTGAAGGTTATATCGAAGGCCTTGGCGAAGCCGTCGCCAAAGTAGTGGGAGGTGCCGGCCTGGAGGGCCTTCTTGTCGTGCATCATGCACTCCACGGTGTAGGTCTCCTCCGCACCGTTGAACTTCTCCTTGTCGGTCTTGCGGCCCTTCACCACGGGCATGGCTAGCACGTTCTCGCAGAAGTCGGCATAGATGTTCAGCATCCGCATGGTCTCCTCCCGGGCCTCCTCGGGAGTGGCGTGCATGGTGTGGCCCTCCTGCCAGAGGAACTCCCGGTGGCGGAGGAAGGGGCGGGAGGTCTTCTCCCAGCGCAGGACCGAGCACCACTGGTTGTAGAGCTTGGGGAGGTCCCGCCAGGAGTGGATGATGTGGGCGTAATGCTCGCAGAACAGGGTCTCCGAGGTGGGGCGGACACACATGCGGTCCTCCAGCTTGTCGTCGCCGCCCATGGTGACCCAGGCGCACTCGGGGGCGAAGCCCTCCACGTGGTCCTTCTCCTTCTGGAGGAGGCTCTCGGGGATCAGCATGGGCAGGTACACGTTCTCGTGCCCGGTCTTTTTGAATTCCCCGTCCAGGGTGTGCTGGATGTTCTCCCAGATGGCGTAGCCGTAGGGGCGGTAGATGAACATGCCCTTCACGCTGGTATAGTCGATGAGCTCCGCCTTGCGGCAGACGTCGGTGAACCACTGGGCGAAGTCCACCTCCATGTCGGTGATCTGCTCCACCTGCTTCTTGTCCTGAGCCATTGTCTCTCCATCCTTTTATCCAAAGTTGGTTTTTATTGTAAGCGGGAACGCCCGGAAAGTCAAGGGGCGGGCCGCTCGAAGATAAGCTGGTAGCCCAGCGCTCCGCCCACCCCCATCTTCTCGTTGAAGGGGGTCACCACCTGCTTGAGCCGCCAGCCTTCCGCCGCTTTCGTTTGGATGATCTCCTTGCAGGCCTCGAAGGTGTCGCCGGGCTTCACCTTCAGCCCGCCCTGGGCGGGGACGGCAATAAATTGGTATTCGTAACGTTCCACAGTTATTTCCCCTTTCCGTCCAGGGCGAAGGAAAGGACCCGCCGGCCTTCCCCGTAGCCCATGTCGTAAAGCCGCTGGATGGCGGCCCTGTCCCGTTTCAGCGTGGACATGCCGGAAATATCGGAAGGGGCCACCAAAAGGGCCCTTCCCTCCTTCTCCATCTTCTTCACCGCCGCCACGTCCTGGTTATAGCGGATATAGCGGCGCTTGAGGGCGGCGAAGGTGCCAGGCCAGCGGCGGAGGCTCCGCTCCATGGCTCTGGGGTGGTCCAGGGGCGGGCGGACAAAGTCCGCCGGGCGGGTCAGCAGCACCACCAGCCGGTCACAGCCCATGTCCAGGGCGTGCTGATAGGGCACCGGGTCGGCCACGCCGCCGTCAAAGCCGGGGCGGCCCTTTACGGGATAAGGCTTACAGACGCCGGGGACGGCGCAGGAGGCCTTGATGACATCGAAGTTCCCATCGGCCATCTCCGCTTTGTCGTAATAGACCGGCTCGCCGCTGGCGGCGTCGGTGACCACCGCCTCATACCGGGCCGCGCTGGCGTTGAAGGCCGCCAGATCCACCGGGTCCTCCCCACCGGGGGCTGAGAGAACGGTGTAGGGATAGTCCAGGTCAATGTAAGAGCCCTTGCGGAGAAAATTACCCATGGACATATACTTGGAGCGGAAGGCGTAGTCCAGGTAGAAGCGCAGGTTTCGCCCCCGCTGACCCGCCAGATAGGTGACCATGTTCCCGCTGCCCGCCGAAACGCCCAGGCAGTAGTCGAAGGGCTGGACCCCCTGGTCCATCAGGTAGTCGTAGATCCCCGCGGTGAATGCTCCCCGCATCCCGCCGCCCACATCGATCATACCAAGCAAACCGATACGCTCTCCTTTCTGTTCCTATGAAAAATCCGGTTTTCTGAGAGACCGGGTCCCTCACTCCATGACTTCCAACGCCTGCTCGACCCGCTTTAAGAGCGATGCGGAGATCCCGTCCAGCGCCTCCACCGCCTGGGTAACGGCCGGGTCCTCCCCGGCCGCCCGGGACCGCCCCTCCGAATCCGCCCGCAGCAGATCCCGAAAGAGCGTCAGATCCTCCCGGGTGGAGGCATTTTGGAGCATCCGCTCCATGATGCCCTCCGGCGGCATGGGGGTCAGGCCCATCGCCCCTTCCCCCATCCTCCGGGACAGCAGCGTCAATAAAACGGGAAACTCACTGGGTAAGATCTCCATTTTATCTCTCCCCTTTGAAATTCGAAAAGGGGGCCTCTCGGCCCCCCTCACGATTTTTTGTCACTCTGCAGAGATCATGTAGTAATAGACCGGCTGGCCACCGGCCAGGAGGGTGATCTCCGCCTTGGGGCAGGCGGCGTGGAAGAGCTTCAGCGTCTTCTCCGCGTCCCCCTGCTTCACATCCTCGCCATAGTAGATATTGATGAACTCGGCCTGCTGGTAAGTGTCCTCCTTGGCCAGCTTTTTGAGCATCTTGTCCAGGTTCCGCTCCGTGTCGAAGAGTTGTCCGTTCAGAAGGGTCATATAGTCCCCGTGCTTGATGGCGAAGCCGCCGAAATCGGAGTCCCGGGCGGCGTAGGTCACCTCCGCGGTGGAGACCCCCTCCATGGCGGCGGTCATAGCCTCCTCGTTGGCCTCCACCCCGGCCTCCGGGTCCATCATGAGGAGGGCGGAGATGCCCTGGGGGACCGTCTTGCTGGGCAGGACCACCACCTGTTTCCCCTCGGCCAAGGGGATGCACTGCTGGGCGGCCATGATGATATTCTTGTTGTTGGGCAGGACGAAAACCACCTCGGCGGGGGTGGCGTCGATCTGCCGGAGGATGTCCTCGGTGGCGGGGTTCATGGTCTGCCCGCCGCTGATGACCCCGTCCACGCCCAAGTCGTGGAACACGGCGGCCAGGCCCTCGCCCGCGGCCACGGCCACCACGCCGTACTTCTTCTCCGGCGGGGCGATCCTCCGCTCGGCGGGGTGATGGTCGTCCTCCTCTTCCAGGTCGTCGGTGCTCTGGACGTGCTTCCCGGCGGAGAGGTCCTCGGCCTGGGTGCGCATGTTCTCGATCTTGGCCAGCTCCAGAGTGCCGTACTTCTGGGCCTCCGTGAGGGCCGCGCCGGGGATGTCGGTATGGACGTGGACCTTGAAGGCGTCGTCGCTCTCGCCGATGACCAGGCTGTCGCCGATGCTGTTCAGATACGCCCGGAAGGGCTCAATGCCCTTGTTGCCCGTCCGGCGGACGATGAATACCGTGTCGAAGGTGAAGGTGATCTCCTCGGCGGCGATGGCGGCGTAGTCGGTCTTGGGCTTCTTGGTCTCGGCCGCGGCGGCGCCCTCGGGGAGGGCCTCCCCCCGCATCTCGTCCAGCATCCCCTGGAGGATCACCAGGAAGCCCTTGCCGCCGGAGTCCACCACGCCGGCCTTCTTCAGCACCGGGTTTTGGTTGATGGTGTCGTCCAGAGCCACCAATCCGGCCTGGATGGCGGCGTCCAGCACGTGCTCGGCGCCGGAGTCCTCCCGTGCGGCGGCGGCCGCGGCGGCGGCGGAGAGGCGGGAGACGGTGAGGATGGTGCCCTCGGCGGGCTTCATCACCGCCTTATAGGCGGCGGCCACGCCGAAATCCAGGGCGATGGCCAGATCCCGGCCGTCGATGGTCTCCTTCTCCTTCACGGCCTTGGCAAAGCCCCGGAAGAGGAGGGAGAGGATGACGCCGGAGTTGCCCCGGGCCCCCCGGAGGAGGGCGTTTGCGGTGGCCATGGCGGCGTCTCCCACCCCGGCGTGGGACTTCTTTTTCAACTCCTCGGCGGCGGTGCCGATGGTCATGGACATGTTGGTGCCGGTGTCCCCGTCGGGCACCGGGAAGACGTTGAGCTCATTGATCTGCTGTTTCTGGGCGTTGATGCAGGCCGAGCCGTGGATGACCATTTTGGCAAACAGCGCCCCGTCAATGGTAGTTATCATTGTTTCTGGTACCTTCCTTTCAGCCGATGACCATGGAGTCCACGAATACGTCCACGCTCTTGACCTCCACGCCTGTGGCACGGCTGACGTTATAGCGCACTTCGCTCATGATGGAACGGCTCACCGCCATGAGGTTGACCCCATTGTCCACGATGATGTGCAGCTCCAGGGAGATGGTGGCGTCGTCGTTGTAGATCACCTTCACGCCCTTGGCCATGGACTCCCGGCGCAGAAGATGCACCAGCCCGTCCGTGGTGGAGCGGATGGCCATGCCCTTGACGCCGTAGCAGTTGGTGGCGGCGGCGCCGGTGATATTGGTAAATACGTCGCTGCTGATGGTGATGACACCCTTTTCCGTTTGCAGCTTCATAAGACCCTTCCTTTCCGCAAGCCCGCATTTTTTCATAGTGACTCGATTATATCGTGGTGCTATTGTATTCTATTTTTGCCAAAAATACAAGGGAAAAAGTCGCTTCAAACGATTGTAATTTCTCCAAAAACCGTGTACACTAGACTCAACCATCTCTGAAAAGGAGGCGACGGGAACATGAAAGTTGCCCGCTTCGTACTGAAAATCGTGGGATTCTGCCTGGCCGCGGCGGCTGCCGCCTGCTGCGTCATCGCCTATTGGGACAAAATCACCGAGGGGGTCCACGCCATCGGTGAAAAACTGGGCTGCCGGTGCTGCAGCCGCCCCTCCGAGTACGACGACTACGCCGATTGGGACGAGTAAGGCCCGACAAAAGGGGCCGTCCCGGCACCCGCGCGCGTAAAATAAAGGAAAACCGGCAAAGGCACTTCCCTTTCATTTTGAAACGGGGAGTGCCTTTGCCGCCGGAACGGGCGGAGTAATACAGCCCGACGGGCCGCTTTTCCCCCTTCCCTTTTTGACAGGGGGATGCTATAATAGTAGGGTAATCTAATTTTGAAAACCATATCCTTGTCTCTTTCTTTCCGCTTTGCCAAGCGGCGGCCTTGAAATTCCAAAAGGAACGTGACTTTATGCCCAATTATTACGCCCATTTGATCTTTGGCCGAGCGGTCCTGTCCCAGCTTCCCGCCGTGCTGAGAAGCCAGCTGGAAGCGGAGCGGGCCGCCTTCGACGTGGGGCTCTATGGTCCCGACCCCCTGTTCTTCTACCACCCCATGACCCGCAATCACGCCCGCGCCACGGGAATCGCCATGCACAAGCAACCGGTACGCCCCGCGGCTGAGCGGCTGCGGCGGGCGGTGGAGGACGACCTCCCCTACGCCCGGGGCTATGCCGCCGGATTCCTGTGCCACTTTGCCCTGGACAGCCGATGCCACTACTACGTGGAGGAGCAGGTGGCCCGCTGGGGCCTGTCCCACGCCGGGATGGAGGTGGAGCTGGACCGGGCCCTGATGGTGGCTGACGGGGTGGACCCCCTTCACGAGACCCCCATGCCCAGCGCCGACCTGCCCCCGTCCTTCTATGAGACAGCCGCCGCCGTCTACCCCGGGGTCAAGCCGGTCCAGTTTGAAAAGGGCTTGCAGCTGTTCCGCCGGGTGAGCCGGCTTCAGACCCGGGCGGCGGGGACCAAGGTCCACCGCTTCGCCAACTGGGCGGGAGGCAGATCCCACAAGTTTTCCAAGGTCCGGGGGACGGTGCTCTCCCCCGCCCCCGATCCGGTGTACACCGAGACCACCCGGACCCTCCTGGCCCTGCTGGAGGAGGAGGTCTCTCCCACCGCCCAGGAACTCAGCCGCTTTTTTGCCGCCGTGGCCCGGGGCACCGGACTGGACGGCTGGTACGACCGCCCCTTCGGCGGCCAGTGGAAGACCGACCAGCAGCTGGTGGGTCGGAGAGCGGCCACCCGGTAACGCTTTTAAACGGTTCGGGGCCCATCCCGGCGGCTTACCGCCGGGATGGGCCCCGCTTTTTCTTTCAAGCCTTTCTCTTTCGGGATACTGGGCGTCACACAGGACGGACCAACGCAGCAAGACCCCCTGCCCAGCTCACGCTGGGCAGGGGGTCTTGTTTTTCAAATCTGATCCAGCCATCCGCAGGCCGCCACAGCGGCCACAGAGCCGTCGGCGGCGGCTGTGGTAAGCTGGCGGAGGGTCTTGGTCCGGCAGTCCCCGGCGGCAAACACCCCGGGACAACTGGTGCGGCAGTCCTCCCCCGCCTTCACGTACCCCGCCCCGTCCAGCTCCACCAGAGAGGCGAAGGCCCCGTTGTCCGGCTCCTGTCCCACAGCCACAAACAGGCTGGAGACGGCCAGCTCCTCGGTCTTACCGGTGGCGGTGTCCGTCAGCTCCAGGCCGGTGAGCGCCTCCTCTCCCCGCAGCCCGGTCACCCGGCGGGAGAGGAGAGGGACGATGTTGGCCCGCCCCTCCATGGCCCTGACGTGGCTGGGCTCCGCCCGGAACTGGTCCCGGCGGTGGATGAGATACACCCGCCTGCACAGTCCCGACAGAAACAGGGCGGACTGGAGGGCGGCGTCGCCCCCGCCGGCCACAGCGGTATCCTGCCCGGCGAAGAAGGCCCCGTCGCAGACGGCGCAGTAACTAACCCCCTGGCCGGAGAGTTCCTCCTCCCGGGGCAGGTCCAACTTCCGGTGTTTGGCCCCGGTGGCCAGGATGAGGGTCCGCCCCTCAAACTCCCGCCCGCCGGCGGTGAGGGAAAATCCCCCCTCCGTGCGCTGGGCGGCGGTGACCCGCTCCAGCTCAGCGTCCATCCCCAGGTCCAAAGCCTGCTCCATGAGGCCGTCGGCAAAGGAGATGCCGCTGACGGCCTTGGTCCCCGGCCAGTTTTCCACCAGGGGGGAGGCGGTGATCTGGCCGCCGAAAGCGCTGCCCTCCAGCACCAGGACACTTTTTCCCGCCCTGCGGGCGTACACCGCCGCGGTGAGGCCGGCGGTGCCGCCCCCAACGATCAGCAGATCATACATGGGCGGCGGAACAGCGCTCGGCAAAGCCCTTGATGTTGGAGGCGTTGGCGATCTTCTCCACCTGCCCGTCGGGGGTGGTGACCACCAGCGTGGGGGCCTGCATCACGCCGTAGGACCGGGCCAGGTCGGCCTGCTCCTCGGCGTCCACCTTCTCAAAGCCGATGCCCGCCCGCTCCAGGGTGGACACCGCCAGACGGCAGTTGGGACAGGTCTTGGTGGTGAACAAAAGCACCCTGCCCTCCCCGGCGGGAGCGCTGGTCTGGACCTGCTCCGGGGCGTTCACCGGGCCGGAGTGGGTCAGCTTGGAGGTGCCGATGTCGTAGACCTTCCGCTCCTTGAACTCCTGGAGCTTGCCGTCGTTCCAGTTCTGCACCGGGCGGTAATAGCCGGTGATGCGGCTGTAAACCTCGGTGGTCCGGCCGCAGTGGGGGCAGGAGTACTGCTCCCCGGCCAGATACCCGTGGTCCTTGCACACCGAGTAGGTGGGGGAGAGGGTATAGTAGGGCAGCTTGTAGTTCTCCGCGATCTTCTTCACCAGGGCGGCCGCCGCCTTCCAGTCGGGCAGCTTCTCCCCCAGGAAGGCGTGGAACACAGTGCCCGAGGTATACCGGGTCTGGAGGTCGTCCTGGACATCCAGGGCGGAGAAAATGTCCTGGGTATAGCCCACCGGCAGGTGGGAGGAGTTGGTGTAATAGGGGGTGCCGCCGGGCTCGGCGGCGGTGATGATGTCGGGGTACTTCTCCACGTCGTGCTTGGCGAAGCGGTAGGTGGTGGACTCGGCGGGGGTGGCCTCCAGGTTGTAGAGGTCGCCGTACTCCTCCTGATAGTCGGACAGGCGGCCCCGCATGTGGTCCAGCACCTCCTGGGCGAACTGCTGGGTCTCGGCGTGGGTCAGGTCCTTCCTCAGCCACTTGGCGTTGAGGCCCACTTCGTTCATGCCGATGAGGCCGATGGTGGAGAAGTGGTTGTCAAAGGAGCCCAGGTAGTGCTTGGTGTAGGGGTAGAGCCCCTCGTGGAGGAGCTTGGTGATGACGGTGCGCTTCGTTTTCAGGCTCCGGGCGGCGATATCCATCATCCGGTCCAGTCGCTTGTAGAAGTCCTTTTCGTCGGCGGCCAGGTAGGCGATGCGGGGCAGATTGATGGTGACCACGCCCACGCTGCCGGTGGACTCGCCGGAGCCAAAGAAGCCGCCGGATTTCTTCCGCAGCTCTCTGAGGTCCAGCCGCAGGCGGCAACACATGGAGCGCACGTCGGAGGGCTCCATGTCGGAGTTAATGTAGTTGGAGAAGTAGGGGGTGCCGTACTTGGCGGTCATCTCGAAGAGGAGGCGGTTGTTCTCGGTCTCCGACCAGTCGAAGTCCCGGGTGATGGAGTAGGTGGGGATGGGGTACTGGAAGCCCCGGCCGTTGGCGTCCCCCTCGATCATGGTCTCAATAAAGGCCTTGTTGACCATGTCCATCTCTTTTTTGCAGTCGCCGTAGGTGAAGGGCATCTCTTTGCCCCCCACGATGGCGGGCAGGTTCTTCAGGTCATTGGGCACCGTCCAGTCCAGGGTGATGTTGGAGAAGGGGGCCTGAGTGCCCCACCGGGACGGGGTGTTGACACCGTAAATAAAGGACTCGACGCACTTCTTGACCTCGTAATAGGAGAGGTTGTCCACCTTGACGAAGGGGGCCAGATAGGTGTCGAAGGAGGAGAAGGCCTGGGCTCCCGCCCACTCGTTCTGCATGATGCCCAGGAAGTTGACCATCTGGTTGCACAGGGAGGACAGGTGCTTGGCCGGGGAGGAGGTGATCTTTCCGGGCACGCCGCCCAGACCCTCCTGGATCAGCTGCTTCAGGCTCCAGCCCGCACAGTAGCCGGTGAGCATAGACAGGTCGTGGAGGTGGATGTCCCCCGCCCGGTGGGCGGCGGCAACCTCGTCGTCGTAGATCTCGCTGAGCCAGTAGTTGGCGGTGATGGCCCCGGAGTTGGACAGGATAAGGCCCCCCACCGAATAGGTCACGGTGGAGTTCTCTTTCACCCGCCAGTCGGTGACCTTCACGTAGGAGTCCATGACGGCCTTATAGTCCAGCATGGTGGAGCGCATGTTGCGGATCTTCTCCCGCTGCTTGCGGTAGAGGATATAAGCCTTGGCCACGTCGGCGTACCCCGCCTCGCTGAGGACCTTCTCCACGCTGTCCTGGATATCCTCCACCGCCACTTTGCCGTCCTTGATCTTCCCCTCGAAATCCGAGGTGACCCGGAGGGCCAGCAGATCGATGACGCTGGGGTGATACTCCTTGAGCTGGGCCTCGAAGGCCTTGGTGATGGCGGCCGAGATTTTGGCGATGTCGAAGTCGGCGACCGTGCCGTCCCGCTTGATGACCTGATACATGGTAACGCTCCCCCTGCTTTTACACATTCTCATGTTTTCTAAACTCGAGTTCTTTTATTATATCATCAAGCCCGGTTTCGTCAATATGTGGTTATGCTGAATCTTTTTGCCACAAGATATTGTTATATACCCCTTAGGGCTGTATTTGGGATGAAATTTAGCAGGATTTGGCGAAATCCCCTCATTTCTTCCTCACCAAAGGCGGATAAGCCGCCGCCGATCAAGTCGCCGGAATCCTGGAAGAGCTGGAGGAAATAGGGCTCTTCCCCCGCAAGCCACGCCCCGATGGCACGGAAGCAGCCCTCGTCATGAAAGGGGCGGACCACGGTGGTGCGGAACTCGAAGGGTAAATCCCCCCTCATGAGGAACTCCACGCTCTCCCGGATGGGGGCCAGGTCCAGGCCGGGGACCCCCGCCGTCTCGGCGTAGCGGTCCGGGCAGTTTTTGATGTCCATGGCCACGTAGTCCACAAGCCCCTCCTCCGCCAGGGCCCGGAGGACCTGGGGCCGGCCGCCGTTGGTATCCAGCTTCACGGCGTAACCCAGGGCCTTGACCCGGCGCAGGAAGTCCGGCAGGTCGGGCTGGAGGGTGGGCTCCCCTCCGGTGACGCACACCCCGTCCAGTACCCCCCGCCGTTTTTCCAGCAGGGCAAAAAAGTCCTCCTCCGGAATGGCCTCCGGGGCCTGGCCGGGCAGAACGAGGGAGGCGTTGTGGCAGAAGGGACAGCGGAAATCGCACCCGGCGGTGAACAGGGTGCAGGCCACCTGGCCGGGGTAGTCCAGCAGGGTGAGGTTTTGCAGGCCTTCGATCTTCATGGCAGGGACTTCCTCTCTCTTTCGTCGTCGCTCTGAAATTCGGTCATCACATGCCGGTAGCGCTTGGGCATGTGGGCGGACTGGCACTTGGGGTTGGTTCGGCCCTCAATGGCGATGGTGGCGTAGAACTTCCGCCACAGGGCCCGCCAAGCCCGCTCGGTCTCCCCGGCGGGGCCCATATGGAAATCCTCCACCGGGACGATGCGCCATTGGAAGTTGGCGGAAAAGAAGGCCTCTTTGTGGGTGCGGTCATAGAGGGCCAGCTTTTCCCCGTTGAGGCGGGCGGCAAAGTGGGGGGCCAGCAGGGGCAGGACCCGGTTCTTGGGCTCGATCTCCCCCACCAGCACCCCGTCCAGGTCGGAAAAGCGGACGAAGCCCTTCAAATGGTCCTCCTCGGTGGCCAGCTTTTGAAGGGCCAGGGTCACCTTGGCCATGGTGGGATCGGCCAGGTCGCGCCGCACCCGGTCCCCCTCCCCGTCCAGCCCCCGGCGGATCAGGCCGTAGAGGGCCAGCTCCCGCTCCGGCAGGCAGGTGAGGAAGGCCCGCTCCACCAGGTGGCGGAATTCGGGGGAGATCTTCTCCCCCAGGGCCTTATAGACCCGCCGGGCGTGGGGGCGGTCGGTCTCCACTTCCCGCTCCGGCCAGAGGGTGGCTGTGGGGTCGGACTGGCACAGGAAGGCCGCCGGCGGTTCGTGGTTGGCGTAGGCTTCAAAGACGCAGGTCAGGAAGCCGGGGAAGGTGCCGTCGTAGCGGTAACAGACTTGTATCATTGTAACACCTTTCTGGTTGGGTGGGTAGGGGTGTTTGGTGTTGGATGGCTGCACGTCGGGAGGTGCAGCCTTCTGGGGGACATTTCTTTTCCCGAGGAAAAGAAATGTCCCCCAGACCCCCAAAGAAAAGTCTCGGGTGCTAACTTGCCCGCAGATTCCCTCTTTAGTAAAAGGTCTACTGCCCGTCGATAGGGGTACAAGCACGGGAGCGTCTGTTCGACACGTGGTCCCTCTTGCGCCGCTCGGCCGCTGATGTGTGCTTGACACAGCCTGGTCCTTTGCCTTCCCCTCGGGGGAAGGTGGCAGCCCGAAGGGCTGACGGATGAGGGGAACTGGGGATAACAACAAAGGCCCTGCCAACCTGATAAGTTCCCCTCATCAGTCTCGCTTCGCTCGACAGCTTCCCCCAGGGGAAGCCTAAGGCCCGCCGAACCCCGGACCCGTTACGGAGTAAGGGGACGGGGTTTTTCCACCCCCTTGTGGACAGCTTGGGGAGGTTTCCAAAGGAGGGGAAACTGCAGTTTCCCCTCCTTTGGCCGTTGAGAGAGGGGGTCCAGGGGGAGAGAGAGTCGGAACTCTCTCCCCCTGGTGCTTTTCTGGGGGGTCTGGGGGGAGGTCTTTTCCAGAAAAGACCTCCCCCCATGATTTCCCCACCTTCCAAGGTGGGAGAACCCTCACTCAAACAGCGTCATCTGCTCCCACCCGGCCTGGGGCAGGGCCTCCCGCTCCAGCCCCGCCAGCCGGCGGTACACCCCCTCCGGCGAGCACCGCAGCCCCGGCATCATCCGCCCCCCGCAGGTGAGGAAGTACTGGGCACGCTTCAGCACCACCCCCAGCCGCTTGAGCCCCTCGAAGGTCAGCGGCCCGCACCGCCGGGCGGTGACGATGCGCTGGGCGCTGCGCACCCCAAGCCCCGGCACCCGCAGAAGGGTCTCGTAGTCGGCTTTGTTCACCTCCACCGGAAAATGCTCCATGTGCCGCAGGGCCCAGTCGCATTTGGGGTCCAGGGCGTTGTCGAAATTCTCGTGGCCCTCGTCCAGCAGCTCCTCCGCCTTGAAGTGGTAAAACCGCAGCAGCCAGTCCGCCTGGTAGAGCCGGTGTTCCCGCAGCAGCGGCGGCTTGAAGTCCGCCGGGGCGGGGAGCAGCTTGCTGTCGGACACCGGCATATAGGCGGAGAAAAACACCCGCTTGAGCCGGTATTTCTGATAGAGCCCCTGGGTCAGGGAGAGGATGTGGCGGTCTGTCTCCGGGGTGGCCCCCACAATCATCTGGGTGGCCTGCCCCGCCGGGGCGAAGCGGGGGGCGTGGCGGTAGAGCTTCAACTCCTGCCTGGACTGGGCCGCTCCGTCCCGGATCTGGGCCATGGGGGCCAGGATAGCGGACTTTTTCTTCTCCGGGGCCAGTTTTTGAAGGGAGGCCTCGGAGGGCAGCTCGATGTTCACGCTGAGCCGGTCGGCCAGCAGGCCCAGCTCGTAGGTCAGCCCCGGGTCGGCGCCGGGGATGGCCTTGGCGTGGATGTAGCCGTTGAAATGGTACTCCCTCCGCAGCAGCCGCAGGGCCCCGATCATCCGCTCGGTGGTGAAGTCCGGGTCCTTCAGCACCGCCGAGGAGAGGAAAAGCCCCTCGATATAGTTGCGCCGGTAGAACTGGATGGTGAGCTCCGCCAGCTCCCGGGGGGTGAAGGCCGCCCGGGGCACGTCGTTGGAGCGGCGGTTGACACAGTAGGCGCAGTCGTAGCAGCAGTGGTTGGTCATCAGCACCTTCAGCAGGGACACGCACCGCCCGTCGGCGGAAAAGGTGTGACAGCAGCCGGAGTTGGTGGCGTTTCCGATACCCCCCCGCACACCCCCCCGGACCACCCCGCTGGAGGTGCAGGCGGCGTCATATTTGGCGGCGTCAGCCAGGATGGTCAGCTTGTCCATCATTTCCATGCCGGGTTCCCCTCTCGAACGTTTGTACTTTTATTATAGTACGTGCGTTCGATATGTCAAGAGGAGAAAACTGGAGGGCCGGATATTTTACAAAAAGGCCTTTTTCAGATCCGCCGCAGCACCGGGCGCCTCCTCCGCCGGAAGTCCGGCGAAGCCCAGCACCAGGGTGCCGGGACGGGGGATTGCCCGCAGGCAGTACTCGCTCAGGCCCCGGACCCGGTAGCCCGCCGCCCCGGCCAGGGCCGCCAGCTCCCGGTCCTCCCGGCCCGGCAGGGTGAAGAGGAGGTGGAGCCCCGCGTCCGCCCCCCGAACCTCCCCCCAGGGCTCCAGCTGGGCCACCAGGGCGTCCCGCCGGTGGCGGTAGAGGTTGCCCACCCGCCGCAGGTGGCGGCTGTAACTGCCCGCGGCCAGGAAACGGCGCAGAGCCTCCTGCTCGAAGCGGGAGACGGTGGCGGCGGCGTGGCCGAACTTGGCCCGGTACCGCTCCAGCAGGGCGGGGGGCAGGATGAGGTAGGCCACCCGGATGGAGGGGGCCAGGGTCCGGGAAAAGGTGCCCACGTAGATCACCTTCCGTCCCTCGTCCAATCCCTGCATGGCGGGGATTGGACGGGAGGCATAGCGGAACTCGGAATCGTAGTCGTCCTCGATCAGGTAGCGGCCGGGGCGCTCATAGGCCCAGCGCAGAAGGTCGGAGCGGCGGCCCACCGGGGTGGTCACCCCCAGGGGGAACTGGTGGGAGGGGGTGACGTAGGCCACGTCGGCCCCGGACGCCCGGAGGGCCGCCGGGTCCATGCCGTGCCCGTCCACCGGCACGGGGACGTAGGGCCGCCGGAGGTTGGACAGCAGCCGTTGGAGGAAGGCGTAGCCCGGGTCCTCCAGGCCGAACACGGCGTCGGGCAGCAGTTGGATGAGGACCCACATGAGGGCCTCCAGCCCCGCCCCCAGCACCACCTGCTCCGGGGCGCAGTTCACCCCCCGGTACTGGTGGAGGAAGCCCGCCAGGGTGGCCCGGAGGGCCCAGTCCCCCTGGCCGTCCCCCCGCTGGAGCAGCTCCGGGTTCTCGTAGACCGCCTCCTTGGAGAGCCTCGCCCAGGTGGCGTAGGGGAACACGGAGGTGTCCACCGCCGAGGTGGAAAAGCAGTCGTTCAGCGTCTCCCGCCGCTCCTGAGCTGGAGGGGCCGGGGGCGGCTCGGTGGGGATCATGGTGAGGGCGGGGGTCACCCGGTAGCCGCTGCGGGGGGCGGCTTCCAGATAGCCCTCCGCCGTCAGCAGGCCGTAGGACCGCTCCACGGTGGTGAGGCTCACCCCCAGATGCTCCGCCAGCCGCCGCTTGGAGGGCAGCTTCTCCCCCTCGGCCAGGGCGCCGGAGCGGATCTGGGAGACGATGTAGCGGTAGAGCTGCTCATAGAGCGGGGCATCCTCGTGGAAACTGGGGGTCAGTTCTGTCATGTCCACCCCTCCATCTGGCCCTTTAAAAAAGTTGGAAACTGGATATTTCCAAAGGGCCAGTTTTTGTTATTATAGTACCAGAATCCAACCTGACCGTCAAGGAGGTCCTTCCAATGAGAGAAAATGAAAAGCTCCACCAGCTGGTCATGGCGGCCATCTTCGCCGCCGCCATCGCCGTCACCACCGCCTACATCCTCCACATCCCCCTGCCCACGGGGGGCTACGTCCACCTGGGGGACGCCCTCATCTATCTGGCCGCCTGCCTGCTGCCAGCCCCTTGGGCCATGGCCGCCGGGGCCGTTGGGGCTGGGCTGGCCGACCTGCTGACCGCCCCTATGTGGGTCCTGCCCACCCTCATCGTCAAGGCCCTGGTATGCCTGCCCTTCACCAGCAAAAGCCAGCGGGTCCTCTGCGGCCGGAACATCGCGGCCATCTTTATCTCCGGGCTCCTCTCCCCCGCCCTCTACGGCGTGGCCAACGTGATCTTCACCGGCACCGCCGCCGCCTTCCTCCCTCAGTTCCTGGGCACCCTGGTCCAGGCAGTGGGCAGCGGCCTGGTCTTTGCCGTCCTGGCCTACGGCGTGGACCGGGTGGGCCTCAAAAAGCGGATGCTGGCGGTGTGAGCGCAGGGTTGCCGCCCTGCGGGGCCCAAACCCATTTCTTTTGTCTTGCCAAAAGAAACGGTTTTGGATGCCAAAGAAAAGCGCCGAACTAAATTTATGGGTGGTGGCGTTTATACGACCAGCGCTCACGTCTGTCAACTCGTACTCCTCTTAGCGCCGCTGCCGCTGGCTCCTGCTGTACGGACAGCGTTTGCAACTCATAGGCGCGCCTGAGTAGGAGCAAATTAGGCTTCCCCTGGGGGAAGCTGTCTGCGAAGCAGACTGATGAGGGGAACTTATCTTTCTAGTAGAGCCTTTCGTATTTTCCACAGTTCCCCTCATCCGTCAGCCCTTCGGGCTGCCACCTTCCCCCGAAGGGAAGGCTAAGGGGGCGGGGGCGGGTAGCTGATAGCCACCCGCCGCCACCCGACAAACAAACGGCATGAAAAAAGGAGTCCCCTCTCGCCAATGAGCTGTCCGGCTTTGCCGGACTGAGAGGGCCCTCCCTTGCATTTTCCGCCGGAACGGGGTATCATGTCCTTACTTGAAGCCGAGGTGATGCCCATGGAGCTGTTCGATACCCACGCCCACTACTACGACGACGCCTTCGATGCCGACCGGGACGCGGTGCTCTCCGCTCTCCCCGCAAAGGGGGTGCGGCGGGTGGTCTGCCCCGGCTGCGACCTGGAAAGCTCCCGCCAAAGTTTGGCCCTGGCGGAGCAATATCCCTTCCTCTATTTTGCCGCCGGGCTCCACCCGGAAAACCTGGAGGGGGCCTCCCTGGCCGATTTGGACGAGGTGCGCGGGCTGGCCGCCCACCCCAAGTGCGTGGCCGTGGGCGAGATCGGCCTCGACTACTACTGGGTGAAAACCCCGGAGGCCCGGGCCAACTCCCGGGACTTCTTCGACGCCCAGCTCTCCCTGGCCGAGGAGCTGAACCTGCCCGCCATCGTCCATGACCGGGACGCCCACAAGGACACGGTGGACCTGGTCCGCGCCCACCCGGGGGCCCGGGGCGTGTTCCACTGCTGCGCCCTCTCCGCCGAGGACGCCAAGGCGGTGGTGAAGCTGGGCTGGCACGTCTCCTTTACCGGCAGCGTCACCTTTAAAAACGCCCGCCGGGCCCTGGAGGTCATCGCCGCCGTCCCCCTGGAGCGTATCATGCTGGAGACCGATTCCCCCTACATGGCCCCCGAGCCCTTCCGGGGCCGGCGGTGCGATTCGAGTTATGTCTACCGGGTGGCCGAGACGGTGGCCCAGGTGAAGGGACTGACCCCGGAAGCTGTGGCGGAGGCCACATATCAAAACGGACTGCGATTTTTTGGATTGGAGGACACTCCCCTATGATGACCATTTCCTACGAGTACGAGGGTTCACTTTATGTAAACCTCACCAACAAGTGCGACTGCGCCTGTGTCTTCTGCCTGCGCCACAACGGCCACAAGGGCAGCATCTACGCCGACGATTTGTGGCTGGAGCACGAGCCCAGCCGGGAAGAGGCCCTGGAAGACCTCTTGAAGCGGGACATGAGCCAGTATAAAAACCTGGTGTTCTGCGGCTTTGGCGAGCCCATGTTCCGCTGGGACGACGACGCCTGGCTCATCGACACCCTGAAGGAGCGGGGCGTGAAGCTGCCCCCGGTGCGCTTCAACACCAACGGCCACGCCAACCGCATCCTGGGACGGGACATCACCCCCGAGCTCCAGGGCCGGGTGGATATCATTTCCATCTCCCTCAACGGTGCCGACGAGGCGGAGTACACCGCCGTGACCCAGCCCTCCACCGGGGCGCTGGGGTGGGCGGACATGCTGGACTTCACCCGGAAGTCGGCCCAGTACGTCCCCTCGGTGGTGATGACCATCGTGGACAAGGACAAGACCCCGGAGGACATCGACCGGGCCCGTGCCTTGGCGGAGAGCCTGGGGGCCACCCTGCGGGTGCGGGAGTATATCCCTGACTGACCATCAGACCATCGGACCGGACCGGCGGGATTCCGCCGGTCCGGTCTTTTTTCCGGCGGGAATCTTCCCTTCCGCCGATTGCATTTTCTCCGTTTCGTGATATAGTTGGTATATTCAAAAAACAGCAAAGCGAGGGAAACACTTCTATGACCAAGATCGACATCATCTCCGGCTTCCTGGGAGCCGGAAAGACCACGCTCATCAAAAAGCTACTGGCCGAGGCCTTCTCCGGCGAAAAGCTGGTGCTCATCGAAAACGAGTTCGGCGAGGTCAGCGTGGACGGGGGCTTTCTGAAGGAGGCCGGGGTCCAGATTTCCGAGATGTCCTCCGGCTGCATCTGCTGCTCCCTGGTGGGGGATTTCAGCAAGGCCCTGAAGGACGTGGAGGCCCAGTTCCACCCCGACCGCATCCTCATCGAGCCCTCCGGGGTGGGCAAGCTCTCCGACGTGATCGCCGCGGTGCGGGACACCGCCGCCGGGGACCCGGAGATGAAGCTCAACAGCTTCGTCACCGTGGCCGACGCCTCCAAGGTAAAAGTCTACATGAAAAACTTCGGGGAGTTCTACAACGACCAGGTGGAGACCGCCGGGACCATCATCCTCTCCCGGACCCAAAAGCTCCCCCAGGAAAAGCTGGAGGCCGCCGTGGCCCTTCTGCGGGAGAAGAACCCCGGCGCCGCCATCCTCACCACCCCCTGGGAGGAGCTGGACGGAACGGCCATCCTCACCGCCGTGGAGGGGACTTCCCTGGCCGACCAGCTGTTGGAGACGCTGGAGCATGAGCCGGAACACCATCACCACCACGCGCATGACCACGAGGGCCACGAGCATCATCACCACCATGACCACGAGGACGGCCACGGCCCGGAGTGTACCTGCGGCTGTCATGACCACGACCACGAGCACCACCATCACCACCACGCCGACGAGGTGTTCTCCAGCTGGGGCCGGGAGACCCCCAAGCGCTTCTCCCGGGAGGAGCTGGAGGCCATCCTCACCGCCCTGGATGAGGGCGGCTGCGGCAAGATCCTCCGGGCCAAGGGCATCGTCCCCGGCCAGGAGGGCTGGCTGGAGTTCGACTATGTCCCCCAGGAGCACGACCTGCGCCCCGGAAAGCCGGACTACACCGGCAGGCTTTGCGTCATCGGCGCCGAGCTTCGGGAGGACAAGCTGGCCGAGCTCTTCGGCCTGTAAGCGGAAAGGGGTCAAGCGTGGAAATTCCTGTCTATCTGATCACCGGCTTTCTGGACGCCGGAAAGACCTCCTTCATCAACGGCGCCCTGGAGGACGGCTTCGCCCGCTCCGAGCGGACCCTCCTCCTGCGCTGTGAGGAGGGGGAGGAGGAATACGAGCACGGGGCCCTGGACAACGTCACCGTGGTGGACGTTGGGGCGGAGGCGGATCTGAACCGGGCCTTTCTGGAACAGTGCCAGAGCAAGTACCGCCCCCAGCAGGTGATGATCGAGTACAACGGCATGTGGAGCCTGGAGCGGCTCTACCGGGAGGTCCTGCCGGAAAACTGGATCCTCTATCAGATCATGACCCTGGTGGAGGCCGCCACCTTCGAGGTCTATGTAAAGAACATGGGACAGCTGATGATGGAGAAGATCACCAACGCCGACCTTCTCATCTTCAACCGCTGCACCCCCCAGCTCCGGGAGGCCCTCCGGGCCCGGAACCTGCGGATGGTGAACCGCCAGGCCAGCATTTATCTGGAAAACGAGGACGGCACCAGCGAGGACTATCTCACCGGAGACGAGTGCCCCTTCGACCTGAGCCAGGACCCGGTGGAGATCCCCGACGACGACTTCGGATTCTTTTACGTGGATGTGATGGACCACCCCGAGCGCTACGCGGGCAAGACCATCCACGCCAAGCTGGTGATGGCCCGCTCCCAGCGCTACGGCGGCGTCCCCTGCCCCGGCCGCTTCGCCATGGTCTGCTGCGCCGACGACGTGACCTTCCTGGGCCTCCTGGCCAGGGGGGAGGCCCTTCTGGCCCCCTTCCACGACCGGGACTGGATGGAGGTCACCGCCCGCATGGGGGTGGAGGAACACCCCGCATACCAGGGGAAGGGGCCCGTTATGGAGCTCCTCACCGTCCGGCCCTGTTCTCCGGCCCGGCAAGAGGTCGTCTCCTTTTAACAAAATAAATAAGCGCGCGCCGCGGAATGGTTCCCCCATTCCGCGGCGCGCGCTTTTTCCTGTTCCAGGGCTCTATTTTTCTTTCTCCACATCTACAATACGGATATACCGCCGCAGAGAATACTCCCCGTCATGCCCCTCTCCGGGGAAGGAGGCGGACATATCCCCCGCCCGGGTGATCCGGGTCACCCCCGCCCGGGCCAGGAGGGCCGTAAGGGCCTCCCGCTCCGCCGGGGCACAGATGAGCCCCGCCGTCTGGAGCCGCCCCTTCTGCCGCCGGAGGGTGGGAAGCAGCTCCGCCCGGGGCAGGGCCTTCACCAGCACGTTCCCCTCCATGGGGGACAGCTCCAGCTCCCGGTCGGGCCGGGCGGTGACCGAGCAGCCCCGGCCGGGGAAGTGGGCCTCCCCCGCCGCGCGGCCCTCCACGATGCGCTCCAGGAGGGCGGTGCGGCCGCTCAGGGTGGCCTGGGCCCCCGCCCCGGGGCCGGTGCGGGCGGACGCCGCCCGCTCCAGCCAGGGCAAAAATTCTGTACAGAACCGGCAAACTTCCCCGAGGTCCTCCGTATCCAGGAAAATCACCTGGCAGGAGGAGCAAAGCCGCTGGCCTGTGGCGACGATGTGCTCCGCCAGCCCCGCCAGCTCCCGGTCCTTGTCGGCATAGCCGGAGACATAGGCGAAGCTGAGGCGGTGGCCCCACTCGATGAGCTTGGCCCCGGGCGGGGCCAGCTCCCGCAGGGCGGAGACCGCCCCCTCCCCGCCCCAGGTCACCACCCCGTCGGCCAGGGCCGCCAGGGCTTTCAAATCCTCGGTCTCGCTGGAGGGCAGGTCGAAGGCGTAGAGGAAGTCCGCCAGCTCCGGGGCCTCCTCCGCCAGGAGGGAGAGGGCCGCCAGGGAGGCCCCCTTGTCGGCCCGGGGCAGCTTCAGCAGGTTCACGTTGCCGGTGAGGAGGCCCTCCACCACGCTGTAAAGCCCCAGGCCCAGCTGGTTGCCGGGGGCCACGTGGAGGAGGGTCCCCAGGGGCAGAATATGGGCGGTGGTCCGGGCAAATTCCCTGGGGCGGAGGAAGTCCGGCCCCAGCTCGGCGTCCAGCTTTTCCTCCAAGGTCTCCCGGCAGAGGAGGGCCTTCACCTCCGCCAGCTCCCCCGCGGGGAGGACCTGGGCGGCCAAGGCGTCCAGCTCCCCGGAGCGCAGGCGGCGGCCCAGGGCGTCCACGGCGGAGAGCACCGTTTCCGGCAGAAGGGTCCTGGACATGCGGGTGGCGTTGATCTCCGTTTCCAGCCCCGCCAGGACCTTGGCCCGGTCGCTGTCCGGGAGAAGCTTTCCCTTGGCGAATATCATCCCATCTCCCCCTTTCCCAGCAGCTCCGAGGCCCCGGCGGCGCAGGTCTGGATGTCGGCCATGCCCACCCGGCCCAGGATGGTCAGGTAGGGCGAGGCGATGCCGCAGCCGCAGTCCTCCCCCGGGGTGAGATAGCCCAGGTCGTCGGTCATGACGCTGAGGGTGGGGGTGGCGGTCATCAGCGGGGAGATGAGGTTCACAAGTCCCACCCGCCCCATGGGGAGAGGCTCCAGGGTGTCCGGGTCCCGGATGAGGACCCGGCCGTAGATGGGGATATGGAAGTGGTGGCGCTGGCAGGCGTTATAGAAAATGGGGTGCTCCACCGCCCCGAAGAGCTCGTTGATGTTCTCCTCCGGGATGCCCAGCACCCGACGGGCCAGGGCGTAGAGCACCGGCTTTTCCACCTGCTGGGCGTAGTGCTGTTTCCAGCCCCCCGCCAGGATGATGCGGGAGCCGGGGCGCAGCTTGACGGAGAGGCCCAGCTCCTCCATCCGCTTCAGGCCGAACCAGAGGTAGGAGGGGAAGCCGATGATGCGGGTGGGGAGGGGCGAGGCGGCATACCGGGCCAGGGCGGCGGCCACGCCGTCCAGGTCGGGGACGTAGCCCCCGTCCGTCATCTTGAGGGCGTAGGTCCGCCGCAGGGGCGGGGCGAACCAGGTCAGACCGTACATGGTGCGGGTGACGCCGGTGTGGTTGGACTTGTCCGGCTGGTAGCCCAGCACCACGTAGTTGGCGGGCTTTGGGGACACCAGGTGGTGCCGTCCGCCCAGCCCCAGGACCATGGGGACCTCGGCCAGGATGCAGCCCCAGTCGAAGCCGATCTGGCTGAACCGCCCGCTGGTGCCCGAGGAGGTGACACGCATGGCCATGCGCCATTGCGGCATGGAGAAGAGGGCCTTGCGCTTGAAAAAGAGGGTGGGCAGGACGGGAATTTTTTCCAGGTCGTCCATGCTCCGCAGCTCATCCGGGCAGAAGCCCAGGTGGGCGCAGATGGCTGCGTAGCCGGGGCAGTGGCGGATGTGATAGGCGCAGTTGTCCGCCGCCGCCCGGAGAAAGAGGGCGTCGGTCCCGGCCAAATCGTAGGGGTCCCGGTGCCAGAAAAGGGCCTGTCTGCTGGGCATCATACCGCCTCCTTTTCTTCTATCATAGCCCGAAACCGGAAAAGCCGCAAGCTTTGCCGTCATGGGACAGACAAATCGGCCCGTCCCGCCCCTTTTTTTCCTGCAAAAAAGAAGATCCCTCCCGGCGGGAGGGCCCTTCCTTTTCTATCATTCGTCCTCTTCCGGGGCGCTGAACTCGGAGAAGGTGAGCTGCTTGTTGCGCTCCCCCGTCCAGTTCACCGCCCACTGGGAGCCGAAGAGCAGGAGCTGGCGGCCCTTGAAGTCCTCCACCAGCTTGGTGTCGGTGCCCAGGATCAGGTCCTCCTCCTTCACCGGCTCGCCGTCGGCGGTGGTGATCCAGCGCAGGTACTCGTAGGGCAGGCCCTCCATGAAGATGTCCACCCCGTATTCGCCCTTGAGGCGGTATTCCAGCACGTCGAACTGGAGGGTGCCCACCACGCCGACGATGATCTCCTCCATGCCGGTGTAGGGGGCCTTGAACATCTGGATGGCGCCCTCCTGGGCAATCTGCTCCGCCCCCTTCAAAAACTGCTTGCGCTTCATGGTGTCCAGGGGCCGGACCCGGCAGAAGTGCTCGGGGGCGAAGGTGGGGATGGGGTCAAACTTGAACTTTTTGCCGGGGGCGCACAGGGTGTCCCCGATGGAGAAGACACCGGGGTCAAAGACGCCGATGATGTCCCCGGCGTAGGCCTCCTCAATGATCTCCCGCTCGGCGGCCATAAGCTGCTGGGGCCGGGAGAGCTTGAGCTTCCGCTTCCCCTGGACGTGGTAGACCTCCCTGTCCGCGTCGAAGCGGCCGGAGACCACCCGCATGAAGGCGATGCGGTCCCGGTGGGCCTTGTTCATGTTGGCCTGGATCTTAAAGACGAAGGCGGAGAAGTCGTCGTCCATGGAGTCCACCAGCTTTTCCCCCGCCATCCTGGGCAGGGGGGGCGTGGTCATCTTGAGGAAGCCCTCCAGGAAGGGCTCCACGCCGAAGTTGGTGAGGGCGGAGCCGAAGAACACCGGGGAGAGCTTGCCGTGGCGCACCTTCTCCAGGTCGAACTCGGCGGAGGCCCCGTCCAGCAGCTCCACGTCGTCGGTCAGCTGGCTGTGGAGCCGCTGGCCCAGCAGTTCGTCCAGATTGGGGTCCCCCAGGGAGACCTCGGTGGCGGTGGCCGCCTTGGCCCCGCCGTTGGAGGTGAAGTGGATGATCTCCCGCTTCTCCCGGTCGTAGACGCCCTTGAACTCCTTACCGCAGCCGATGGGCCAGTTCATGGGGCAGGTCTCGATGCCCAGTTCCTTTTCCAATTCCTCGCACAGCTCAAAGGGGTCCCGGGCTTCCCGGTCCATCTTGTTGATGAAGGTGAAGATGGGGATGTCCCGCATGGCGCAGACCTTGAAGAGCTTCCGGGTCTGGGCCTCCACGCCCTTGGCGGCATCGATGACCATGACGGCGGAGTCGGCGGCCATGAGGGTGCGGTAGGTGTCCTCGGAGAAGTCCTGGTGGCCGGGGGTGTCCAGGATGTTGACGCAGTAGCCCTCGTACTGGAACTGCATCACCGAGGAGGTGACGGAGATGCCGCGCTGCTTTTCGATCTCCATCCAGTCAGAGGTGGCGGCCCGGGTGTTTTTCTTGCCCTTCACCTGCCCGGCCTGGGCGATGGCCCCTCCGTAGAGGAGGAACTTTTCGGTGAGGGTGGTCTTGCCGGCGTCCGGGTGGGAGATGATGGCGAAGGTACGCCGGCGGTTGATCTCATTTTCATATTTTGACAAGGGTGATCCCTCCATAACTTGATTTTCGTCACGTAAACCGGCAGTTCGTTACATTGGGATTCCCCTTTTTCTCAAAAATGATGCTTAGATATTATACTGTATTCCGCCCAGGTTGTAAACTCCGTGCGGAAATTTTTGAAAAACCACTTGACTTTTACACAGTGGCAAGGTCTATGTTAGTTTCAGGGACCGGCCCCCACAAATACGAAGGAGCGATTGTTATGCTCACCATCGGCGAATTTTCCCGGCTGAGCCATGTCTCCGCCCGGATGCTGCGCTACTACGACGCCATGGGCCTCCTGCGCCCCGACCGGGTGGGAGAGAACGGCTACCGCTATTACAGCGAGAGCCAGCTTATGGATCTGGTACGGATCGAGCGGCTGAAGGACTACGGATTCCCCCTCTCGGAGGTCAGAGACCTGCTGGACCTTTCCGAGGAAGCCCTCTCCCGCCGCATCCACCGCCGGGAAATAGAGGTCTACGGGGAAATGGAGCGGCTTCGCAAGTCCCTGCGCCGGATGGAGGCGGACATGCTCCACATGGAGGGCAGCATCATGTACGAACAGTATCACGTCATTCTTATGGACGACCCCGCTCAGAAGGTTTTCTCCATCCGCCGCACCATCAACGTGGCCCAGATCCACGAGCTGTTCCAGGAGCTCCACCGGGAGGCGGCGGCCCTGGGGCTCAGGCAGGCCGGCCCCACCCAGCAGCTCTATCACTGTCAGGAGTTCTCCTACGAGCGCATGGACGTGGAGGCCCAGATGGTGGTTTCCGGGGACGCCCCAGGCGTCACGGAAAAGCCCGCCCGCACCTGCGCCGCGGTGATCCACCGGGGCCCTTATGAGGACATCAAGTACGCCTACGACGCCCTGTGCGCCTGGATGGCCCAGCATCCCGAGTACCAGATCTGCGGCCCCGCTCTAGAGCGGTACCTCAAGGATGAGAACATGGTCTCCAACCCCGAGGAGTATGAGACCGGGGTCCTCTTCCCCATCGAAAAGAAGTAAAAGAACGGGAGCGGCAATGCCGCTCCCGTTCTTTTACCGGCTCAATTCCTCCAGCACGCCCGGCAGCTGGGCGAAGCTGTGGACGGCGGGGACCCCATCCACCTTTCCAAAGCCGTAGGCGGCGTGGACGAAGGGCACTCCGGCCTCCTGGGCGGACCGGCGGTCCAGGTCGGTGTCCCCCACATACACCGGGCGTTTCAGCCCGTTGCGGGCAGCCACCAGGGCAATGTTTTCGCTCTTGGGCCGCCCCGTGCGCCCGGCGCACTCGAAATCGGTGAAATATCCCCCCAGACCGGTGCCCTGGAAAAAGGCCTGTATATAGCCGTCCTGGCAGTTGCTCACCACGAAGAGGGGGCACCGCTCCGACAGGGCGACCAGGGTCTCCCCGGCCCCGGGATACACCGCGGCGCCGTGCCGGGCCAGATAGACGTTCTCCACCGCCACGCAGTCGTCGATGACCGCCATCTGCCGTTCAAAGCTCAGCCCCGGCAGGCGGCGGGCGGCAATGTCGGCGATCTGCATCCCCATGCAGGAGCGCACCTCCCCCTCGGTGAGGGGCGGCCGGTCCACCCCGGCGGCGGAGATGGCCTGGTTCCAGCACAGGGTGATCTCGGGCACGGCGTCCCAGAGGGTGCCGTCTAAGTCGAATAAGATGCCGTCAAACATGAAGACGCTCCTTTTTATCAGGTTTGGTCACGCTTTCGTATTATATAGCGGTTTGGCGGCGTTGTAAATGGGGAAAGGGCTTGCCTTTTTATAGTCTGTTATAGTAAGATACGTAAGAAAGGGCGTGTTTGAGGTGGGCGTTTTCTGGATATTGATTCTTTTGGGGGCCATTATCGCCCTCTTTTCCGACAAGATCGACGCCGCCGCCCGCCGTGGAAAGCAGGATAAGAGGGCCCGTCTGGTGGGCACCATCCTCCTGCTGGGCGGCCTGCTGGGCCTGCTTCTCTTCTCCCTGCCCCAACTCCGCGGTTGACAGGCCCCGCCCGGTGGGCTAAAATAGGTAGGTCATACGCGCCTGTAGCTCAGCAGGATAGAGCGACCGCCTCCTAAGCGGCAGTTCGTTCGAGTCCGTGGGCGGAGGAAAATTGAATATTTTTGATATATGTCCCAGTAGCTCAGTTGGATAGAGCACGAGCCTCCTAAGCCCGGGGTCGCACGTTCGAGTCGTGTCTGGGACGCCAAAAACACCGCTGCAAGCCATTTTTCGCTGGTTTGCAGCGTTTTTTATTTTGCTTCTCCCGGTCTCTTGCTCGTTTGGGACCGGGAGAATTTTATGCGCTGCAATGTATATCCTGCTAAGAAGAAACGAACGATTTCCGCGTCCTTGCTAAGAAAAATCCTATCTTTGCTAATTGGAGTTTTCGGACTTACCTGCCGCCCGGTGCCGCCGAGAGCAGCGCAGCCAGGGTATTTGCCAGTTCCGGCGACTGCCGGAGCTGTTCCACCAGGGCCTCCAGGTCGAGTGTCGCCGGTGCCGGTTCCTTCGGCTCCTCCGGGGGATGGACCGCGCGCAGGTTGGGATTGGCATAGAAGGCGCTCTCAAACTTCTGGGCGTTGATCTTGCGGTCCTCGTCCAGGATATGGGCATACACGCTGGTAATCATGTCGATCTCCGCATGGCCCGTGTCGCCCTGGGTGGCCTTCAGGTCGCCGTGGTTCAGTTTCAGCTTGTAGGTGGTGCTGGAATGACGGAGGGAATGAAAGACCACCCTGGGCAGCCCTGCCTTCTCCCGCAGCTTCTCAAACTCCTTCAGGATGATG
The DNA here is from genome assembly GCF_038439875.1 of Pseudoflavonifractor phocaeensis. Taxonomy (NCBI): domain Bacteria; kingdom Bacillati; phylum Bacillota; class Clostridia; order Eubacteriales; family Oscillospiraceae; genus Pseudoflavonifractor; species Pseudoflavonifractor phocaeensis. The sequence goes on from NZ_JBCDMT010000007.1 coordinate 216,621, forward strand.
CGGTCCTCGCAGGGTCGGCCGTTGGGCAGCGCCACTACCAGGTCATAATCCTGATACTCGTCACCGAGAAAGCCCCGCAGCTCATCCTGGGCTTTCTTCCATTCCCGCAGGATGTAGGCCAGCGTCTTGGGCAGCCACACCTTGCGGATACTGGAATCCGTCTTGGGCTTTTTCAGAATCACCCTGGTGCTGGTGTTGGGAAACAGCGGCGTAAAGATGTGGTAGACATCCTTCTGCCCCAGCATCTCAATGGCCCGCTTGGAGGCCCGCGCCAGCTCCTTGTCAATGAAAACATAGGCGTTGTCATCGGCAATATCGTCATCGGAGATGTGGACATTGTTCCAGGTCAGCCCCAGGATCTCACCCATCCGCAGGGAGCAGGCAAAGGACAGGTTCATCGCTACATAGAGCTTGCTGTCCGTACACTGATCCAGGGCGGTGCGGATCATATCGGCGGTCCAGATGTCCCGCTTCTTATACTCCGTCTTGGGCAGTACCACATTGTCAAAGGGGTTCTTGGCGATGAGCTCCCACCGTACTGCCTGCTTGAAGGCGCAGCGCAGGAGCTTGATAATCTTCTCAATGGTGGCGTTGGTGACCAGGTCTGTCTTTGCGTGATGGGTCCTGGTATTTACCGCCGGGGTTTTTTGCAGTGTCTGGATGTACTTGTCCACTACCCGCGGGGTGACATCCTGCACCTTCATATCCCCGATGATGGGGTTGATGTAGTTGGCAATCAGCGAGTTTTGGCTGTCGTACATGGACACGCCCCACTTCTTTTCCCCATAAAGAGAAACAAAGTCCAAAAGAAATTCTGCGATGGTCTGGTTGCTGGGCGGCAGGAAGGTCCCCGTAAACTGCTGGTTTTCCACCTCCGCCTTGCGCTTCAATGCGTCCTGGTAAGAGGTGCGGGTTTCCCATTTCTGCCGGGTCTCACCATTTTCATCCGTGTAGTTGTAGACGATGGAATAATTCTTTTTCCGTTTGATAATCGAAGCCATAACGATACTTCCTTTCTAAGTCATAGGTCAAGTGACTCCAGCCACTCATCGAATGACCGCTTGGAAATGCGTATGGCGTTGCCAATTCGTACGATCTTAAAGTGTCCTTCCTTCACGAGAAGATAGGCGGATGTTCGGCCAATACCCAGAATTTGAGTAATGTCCTCCACCGTATAAGTTCTTCGCTCCGGGGACTCCTTCTTCGTACCGTTCCATGCTTGTGACATGGCAGCCCCCTTTCTAAAACAAGAACGGCGCGTTGAAGGAAAGTCATAACTTGCCTATCCTCATTCTAACGCGCCATTCCGGGTTTGTCTGCTGCTAATCAAAAAGTTTATGAATTATCCATAAACTCAAAAGCAACAGGATTACTTAAAAAGAAAGAGGCAGAAAGCGGATGGCTGCTGGCCGCAGCTCCACGGGAATTTCACCCCGGCCCATGCTGATGGGTGCGCCGCGCAATGCTTTGAGGGCGTTCAACGCGGGAGTCTCATTATCCTGCCTGCGCATCCTCGCCCACAGGCTGCCACACCTGTTTTACGGCTCGGTTTTGTCGCTCACCTGTTTGGTAGGGGTCCCGTCCTGCGGACTTGCAACAGGGTCGTGGCGCACCGGCCGACCGGCTCCACACAGACAGATCGTATCCGTCTGCCTTATGCTGCACCGGAGGCCTCCCGCCGGGCTTTCTTTGACAAGGAACAGTAAGGCTTTGTCAGCCTGTAAAAACATACCGTTTCCGATATGCTTTTACGGAACGACAAACAGCCCATAACGGGAAGCGTGGAAAGGGGACACGCTCCCCGCATGGGCTAAAAGATTATCCTACATGAAAAGCAAGGGTGCGGGTAATAAGGCGCACTTGCAGCCTGTTACGCATTTCCTCGTCCACATAGGAATAGGTATTGCCCGCGTCGTCTTTCAGCGTGCGGGTACAAAGTTTCGCTATGTAACCCTCGTAATGCTTCAAGATCGCGCACATGGCGGTTGTGTCGCCGTTTGCCGCTGCGGAAATGACAGGGAACGGCAACAGATTTTCAGATTTCCTAACGGTATTCATCATCTGCTTTTCCCTCCAAATACTGTTTGATTTTCGCAAGCGCGGATTTCCTGTGCCGGAAAACCGTCGTGCGTACAACATTCAGCAGTTCGCCAATTTCCGCGTCGCTCATGTCCAAGAAGTAGGACAACAGGATAATGTCGCGTTTTCTTTCGGGCAAAGCGTTAAGTGCTTCGGCAAGCAATTCATTTTTGACGAGTACATCAAAGCCGGACACTTGAAAACGGAAATAATCGCTTTCGTATTCGTCCGTTGTGAAAAGTTGCGCGAGTTCGCTTTCGCTCAAATCCGAAAAAGTAACTTCGCGTGCTGCGCGTTTCGCAAGAGTGCGGCGGTGGCTTTTCGCTTCGCCAACCAAAGTTTTCTTTGCTAATGCGTCGTACTGATGTTGTATTCTTTCCTTGTCGGAAGAAGATAGCTCCATAGAGTTCACCTCCTTCCCGCGTGGAGTAGAGGACGGGAGTTAAGGGCTTGTCCTCTCTGCCCCTTTCGCTCCGTACCCGTTCGGGAGATGGCTCTTGAGTGCGCTTTTCAGAAAAAAGTTGAAAAAAGCAAAATGCGCCCGTCCGCAAGACGCGGACGGGCGCAAAGGAAATGTAAGCAGTAGCTAAATGTATTGACAGTTCACATTCATAGCCGGAATATCCCGCTTGCGGAGCATAGCTTTTTTTGACCGCAAAGCATTAGGCGGGTTACAGTAAATAAAAATGGACACGGCGATACCTCCCCGATACCGCCGTATCCTTAAAAAAGGGCGACTTTAATACACTACCCGCAATCCATTCTATAATAGGGAACAGCGGCTTTTGCGCAATATTAAATAAAAAAGCCGATAACACATAGGTTTTTTGACCTAATGCGTTATCGGCTCTGCGTCTATGCGTCTGGCACTTTTAATCATTTTTTTTGAATTTATTATATGTGTTAGCTAACTGTCCACAAGCCGCGTTAATCTCTCTGCCATGAGAAACTCTCATAGTAACTTCAAGTCCTGCTTGCTCTAATTGATGTTTGAATGCAACTATTTCCCGTTTCTGTGGTGCTTTAATTCTTGAATTGCTTGTTGGGTTGTATTGTAACACGTTAATCATAACTTTTTTGCCCCGAAACCATTTTGCAAGTTGTCTTACATCTGAGGGCCGGTCATTTATACCCGGTAAAAGCAAATACGCAAAGACAATTTTGCGATTATGCCTTTCAGAATAGGATAAGGCTTGCTTAACAACATCTTCAATAGCATATATGCGCATGTGAGGAATAATACGATTTCTTGCAGATTGTGTTGCTGCGTGTAAAGATATTGTCAACTGAATTTTAAGATGTTCCTCGCGCAATTTTTTTAATTGATCGACCGGACCAACTGTTGATATGGTAATGCCGTCGGTTGGAAAGTTGAGCCCATATCTATCTCGGAGAATATGGATTGCTTTTATCAAGTTGTCATAATTGAATAAAGGCTCTCCCATACCCATAAAAACGATACGGTTTACTTTTCGACGCAACAATATAATCTGTTGTACGATTTCTGACGATGTTAGATTACGAACAAAGCCATTTCGCCCGGACTCACAAAAAATACAACCAACAGGACAACCGACTTGTGTGCTCACGCAAACAGTTCCACCATCTCGCCGCTTGATAAAAACCGTTTCAATGTATTTGTTGTCTTTCAGTTCGTAAACATACTTTTCAGTATCACTGCTTTTGCAAATATTTTTTACCAACATTGATAGATTTTTTTTGCGTGGTAATTGCTTATATAATTCTTCATATAAGGCTTTTGCTTCATTCTCGCCAATAACTTCCGACATTTCTTTGTAAGTAAATCCGTATGGATCATTCCGTACTTCCGCAGGCGTATATTTAGGTAAACGTTTCATTTTTATATCCTTTCTTCTAAATAATAAAAGTTTGTTTTTCTGTATTTTTGATTACAATCTCTAATTTTTCTACATCAATGATATGCGTCAATTTGCATTTAGGGCAGAAAAGAGGAAAATCTTTTAATACAGTATTATGAAATACTTGAACTCTCGTCTTTCCGTTACAAATCGGACATTTTATCCAATATTTTTTAAGCATTATATTTCACTCGTCCTTTTTACACAAAAAAATGCAGGTCAATCCTCAACATGAGCATTGACCTGCATTTATAATGCACAGAGCAGTACAACAAAACTAAGGCATAGCTTGCACTATGTCTATACTATATCTATACGTCGTTAGTTTTTTGTATAGCATCCGCAAAATAAGCATGACAAAAAAGCCCATGTTGAAAATGGGAAAATCCTTTTTTTCAATGCTTATCTAATACGCATGCTATGCAACATAAACGCCGCCTCCTTTTACATAAATTTTATTTTATCAGAAAATCAGTCTACTGTCAATACACAACAGGAAGTATTTAACCTAATGATATGAATTGTGTGGACATATCCAAAAAGAAAGGTGAACTGTAAAATGTAACAGGGTGAATGAAAATGGCAAAAAGACCCGTACCATTGTACGACTTTAAGGCTTTCGGGGCAGCTATAAAAGCCGCGAGAAATGAATACGGCGAGAGCCGCAAAAAGGTAAGCGACGAGTTATATATTTCCCCGCGCTACCTTGCGAATATCGAGAACAAGGGACAACAGCCGAGTTTGCAAGTATTCTATGACCTTGTAACCCGTTATCATATTTCGGTAGATCAATTTTTCTTTCCGAACAGCAACGCGGAGAAATCTACCAATCGGCGGCAGCTTGACGCGCTGCTGGACGGTATGAGCGATAAAGGCATACGGATTGTAACCGCAACGGCAAGGGAGATAACGGAAGTCGAAAAAGCAGAGGACTAACCTCACAATATGAGAAACAGGAGATTGCAGCGCATGGCGGCTGCAATCTTTTTTTGTACCTAAAATCGAAGGAACGCGCAACAAATACCGCCTTTCGGCGGGGATATGGAGTAGATAGCAAGCACAGCAAGCGAGTACCCGCTTGCGATTTTTGGCTTTAGGGAACCCTCCCCCTAAACCCGAAAAATGCTTGTTGGGAGCATCCCAAACCCTGATACGAAAAGAGGCGAGATACTGCGATGGCAAACAGAAAACGGAATATACAGATGAAGTTCTGGGTGACAGAGGAGGAAAAACGGCTCATTGACGAGAAGATGTCTCAGCTCCCCACAAAACGATATGGGGCATATCTGCGCAAGATGGCGATTGACGGATATATCATTCAAGTGGACACTGCCGACATTAAGGAAATGACGAAAGCCCTGGGTGCCATTGGCCGGAACATCAATCAGATTGCTAAGCGAGTCAACGCCGGAGGTCCTACCTATCAGGCTGACATGGAGGAAATCCGGGAGAGATTGGAGCAGATATGGCAGTTACAAAGACGCATCCTATTAAGTCAACGCTGAAAGCGGCGATTGACTATATCTGCAATCCCGACAAGACGGACGGAAAGCTGCTGGTATCCTCCTTCGGCTGCACCGCCGAGACCGCCGACATTGAATTTGCCTGGACCCGCCGCCACGCCATCGACAAGGGAACGAACCTGGGCCGGCACCTCATCCAGGCGTTTGAGCCTGGGGAGGTCACGCCGGAGGAAGCCCACCGGATCGGCATGGAACTGGCGCGGGAGGTCCTGGGCGGCAAATATGAATTTGTCCTCACCACTCACATTGACAAAGATCATGTTCATAATCACCTGATCTTCAATGCGGTCAGTTTTCAGGACCACCGGCATTACCACTCCAACAAGAGAAGCTACCATGAGATCCGCCGCACCAGCGACCGTATCTGCAAAGAGCATGGTTTGTCCGTCATTATCCCCGGCCGGGATAAGGGCAAGAGCTACATCGAGCATCAGGCGGAACAAAGCGGCACCAGCTACAAGGCGAAGCTCCGCTCCGCCATCGACCGGCTCCTGCCCGGCTGCACCGACCTGGAGAACCTGCTCCGCCGCCTCCAGCGTGAAGGGTACGAACTGAAACGGGGCAAGTACATCTCCGCCAAGGCTCCGGGGCAGGAGCGGTTCACCCGGTTGAAAACCCTGGGTGCGGACTATGCGGAGGAAGCTCTAACCGCCCGGATCGCCGGCAGGCCAGGTCCTTCCCGCCAGCCGAAACAGCGCACCGGGAGGCCCAGTTTACTCATCGACATCCAGAACAACATCAAAGCCCAGCAGAGCGCCGGCTACAAACATTGGGCAACTATTGAGAACCTGAAGCGGGCTGCGGAAACGCTGAACTTCCTGACGGAGCATGGCATTGGAAGTTTGGAGGAACTGTCCGAGCGGTGCGACGGAGCGGCGGCCGCCACCGCCAGGGTAAAGGCGGATCTCCGAACCGCCGAAAAGGAAATGGAGCGGCTGACCCTCACCATGAAACACGCTGCCACCTATCGCCAGCTCCGCCCCCTGTATGACCAATACCGCCAGTCCAAGGACAAGGAGAAATTCCTCCGGGGGCATGAGAGTGAGATCATCCTGTTCGAGGCGGCGGCAAGGGAACTGAAACGCCTGGACGCTGTACCCCTGCCCGCCGCCCAACGGCTCCGGGCCGAAATGGATGAACTCACCGCCAGAAGGATCGCCCTACAATCGGAATATCGAAAAGCTCAACGGGAGGAACGGGAGTATGACACCCTTCGCCAGAATGTGGAGGCCCTGCTGGAAAAGCCGAGAGAGGCGGAACCGCAGAGGCAGCGGAGCAACGAACTGGAATAAGGTCGGTTGTGCGCTTTTCCAGACTTTTCAAAAGCCCCTGGGCTTGTTTGGATTTTGCCTGTATAATGGAGATATGAATGGAGGTGGCGCACATGACGAGGACCGAGGCCATCAAAGATTTTTTCAAAAAGGCAGTTTTGCCCGTTGCCATCGCCGGGCTGCTGTACTGCATTTTCAAATCCGCCTGCATGAGGGATGGGGAGCTGGATCTTCTCTGGCTCTGGATACTCTGCGGCCTGCCCTTCGGCATCCATCGGATGTGCGTGTGGATCGTGCCGGGCGGGGGCTCCCTGGGCGGCGCCGCCGCGCTGTTCGTGCTGAACTTCGTGATCGGCGGCCTCATCGGGGGCTTCGTCCTGGTGTGGCGCCTGCTGGTGGCGGCATGGTATGTGCCCCTCACCATCTACCGCCTGATCGTGGGATAACCGCACTATGGAAATGTGGAAAACGGCCGCTCCGCCGATGGAAAACAGATATTCACGGCCCGATGGAAAAGCCGCCGGCTTTCCCATCGGGCCGCAAACATCGTTTCCCACAGCTTCGCCCCTTTGACCGTTTACACACATTACCACAGCGTCTACTGCTGCTACTGAAAATGAGCGCCATCACCGAAATGATGATGGCGCTCATTCTTTTTCTCCGTATCCTTCTTCAGCAAGATTTAGTATATTCTTTTTTTCTTTCTGCGCATAGCGCATGGTCTGATAAGCTCCGCCGCCTGTATGATCCACATAGAATACAACGAGGTCGCTTCGCTTCACCATCTGCCGGTTGCGAATTTGAAAAGCACCTTTCGGGTGGCTACTGGCCGCGCTACTGCATATTTCGATTTCATCATAATAGGCTTCAAAGTTTTCCATATTGTTGCGCAGCTCCGCCGTGGGATATGGCAGTATCCAGGCCAAGGAACTGTTGTCATCCCGGACAAGCCGCTGCTGGCGTTTGACAGCGGAGGAAACGATCTGGTCAAAATCTCCGTCCCGTCCGACCAGGAACTCCACATACTCCTTTTCCAAAAGCAGCGCATGAACCAGCGCCTCCACACGATCCTCCGCCTCACGAAACTCCGGGATGATCCGGTGTCCAAAAAAACTAACAGTAAATATGTTCACGGTTCTATCTTCGCCATTTTCAAGCCAGTTCCTCCAACAAAGTAAATAATCCACTTCTCATTATATACATACATTGACTTAAAGTAAATAATCCTCTAATTGGTTTCAATTATAATTTACCTGCTTTGTTGGTAGCATAATATCAGGAGGTGATATTATGCAGACGGAGTTTCCAGAACGCTATATCACTCTGGGCTTGAAGATCGCATATTACAGGAAAAAGGCGGGGCTGACACAGGAGGTCCTTGCGGAGAGGATCGGGAAAAGTGTCAACTTCGTTGGTCAGGTAGAAGGGACGGGTACGATCCGTGGCGTATCTCTTGAAACACTGTTCAAGATCGCCCAAGTGCTGAAAATCCCGCCCTCCAAGCTGTTAGAGGATGACTGATCGACTGCGACACAGCCAGAATAAAAAAAGAACGGGAGCGCCAACCTCGGATAACTGCATCCGATGTTGACGCTCCCATTTTGCTTGTCAAAAGGTGAAAATCCGGCGTTTTTCCTATGCAGAAACGCCCTGCCGCCCCGCATGGGAAATCATACTGCCCCTACACGGAAAAGCCGCCACAGGCTGTTTCTTAGCCTGTTTTGAACCCTAATTCCCGCACTTTTTGGAACGGAGGGAAAGATAGTGCGGACAGGACACCACCACCGCCCGGAAACTCTGTTTGCAGGGATGGACACAGCCCTTGCAGAGCTTGTTATACTGGCGCCTGCCGTTCTCGCCCAGGAAGAACGCCCATTCCAGACGCCATTTCTTGCTTCGGCTCATAAGTCATGCTCCGGGGGCTTCTTCTGATGAGCCTTGTCCGGGGGCTTGCGCTCGCCGCACTCCCGCTTTGCGTCCTCCAGCCGTTCCCGAATAGAGGGCTTTTTCTCCGGCGTGGTTCTGCGGGCCTCGGCCTGGGCTTTCTCCAGTTCCTCCCCACGGCGGCCGTTGTTGATGATCCCGTCGATCATGCCGTAGTCATCCTCCAGGGTCATTTCAGCGGTGCGGAGAGGGTTCTCCGGCTCCACCGGCAGGGCGACAATCTGGCCGTTCAGGTTGATGAACTGCTCCGGCTGCTTGAAGTGCTCCGTGTACTTCTGCGCCAGTTCCGGGGGCAGAGAGGTGAAGGACTCCTCGCCGAGGCCCACCACCAAGAAGGTGCCCGCCACGATGTCGTAAATCTCCCCATGGTCGTCCCGGAGGGAACGGTTCAGGTCCAGACCGATGAGCTTGCCTTCATCGTTCAGGACCAGTCCCACCGGATCGTCAAAGGGATAGGAGGCGGCAATGTCGCCGCCCACCTCCGCTTGCAGCGCATGGAGGCCGGGGTCGATCTCCTTCACATAGGGCTCCTTCATGGGCTCCACCACCAGGACGGTCAGCTTTTCCGGCGCGGTATGTTCGGGGGCGTTCCCGCTGGGGATGGCAAAGGCACGGCTGCCGTTGGCCATGATGAGATACTTCCCGTCCTCGGACTCGTGGTGGAAACCGTATCCGGCCGCCTCCATTTGTTCACGGCTCATATCCGTCACATGGAAGGTGCCCCTGGGGGTCCGCACCGTCTCGCCGGTCTCCCGGTCGTCCGGGGTAGGCGCCGCTTGCTGCCCATACAACTCCGCCTCATACTCCCGGTTTGCCTGTTCCGCAAAGGCCAGCATCTCGTCCACATGGGACTGATCCGGGTTTTCGATGGCCTCCCGGATCGCCTGGGGGTCTACATCCAGAAATTCCTCATAGCCGGTGGCGTCCTTGAACTTCTCGATCTCCGAAGGAAGATAGTCCTCCTGGGTCTGCCCCAGGGCGGCCAGCTTCTCGTCCAGCGCAGAGATGCGCCCGGCCATCAGATTTTCGTAGATTTCTTCCTTCGCCGCGTGTTCCTCCGGGTGCTCGGTGGCATACTGCGGGTCGTGCTGCCGGAAAAACTCGTCCATGTCGTAGGCAAGGTCCATGGCCCATTCCGAAATTTCTTCTTCGGGGATGTCATCCTGGAAGGTCATTACCCGGTATTCCTCCGGGATGCTGCCGCGCTCGCCATCGTAATACTCATGGAAGCTGTCCCCGGTGTCCCGCACATAACCCAGGTCGGTGAACTGACCGCTTTCCTCCAGAGCGATGTCCCGGCCGTAGGCCTCATAGTCGATGTAGTTGCGTAAATGCTCCGGCACCTGCATGGCGTCCAGTTCCTCGATGTAATACCGGCCCAGATCGTCGTGGTCGTGGATGTCGGGGTAAACATCGTAGCAGTCCAGGTTCTCCGTCAGGTTGATAAGCTCCTGGATGCTGCCCGTGTGGTCGCCAATCTCCATAGCAGCCTGGAAACGCTCATATTCATCCTGGCTCATATCGTCCAGCTTGGAGGCCAGGTAGTTCAGTTCGTCCAGGTTGGCATACTCGCCCAGCAGGTCATAGAGACCGTCCACATAGCAGTCGTAGTCCGTGATGAACCATTCCTCATAGGTCTGCCCGAAGTCGTCCTTCGCGCCGATCCCGATGCGCTCAAAGACCTTTTTCAGTTCCTCCGCCGTGGTGGGAAACTTCACCCATTCACCCACAAGGGCGCCCTCGTTGTACTTGCCCAGGTTGGTGATGAAGGCGGCAAAGGGATAATCTTTGTCATAGTCATAATGGGGCATAGCGACACCTCCTCACAGTTCCGGCGCAGACTTTTCCCGATGGGGCTGCGCCTTGCTTTGACCCGCACACTCTTTCCGGCTCTGCTCCAGCCGCTCCTTGATGGAGGGCTTTTTCTCCGTCTGCTTCTCCTTGGGGCGCTCATGCTCCCACTCATCGCCGGAGAGAGTGAGATAGCCTCGGCTCGTAAAGCACCCCTGTTCTTCCCGCATGGCATGGTTGCCGAAGGGAACGGGATCAATGGCGTCCAGCAGCTCCGGGGGCAGAAGGATGTCCAAATGCTGCGCCAGATAGCGCCAGCCCACATCCTCCACTTTGCTGATGTTGTGCTCCAGGATGAAATACTCCGTGTTGGCGGGAAACTCTCGGAACTGCTCCAAAGTAGTCAGGCGGAAGGGAGACTCCTGCACAGCGGCCAGGAGATCCCTATCCTCCTGGGAGAGGGAGGACAGAGCTCGAAGCGTTGCCTCCTGCTCCGCAGGTTCCCCCTCCTGGGGGAGCATTGCTTTCAGATCGTTCATCGAAATATCCGATTTACTTTTTGCCATTCACACCCTCCTTTCGCTTGGGAAACTCCATCTTAAAACGGACATACTTTTCGCTGGTATCATCCAGCACCACCACCGCGTCATAAGCGGCACCCTTCTTTTCAGACCACATCCCCCTGACGGAGGTGCGGCCCTTCTTCAGCAGGTCGGCAGCCATCTTCCGGGTCAGCTCCTTTTTGCGGGAGGTCCAGAAGCGGTCATCCTTCCACAGCACGAAGCGGCAGGAGCGGTCGGAGCAGTAAAAATTCTTTTTGCCCTCGTAGACCGGTTTGCCGCAACGGGGGCAGAGGCCCACGGTCTCCCGCTCCGGGGCGAACAGTTTCTGACCTTCCTCGGAGATATGGGAATAGGTTTTTACCAGCTCCCGCGTCATTTCAGAGATCCCCGCCATGAAAGCGGCGGGGTCGCCCTCGCCCCTGGCGATGGCGGTCAGTTTCTGTTCCCACTCCGCCGTGAGCATAGGAGAGGTCAAGGTGTCCGGCAGGACTGTAACCAGGTTGATCCCCGCTTTGGTGGGAATCAGGCTTTTGCCTCTGCGCTCCACAAATCCGGCCGCCACCAGCTTTTCCAGGATGGCCGCCCTGGTCGCCGGGGTGCCCAGGCCCTTGCGCTCGGCGTCCTCCGGCATATCCTCTTTTCCGGCGGTCTCCATCGCCGCCAGAAGGGTGTCCTCCGTGTACGCCTTGGGCGGGGCGGTGAAGTGTTCGGTGACAGAGGCATCCACCTGGTCAAAGGTCTGGCCTTCGGTGAAATCCGGCAGGGCGATGGGCTCCGCCTCGTCCTCCGGCTGCTCCTTCAGGGAGGTGCGGAAAATGCGGTCGATCTCACGCCAGCCCTCGGAGAGGATGCGCCGCCCCTTGGCGGTGAAGGTGTGTCCACCACAATCAAAAGTGGCCGTGACCGCTTCATACACATAGGGTTCCGCCGCCGCACACAGCAGCTCCCGGCACACCAGCAGCAAGGTGTTCCGTTCGCCCACGGTCAGTTCGGACAGGTCGGCTTTCTCCAGCTCCAGCGTAGGGATGATGGCGTGGTGGTCGGATACCTTCCCATCATTCACCAGCGCCGCAACATCAGGGAAGAAGTCCGGGCAAGCATCGAAGGGCGGCACCCGCGCCGCCAGATGCAGGACCACAGAGGCGGTCTCCGCCATATCAACCGTCAGATACCGGCTGTCCGTCCGGGGATAGGTCAGCAGCTTCTTCTCGTACAGCGATTGTGCGTAGTCCAGGGTCTGCTTGGCCGTGTAACCGAACACCCGGTTTGCCTCCCGCTGCAAGGTGGTCAGGTCGTAGAGCTTGGGCGGCGCCTCTTTCTTCTTCTCATGGGTGACGGAGGTGCAGGATGCCGATGCGCCGGCACAGGCCGCCCGCAGGGTCTCCGCCTCCTCCGGGGCAGTAATCTTCTCGGACACCGCCTCGGCCCCATCCAGCGCCAGCCGCACATGATGGTATTTCTCCTTGCGGAACAGGGTGATCCTGCTGTCCCGGTCCACCAGCATGGCAAGGGTGGGCGTCTGCACCCGCCCCACATTCAGGGTGCGATGGTACAATACTGAAAACAACCTGGTGGCGTTGATACCAATGAGCCAGTCCGCCTTTTGGCGGCAGAGCGCCGACTGATACAGGGGATCATAGGCCCCGCCGGGGCGCAGGTCGGCAAAGCCCTCCCGGATCGCCGCGTCCTCCATCGAAGAAATCCAGAGGCGGGAGAAGGGCTTGGAGCATCCGGCAGCCTCATAGACCAGCCGGAAGATCAGTTCGCCCTCCCGCCCGGCGTCGCAGGCATTGACCAGCTCCGTCACATCCGGGCGCTCCATGAGGCGCTTCAAATTCTGGAAGGCGTCCTCTTTGCCCTTCGCCAGCACATAATGGAAGGGCACCGGCAGGATGGGAAGGTCGTCATACTTCCACTTCTTATAGGCGGGGTCATACCCGGCTGCGTCCATCGGGGACATCAGGTGTCCCACACACCAGGAAACGATGAGCCCATTTCCTTCAAAACAGCCATCGGCCCTGGATGTGACACCCAGGGCCGACGCAACGGCTTTCGCAACACTCGGTTTCTCACAGATCATCAGCTTCATTTCGTTTCCTCCGTTTCTTCCGGTTCAGGGGCATCCTCGTTGATATATTCCTCCTCATCCTCAAAATCATAGTCGTCCGGGTCGGCGCTGACCTTTGCGCCCTGCTTGGGCTTGATGAACTTGATATAGGCGAAGGCTCCGCCGCCGCCCAACACCGCCAGCAGCAGGATCAATACCAGGGCGCCGCCGCTGCCGGACTCCTTCTCCGGCTCCGGTTCAGGCTCCGGTTCCTCCTCCGGCGCTTTCCCGGCACACTCGCTCATATTCACCGCACAAACCGGACAGGCGGTATTCACCGCACCGGCTTGGCATTTCTCCGTACAGGTGCAGACCGCCGGGGTCTCCTGGACTTCGCCATCCTCCATCAGGGCCAGGAGGTCGGCTTCGTCCACCTGGTTCAGGAAGTGGACGGTCTGCACCCCCTCGTCGTCCCGGTCGATGATGAGATAGAACACATTGCCGCCCTTGGTCTCCACGGTGATGAACTGTTTGCCGGAGGAAGCCCCGCCCAGGTCGTCGATCAGGGAGAGGTTCCCATCCGGGGTGAGGGCGGCTCCTCCATCGGAGAGGCCGGAGGGGAGCAGTTCCAGCAAAGCGGAGAGGTCCGCCCCATCCAGGGAGAGGGAAAAACTGCCCGTATCCGTGATGGTCAGGTAATCGGAATGAACATAGCCCTCCCGCTCCGGCAGAAGCACCTTGACCCATTCGCCCTCGGTGCCGATGACCTCCACCTGAGCCCCGTTGGGAAGCTGGGTGAAGGCGTCATTGTCCAGCCCTGCGCCGGTGCGGACATTCAGATTGCCGCCGCAGGTGGTCACGGTGCCGGTGCGCAGGGGCTCCAGCCCCTCCAGGTTGGGAGTGAACAGGATGCCATCCTCGGTGACGGTCACGGTTCCCAGGCTGCTCAACAGTTCGGTGAGCTGGTCCAGGGTGTCACCGCCGGCCTCCGCATTATCGCCGCCGGCAGTATCTTCATCATCGGAAACCGTGATTTCCGGGGTCCCGTCATCCTCCGTGAGGCCTGCCTCCGTTTCGGTGTAGTAAGGTTCACCCTCCCCGCCGCCGGCAAAGGCGGGGACCGCAAAAGCCGTGGCACAGAGCACCACGGCCAGAGCCGCCGTAAACAGGCGGATGATCGTGTTATTCTTCATACTCGGCGTCCTCCATCTCGTTCTCGCCGGGGTCAGCCGACGCCTCCGCCTCCATCATGCCCTCCGGCAGGGTGATGAGGCCGCTGGCGTAAGCCTTCAGGAAGGCCGTCAGCTCCCGGTTGTCCATCTTTACCGCCTTGACCATGCGGACGATCTCCAGGTTCTCCTCCTCCACAAGCTGCGCCTCCAGAGAGCGGAGGCGCTTCTGCTGTTCGGAGATCTTCTCCTTGGTCTTTTCGATGTCTCGGCGGATTTTCTCAACAGTTGCCATGTGTGCAATTCTCCTTTCCAAACCGTTCTTTCCATGAGTAGTTGCGGCCCAGGCCCTGGACCGTTTTCAAATTGGGGCGGGCGTTGTCCTCCAGCGCGATGGCCCGCTGGAACAGGTCCGGGTGGTGGTCACGCAGATAGATGATCTCCTCCGCCCTCATGCTGGGGCAGAAGAAACAAGAGGACTTGCCCGGCTGGGGCAGCCCCGCATCATCAATGGCCCGCTGACAAGCCGCCCGGTCCCATCCCCATTCCATCAGGGGATACCACTTGCTGTACTTGGGGTCGGCCAGATCCCCCAGCAGCACCTTGTCGCTGCGGTAGCCTTCGCCGGCGTCGTAGCCGATGAACTTGACCACCCGTTTGCCCGCCGCCCACACCTTCCGGCAGGGCGGATAATGGTTGCAAAACTTTTCCTGCGGCCCGATCTTGTGTTTCAGGGAACACCGCTTGAAGCCATAGGCCATAGAAGGCAGGGTGCCGCTCTGCAAGCACTCCTGTTCCAAGGTCAGCCGCTTTCCGTCCCGCGTGGTCTTATACACTCTGGTGATGGGCGGCATCCCGTGGTCCTTCAGCCAGCGGTCCATGATGTCCAGGTAGGCATAGGTGTGGGGATGCTCCGCCCCGGTATCCGCAAAGAGGATCAGGTCTACCGGGATACGGTGCTGGTGCAGACCGACTAAAAGGGCGGTGCTGTTGACACCGCCCCCATAGGAAACCATATTGATGTGTGTTTCACCTCCCATCAGTTGTACGGCGGCCGGCCGTAGGCATAAAAGTGAGACTGCCAGTAACTTGTATTCAAATTGGTGTAGGAAATCGGGTCTCCGCAATGCAGCATCATCCCGTCGCCCACATAAATACCCACATGGGAGATACCGCTGGTGTCATAGGTGCCCACAAAGAACACCAAATCACCGGGCTGGGGGTCGGATACCGGCGTGGAGATATTGTAGAGCCCCTGGGCGCCCAGCCGCCCGGTGTTACAAAGCCCGGTGCTGGTCAGCACATAGCTGACGAAGCCGGAACAGTCAAACGATGTCTCCGGGCTGCTCCCGCCCCACACATAGGGGTATCCCAGGTATTTCTCCGCCTCGGTGATGAGGGTGGCAAACCGTTCATCCGTCAGGTACTCGGCGGGGATGTCCCAGGCCGTAGGCGGGTTCTCGATGTACTTGTTCACATACCCGGAGGACGGAAACAGATCCGGCCGGTTGCCCAGGGTGGACATATACACGGCATACATGGAAAGCTGATCCTCGCCCATGATGTAGACCGGCACATGAGAGAGGTCAAAGTTTTCCAGCGTGACGGTGCAGATATACCAGGTGTATGGCACCTCCACTTCGTACTCGTTGCCCTCGCTATCTGTCCGGGTTTCCGTCCGATACCTTGTTTCGGTGATCACAGTTTCGGTGAGGATGTACTGCTTGTCAAAGAGCATTTCCAGGTCGCCTTGCACCTCGTCCAGGGTAAACACCCCTTCATGGAGCGCCGACAGGATGGACAGCAGCACATAAGGGTCATGCTCGATCTCGTCCAGGTCAAAGTGATATTCGTCATAGTCATGGGTGGCCTCGTAGGTGTCCAGGTATTCTTGAAGCTCCGCCTCCATCCCGCAATAGGCGGCCTCGGCCCCGGTCAGGTCCGCATCCTCGGAGAGATAGGAGGACGCCACCAGGCCGGAAGTCCCGCCCCCGAACATGGAAGTGCAGGACTGCATCAGCCCCATGATGAGCATGAGGATCAAGCCGATCCCTCCCACAATGAGAAGGGTGTGTTTGTTCTTCGTCACAAGCCCGCCCAGCTTCTGGGCGATGGTCCCGCCGCCTTTCTTCGCTGCGGAAGCGGCGGTCTGGGATGCCTTTCCCGCAGCCTGGGCCGCGCCGGTCCCTGCCCGATGTGCGGCAGCATACTGCTTTTGCAGTCGCTTTTTCTGCCACAGGCGGGAGATGGGGTTGCTGGACGCAAGCTGGGGATTTTCCATGACGGACTTCCGCCAGTAGAAATCGGCATTGGCTTTCACCGCTGCCTGCTCCGCCTGCTTCACATCCCGCCAGGGTTTCATTTTCCGGTCCGCACGCGCCTGATGGAAACGCCGCTTGCCATAGCCCACGGCCTTCTCAATCTGCCGTTCTCCCAGGTGGCCGGCCTGAACGCCGGAGTTATCGCCCTCCACCTTGCTCACTTCGCCGTGGAGGGTGGACCGTATTTCCTGCACCGGCCGGGACAATGGGCTGCCATGCTCCTTGCCGGGAGGCTTTACGGGGACAGCAGCTTTCGCCGCGTCCAGCCGATCCGCCGCCTTGTCCGACTTACGGATGGCCTTTTTCAGTTCCGGCGCCGCCTGGTCTGTCTCGGAAAACTGCAAACGGGAGGAAGGGCGGTCCCTGGCCTCCTCACCCTCCCGAAAGGTGTCTCGCCGCTTTCGCCGCGCCTTTTTTGTCTGCCGGCGTTCCCGGTGTCCCACCACCTCGTCCGCCGCCCGGTTCAATGCCCCCGCCGTTTCATCCGCAGAAGAATAATCCTGCTCCGGGGGACGGTCTGAAATATGGGTTGCCTCGCCAGTCACCAGGTTCACCGAGATGGCCCCATCACGGGTCATCTTCTGCGCCTCCTTTTCGGAGGCTTTCCATTCCTGCATTTATCCGTCACCTCCTCCGTAGGGGCAGATGCTGGCGCACGCCCCGGTCTCTATCAGGGAAATGTAGTGAAAAATGGGATAGGCCTGGGGCGGGCAGACTGCGTTCCCCAGGGTTTTCAGCCGCAGCGCCCGATCCTTCGTATCCTCGGTTATGCGGGGGACGCCCTCCGGCTCGCTGGCCCAGAGGATACGTCCGTCCATCCCTGCGGGAAGCCCATGAGCCATTCCACCCAATCGGGGTTCAGCGCCGCCTTCTCCGACAGGGGCTGTTCCTGGTGGATCACCTGGGCTGACAGGTTGGAGGATGGGGATTTGCCCCGGAAGGCCGCCGGTTTCAGGGTGGAGCGGTAGCCCTCCGACGCCGCCGGCGTCAAGTAGAATACCGCCGCCGACAGGGACAGGCTCCAGATCGTCCCGTCCTTGTTCCGCTTGCGGAATATCCCGTTGTCCGACAGGAACACATCCAGGTTGGCAGCGTCCCGGCAGGTGGATTTGTCGGAGGCAAGGGGCGTGGGAAACATCAGCCGCGACGATAAAAGTTCGCTGGCGCTCATGCCATGCGCCGACGCCGCAAGCCGGAAATACGAATGGGAGAACAGCGTATCCCGCTTTTGCCAGGTCAAAAATCGTTTTGTCGAGCCCCATATTGATGAAGCCAGCAACATTTTCCCCAAGCACCCAACGGGGCCGCAGTTCGGCAATAACGCGGCACATTTCCGGCCACAGGTAGCGTTCATCCGCAAAGCCACGCCGCTTTCCTGCGGTGGAAAAGGGCTGACAGGGGAAGCCGCCGGAAATGATGGTGACTGTTTCAAGTCCTGTTTTCTCAAAAAACGCCTCCTTCGTAAATGTGGTAATGTCCCGGAACTTCGGCACATCCGGCCAGTGCCGCTCCAGGATAGAATAGGGGTAGTCCGCCCATTCACATTGGCAGACGGTCTCGAATCCGGCTGCCTCCGCCGCCAGGTCCAGACCGCCGATGCCGGAGAACAGGCTTACATGGGTCAGACGCTCCATACCTCATCCCCTTCAAGGCCGTCATCCTGGGAATCGTCCTCCACTTCCTCCAGCGGAATCAGGTTATGACGCTTGATGATGGCCTCCTCCAGGGTATCATGCGCGATGCCGCTGCCCTCTGGGAGGCCCAGGCTGCGGTAGATCCGCTTCATCTCTTTCTCGTAATTGCCGGCCCGCTTTTTCAAGCGGAGAAAATCCTTCTCCGTCTCCGCCTCCGACAGGCAGCGGGCCAGGGAGTGATAGAGAACGATCAGGTTGTAGATGTCGCCCACCAGCATACGGAAACCGCTGCCGGGGATGATGTACTCATCCCGATATTTCTTGGGCTTCGGCTCCTCCTCCGGAACCACCTCCACCTCGTCCAGCTCCTTGTCCATGAGCCCCTTCAAATCCTTGGGGTCGCCGAACACCAGATAGCGGCCGGGGATGCCCCAGCTCTGGAACTTCTCCTCGGCGATCTCACCGTACCGCTTCGCCGTGTCCAGCACATGGAACACATCTTCCTCGTCCTTGATGCGGCCAGCCAGAAAAGCGAGCTGGTGGAGGAGCCCATACAGGTGGACCTCATCGTTGATGTGGGAGAGATAGGTCTTGCCGTTGATGACATACAGTTTGTTTTTCATATTCACGCCTCCGTTTCCGCCGCGTGCTCCACCTCGCTGGGCTTGGTGGTGAGCAGCTTGTAAAGCTCCGTGTTCTTAGGGAAGTCATCCGCAAAGGGCAGGATGACATTGTTGAAGAACAGCAGCCCATGGCCGGGGTCGGAGTTGGTCACATAGGCAAGCTGCTCCGGGGAGATGTTCAGCCGCTCCGCCAGGATCTTCCGGTCGCCGGCGGCCTGGTTGAGCATATAGATGAAATCGCTGTTTTCCAGAATGTTCTCAATCTCCGGGGAGGAAAGCAGATCTTTGGGGTTCTGCGTCGCCCCGGTCGGCACGCCGCCCCACTTTCTGAACCGTTTCCAAATCTCGGCGCTGTACGCCGCAGTCTGTTCCTCCTTCAGCAGAAGGTGGAACTCGTCCACGAAATACCAGGTAGACCGACCGATGGCCCGGTTGATGGTGACGGTGTTCCACACCGCGTCCTGGACAATGAGCATACCGGGCTTTTTCAGGTTCTTGCCCAGGCCCTTGATGTCAAAGCAGACAAGGCGGTTGCGGATGTCCACGGTGGTGCGGTGGTTAAAGAAGTTCAGCGAACCGTTCACATACAGGTCCAGCGCCTGGGCCACCCGGTCGGCCTCCGGGATGCCTTGTGCCAGAAGCGCCTCCATCAAATCGCCCAGAATGGGCATATTCTCCGGTCTGGGGTCGGCAAAATAGGGCTGATAGATCTTCTGCACAGCCCGGTCGATGACGGTTTTCTCGATGGCCTCCAACCCGGTCTTGCTGCCCATGATGAGCTCGCAGAAGGACAGAACAAAGTCAGATTTCAGCGCCAGCGGGTTCTCCTCGTCCGAGTAGTTGAGATTGATGTCCAGGGGGTTCACATAGTCGGTGCTGGACGGGGACAGCCGGATCACCTGACCGCCCAGCCGCTTCACCAGGGGCGAATACTCGTCCTCCGGGTCGCAGATGATGACATTATCTTTGGTGGTCAGGATGATGAAGGTGATCTCCCGCTTGCAGCTCATGGATTTGCCGCTGCCCGGCGTACCAAACACCAGGCCGTTGGGACACCGGGACTGCTTGCGGTCCAGCAGGATCATGTTATTGGAGAGGGCGTTCAGGCCGTAATACATGGACTCGCCGCCCATGAACAATTCCTGGGTGACGAAGGGAACGAACACCGCCAGGGCTGATGTGGTGAGGCTGCGTTCAATCTTGATACGGTTCAGGCCCAGGGGAAGGCTGCTCATCAGCCCATCCTCTTGTTGGAAGTCCAGCCGGGTGAGGAGACAGTTGTAGGTCTGGGCGACGCTGGCCGCCTGGGATACGGCGATCTCCAGCTTCTGCTTGGTTGCCGCCATGTGCATGACCAGGAAGGTCAGATTGAACATTCGCTCGTTCCGGCTTTGCAGGTCCTGGAGGATGGTCTTGGCCGCGCCGCCGTAGGTGGCAAGGTCGCTGGGGAGGATGTCCATGTCATACCCGCTGCGAACCGCCCGTTTCTGCTCCGCGATCTTCATGGCGTCCAAGTCGGTGATCTTCCGCTTGACCATTTTTATGGCCTCGTTCTGGTTGATGCCTCGGATGTGCATGGTCACCAGGATGTTGCCCTCGGTCTCCATAAACTCCGCCAAAATGCGGTCGTGGATCTCCGGGGCGGTGATCTGCAAAAAGCTGACTGCGCCGTACATCTCGCCGATGCGGAAGGTACGGGTTTCTCCGAAATGGAAGGAGGACGGGGCGATGAAGTCCTTGACCGAAAGGCCGCTGGGCGCCAGCCAGTCCCAATCGAAAGCGAACCTTCCGCCCTCCGGGTGAAGGATGCCGTGAAGCAGCTCCAGCCGCTCCTTCCCGTCCAGCACATGCGCGGCGGCCCCCATGACCTTGAAGCGGTTGAGGGTGTCGGTCTCGATACGGGCAAACCGCGCCCGCGCCGCCGCCAGGTTCTCCGCCTCGATGGTCAGGGTGACATACTTTGTTTTCACATATCCGTTGCTGCCCCGCTCATACTGGAAACGGAGTATCCCGGCTGCGTCCTCACGGATGGGGTCCAGGTCGTCGCCCTGGGGACGGATGCCGAACAGGTCCTCCTCCAGTCCATGCTCCACATACCGGCTGCTGAGTGTCATTTGCACCCCAATGGTGGGGTCATAGCCGTTATAGAAGTCGCAGAGGCTTTCAAAGATGCTCCGCTGATCCTCCGGCCCTGCCAGACGGTAATTCACATCCTCATAGGCGATGGTTTTGGAGAAGGCACCGCCATCCAGCCGACACAGGCCGTCCGGGAACATATTGCGGAAAGGGATGCTGTCCTGCACCGTATGGGTTTTCCCATCGCCCTTTGCCTGCCGGATCACCGCCTCGATCTGCCTGCGCTCATTGCGGGTCAGTTTACGTCTGGGCTTTGCCGTTTTTCCGGGTCTTGCGGTTTTTACCTGCAATCGCTCTCACCTCCTGTTCCAATTCGTGCTGCCGCACAAGCGCGGAGTACAGGTTGTTGGTTTGGTAGATCCGCACCTTTGGACGGATAAACTTGTTCTGAATGAGGTGCCCAAGGAACACCTCCAGGGGCTGCCCGTTCCGCTCGTACATAGCAAACAGGAAGAAGGGCAGCATGACCAGGATCATACACAGGGCCGCCGTGGTGGTGCCCAGCGCGCCCTTGGCTAAGAAGAAAAGCGGCACGCCAATCAGCGCCGCCGTTCCGAAACAAATCACCTGCCGCTTGGTCAGCCCGAACAGGACCTTGCTCTGCACCTTGCTCAGGTCCTTCGGGATCGTTACATAGGCCAATCACATCAACTCCTTCTTGTGGGAATATAGTCTTTGAAATCTTTTACCGCATGGAAAATTCGTTTATTGTTCACCCACCGCTGAAGATGGCGGGTAATCTTAGGGGCGGTGGGGCGCTCATAGATCATTACATAGGGGTCATACCCCAAAGCCCGCAAGGTGTTCACCCGGTAAAGGTCTTGCTCATGGGTGCTTCCATAGTTGGTCAGCACATAGACACGCCGGTTTCGGTCGCTTCGGATGGCGGTATGCTCCACAAAGCGGCGGAAATACTCCGTCAAATCCTCCTCCGGGTTATCCCAGGCAAAATGTACCGCCTTGGTTCGCACCTTGTTCAGCAGGAAAATGTTGTCCGGGCTGGTCAGTCGGATGTCCAGCCCCTGAGTGAAATCCACCAGCGCCCGGCTGTCGGCAAGCTGCTGCAGCAGCGCCTCATGGTCCGGGCAGGCCAGCAGATTGGGGTCCAGCAGTTTGATCTCATCCTCGCCGCGCCAAAATTCAAAGAGGTCAGCGACCTTGACGCTCCTGCGCCCTTCTTTACCGCTGACAATGCAAAATCCGCAGTTTCTCGGACAGCCTCGGCTCAAAAATCCGTAGGCTGTTCCTAAAAACCGCGGATAGAGAAAGTAGTCCGGCCGGATGTGCTCAATCTCATACGGAAGGTCTTTCCCGCCCGGCCCGTAGCCGGTGCCGCCCTGGATGACCTGGTCCGCATTGGTCACGGTGATGTTGTCCCTGGAATAGGTATCCGTGAACACCCGGCTTTTATAGACCAGGTCGTAATGCCCCTTGGGGCTCCACCACTCCACCCGGTCGCCCCGCCGGGTATGGTATTCGGAGAGTTTCATCAGACAGAGATTTGGAAAGTTGTGAGAATCCACATCGATCAATCCAACCTTCAATCAGCCACCCCCTTAGTGCGCCCCGAACAGGGATTTTGCGAGGCTGCCGGTCTTAAAGAGGGTGAAGCACAGGAGTACCGTGTACCCCATGCACCCCCAAATAGCGCCGGAAATGTTGTCGCCGCTGAGCGAAATGCCTTCCACCAGCACCGCATAGATGCCCACACAGATCATAATGAGGAACGCCTGGAAGCCCAGGGCCAGCAGGGAGCGGAGATAGTTCTGCCCCGTGTTTCCCCATTCCCGGTTGACCATCGTGGCAAATGGGATGGGACCTATCGAAGTGACCAAATACACCTCAATAATTCTGCCGTAAATGACCAGGAAGATGCAGATGGAAAGTATCTGCGTACACAGTCCCACGAAGATGCTCTGGAACCACAGCCCCAGCAGGGCGCCGATGCTCCAGTCTGCAAGCTGGGTTTCCAGATCAGCGGTCACGCTGGATATGTCGATGCCAGCATCCGAGATGATGACGCCTGCCGACTGGTTGACCACATTCTGCGCCACATCGAACACCGCCATGACAATGTTCCAGGTGTTCGTGACAATCAGCACCGCACAGAAAGACTTAAAAATCCACTTGAAGAAGATCCATGTGTCGAAGTCATGTAGATTGTTCTTCTCGACGATGAGCTGGATCAACTCGTAGCACATGACAAAGGTGAGGATGATGCCGGCGATGGGGACGATGACCGTTTCCGAAAGGCTGCGGATCATATTGAAGATGCCGCTGTTCCAGGCGGCGGGCGTCATGCCGACCTCCCCGGCGATCTCGCCCACCTTTGTGTTCAGGGTATCAAACATCCCGGTCAGGTTGGATATGATACCGTCAATGAGCAGTTCTTGGAACCACTCCTGTATTGCGTCAAAAATCAACGGGGATCACCTCCTTTCCGGGAGGCCCCGTGTGCCGAGGCCTCCCGTGGGGTTTGTTGGCGGACATCAGGTAGTGGACAGCAGATCGGCCAGCAGGGGGATCAACATCATACCGATGAGGGCGACACCGCCGCCGGCCATCAGCTGCTTGATGCCCTGGCTCTTGGAAGCGGGGTTGTCCTGGCCGTAACCTTCCAGAAGGTTGATGCCGCCCCACACGCACAGGCCGCCGCCCAGGGCGATGACCAGAGTCTGCAAAACGTCGATAGCACTGGTAAAAAAGCTCATATTCACATTTCCTTTCGTTGTAGAATCGTTATTGTAGGTCTGCGGCTGTCAATTCGTACATCTCGAAAGGCTCGTCCGGCTTTACGATGGCCGGTCTGCGTTTCATGTACCGTTCCATATCAAAGAGGTACTTCTTGTCGGCGTCGGCAGTATATCTGTAGTCGGGATGTTTGGTCAGGTCGTACTTGTCCGAAAGGAACGGGCGCACGCCCCGCAGCATGAAAATACATTTGCCTCCGTCCATTACCGCCAGTTCGTCTTGTGTCATCAGCTCCTTTCCCAATTTCTGATAGTTGAGGCCGTGGGAGACCTGGCTGCCCCGGTTCTCGGATTGATTGAAGCTGTCGATGGTCTCCTTGCCCAGCAGCTCCGAGATTTCTTTCAGGGTGGATTTCTCCTTGCCTCCCAAAAACAAGGTGCTGTCGCAGTTACCCACAATGGTGTCCGCAGCGTCCTTGTAGATGGTCTTTAACTGACTTTGTGACTGCAAAATAATAGAAGCCGAGATCTCCCGGCTCCGGATGGTGGCGATCAGCTTATCGAAGTTTGGTATCTGCCCGATGTTGGCGAACTCGTCCAGGAGGCACCGCACATGGACCGGCAGGCGGCCGCCGTAGAAGTCGTCCGCCTTGTCGCACAGAAGGTTGAAAAGCTGGGAGTACATGAGCGCCGCCACAAAATTGAAGGTGCTGTCCGTGTCGGAGAGAATGACGAACAGCGCCGATTTCCGGTCTCCCAGGGTGTCCAGTTCCAGTTCGTCCTCCGCCATAAGGTCCCGTAGTTCCTGAATGTCAAAGGGAGAGAGGCGGGCGCCGCAGCTAATGAGGATGGATTTCAGGGTCTTGCCGGCAGCCATCTTGAATTTGCGGTATTGCTTCACGGCGAAATGATCTGGCTGCTCCTTTTCCAGCTTGGCAAACAGCAGATCCACCGGGGACTGAAACTCCTCGTCATCCTCTCTGGCCTCCGATGCGTTGATAAGGTCCAGCAGGGTGATGAAGTTGCGCTCCTCCGGCTCCGCCTCATACCAAATGTAGCCGATGAGGGCAGAATAGTATAACCGCTCGGCCTTGACCCAAAAATCTTCGGAACTCTTTTCACCCTCTCCCTTGGTGTTGAGAATGAGGGCGTTCACCAGTTTCAAAATGTCCTTTTCGCTGCGGATATACGCCAGGGGATTATATTTCATGGATTTTTTGAAATTGATGAGGTTCAGACTTTTGATACGATATTGCCTGCGCTCCAGCAGGGCGCCGACTTCCTGTAAGATGGTGCCCTTCGGGTCCGTGACCACATACGAGGAATGGCATTGGAGCAGGTTGGGCTTGACGAAGAACCGCGTCTTGCCGCTGCCGGAACCGCCGATGACCAGGATATTTTTGTTCCGGGCGTACTTGGGCTCCTTTGGGCGGCTTGACATGGTGATCCGCTCCGTTTGGGTAAGGAGAACATTTTGGGAGAAGTCCTTATCCATGTAGGGAGCGATGTCGGCAGGTGTGCCCCAACGGGCACTCCCGTACTCGATGCCGCGGCGGTATTTCTTGGCGTTTTTGCCCTTGGAGTAGACCACCAGCCGAATCAGCACCGCGCCGGCGGCACCCACACACAGGTCCAGCAGATGGAAACTGGGTGCCAGACTTGCGAAGGCCGCTGAAAAGCCCTGCCCGATATGGAGCAGCTTCTCCGAGGCGTCAGCCCCAGGAGCCAGCCGCACGCCCTGGCAGAGCTTGTCAAAGAGATACACAAAGATGAGATACGGAAGGTTGAGGATGAGCTGCTTTTTCAGCTTATCGGTCATCGCGTCACCTCCCGGTCCTTGGTCTTGACCTTCTCCCGTTCCCGGTGTTTGGTCTTGGACTGTTCCTGAGCCTGGGCCAGCCGCTCCCGGATGGTGGGGTGCTTCTCCCGATCCAGGGTCATGGCGGTGAACTCCTTGAAGGCCGGCTGGAGCTGGTCCTTATCCTTCGCCTTGAAAAACACATAGTAATGCGGGGGCTCCGTGGTGGGGTCCTTCTTCAGGGCATAGTCGATGTCATACTTTTTCGCCACCACGGAAAACGCCTTGATGTTCTGCTCCGTGATCTCGATGTTGGTCAGGGAGGCCCCATGCTGTTTGAGCTGGTGCAGGGTCTGTTTTCCCTGGTGTAAGCTGCGCTGGGAGGGCTTCTTCTGCATCTCCTCCAGCACCTTCTTCACGGCCTTTTGGAGCAGGTCCGCCGTCATCTTGCCGGTCTCCACCGAGAGGGAGACCGCGCCCTGGGTGATTTCTTCCTGCACGCACATCACCTCCGATCTCCGCCGCCGTACATATCGTGGCTCACCAGGGAAGTGTAATAGCTGCCGATGGTGGCCGGGGCGTTATACAGGGCGGCCAGCAGGTATTTTTTGATATTGCGGACATAGGTGGTGTTCTCCCGCATCCGGTCCAGCACATACTCGATGTGGGAGCTGTCCAGCTTCAGGAACCGGGACTTGACCACCTCCGCCGGGTAGTCGTCCCCGGCGATACGGATCATCTCCCGGTTGGAGCACACCGTGTCCACCATGAGCTCCACCAGCTCGTCCAGGCGGTCACGGTCAAGGCGGTGGTTCTGGATGAGGCAGTCATACTCGATGTTCTCCAAAATCAATTCCCGATAGCTTTCCCGTTCCCGCATCCGGTCCCGTCCTTTCCGGTCCGAGCCCCTGGGGGTTTGGGGGATTGATTGGACAGGATTTGATCCTTCCGTACTTGATAGATCTTTTTTTGATTTTTCTTTACTTGATCTATTAGTATTTAATTGTGCGGGGTTTCCCTGTTCAGGTTCTTCCAAGACAGGGGAAGCCTGTTCAGGATTATCCAAGACTGGATTTTCCCGTTCAGGTTTTTGCGGTTTTGGTTCCGGCGGTCTGGGCTGCTCCAGGATGGTGTACTCGATGGCGCCGAGCTGGCCGTTGGGGTTGCGGACCCGCTGGCGGATCACATAGCCGTGTTCCTCCAGCTCCCGCACCCCGGCGCAGATGCTGTCAACGCCATCTTTGCAGATCCGAGCCAGCCCCTTGGTGGTATAGTCCCATTCCTCCGGCAAGGAGAGCATGAGGGAGAGAAGGCCCTTCGCTTTCAGCGAGAGCGACTTGTCCCGCAGGTGGTGGTTGGACATCACCGTATAATCACGGGTTTTCTCAATGCGGAATACCGCCATGTTGGATACCTCCTTCCTTCGGTTTTGAAAAGTGTTCGTTTCGGCGGATTTTCGCCCCTGTATCACCACCCCGCCTCCCATGAGGGAAAGAATATGGGCGGTTTCACTTTCGCCGCCCACAGGCGAAAAAACAGGGGATTTTCCACCCGTATTCATACAGTTTCATGCACCCTTGGCAGGGCATAAAAAAACGCCACAGGTTTGTGTAACCTATGGCGTTCCCCGGCAGATGGCCGGTCTGTATTCAGTTGTTCCCTTAAATTTTGGGGACTTACTCCTCGTTCTCCTCCATCCCCAGCCAATCCTCAAAAGATTTTCTGGAAATGCGGATCATGTTTCCGATCCGGATCGTCTGAAACTCGCCGGAGTTTGCGAGCTTATAGGCAGAGGATTTTCCAATGCCGAGAATAGCGGCTATGTCCTCCACGGTGTAGGTTCTGTTTTTCGGCGTCTGCTTTCCGCCCGATGCACTCATAATCTGCCTCCTGTTTCTTGTCGGCATTTTGCCCATACCTGCCCGGTTTCCCTGATGGGAAAGGCCCTGTTAGACACCATTCCTGCTAAGAATTTGCTAATTTGACTTTCTGAACGCCCCGTCACGAGGCGGCATCACAGGAATTTTTATGCAGATTGACCAGTAACCAGGCAATACAATTTCGGATAAAACAACAAGGCAAATTATGAAACGGACGATGTACCAAGCGGCACGCCATACTCCTAAGCGGTAGGTCGGAGGTTCGAATCCCCTCAGGCGTGCCAGCTCAGAAACACCCCTTTTGGCAAGAATCCTCGCCTGACGGCGAGGATTCTTAGCCGGACGGGGTGTTTCTTCGCTTTCGGGGCGGATCCGCTTCGCTGGGCTCCGCCCCGAAGAGGACGCCGCCTGCGGGCGGAACGAAGGCCGGATATCGATTTTGCCCAGTAATGGCAGCTCAAAAACAGCTCTGCTTTTTTATCAAAAGCAGAGCTGTTTTTATTGGGACCATGTATCGCACATTTCATCTCAAAGGGGTGAAAATCAGTTTTTATGATGGCCTATCAAGCCACCGCCCATCATTCTGGGTAATTTTTGCCCAACAGGTTCCGCAGCCCTTCGTCTCCGCAAGCCGCTCAGACCGGTCTGCGAAGGAAAATAGTCACACTGTTTTTACATATTTTCACAAAATACCGCTCTTTTTTACATTTTATACGCTTTGGGGTCCCATATACACCCCTCTCTACTCTTCCCCCCACCGAAAGAATATGTTACAATAGTAGCCGTCATGGGGGTGAGGTCTTGTTCGTCCGCATCCGAAAAATAATCTACGCCATGGAAAACAACCTGGTGCTCAGCGCCATCAAAAAGGGATTCCTGCTGGTGATCCCCGTGGTGCTGACCGGGTCTTTCGCCTTGCTGCTGAGCAATTTCCCCGTCCCTCTCTATCAGGAGTTCCTCGCCTCCTTCGCGGGCGGCGCTCTTTTATCCCTGCTGGGCTTCATCGTGGGGGCCACCACAGATTTTTTGTCCCTCTACCTGGTCCTGGCCATCAGCTATTTTTACTCCGACAGCCTGGCCGGTCAAAACCTCACCCTGCGGATGACGGCCATGGTCACCGCCTGCGCCTGCTTTATCGCCTCCTTCGGCGGGGCGGGCGGCTCTTTGACCCTGTCCTGCTTCGGGACCATCGGGGTCTTTACCGCCATGGTCTGCTCCATCCTGGCCACCCGCCTCTTTTTTCTTCTGGATCTGGGAATGTACCGCCGCTACCGCTCCTATGCCGCGGGCAACGACATCCACTTCCGCAGCTCCATGTCCGCCATTCTCCCGGTGGTGGTCTGTGTGACGGTGTTCACCCTGGGGAACCTGCTCCTTCAAAAGCTGTTCCACGTGGGAAACCTCAATGATCTCATCAGCGGGCTCCTGTTCCGCGCCTTCGGCGGCCTGAACGGCGAGCCGGGCAACGGGGTGATGTTCCTGCTCCTTTTGGACCTTCTCTGGGCCTTCGGCATTCACGGCGGCAACGCTCTGGACCCGGTGGCGCAGACCGTTTTTACCGCCGAGGGGACCGCCGGCGGCGTCATCACCAAATCCTTTCTGGACAACTTCGCCGTTCTGGGGGGCAGCGGCGCCACCATGTGCCTGCTGCTGGCCCTGCTGCTGGTCTCCCGCCAGAAAAACGACCGCAGGCTGGCCTATTCCGCCGTCCCCCTGACCCTTTTCAACATCAACGAGATCCTGGTTTTCGGCCTTCCCATCGTACTCAACCCCATTCTGGCCATCCCCTTTATCCTGACCCCCATCTTCTCCATGCTCCTGTCCTACGGGGCCGTTCTGATCGGCTGGATGCCCGCCGCCCAGCAGGCGGTGAACTGGACCACCCCCGTATTCTTCAGCGGGTATCTGGCCACCGGCTCCTGGCACGGCACTGTGGTGCAGCTGGTGTCCGTGGTCCTGGGGACGTTGATCTACATCCCCTTTGTCATGCTGTCGGAGCGGTTGAAGGAGAGCCGGGAGCTCTATTTGATTGATGAGCTGACCCAGGACTTCCGCCGCTGTCAGGAGACCGGGGAACAGCCCCGCTACCTGGAGCGCACCGACAGCCTGGGCGTGATCGCCAAGGCCCTTGCCGGCCAGCTGCGGGCCGACGTGGAGCGCGGCAGCCTGCCCATCCACTACCAGCCCCAGGTGGACGCCCAGGGCCGGGTGACGGGGGCCGAGGCCTTGCTGCGCTGGCGGTACGGGGACTCGGCGGTCTATCCCCCCGTGGTCATCGAGCTGGCCCAGGAGGACGGCTGTTATCAGGAATTGACCTGGCGCGTCCTCACCACGGTCTGCCGGGATATCCCGGTTCTCCGCCAAGGTCTGGGCCAGGACATCCACATATCGGCCAACATTGTGGCCGAGCAGCTCAACGACCCGGCGCTGACGGAACGGATCATCCGCCTGGCGGAGGAAAACGACGTGTGCCGCAGCCTGGTTCTGGAGGTGACGGAAGAGACCTCCCTGGTCAACCTGCCCCACATCACCGCCAATATCGAGCGCTTCGGCTCCTGCGGCATCACGCTGGCCATCGACGATTTCAGCATGGGAAAGACCTCCCTGAACTATCTGCGCAACAACCACTTCCACTATGTGAAGCTGGACGGAAGCCTGGTGTGCCAGGTGCTGGAGAACAGCCGCTCCCGGGAGATCATCGGCTCCATCGTCGCCCTGGGACAGGGTTTGGATTTCCAGGTCATTGCGGAATGCGTGGAGACCGGAGAGGTGCGGGACGCCCTGCTGGCCCTGGGCTGCACCGTTTTCCAAGGGTACCTGTACAGCCCGGCCATCCCCCGGGAGGAGCTCCTCGCCTGCGGGAAGGAACTCCCGGCCTCCCTCCCCGTCTGACAGAGCACATTTCCAAAACCCTCGCAGGATCAAGAGGCCGTCCGTCCGGAATTCCCGGCCGGACGGCCTTTTTTGCCGCGCTGCGGCGGAAAATCCCTGCCTGGACCCAGGCCGTGTCGAGGGGCACTTTTTCGAAATAGTCTGCCGCCTTTATAAACCGCCTCTGGATCTTTCATAAAGATTTGGCCTTTTTTGCAAAATCCCTTGACAAATTATACTGTAAATATTATAGTTACAGTATAGAAAGCGGTTTGATCTTTGATCCGGCCGGAAAGGAGCCCCGCCATGAAACGAAACGCTCCCCTGCTCGCCCTGGGCCTGGTCCTGCTGCTGTCCGCCTGCGCGGCGGGCGGGACGCAGCCCGCCCCCTCCGCCGAAGAGAGCCCCGAGGAGACCGCCTACCACAAGATCACCGCCGAGGAGGCCAAGGAGATGATGGAGGACGGGGATGTCACCATCGTGGACGTGCGGCGGAGTGACGAATACGAGGCCGGCCACATCCCCGGCGCCATCCTGATCCCCAACGAGGATATCGGTACTCAGCAGCCCGAGGCCCTCCCCCAGCTGGACGCCACACTGCTCGTCTACTGCCGCACGGGGGTCAGAAGCAAGCAGGCCTCCGACAAGCTGATAGAGCTGGGCTATGAAAATGTCTACGACATGGGAGGCATCGTGGACTGGTCCTACGACACCGTGACGGGGAGTGATGCGGGATGAACAGTGACTTCAACATCGCCGTCCACGCCCTTGTGTATTTGAGCCACAAGGCCCAGACTCTCTCCAGCGAGGCCCTGGCGGAGAACATCTGCACCAATCCCGCCCGGGTGCGGAAGGTCCTGGCCGCCCTTGGGAAGGCCGGGCTGGTCTCCACCAGGGAGGGCCGCCCCCACGGGGGCTACGCCATTGCGAGACCCGCCGGGGGCATCACCCTCAAGGAGGTGAGCCTCGCCATGGACGCCTGCTTCGTCTCCACCGCCTGGAAGAGCGGGGACCCCAATATGACCTGCCTGGTGGCCTCCGGCATGGCGGGACTGATGGACGAGATCTATGGGCGGTTGGATCAGCAGTGCAAAAACACGTTGGGACAGATCACCATCCGGGACCTGGAAGAGCGGATCTTCCGCCCCGCACCGGACAAGCCGGCCCAAGAGGCCGCAGAAAGGAACCCAGTATGAAAAAAGCGGACGCAGTCGTCATTGGTTTCGGCAAAGGGGGCAAGACCCTGGCTGGAGCGCTGGCGGAAGCCGGCAGGAGCGTCATTATGGTGGAGCGCTCCGACAAGATGTACGGGGGCACCTGTATCAACGTGGCCTGTATCCCCACCAAGTCCCTGGTCCACTCCGCCGCCCTCTCCGCCGCCATGGGCGGCTCCTTCGCCGAGAAGGCGGAGCGGTACGCCGCCGCCATTTTTGAGAAGGACCGGCTCACCGGGGCCCTCCGGGGAAAGAACTACCACAAGCTGGCCGACCACCCCAACGTCACCGTTCTGACCGGCGACGGCTCCTTCCTGGACGCCCGCCACGTGGCCGTGGCCATGGCCGACGGCAGCCGGGAGGAGATCGAGGCCGGGCAGGTCTTTATCAACACCGGCGCCCGGCCCTTCGTGCCCCCCATCCCCGGCCTCAAGGAGAGCCGGTACGTCTATCTGAGCGAGAGCCTTTTGGATCGCAGGGACCTGCCCCGGCGGCTGGTCATTATCGGGGGCGGGTATATCGGCATGGAGTTTGCCTCCATGTACGCCAACTTCGGAAGCCAGGTCACCGTGCTCCAGGATGGGGCCGTCTTTCTCCCCCGGGAGGACCAGGAGGTGGCGGGGGCCGTGCTGGAGAGCCTGGCCGCCCGGGGCGTGGAGGTGCTGCGCTCCACCAAGACCCTGGGGGTGGAGGATGTAGGGGATCACGCCGAAATCACCATTGAAAACGCCGATGGGCGGCGGGTGCTGGAGGCGGAGGCCCTGCTGGTGGCCACCGGACGCCGGCCCAACGTGGCGGGGCTCAACCTGGGAGCCGCCGGGGTGGAGCTCACCGACCGGGGGGCCGTCAAGACTGACGAACACCTGCGGACCACCGCCCCCAATATCTGGGCCATGGGCGACGTGGCGGGGGGCCTCCAGTTCACCTACATCTCCCTGGACGACTTCCGCATCGTCAAATCC
This sequence comes from Pseudoflavonifractor phocaeensis, assembly GCF_038439875.1. NCBI lineage: Bacteria > Bacillati > Bacillota > Clostridia > Eubacteriales > Oscillospiraceae > Pseudoflavonifractor > Pseudoflavonifractor phocaeensis. Next base: position 249,017 of record NZ_JBCDMT010000007.1, read on the forward strand.
GCCGTCCTGGGCGACGGCAGCCGCACCACCGCCAACCGGGGGCAGGTGCCGTACAGCGTGTTCCTGGACCCTCCCTTCTCCCGGGTGGGCCTCACCGAGCAGGAGGCACGGGACAAGGGTTACAGCGTGAAAATCGCCAGGCTGGCCGCCGCCGCCATCCCCAAGGCCAACGTGCTCCAGAAGCCCACCGGGCTTTTGAAGGCGGTCATCGACGCCGACACCGGCCTCATCCTGGGCGCCCACCTCTTCTGCGAGGAGTCCTACGAGACCATCAACCTCATCAAGCTTGCCATGGACGCCAAGGTGCCCTATACCGTCCTGCGGGACAGCATCTACACCCACCCCACCATGACCGAAGCCCTCAACGACCTCTTCGGGGCCGTTCACGGGTAATATTTTGGAAAAAAGGACCGGCACAGTCGAGAATGGCTGTGTCGGTCCTTTTCCATTTTATTTGAAAATCAAAATTATTAAGGTTTAAATTAATAATATTAATTTATTTATTGACATTTTTGATATATAGTATTATATTGTCCTTAGCAGAAAGGACGTGATGAGATGAAAAAGGTCATCAGCCGCTGCCCGGTGTGCAGCCGGGAACTGACCGTGGCAAGGCTGAAGTGCGACGCCTGCGACACCGTGATCGAAAACAACTTCAGCCTGAGCAAATTTGACTATCTCTCCGATGAGGAGCTTTATTTTACGGAGACATTCATCCGCTGCCGGGGAAACATCAAAGAAGTGGAGAAGGAACTGGGGATCTCCTATCCCACCGTCCGTTCCAAGCTGGACGCGGTCATCAAAAAGCTGGGGTATGAAACGGGGCCGGACCAGCAGTCGGCCAAAAAGGAGGAGATCCTCAGGGCTCTGGAAAACGGGGAGATCACGGCCGAGCAGGCCATCGCGCAGCTGAAATAATATATGAGATGAAAGGTGATCGATCATGGACGAGAAATTGAGGATCCTCAAAATGGTGGAGGAGGGGACCATTACGGCCGAGCAGGGGGCCGAGCTCATGGCCGCCATGAACCCGGACCTGCCTGGGCAACAGGCCGTTCCGGCCCGGACCAGCTACGACAAAAAGATGTTCCGCGTCATTGTGGACAGCGTCGACGGGGACAAGGTCAAGGTCCAGTTTCCCGTGGGCGCCATCAAAAAGATTCTGAAAGCCACAGGCAAGCTCCCCATCCCCGAGAAAGAGCTGGAGGGCGTGGACCTCTCCAGTATGATGGACGCCATCTCCGAGTGCCTGGACGAGGAGATCGAGGGGGATTTCGTCAACGTGGAGAGCGCCGACGGCACCACGGTGCGCGTCTTTGTGGATCCCTAAGGCGCGGACGGGATGAAAGTAAAGGTCAGGACGGCGGACTTCCGCTTTTCCATGCCCCTGCCGGTCTCCATGGCCGGGTTCGCCCTGCGGTGGGTCCCGGACCGGGTCTTTGAGGAGGTTCGGAGCGGCACCCCGGAGCCTTACGCCAGCCTCATCACCAAGGAGACCATCGGCATGATCCTGGGAGAGTGCCTGGATGTCCTGCGGGAAAACAAGGGGCTGGAGGTGGTCCACGTGGAGGCCTCGGACGGCACGTTTGTATCCATCACATTATAAAATACAGTACGCTGATTGGGGGCGTCCACAGCGCGTCAGCGCTGGAACGCCCCCTCCACCTCAAACCCGCGGACGCCATGGACCCGGCTTGCGTCAAACCGGGAAGCCGCGTCACGCTGCTGCATGGGGTACCCCACAGGGAGCATCGCAAAGGGGATAACCGCTTCCGGCAGGGAAAACAACTTCTGGACATACTCGATGCGTTCCTCCAGCGGAGCCAGCGCCAGCCAGGTAGTCCCCAGCCCCAGTTCGGCGGCCGCCAAAAGGATGGTTTGGGTCACGGCGGAGAGGTCCTCCTGCCAAAAGGCGTCCAGGTCATCGGTATAGCGCGCCTTGTTGCAGAGGGTCACAATGCCCAGCGGAGCATTTTTGATTGCCATGGCATAGGGTTGAGCCTTGGCCAGCGCCTCCAGGACCTCCTTATCCTTTACCACCAGGAACTCCCACGGCTGTGCGTTTTTCGCGGAGGGAGCCTGCATGGCGGCACGGAGGAGCAGCTGAAGTTTTTCCTCCTCCACCGGCCTGTCGGAAAAGCGGCGCACACTGCGGCGGTTCAGCATGGTTTCTATCATGTCACTATCTCCTTTTTTAATCAATACAAGCGGGTACCCGGCTGCGATGCCGGGTACCCGCTTGGAATGTATGGGGCCTCTCCTGCGGACCGGGCCTCTTTAGCCGACGGCTTTGCGCTTGAACAGGCCGTTCAGAGCCGCGAGCGGAGACTGATTTTTCTTCTTTGCCTCTGCCCGGAGTTGAGCGCGCTTTTCCATGCGCTGGGCTTCGATCTCGGGGGAGTAGACCGCTCTGGTCTGAAGAGAGAAGAGCAGCGATTCCAACAACTCCCGGTTTTCTTCCATATACTGCGGAGTGGTGACCAGGCTGCAGATGACCATACGGTGGGTCATCTCACAGTAGAACGCCACATTGCAGACCCGGAGACGCTGCATTTTTTTGGGGTTGTTCACAAGGGCTTGTGTCGCCTTATACTGCGTCTCGATCACACACATCCGGACCCCCTGGCCGTTTTCAATGATCTCGTCCCGCAGCAGCTCAAACTGGCGGCTTTTGCCTTTGAGCGCCTTGTGGTACTCTGCCTCAATATTTTGGCTGAATTCATTCAGAAAGGTCTCATTATCTGTTTGCGAGCATTCCCAGCGCAGTCCAAGGGAGACACGTGAGCGTTTCTCCACCACATTTTCTTCGAATCGAAACAGCCCGCTGTCGTAGTTCAGGCTATAAGAACTATCCGGAATGATCCGCCAGCCAGGGTGGTATTTGATTTGGATCCCAAAGATGTCCAACAGACATGTGTCCTCCATAAAACTGCTGAGCTCCTTTCTAGATTGTCAAGCCGTTCCTTTTTATTTGATGACCTTGGCCACAGTGCTGTCCACGATATCATAGCAGCTGTTGCCGGTGGTAATGATATTGCTGACGTTGGAGATGTATTTTTCGACGATTTCCTCGGGCACCTTGGTGCTGAGGCTGACCCCGATCATAACAATGAAGTTGACGATCAGGCCCCACAGGAACGCGGAAATGCCCAGCGGAGGCTTGACAAAGAAGGTGAAAACCACCACGACCAGCAGGCCCGACACGGTACCGGCCCAGGCTCCTTCTTTGGACGCCCGGGGCCAATACAGGCCCAGGATAGTAGCGGGCATGATCATACCGAAGAAGGGCGACGACAGCTTATAGGCATTGTCCGTAATGCTTGCAGGCCTCGTAAATACAATGAAGAGCATCGCGAACATCAGGAACAGGATCGCGACCTGGCCCAAACGGACGGACTTCTTGTCTTCGATCTTCTCGCCCTTGAGGTACTTCCAGTGGACAAAGATGTCCTCAGCCGCCAGCTGGCCGCCGATCAGCAGGAAGGAGTCCGTGGTAGAGATCGCAAAGGCACACAGGCACAGGATGGAGATAAAGGTCACAAACTTGGGGGCAAACTGGGTGGACAGCAGGGGCATGACGGTATCGGTGTTGACAACGTCGGGTCCCAGCAGCGCGGGAGCCAGGATGGCGCCGACCACGGCCAGCATGAAGAAGCACAGGGCATAGAAAATGGGCAGCGCGCAGGCCATGACCTGGAAATTCTTCTTGTTCTTGGCCATAAAGCAGCGCACGAAGATGTGCGGCCAGAAGAGGTTGGCAATGGCTCCGGCCAGAGCGTTGTTGATATTCCCGACCACAGTATAGGTGCCGGTAGGTCCGGGATTGGAGAGAACGGCGGAGTGCGCGCCGGCCTTGGTGATCTCATAGGCCTGCTGCAGGCCCTTGATAAGGCCGCCCTCAAAGTTGCTGGTCGTCACAAAGAAGATGACCAGCGCCAGGGCGCCGTAGCCCAGGAAGAAATGGAACGTATCCATCCAGGCCACAGAGCTCATTCCGCCGCACAGCGTATGGGCCGCGATGACCACGCAGGCCACACCCACGGCCACGCCGTAGCTGATCATACCGGCAGTGGAAACCTCCATGCCGGTGCCGATGGAGATGACCTGGGTCGCAATATAGGGGATGATGAACACAAAGAGCAGCGCCGCCACAAAGAAGCCGTAACCCTCGGAGTAGTAGCGGTTGCGTAGATATTCGGCGGGGGATTTGAATCCGTATTCCTTGCCCTGGATCCACAGACGATAACCAATCGTACAAAACATCAGGGCGGTAATATAGCCGCCATTGCCGGAGAGGTAGCCAACGCCGAACTTATAGATGGAAGAGGGATATCCGTAATAGGATAGTCCGCTGAAAATCGACATGGCGACGGTGGCCAGCAGCGCCAGGTTACCAATGCCGCGGTTGGCGGTATAATAGGTCTCGGCATTGTTGTTTTTAAACAGACGGCGGATGCCGTCCCACAGGAGGATCACAACGTAGACGACCAGCCCAACAACGATCAGAATGTTGCTGTTCATTTCGTTTTTCCTCCTTTCACCACAATATTGCCGTCCTCATCATAGCGCTCCTGCTTCTTGAAGAACTGGGTAAAATACGTACCCCACAACACGGCGGAGACAACACCCATGATGGCATACAGGAACATCTGGAAGGGGATAAACCCGAATATGACGCCGTCGGGGTTAATGAGAGGGATACAGACATAGTCAAAAATGAAATACAGGACATTTAAACATACAAACAGCTTGGTATTCACGCTTCGTACCTCCTTTTTCTCTTAGCTCGGTGGTTCTGCCTCAGGGGAATCGCTTGGTGAGAGGTTGGGGGGCTTCCGATGTGATCACGGGCTCACGCTGCTGATGAATTCCTGGATACGCTGGTACTCTTCGGGGGATCGGACACAGAGCGTTCCATGGACACTGTTTTCGCACGTGAATGTAAAGCACTCTTCCAGGCAGCCGCAGATAACGAGCACGACGTCATATACCTTGTCCACATCATATGGCTCAAAGCAGACGTCCGGATATTCCTTCCGCGCCCGTTCCACCAGGCGGCGGCGTTCATAGTTGGGGTTACAGCCGCCGCAGTACTTCAATCCAATCAGCATAAACAGCTCCAAACAAAGGGATTGTCCCGCCCTCCCCAGGTGGTGTGGGAGAAGGGAGGGCGGGACCCAAAAGGGACAACTGCCGAATGGGACAGCAGTATTAATCGCCGGTCTTGATCTTGGCCAGTCTCTTGGCGAAATTCTTTTTCTGCTCCCAGTTGGTCTCGCGCTGGATCATGACGCGCATGGCCTGGGGGGAACCGGCGCCGTGCATCGACTCCGCCAGGGCGGTGCCGCCGGTCATGTTCTCCAGAAGGCGGGCCATACGGATGCGGTCCTCGGTTGGGAAGCGGGCGTCGCCGGCAAAATACTTGTCGATGTAACCGTGGCAGACCTCGGAGCGGTAGTCGGCCTCATAGGGCAGGGTGGCGATAAAGCCGCCGGCGATGTCGTGGGCCAGGCGGGAAATCTCGTACATGGTCTTGGTGCAGTTGAGCTTCACGGTGTTGGCCAGCAGAGTGTCCACGTAATAGCTGCCGGCCTCGGTCTTGTGCCCCATGGCGGAGCAGGCAATGGAGCAGCAGTGCATGGACTCGGCCAGGTGGACCATCTCCACCAGTTTGTCCTTGATGTGGGAGGCCTTGGGGCAGCCGTTGTACTCGGCCATGGAGGCCGCGGCGCCGATGATGACGTCGGCCACGCCCACCTTACAGCCGCCGTAGTTCTGCCGGTGGTAGGAGGCGAAGGTCTCCACAAACTCCTGGGCCAGATCGTACTCGCCGCACATGAACACCCGGTCCCAGGGCACGAACACGTCGTTGAGCACGGTGAGGGTCTCGCCGCCCACGATGGCGTACTCGGCGTTGCCGCAGTCGATGTCCCCTTCCAGCCGGCGGTTTTCGTTGGTCTGGCGGCCGAAAATGTGGATGACCCCCGGCGCGTCCACGGGGATGGCGGCGGCCACGGCATAGTCCTTGTCCTCGGGCCCCAGGTTGGTGGTGGGCAGGATCAGCATCTCATGGGAATTGACCATCCCCGTCTGGTGGGCCTTGGCCCCCCGGACCACGATGCCGTCCTCCCGCCGCTCCACAACGTGGACAAAGAGGTCCGGGTCGGCCTGCTGGCTGGGCTTCTTGCTGCGGTCGCCCTTGGGGTCGGTCATGGACCCGGCCACCATGATGTCGGTCTCCTGGACATACTGCATATACTTCTTCAGCCGCTCATGGTAATCCGTGCCGTACTTCTTGTCGATCTTGTAGGTGGTGATGTAAGAGGCGTTCAGGGCGTCGAAGCCCACGCAGCGCTGGAAACAGGTGCCGGTCTTCTGCCCGATCATGCGCATCATCTTGACCTTTTTCACCAGGTCCTCGGTGCTCTGGTGCACGTGGGTGAAGCGGTTGATCTTCTTACCGGTAAAATGGGACGTAGCGGTCATCAGGTCTTCGTACTCGGGGTCGAAGGCCAGTTCGTAGGTCAGGGCGGCAGAGTTCACGTGGGGGGCGGTCATGGGATCGTCCACGACGCTCTCGATCTTTCTGCCGTTGCAATATACAATGGGATGGAGTTTCCTCAAGCTGTCCTTGTACTGCTGTCCATTCATCATGGTGACATTCCTCCTAAAAATAAATCACGAATATTTAAACGATCTGGTTCTCTTTCAACCGCCGGATCTCTTCCTCGCCCAGGTGCAGGATGCTCCGCAGGACCTCCTCGGTATGCTCCCCCAGCTCCGGGGCCCGGCGGGCCATGATGGGGGGCGTATCCTGGAGCTTGAGAGGATCGCCGGGGAACTTGACCGTGCCCACGCCAGGGACCTCCTGCTCCACGACCATGTCCCGCATCAAAAGCTGGGGGTCCTCCACCAGCTCCGCCACCGATTTGGCGGAGGCCACCGGGACTCCGACCTCGTCCAGCATGACCTCCACTTCCTTGGAGGTGTGCTGGAGGGTCCACCGCTCCACAATGGCGTCTATCTCCTTCTCGTTTTGCTTGCGTAGGGGATTGCTGCTGAATCTGGGGTCCTGGATCAGCTCGGGCTGTCCCATCACGGTGGTGAGCCTGGTAAACAGGGAGTCATTGGCGGTGGAGATGAATACCCCGCCGTCCGCCGTGTGATACATGTTATAGGGCGCGGAGCCCGGGTTGGAATTGCCGATCCGGCTGGGGTTTTGACCGGTCATCGTCAAAATAGGCACGGAGTTTTCCAGCATGGAAAATACGGTATCCATCATGGCCATGTCGATGTACTGGCCCTTCCCCGACCGCTCCCGGTAATGCAGGGCGGCGAGGATGGCCACCGCGGTGTGGACGCCGGTGGCGGCATCCGAGATGGCCGGGCCCACCTTCACCGGCTCCCCGTCGGGATAACCGGTCAAATAGGTGATCCCGCCCATTGCCTGGGCGATGGCGTCGTAGGCAGCCTTTTTGCTGTATGGGCCGCTCTGGCCAAAGCCTGAGATAGAGGCATAGATCAGGCCTGGATTGACCTCGGCCAGCTCTTTATAGCCTAGTCCCAATTTTTTTATGGTGCCAGCGGAAAAGTTTTCCACCACCACGTCCGCCCACCGGGCCAGCTCCATAACGATCTGCTTGCCCGCTTCCGACTTCAGGTTCAAGGTAATGCTCTTTTTGTTGCGGTTCAAATAAGAAAAGTAGCCGCTCTGGCCGTTCTTGATGGGGTGAAAGGCCCGGGTGTCGTCCCCTTTTCCCACGGCCTCAATCTTGATCACCTCAGCACCCAGATCCGCCAGCAGCATGGTGCAGTATGGACCAGAATAGACTCTGGTAAAATCCAGCACCTTGAGCCCTTGAAGTGCTTCTGGCGCTCCCATCTGATCAACTCCTTTGCCAATTTGGAATTTAACCTCGTGTTTTGTACAGCACTATTCACAAGTGCAAGCCGCGTGCCAAGTTTAAAATCGGGATATCAGACAAAAAGTCCGCCTTATGATTTGATTTTGAATCACAAGGCGGACTTTTTGATTTATTTTTGAATAATTGATTTAAATTTGAATCAACTGTTATTGCGGCAGCTCACAGCGGTACTTTTTGAGTTTGCGGGAGACGGAGGGCTGGCTGATTTGAAGGGCCTCAGCGATCTGATACGTCGTCTTATAGCGCCGCGCCGCGTCCAGCAGCATCCGTTTTTCCAGGCGCTCGCAGGCTTCTTTCAGCGATATTTCCTCAAAGGGGGCGGCCACGTCCAGGGCGCCGGCAGGACCGGCCGTCTGCCACGGCAGACGCGCCTCCTCAACGGAGACCAGGTCGGAAGAACTGGTGACCAACACCCGCTCCACGATATTTTCCAGTTCCCGCACGTTGCCGGGCCAGTTGTAATCCATCAGCGCGGAGATCAATTCCGGGGAGAGTTGTTTGTTCAGATGGTATTTGGCGTTCAGCTTTTTCACAAAGAATTTGATCAAGCTCGGAATATCCGCCTTTCTCTCCCGCAGGGGAGGCGACTTGATAACCACGATATTCAGCCGGTAATACAGATCCTCCCGGAAGGTCTTCTCTCTGACCATCTGCTCCAAATCCTGGTTGGTGGCGGCGATCACCCTTGTGTTGATGGGGATCACCTTGGTGGACCCCAGCCGGGTCACGGTGTGCTCCTGGAGCACCCGCAGCAGCTTGACCTGAAGGTGGAGGGGCATATCCCCGATCTCGTCCAGAAAAAGGGTGCCCTTGCTGGCCGATTCAAACAGCCCCATGTGTCCGCCCTTCTTCGCCCCGGTAAAGGCGCCGCTGTCATATCCAAAGAGCTCCGATTCCAGCAGATTATCCGGGATCGCCCCACAGTTGATCTTCAAAAAGGGCTGGTCCCGGCGGTAGCTTTTTTGATAGATCTCCCGGGCCAAAACCTCCTTTCCGGTGCCGGATTCCCCCAGGATCAGCACGGTGGAGTCCACCTCGGCGACTTTGTGGGCCAGGGCGACGGCGGCCTGGAACTGGGGGCTTTCCGCCACAAATCTGGGGCTGCCCTCCAGCTCATTCAGGCGGCTTTTGTATTGATTGGCGATCTGTCTGCTGTGGTCAAGCTCTTTTCCAAGCTCATTGATGACGGTGATGTCCTTTACGATGGTCACCACCAGAATGATGCTCCCGCTTTTATAGATCGGGATGCCGTGGAGGGCGAGGCGTTTTCCCTTGGCCGTCGTCTGCTCCGCGGTCACCTCGCTGCCCTTGTCGATGACCCGCTGGGTGATGGAGTTGGACAGGATCCCCTCTTTGACGATATCCGCGATATACCGCCCCACCAGCTGCCGGGCGGACAGGCCGGTCATATGCTCATAGGCGGCGTTCACCTTGATAGTCAGGCCCCTGGCGTTTGTGACATAGATCCCGTCCGGGAGAATGTCGACGATGCGTTCCCAATCCTCCGGACGCAGCCCTGTGGATGAGTAATTGTCCATGGCGGGCGAAAGACCTCCTTTGACCGCGGGTTTGGTGATTTCATACGAAATTCAGCTCAACAAGGCGTTTCGTTTATCATAGCACGTCTATTTTCGGGTGTAAAGGCCCCTCCTTTTTTCAAAAATTGGGGCGCGGCAAAAAAGTTGGCATAGGATCTGCAATTATAAAAGCTGAATTGATTTGAAAAAGGAGGTCCTGAAAATGGGAGAAAAAAGCCGCCCGCCCCAGCTGCCGGAGGGCATGATGCAGCTCATCGATGAGCAGGTGCGCCCTGCCCTGCGGGCCCACGGCGGAGATTTGACCATTACGGAATTTTCCGGCGGCGTGCTGCGCTTCAAGCTCACCGGCGGCTGCCGGGGCTGCCCCTCCGCCTGGCTGACGGCGGAGGAGATCGTCAAGGCGCCGCTCACCGCCCGGTTCCCGGAGTTAAAGGACGTGGTGGCGGATACGGATCTGGACGACGACCTCATTTCGATGGCAAAGGAGATCCTCTCCCAAAAACACGCCCCCCGCTAAAATTGGCACAATTCTTGCTTGTTATATCGGCAGCGGTTTTGTACAGCAGCAAATTCGCTTATCCCGAACCCGGCAGGCGGCCAGTTTGCCGCCGCCCAAAATTCAGAACACAGGAGGACGCATGATATGTTCCATTTAGAAGAAGGCCGAACCCCTGTTATCGTCAGCAGCGCCCGTACCGGCACCGGCAAATTCGGCGGGGCCCTCAGCGGGATCAACTGCCCCGAGCTGGGCGCGATGTGCGCCAAGGAGGCCATGAAGCGGGCCCATATCACCGGCGATATGGTGGACGAGGTGATTTTCGGCACCCATTTCCAAGCAGGCATCGGCGCCAACTCCGCCCGCCAGGTGGCTCTGGGCGCGGGCTGCCCCGTGGAGACCCCCGCCTGGACCGTCAACAAGAACTGCGGCACCGGCCTGAAGGCCATCAACATCACCGCCCAGCAGATCATGCTGGAAGAGGGCGACATCTACATCTCCGGCGGCTGCGACACCATGAGCCGGATCCCCTACCTGAGCATCAACCACCGCTTCGGAAGCAAAATGGGCCCCGACACCCTTCAGGACGGGATGCTCTACGACGGCCTGGTAGACCCCTTCATGCACTACCACATGGGCATCACCGCCGAAAACGTGGCCCGGAAGTGCGGCATCACCCGGGAGCAGATGGACGAGTTCGCCCTGGCAAGCCACCTGAAGGCCGAGGCCGCCATCAAAGCCGGCAAGTTCAAGGACGACATCATCCCCGTGGAGCTGAAGACCCGGAAGGGCGTCACCATTTTTGACGCCGACGAGACCGTCCGCTTCGGCGCCAAGCTGGAGGACTTCCAAAAACTGAAGCCCTGCTTCCTCACCGACGGCACCGGCATGGTCACCGCGGGCAACGCCTCCCCCTGCAACGACGAGGGTGTGGCCGTGGTCATGATGAGCCTGGCCAAGGCCCGCCAGCTGGATCTGGCCCCCAAGTGCGCCATCCGTGGGTTCGCCTCCGCGGGCGTGGACCCGTCCATCATGGGCTATGCCCCCGTCTACGCCGTCCAAAAGCTGCTCCAGAAAACCGGGCTCAAGAAAGAGGACATCGACCTTTGGGAGCTCAATGAAGCCTTTGCCGCCCAAGCCCTGGCCTGCATCAAGGACCTGGGGCTGGACCCGGAAAAGGTCAACGTCAATGGCGGCGCCATCGCCCTGGGCCACCCCGTGGGCGCCACCGGGGCCCGCCTTGTGATGACCATTATGGCCGAGATGGAGCGCCGCGGCGCCCGCTACGGCGTGGTCAGCCTGTGCATCGGCGGCGGCCAGGGCATTGCGACCCTGGTCGAGCGCATCTGAGGAGGAGAGCTGATATGAAAGAAATCAAGACCATCGGCGTCATCGGCGCCGGTCAGATGGGTTCCGGCATCGCCCAGGTGGCCGCCGTCTCCGGTTATTCCGTCCTGCTCTACGACGCCTTTCCCGGCGTAGCCGCCAAAGCCCTCTCCCGCATCCAGGCAGGACTGGAAAAACAGGTGGACAAAGGCCGGATGACCCTGGCGGCCTGCGACGCCGCCGTGGCCGCCATCACGGTGGCGGATACGCTGGAGCAGGCCGCCCAGGCCGAGCTGGTGGTGGAGGCCGCCATTGAAAAGGCGGAGCTGAAAAAGGAGCTCTTCGCCGCCCTGGACAAGGCCGCCGGGCCGGACACCATCCTGGCCTCCAACACCTCCTCCATCTCCCTGACCGAGATTGCCTCCGCCACCGGGCGGGCCGATAAGGTCATCGGCATGCATTTCTTCAACCCCGCCCCCGTGATGAAGCTGGTGGAGGTCATCAAGGGCTACTCCACCAGCCAGGACACCATTGACGCCATCATGGCGGTGGTGGAAAAAATGGGGAAAATCTCCGTCCTGGCCCTGGACAAAGCCGGTTTCATCGTCAACCGGGCCCTGGACCCCATGCTCAACGAGGCCATCTTCATGCTGGAGGAGGGCGTGGGCACCGTGGAGGACATCGACAACGCCATGAAATACGGCTGCAACCACCCCATGGGCCCCCTGGCCCTCACCGACCTCATCGGCCTGGACGTGATCCTGGCCGTCATGGAGGTGCTGTACCGGGAGTACGGCGACAGCAAGTACCGCCCCGCCCCCCTGCTGCGGAAAATGGTCCGGGCGGGCAAGCTGGGCAAAAAGACCGGCGAAGGCTTTTATAAGTATTGAGAGGTGGACGGAAAATGACATACCAGTATGTGGAGTACCGGGCGGAGGGCCGCCTGGCCTACGTGACCATCAACCGGCCCGAGGCCCTCAACGCCCTCAACGAGACGGTCATCGCCGAGCTGATGGACTGCTTCCAGGCCATCAACGGCGACCCCACCGTAGACTGCGTGATCCTCACGGGCAGCGGCCGTTCCTTTGTAGCCGGGGCCGACATCGGCACCATGCGGGATCTGGCGGTCCTGGACGGCCGGGACTTCACCATGTTCGGACAGCGGTTGATGGACTACGTGGAGAACATCCGGCAGCCCGTCATCGCCGCCGTGAACGGCTTCGCCCTGGGCGGCGGCTGCGAGCTGGCCATGGCCTGCGACATCCGCATCGCCTCTGAAAAGGCCAAGTTCGGCCAGCCGGAGGTGAATCTGGGCATCATTCCCGGCTTCGGCGGCACCCAGCGCCTGCCCCGCCTGGTGGGCAAGGGGATGGCCAAATACCTCATCATGACCGCCGAACACATCTCCGCCCAGGAGGCCCTCCGCATCGGCCTGGTGCAGAAGGTGGTCGCCCCCGAAGAGCTGATGACCGAGGCCCAGCGGGTGGCCAACCTCATCCTCTCCAAAGCCCCCGTGGCCGTCCGCATGGCAAAGTGCGCGATCAACACCGCCGAGGACACCGATATGCGCTCCGGCATCGCCTACGAGGCCGAGGCCTACACCACCAGCTTCCAGGCCGGCGACCGGGTGGAGGGCATGACCGCCTTCCTGGAAAAACGGGAGGCCGCCTTTACCGGGAAATAAACCGTAATACGAAAACTTAGAGCCCTCCGGACGGCGCCGTTTCCCCCCAGACGGCGCCGCTCAGGGGGCTCTGCATCCAAACATTCCAATTTCATTTTGTCAGGACAGGAGGAATCATCACTTATGGTAGGATTTAAACTGACCCAGGAACAGGAGCTGGCCAAAAAGATGTTCCGGGAGTTTGCGGAAAACGAGATCAAGCCCCTGGTCCGGGATATGGACGAGGCCGAGGCGTTGGACATGGCCCTTGTGGAAAAGCTGAAGCGGTACGGCATGATGGGCATCCCCTACTCCCGGGACTACGGCGGGGCCGGGGCCGACGTGCTGACCTACGCGCTGTGCATGGAGGAGATCTCCCGTGTGGACGCCAGCGTGGGCATCACCATCTCCGTCCACACCTCCCTGTGCTGCTCCTGCATCTCCGAGCACGCCAGCGAGGAGCAGAAGCAAGCCTTCCTGCGCCCCCTGGTGGACGGCACCAAGGTGGGCTGCTTCGGCCTCACCGAGCCCAGCGCAGGCACCGACGCCGGCGGCGTCCTCTCCACCGCCGTGAAGGACGGCGATTTCTATATCCTCAACGGCCAGAAGGTGTTTACCACCAACTCCGGCTTTGCGGACACCTTCATCATTTTCGCCCTGACCAACCCCGCCCTGGGCGGCACCAAGGGACTGTCCGCCTTTATCGTGGACCGGGACACGCCGGGGCTGACCGTCAGCAAGGACATCCCCCGCATGGGCATCCGGGCCGCCTCCAACTGTGAGGTAGCCATGATAGACGTGAAGGTCCCCGCCGACCGGCTCATCGGCAAAGAGGGCCTGGGCTACAAGATCGCCATGGGGGCCCTGGCCGGCGGCCGGATCGGCATCGGCGCCCAGTCCGTGGGCATCGCCCAGGGCGCCATCGACGAGGCCCTGGCCTATGTCAAGGAGCGCAAGCAGTTCGGCAAGGCCATCGCCAAATTCCAGAACACCCAGTTCAAGCTGGCGGAAATGCAGACCAAGGTGGACGCCGCCCGGCTGATGGTGTGGCGCGCCGCCGCGGCCAAGGACAACCACGAAAATTACGCGCCCCTGGCCGCCATGTGCAAGCTCTTCGCCTCCGGCGTATGCAACGAGGTTGCCCGGGACGCCGTGCAGCTCTTCGGCGGCTATGGCTATTCCCGGGAGTACCCCGTGGAAAAGATGCTGCGGGACGCCAAAATCACCGAAATCTATGAGGGCACCTCCGAGGCCATGAAGATGATCGTCGGCGGCGCAATGATGAGATAAGGAGAGTTGCTGATTATGAAGTGCATTGTATGTGTAAAGCAGGTGCCGGATACGTCCGGCGTGGTGGCGGTGAAAGAGGACGGGACGATGGACCGTGCCGCCATGGCCACCATCACTAACCATGACGACCTGGCCGCCGTGGAGGCGGCTCTGGAGCTGAAGGACGCCACCGGCTGCAAGGTCGTGGTGGTCTCCATGGGCCCCCCGCCCGCGGAGGGGATGCTCCGGGAGCTGCTGGCTATGGGCTGTGACGAGGCCGTTCTGGTCTCCGCCCGTGAGTTCGGCGGTTCCGATACTTACGCCACCTCTCAGATTTTGGCCGCGGCCATCCACAAGATTGGCGTGGAGTCCGACGACATCATCTTCTGCGGCCGCCAGGCCATCGACGGCGACACCGCCCAGGTGGGCCCCCAGATC
>NZ_JBCDMT010000008.1:0-5817 GCF_038439875.1 Pseudoflavonifractor phocaeensis
TTGTGTTGGCACCACCTATTTTACCGGTCCGTCGCCAGACAAGTATCTTCGGCGCGGGTGAGCTTAACTTCCGTGTTCGGGATGGGAACGGGTGGACCCTCACCGCAATCGGCACCAACTTACTTTTCTTTGAAAAGAAAAGTAAGCAAAAGAAACTTCCATATCTCCGTCTTTACCTTACGGAACTTTCTTCTCCTTACCGTTCTTATCAACAGTAAGATATTATATTCAGTTGTCTGCCCTGTGTCAAGAACTTTTATTAAAGTTCTCTTTGCTTACTTTCTCTTTCAAGAGAAAGTAAGTGGTGACCCGTGGGAGAGTCGAACTCCCGTTTGCGGCGTGAGAGGCCGCCGTCTTGACCACTTGACCAACGGGCCATGGTGCGCCTTCACGGACTCGAACCGGGGACCCACTGATTAAGAGTCAGTTGCTCTACCAACTGAGCTAAAGGCGCATACTTTTCTTCTCGAAGAAAAGTATGCAAAAGAAGCTTTCATAAACCTCTCTTCCACGCGGAGCTTTCTTAAGGCTCCCTCTTCTTCTGAAGAATGGTGCTTTGGAACGCACCCTCAAAACCGAACAATGTAGATCTGGATACTTCAGCAAGCACGCCTTGCATGTTTCATGTTAAGGTCAAGCCCTCGGCTGATTAGTACCGGTCAGCTGCATGTGTTACCACACTTCCACCTCCGGCCTATCAACGATGTAGTCTACATCGAGCCTTACCTCATAAAGAGTGAGAGATCTCATCTTAGGGGGAGTTTCACGCTTAGATGCCTTCAGCGTTTATCTCGTCCGCACATAGCTACCCAGCTATGACCTTGGCAGGCCAACTGGTGCACCAGCGGTGCGTCCATCCCGGTCCTCTCGTACTAAGGACAGCTCCCTTCAAATCTCTTACGCCCGCAACAGATAGGGACCGAACTGTCTCACGACGTTCTGAACCCAGCTCGCGTGCCGCTTTAATTGGCGAACAGCCAAACCCTTGGGACCGAATACAGCCCCAGGATGCGACGAGCCGACATCGAGGTGCCAAACCTCCCCGTCGCTGTGGACGCTTGGGGGAGATCAGCCTGTTATCCCCAGGGTAGCTTTTATCCGTTGAGCGACGGCACTTCCACGCGCGTACCGCCGGATCACTAACTCCAACTTTCGTTACTGCTCGACTTGTCAGTCTCGCAGTTAGGCTGGCTTATACGTTTACACTCACTGCACGATTTCCGTCCGTGCTGAGCCAACCTTTGAGCGCCTCCGTTACCTTTTAGGAGGCGACCGCCCCAGTCAAACTGCCCACCTAACAGTGTCCCCCGACCGGATTCACGGCCGCAGGTTAGAAAACCAGCAAATCAAGGGTGGTATCCCAAGGGTGACTCCACGCAAGCTGACGCCCGCGCTTCCAAGTCTCCCACCTATCCTGTACATGACTTACCGATTTCCAGTATTAAGCTACAGTAAAGCTCCATGGGGTCTTTCCGTCTAGTTGCGGGTAACTGGCTTCTTCACCAGTACAACAATTTCGCCGGGCGGGCTGTTGAGACAGTGCCCAAATCGTTACGCCATTCGTGCGGGTCAGAACTTACCTGACAAGGAATTTCGCTACCTTAGGACCGTTATAGTTACGGCCGCCGTTTACTGGGGCTTCAATTCAATGCTTCGCCCGAAGACTAACATCTCCTCTTAACCTTCCAGCACCGGGCAGGCGTCAGCCCATATACGTCATCTTTCGATTTAGCATAGACCTGTGTTTTTGGTAAACAGTCGCTTGGGCCTATTCACTGCGGCCCCCCTTAGGGGGCTCCCCTTCTCCCGAAGTTACGGGGTCATTTTGCCGAGTTCCTTAACAACCCTTCTCCCGTTGGCCTTAGGATTCTCTCCTCATCTACCTGTGTCGGTTTGCGGTACGGGCGCCTTAGCATACCTCACACCTTTTCTCGCCTCTGAACATCGGAGACTTCCCTACTAATTTCGGTCCCTTACGCCCGGGTCAACCAACGCCCGGGTTCTCCTATTTCAAAGTGTCAGTGTGCTTAAGTTTCGGCGGCTACGGAATTTCAACCGTATGTGCATCGACTACGCCTTTCGGCCTCGCCTTAGCTCCCGGCTTACCTTGGGCGGACGAACCTTCCCCAAGAAACCTTAGATTTTCGGCCATTATGATTCCCACATAATTCTCGCTACTCATTCCGGCATTCTCACTCGAATACAGTCCACCGCTGCTTCCGCTACGACTTCACCCCGTATTCGACGCTCCCCTACCCCTGCCTTGCGGCAAGCCCAAGCTTCGGTTAGATACTTAGCCCCGTTATATTTTCCGCGCAAAACCACTCGACCAGTGAGCTATTACGCACTCTTTGAATGAGTGGCTGCTTCTGAGCCAACATCCTGGTTGTTTTTGCAGTTTCACATCGTTTTCCACTTAGTATCTATTTGGGACCTTAGCTGTGGGTCTGGGCTGTTTCCCTTTTGACTATGAGACTTATCTCACACAGTCTGACTGCCGATCATCAATTCTCTGGTATTCTTAGTTTGATAGGGTTCAGTAAGCTTATCGCCCCCTAGCCCAGTCAGTGCTTTACCCCCAGGAATCTAAATCAACGCTAGCCCTAAAGCTATTTCGGGGAGAACCAGCTATCTCCGGGTTCGATTGGAATTTCACCGCTATCCACAGGTCATCACCGGTCATTGCAACGAACGTGTGTTCGGCCCTCCAGTGAGTTTTACCTCACCTTCAGCCTGCCCATGGATAGGTCACCCGGTTTCGGGTCTATGGCTACTGACTTCATACGCGCTATTCACACTCGGTCTCCCTACGCCTCCGGCACTGAATGCCTTAAGCTTGCCAGTAACTATAACTCGCCGGACCATTCTACAAAAGGTACCTCATCACCCATTAACGGGCTTTGAGTGCTTGTAAGCACAAGGTTTCAGGTTCTATTTCACTCCCCTCCCGGGGTCCTTTTCACCTTTCCCTCACGGTACTGCTCCTCTATCGGTCATCAGGTAGTATTTAGGCTTGGAGGGTGGTCCCCCCAGTTTCCCACCGGGTTTCACGTGTCCGGCGGTACTCTGGATCCTCACTAACACAACTCGCCTTTCGCCTACGGGGCTCTCACCCGCTGTGGCTGGCCTTCCCATACCATTCGGCTAGACTATTGTGCCGTTGTGTGAGTCCACAACCCCAGAGAATAAATCCTCTGGTTTGGCCTCTTCCGCGTTCGCTCGCCACTACTAGCGGAATCTCTGTTGATTTCTCTTCCTCGCCCTACTTAGATGTTTCAGTTCAGGCGGTTCCCCACGTACACCTATTTGATTCAATGCACGTTGATGGAGTATTGCTCCACCGGGTTTCCCCATTCGGAAATCTACGGATCAATGCGTATGTGCCGCTCCCCGTAGCTTATCGCAGCTTGTCGCGTCCTTCATCGGCTCCTGATGCCAAGGCATTCCCCTTGCGCTCTTATTAGCTTGACCTTGTAGAACAACCTTGAATTTAAAGCTGTTCTCAATAATCATGAATTATGCAGGCGTCACAGAAGTTTGTCAATTTGGCTTATTATTGTCGTTACCCTACTAAACAGCTTTCGCCATTCAATATTTATTCCACAACATTTTTGCTTTCATTGCCCTCTGTTGCTTGCTTATCATACTTTCAATCTACATTGTTCAGTTTTCAAGGTGCGTCCCTTCCGGTCTCGCCTTTCGTTGAAACCAGATTCAAACATTCAACCCTTTGAACGCTTGAATCCGTTCTCAATGAATATTCTCTTGGAAGGATGTTCGCTATGGAAGTTCTCTTTGCCTTCTTTCTCTTTCAAGAGAAAGAAGGTGGTGGGCCAAAGTGGACTCGAACCACCGACCTCACGATTATCAGTCGTGTGCTCTAGCCAGCTGAGCTATTGGCCCGTCTTGGTGGAGGTTACCGGACTCGAACCGGTGACCCCCTGCTTGCAAAGCAGGTGCTCTACCAGCTGAGCTAAACCCCCAGACAACGTGTGCCCTCTAAATTAAACAACGAAAAGTCACTCTCTAAGCTCCAGAAGGGTCTGACCTTAGGACGTTACAAGAAGATATCTCACTTCTTGAAGTCTCCTTAGAAAGGAGGTGATCCAGCCGCACCTTCCGATACGGCTACCTTGTTACGACTTCACCCCAATTATCGAACCCACCTTCGGCCGCGCCCCCCATTGCTGGTTAGGCTACGGACTTCGGGTGTTCCCGACTCTCATGGTGTGACGGGCGGTGTGTACAAGGCCCGGGAACGTATTCACCGCGGCATGCTGATCCGCGATTACTAGCGATTCCAACTTCACGCAGGCGGGTTGCAGCCTGCGATCCGAACTGGGACGGCTTTTAGGGATTCGCTCCACCTCGCGGTATTGCTTCCCTCTGTTGGCCGCCATTGTAGTACGTGTGTGGCCCAGGACATAAGGGGCATGATGATTTGACGTCGTCCCCACCTTCCTCCGTTTTGTCAACGGCAGTCTCGCTAGAGTGCTCTTGCGTAGCAACTAGCAATAAGGGTTGCGCTCGTTGCGGGACTTAACCCAACATCTCACGACACGAGCTGACGACAACCATGCACCACCTGTCTCTACTTTCCCCGAAGGGCACCTAATGCATCTCTGCTTCGTTAGTAGGATGTCAAGCCCTGGTAAGGTTCTTCGCGTTGCTTCGAATTAAACCACATACTCCACCGCTTGTGCGGGCCCCCGTCAATTCCTTTGAGTTTCAACCTTGCGATCGTACTCCCCAGGTGGGATACTTATTGCGTTAGCTGCGGCACGGAGGGGGTCAGACCCCCCACACCTAGTATCCATCGTTTACAGCGTGGACTACCAGGGTATCTAATCCTGTTTGCTCCCCACGCTTTCGCGCCTCAGCGTCAGTTAATGTCCAGCAGGCCGCCTTCGCCACTGGTGTTCCTCCGTATATCTACGCATTTCACCGCTACACACGGAATTCCGCCTGCCTCTCCATCACTCAAGAAAAACAGTTTCAAACGCAGGCTCGGGGTTGAGCCCCGAGTTTTCACGCCTGACTTGCTTTCCCGCCTACACGCCCTTTACACCCAGTAAATCCGGATAACGCTTGCCACCTACGTATTACCGCGGCTGCTGGCACGTAGTTAGCCGTGGCTTATTCATCAGGTACCGTCACTTTCTTCGTCCCTGATAAAAGAAGTTTACAACCCGAAAGCCTTCTTCCTTCACGCGGCGTTGCTGGGTCAGGCTTGCGCCCATTGCCCAATATTCCCCACTGCTGCCTCCCGTAGGAGTCTGGGCCGTGTCTCAGTCCCAATGTGGCCGGTCAACCTCTCAGTCCGGCTACTGATCGTCGACTTGGTGGGCCGTTACCCCGCCAACTATCTAATCAGACGCGAGTCCATCTCAGAGCGATAAATCTTTGGCAGTCAGACCATGCGATCCGACTGCGTCATGCGGTATTAGCAACTGTTTCCAGCTGTTATTCCCCACTCCAAGGCAGGTTACTCACGCGTTACTCACCCGTCCGCCACTAGGTATTCCTATCATTTGGACGAATCCTCAATCAAGGGTACCCCGTTCGACTTGCATGTGTTAAGCACGCCGCCAGCGTTCATCCTGAGCCAGGATCAAACTCTCAATAAAATGGTATCTATACAGGCCGTTTCCAGCCTGTCTAAATCATTCTATTGAAACCATTTCCATAGCTTCAAAGAAATTTGTCAAGAGCCTCTCTTCACAAACAATCTCTTGCTTGCTTCAAGAGGACTTCTCATCCTCTTCTGGTGCTTTTTAAGCTTCTTTTCGTTGTTTAATTTACAAGGTACACGCCGCT
>NZ_JBCDMT010000009.1:0-2344 GCF_038439875.1 Pseudoflavonifractor phocaeensis
CCCAGAGAAAAGAAAAGCGGCCTATGAAAAACGTAGTAGACCGCATGAAAGAAAACCAGTCCGAGAAGAAGGTCGCGGACTTTAAGGTCAAGCAACAACAACCGTACTGGTTCAAAAAGCAATACGCCGCCATCCGGGCCAGGGAGTTCTACGACCACCCAGATATTGCCGGGAATTGTTATGTAGCAGTAGGCGGCCTTGACAGTATCACGCTGTACCTGTTCCTGCATTCCATTGGAATCCAGGTGCCGGGGGTATCGGTGTCCTTTTTGGAGGACAAGAGCATCCAGCGGGTACATAAAGCGCTGGGGATCATCTGCCTGCCGCCAGCACTGCGCCCGGACAGTAAGCCGTGGACCAAGGCGGCAATCATCAAAGAATTTGGATTCCCCATTTTGAGCAAGGAAATTGCCCATAAGATTGAGACCTTGCAAAATCCTACCCCAAAGAATGCCACATCTCGCCATGCCATTATCACCGGGGAGACAGGGGCATACGGCGGGTACCGGAAGGGGACCCGCATGAAGCTGTCCCAGGAATGGCTGGAAAAGTTCGGTGGCTATGAGAATAAACGCGAGGGGACCAGATACGGAGTGCCGGATTTCCTGGTATCGGACAAATGTTGTTATTACTTGAAGGAGAAGCCATGTAACGACTACGCCAAAGAGAGCGGGCGGTTTCCTTATATGGGTCTCATGGCCTCTGAAGGAGGGCGGAGGCAAAAGACCCTCATGCTCAACGGCTGCAATTATATCAGCAAGAGCACCAAGCGCAGCGCCCCCTTCGCCATTTTCTCGCGCCAGGATGTGCTCACCTTGGCATTGGAGATGGAGGCCTATTATCACGAGCAATGGCGGGAATTTGGCGACGAGGAACTGGATACCATCGTGCCAGCCATCTACGGCGAGATTGTCCAGGACCCAGACAGTACACTGCGCACCACCAAGGCCCAGCGGACGGGGTGCAGCATGTGCGGCTTCGGCATCCATCTCGAAAAACGCCCTCACCGGTTTGACTACCTCCGCCAGAGCAACCCCGCAGAGTGGGAGTACCAGATGTATCACATCGGCCGGGACATCCATGGCAACGAAATTGGCTGGGGCCACGTATTGGATTATATCGGCGTGGAATGGCGCAACGATCCAGAGTGTGAATTGGAAGGACAGGAGATGTTGGAGCTTTGAAAGAGGAAAAGAAAATCTGCGCCTGGTGCTGGTACGCCAGGATGAAGCGAGACATTTGCGGGATCTACTGCACGGGAGGATTTGAGAATCCGGACGGAAGCTGTGACCACTTTCTGGACTCCAAAACGGTGATGCCGAAAAAGCATGAGGAGGACAACGATGGCCGATAAAACCAAGGCCCTGCTGGCCAGGGAACCGGAGATCGTGGCGGCGCTGCGGCATTGCCCCGTGGTCGAGTGCGCACACTGTGCTTTTGCAGGAGAGGAATGCAAACTTGGAGAACAGGCCGCCACCCTGATCGAGGCCATGGCCGCCGAGAACGCCCAGCTTCGGAAACAGCTTGCCGCTGTGACTGCGGAGAGGGACGCGGCGGTGGAGAGCTGGTGCGGATTCTGCGCAAAGTGTAAATGGAACGGCAAGCAGCATTTATCTGATGGCAAGATGGATGATAGGTGCAAAACCTGCCGGGAGAACAATAAGTGCAACTGGCAGTGGCGTGGTCCGCAGGGGGCCGGGGAGGTAGACCATGAGTAAGAAGCTGGAGCCGTGCCCGCCCACCAACGCCGACCGCATCCGGGCCATGACAGACATTGAGCTGGCAAACTTTATAGCCGGGGTTGCAACAAAAGATTTTGATTTTCGCTCTTTGTTCGGCGGATATTCATCGGCATTGAAGTGGCTCACCCAGCCAGCAAAGGAGGAGGGGTAGACGATGGAGCTCACAAACGGTGAATTTGCCCGTCACTTGCTCGTAGCGGCGGATATGCTGGATTGCGCAGACAATTCAGGGAATAAAATCGTACCTGGAATTGTGCGGTCAATGCGTAAAGCCAGCGGTATTATTACTGCTTACGAGGAAACTATGGGCCGCCTTGGCCTCACCCCTGACGACCTGCCACGTGCCGCTGAACTGCTCAAGGCGGAGAGGGAGGGGCAGTGCGTGATGCTGGATGAAAAGACGGCACTTGCGATGTTCGCCGGTGCAAGAGCCATTGAAAGCAACAAGCGTCTGTACAATGTTATCTGTGAATGGTGTATTCCTGGGGAGCGCGGCGAGCCTAAAGAAATCAGTTACTATGATGCGGCCAAGAGACTGCATGAAATGTCTGAACCGGCGCTTACCCTCGCCGAGGCAGAGGCGGCTTTGGCAAAAGAAAACC
>NZ_JBCDMT010000010.1:0-1760 GCF_038439875.1 Pseudoflavonifractor phocaeensis
TTTGGGCTTCCCCTGGGGGAAGCTGATGAGCGAAGCGAGACTGATGAGGGGAACTTATCTCTTTAGCAGAGTCTCTACCATGTCCACAGTTCCCCTCATCCGTCAGCCCTACGGGCTGCCACCTTCCCCCAAGGGGAAGGCCATTACGGGGGATGGGCAGCAGAACAAGATTTGTATAAAAAGGCCGGGCCGTGGAGAGTTCCACGGCCCGGCCCTTTTTTCTTTTTGCTTGTCTTACTTGGAAGCCTTGAGGGCCTTGACGGCCTCGGTGAGCATGGGGGCCACCTTGTACAGGTCGCCCACGATGCCGTAGCTGGCCACCTCGAAGATGGGGGCGTCGGCGTTCTTGTTCACCGCGATGATGCACTCGGAGTCCTGCATGCCGGCCTTGTGCTGGATGGCGCCGGAGATGCCCAGGGCCACGTAGATGCGGGGGTGGACGGTCTTGCCGGTCTGGCCCACCTGGTGGGAGGCGTCGATCCAGCCGGCGTCCACACAGGCGCGGGAGGAGCCGACCACGCCGCCCAGGGCGTTGGCCAGGTCCTGGGCCAGGGCGATGCCCTTCTCGGGATCCTTGCTGATGCCGCGGCCCACGGAGACCACCACGTCGGCGCCGATCAGGTCCACCAGCTTCTTGGCGGCCTTCTTGATCTCCAGGATCTCCACGTGGATATCCTCCTTGGAGAGGGTGACGGGCACCTTCTCCACCACGGTCTTGGCGGCGCCCGCCTCATCGAAGGGCTGGGTGGCCATGACGCCGGGGCGGACGGTGGACATCTGGGGACGGAACCGGGGGCAGATGATGGTGGCCATCAGGTGGCCGCCGAAGGCGGGACGCGTCATCTTGAGGTTGGTGTTCTCCTCGAAGGCGGTGTTGTCCACGTCGATGGTGGAGGTGGTCTTGAGGAACTCCTTGTACTTGGCCACGTCCACATCCAGGTGGGTGCAGTCGGCGGTCAGACCGGTGTGCAGCCGGGCCGCGCAGCGGGGGCCCAGGTCACGGCCGATGTTGGTGGCGCCGATGAGGACGATCTCCGGCTTGTTGGCCTCCACCAGGTCGCAGATGACCTTGGTGTAGCCGTCGGTGGTGTAGTCCTTCAGCAGCTCATGGTCGCAGTAGTAGACCTTGTCGGCGCCGTAGCCGCCCAGGGCCTTGATGTACTCTTCCTTCACGTTGGAGCCCAGCACCACGCCGCACAGCTCCACGCCCAGGTCGTTGGCCAGCTTCCGGCCCTCGCTCAGCAGCTGATAGCTGATGGACATGATCACGCCCTCGCGCTGCTCGCAGAATACCCACACGCCCTTGAAGGCGGCGGTGTCTTTACTATTGAATTCAGCCATTGTTTCCATCTCCTCTCAAGTTAGATAATGTGCTTGCCGTCCAGGATGCCGATGAGCTGGTCCACGGTGGCCTTGTCGGCCCCCTCCAGCATCATGCCGGCGCCCTTGACCGGGGGGGAGAAGGACTTGTAGACGTTGGTGGGGGAGCCCTTCAGGCCGATGGTGTCGGGGTCGATCAGAGGCTCGTCCTTCAGGGTCTCGTAGTCATAGATGGCCAGCGGCTTGGAGTAGCACTCGAAGATGCCGGACACGGACATGTAGCGGGGGTTGTTCAGCTCCTTGACGCAGGTGATGAGGCAGGGGGTCTGCATCTTGAGCATCATGTAGCCGTCCTCCAGCAGGCGCTTGACCACCACGCCGTTGCCCTCGGCCTTGATCTCGGCGGCGTAGGACACCTGGGGCAGGCCCAGCTTCTCGGC
>NZ_JBCDMT010000011.1:0-640 GCF_038439875.1 Pseudoflavonifractor phocaeensis
CTTCGGTCCTGCTGATGCTGTCCGCTGATCTCCTCGCAAATCATCAGGGAACAAAACAGCATGGTTTGCGCCACATTACCGTTAACACTTGCGTGAATCGCCAACATGAGAAACACAATTTGCAAAATTGCCGTTCCGATGAACATCAAGTGTCATCCTCCTTCGGCGGCTCTGACGGGTCCTCATCTCTTTTAAGCATACGGTTTATGAAGTCCGCCACTTGCTGTTGTTCTTTCTCTGTTAGGTCCCCATGCCCCAGGACAGTGCGAATATTGATTTTTCTGTCACCCACCGTCCCGCGCCTCCCTTGGTTCACCCTCTGAGCAAAAAGCGTCAATGTCCTTGTACTTGCACTGTAGCTTGCAGTACATATACCCCTCCTGCATATCTACACTAATGGGTTTCTGCCCAAAACAACACTCCCCACACCGCACCACCGGCATGGCCTCAACGGTGGGAAGTGTATTGACATCGTAGCGGTAAGCGAAATCTTCCAGTACGCCGTCTTCATTTTGCACGTATGGAATTTTATCGGCATCAATCAGTCTCATGCTCTTTCCTCCCTCGGCACCTGGCCAGACAATTTTGTTATTTGGGGCACACTAGCTGTGAGGTGATGGAGATGTCCTACGTTAACCCA
>NZ_JBCDMT010000012.1:0-566 GCF_038439875.1 Pseudoflavonifractor phocaeensis
GGAGGATGACCATGGATAAGATGGACAAGCCCCGCATCTGTGAAGTGCTGGGGGTAGAGGTTGGAGAGGTCTTTACCATCAAGGGCTATCCCAACCGGAACTATCGGTATGCCATCGTTCACACGGACAGGAAGTTACACAACTACCTGGAAGAGCCATGCCAGACGACAGGGACAAGGATCGGGAACAAAATCGGAGCCAATGCCTTGTACTGGCTTTTGGACCACCCGGAGAGCATCATCCGCCAACCCCGCTTCACCGAGGAGGAGGTGGCGGTTCTGCGGCACATGGCATCTGCCGGCATCGTCTCCATCGAGAAGAAAAGCGACACGCATCTCTATTGGGATTGCAATAATATGGGCGGCGTGATGGTTGTCCCTCCACATTTCCTTCCCAATCTCCGCCCCGGCCAGTCCGTCCGGCCCCAATTAAGGGGCGGCCTTGGCCTCGTCGACGATCTCCTGGAGGACATGGATCAGGTCGTTGAGATTGCTGAGGGTGACGTCACGGGCAAGGATCTCGTTTTTCAGATCGATGGGCAGGGATTCGAACTTGGGCCGCAGAGC